>CAMCXF010000018.1 GCA_945883235.1 Phenylobacterium deserti | reverse complement strand
CGCACGATGGTACGTGCCCGACCCGACAGAACCTTGTCGTCAGTCGCTGAGCAAAATACAAATGATTCGATCTCGTTTTCATTCTACGGGCGTGTCGACGACTGCTCTCCTTGCAGCGATGGCGGCGGCGAACGTCTCCCATGCGCAAGTCGCAACGGTGCCCTATCGGACCGAGTTGCAAGAGATTGTGGTTACCGCCCAGAAGCGCGCCGAAAACGTGCAGGTGGTTGCAGCTTCGGTCACAGCAGAGCGTGGCGAAGTGCTTCAAGCGCGCAACCAGGCACAGCTTTCCGAATATGCAATCAATGTCCCGGGCTTGAATGTCGCCAACCTCGGCAAGGCTGGCTTGTCAGCCGTGAATCTGCGCGGCATCGCATCTGTCAGTACGGGTGCCTCGGTGGCGGCCTACGTAGATGAAACGCCGATCGGATCCAGCAGCCTGTTCAACTATGGTGCCAACACGATCCTGGATCTGCTGCCCTACGATTTGGAGCGACTGGAGGTTCTTCGCGGTCCTCAGGGCACGCTCTATGGCGCGGGCGCGCTGGGCGGTCTCGTCAAGTATGTTCTGAAGCCCGCCGATGTCAGCGGCTTCTCTGCGAGCGTCGGCGCTGACGCCGAAACCACCGAAGGGTCGGGCTCCATAGGGCACACGGTGCGGGGCGTCGTAAATGTACCGCTGATTTCCGATCAACTGGCGGTGCGCCTGAGCGGGTATGACCGTGAGCAACCGGGCTATATCAACAATGTCTGGCCCGGCGCGGTCGACAAGGACGTCAATTCGGAACACCAGCGCGGCGGCCGTCTGGCCGTATTCTGGCAGCCCTCGCCGAAGCTAACAGTCAAGGGCGATATCTATCGCACAGAGATCGACGCTGATGACGGCGGGGTGGTGTCCTTTGCAGGCCTCACGCCGGTGGCTGCCGGTAGTGCGCGGATTGTTAAGCTTTCCCGACCCTTTGGAAATCTGACCCAGAACCACGCCTTCCCGCAGCGGTTGAAGAAGGACGTCACGCTCTACGCCGCGACGTTAAACTGGGACGCCAACATCGCCCTGGTAACCTCGGCGACCAGCTATAGCGAACAACGCGTCAAGATTTCCGCGGACCAAAGCCTCGCCGTGCGGCCATTCGGGTTCCTGTTCGGTGTGCCCAACGCCATGGCCCGCGCGGACACGAGCATCAGCCTCGACAAGTTCACTCAGGAAATCCGATTGGCCTCGCCGGCCACCTCAACGCCCCTGCAGTGGACCGTGGGGGCCTTCTTCACGGACGAGCAGTCACAGCAGGGCGACCCGACCCGCGGAGACGGGGTCCGCCTCTTCCGACCCGATTTCACGCTCGCGCCGGGTCTCAATCCGTTCCTGACCACCGCGCTGGCGACGGAATACCAGGAGTATGCGGCGTTCGGGGACGTGACCTGGGCCCTGACCGACACCTTTGACGTTTCGGCCGGCTTGCGCTTGGCCCGCAATGAGCAGTCCTGGGTGCAGACCAGTGGCGGTGCCTTCGCCGGCCCGTCCGCCGGTACCGTGACGGCCCCGGACAGCCACGAGAACGTCACCACCTGGTCCGCCTCGGCGCGATATCGCCTGACCCCCGACGTCATGGTCTATGGGCGGGTCGCCAGTGGCTATCGCCCTGGCGGGCCGAACGCGCCCACGCCGGCGGCCCCGCTCAGCGTCGAATCTGACAGTCTGGTGAACTACGAACTGGGTGTGAAGTCGAACTTCCTGGACGATACGGTGCTGTTCAACGCCACGGTATTCGCGTTGGACTGGAAGGACGTTCAGCTCAACGCCGTCCGCAGTGGTTTCTCTTATCTGGCGAACGGCGGCGACGCCAAGTCGCACGGCCTGGAGCTGACCACCTCCTGGGTGCCGGTTCAGGGGCTCGTTCTTGGGGGCAACCTTGCCTACACAAAGTCGGAGCTAAAGTCGGTCATCGCTGACTCGAACTTCGTCAAGGGCTACCAACTCCCCGGCGTCCCCAAATTCGCCGGGAGCCTCAACGCGGACTACGCCTGGTCACCTGTCGAGGGCTGGAACGCGGCAGTTGGCGGCAACTGGCGCTACGTCGACAAGCAATGGCTCACGGGCGTGCAGACAGGGCCCAGCGCGGCCCCAGCCGTGGAAGCTCCCTCATACCAATTGGTTAATCTATACGCATCCGTGGTCCGGAATAACGTTCGCTTCAAGATCTTCGTCAATAATTTGACCGATAAGGCCGCACAGCAAGGCGGACTCGCGCTGATAGATCTTGGAAATAACCCGGTTCAGGGTGATGTTTACATAGCCAAACCCAGAACATTTGGTGTGGGTTTCGATATTACGTTCCCATAAACATTCAAACGCAGGAGTTGAAAACATGGCTTCTAAGAAGATTGAAGACGCAGCAGTTGATGTTGAAGCGGGCGTGACGTCGAAGGCTGATGAGGCCACCAAGGTCATCAACACGCACGTTGCGATGTCGGCGGGTTTTGGTCTGGTGCCGTTCCCGATCGTCGATGTCGTTGCGATCGGTGGCACCCAGTACAAGATGATCGGCGAACTGGCCCGGATCTACGGTCAGGACGCCTCCCAGGAGCGCATCAGGGCGGCGGTGATCTCGGTTCTCGGCGGTGGCGTTCCCACGCTGCTGAACGCCACCATGCTCGGCTCGCTGGTCAAGGGCGTGCCGGTTGTTGGAGCTTTCCTCGGTCTGGCGCTGCTGCCGGCCATGGCGGGGGTGACCACCGCCGCGCTCGGCCGGGTCTTTGCCCAGCACTTCGAAGCGGGCGGTACCCTGCTGTCGCTGGACGCGAAGGTGATCCGCGCCCACTTCCAGGCTGAGTTCGAAGCCCTGAAGGAAAAAGCGGCGAAGAAGCCGGCCGCCGCGGTCAATGACGCGGAACTGGTCGCCGCCTAGAGGGAGCTACCTGCGGGCCGCGCGTTCGCGCAGCCCGCAAGTCCCAGCTGTTCCTCATTTTTCCAGCGAGCCTGAATGATCTCCACGATCCCGATGATTGTCTATGTGCTGCTGTGCCTGATGGTCACGGTGCTGGCGTTCCGCGAGCGCGGTGGCTTCCTGCTATATCTCATGCTCTCGCTGGCCCTGACCCCTGTTGTCGGTCTGTTGATCCTGTTCTTGGCCAACCCCGACTTCGCCCGTCTCCAGAGCAATCACAAGACCGAGGGCTGAGCCCGAACTCATGTTGCCTCCCCCCGAGAGTTCACCGGCCCGATTCATTCACCGGCGCTGGAGCGATACGGCCTCGGATACGGCGTCCGACGCAACCTCTGACATCGGACTGACGGCTGCGCATGTTGGTCTGCGGCGCTGGATGGTTCTCGGGATGATCATGACCGCGGCGGTGTCCGGAAGCATCAACAAGCAGATGCTTCCACTCATCGTCGGCCCACTGAAGACGGACATGGGCCTCAGCGACGCTCAAATCGGCATCATGACCGGCCTCGCCCCTGGACTGCTGTCGGGGGTAGCGACCCTGGGTCTGGGCTGGCTCGCTGACAGAACGGCACGTCAATGGCTGCTGGCTGTCTGCATTCTAGGGTGGTCGGTGGCGACGGCGGTGATGGCCACAGCCAATTCTTTTATCGGATTGGTGATCGGAGCCTTTGCGCTCTCGATGGGTGAGATGGCGCTCCTGCCGATCTTCAATTCCGCGGTTCCGGACATGTTCCCGGACCGGATGAGGCGCCAGATCAACCTGTTTTACGGGGCGGTCATTGTCGCCTCGGCGGGCATTACACTAGCAATCTGCGGTCTGGCGCTCAGCCTTCTGACGGAACACCGCGCGGCGCTGCCGGGCCCGCTCAGCGTCCTCGCCCCCTGGCGCGTCGGTCTGCTCCTGACAGCCGTCCTTGGGATCCCGGTCGCTCTGGGGGTCGTACTCGCCGGCCCCATCCCGAGAACGGCATCCTTCCGCGCCGCGCCGTCGCCGACTGCCTTCTTCCGCCGGCACTTCCGCGCCACCTTCGGCCTCTACGCGGCCTTCTGCCTGTTCGGAATCGGCAGTTCCGCGGTACTCTCGTGGACGACCATATACATGATGCGGGCCCACAGCCTGACCCCGGCCCAACTTGGGGCAGGGGTCGGCGCTGTCTTTCTGGCGTCGTCGTTTCTGGGGATACTGGGTTCCGGATTTGCACTCAAGCGATTGACCCCGCGGCACGGGGTTCTCGCCCCGCTCAAACTCTATCTCGGCGCGATGCTGTTGAGCGCGGTCCCAGGGGCGGTCCTGCCCTTCGTCAGCAACCTCGGCCTAGCCTATGTGGTCATGACGGCTCAGTTCACCCTGATCTTCGCAGCCATGGCACACAATTTCTCTCTGGTGCAGGATCTCAGCCCCGCCAACGCACGAGGACGCGCCTCGGGCCTCTTCGCCCTCAGCGTAGGCGTCCTGCCCGCCTTCGCGCCCCTCCTTGTCGGTATGCTGTCCGACCGACTTCACATGGGTGCAGCAGGTCTCATGGTCGCCATTTCGGCCATCTCTGTTCCCGCCTACTGCTTGGGCGCGATCACTCTGGTCGCGACATCCGGGGCCTATCGCGAGGCGCTCCGTCAACTCTCGGCGGGGTCTCCCTCTTAGGGACGCGCCGCCACGATTCGGATGCCCCAGTTTTCCGGGGTCGTGTCCCGGGTCGTGGTGTAGCCCCGGGGTCTGACCCCAACGACCCCAACGGCAATTGCACTCCACTGTCGGCGAGGCCGCCGCGACCTTAGAGCCTGCGTAACCGCCGTGACGCTCATTCGCCGCGCCGCGCCAAGAGCGGAGGCAAGTAGACATGCCGGAAAGCCGACGTTCGGAACCGGAGAGACGCGGCGCGACCCGTCATTGCTGACGGGCGTCACCCTCTCACAGGGCGCATTGGCCGAAATCCACCGAGCCGGTTTGGGCTGACGCTGTCCCCGCCATTGAACCACCTCGCATCCGGAGAACCCTGGGCGGTTCAGTCAATCGATCGGCGACAGCAATTCTGGATCGATGACCAAATTGCGCACGCCATGCGCATGGTCTTCCTTGAATAGGTTTTTGCTGAGCCAGGAAGCGACCGAACTGATGTCAATCTTTACGACCTTGGGACGCACGCTCCAGCTAACCTGGAAAGGCGAAGCTTTCTCGTTATAGTCCGGACCTGTCGTCGAACCGGCATAACTCACCGGATCACCGAGATTTTCCGGTAAGTTGGGCACCTGAAAATAACCGCTGATCTTCTGAACGGTGGCCAATTGTGTGAAGTCGGCAGCAGCATGGTCGTTGACCAGCACGGCGACAATGGCTTCGACGCGGAGCTGCGGATTCGTTATCGCTTCACTGATGCACGCGGCGAGCGTTGGGCCTGGCGAGACCTCTGCGCTGCTGTAAACGAAATGGATTTCGATCGTATCGCCTGTTGCCAGATCGCCATGCGCTGAAGCGCCGGTCGTCACATGGCTCGGGGCAAGCTCGGCTTTGTTCAGCTTGCCGTCATAGCGATACCCCGTGCCTTTACCGGTGCCATCGCCATTTCCGGCGTGTGTCGTGAAGTCCCCGCCACGGTGTTCGGCGTTCTTGTGCAAATGAATATTGCATAAGTTCATTGTCTGGCGTTGCGGTGCGGTGCCAAAACTGCGGCGATTGGTGCCCGTCTTGCTGCCGATGTCACGGGGCGATTGCGGCCCGAACCCCGCATCTGCCGTAGCAGCCGTTAGCGCCTGTCGCTGATGCGCAATGACTTCATCGCCAACGGCACCAAGTGCCCGTTCGTCCGCGAAGGATTTACCCGCCGACGTCAATAGCGCGAGCGCTGCCGTCGCAACCACGAATGCTCTGTTCATCTGCTTCCTCATTGAGAATAAGGCTTCTGACGGACCCGCTGTTATTGGCTCGCATTGAGCCCCAGCGGATAGGTGCCCATTGGGCCACTTTACCCGCCCCGTGGCGTCGTGTCCCACCTCTTGGTGAAGTGCACGGGTGCGATCACCGCGCTCGCCGGCATGACTGATCGGTCAGACGACCGCTTGCGTCGGAGACCTGAGCCCGAGTCTTTCGAGAATGAGACCGACGACTTTCGGAGCGCCTGACCTGTCGTCAGACACCGAGGCGAATTCGCTGGCCCTGACCCCACCGCTTCCTGCTGCCCGTGATAACCCAACCGCTGCGCACAGATTGCCGATATCCAGCTTCTTCGCCGGAATGCACACGCCGGTGCCGTGCGCCTGGAATCGAAGTGCGTTGTCCAGTTGCTCTGATGTGTAGGGGGTAAACACCTGGGGTATTCCGGCCCGCATCGCGGCGGCAGACGTGCCGATCCCGCCGTGATGGACGATCGTGGCCACCCTGTGGAGGAGAGCCGTGAACGCTCTGTCCGGGAGGAAATCCTGCCATATCACGGACACCGGGAGATCCGCCGGAAGCTCGTTGCGGTTCCGATGGACGAAGATGGCACGCGCCCCGAGCCGCGCGCTGGCTGCCAGAGCGGTCTCGAAAAAGGCCCCGCACTTGAAGTTCCCGCTTCCAGCCGTAAACAGGATAGGTGCCGAGCCCAATGCCAGGAACTCCGAGATTTCAGGGCCGAGCTCCCGCGGCGATGTGTCGGCAGAAGCCACGAAATCGCCGGATATTAGCGGGTGCGGCCAGTCGGCCTTCGCCGGACCAAACCATTCAGGAAACAGGGTTACTGATATATCAGGGCATTCCTGAGAATGCACACCAACATTTGAGATCGAATCGAGACCCAGGGCCAATCTTTCCTTATTATAAGTTGAATTTACGAACAATTCTCCGCGCAATATCGATAATATAGATCGCACCGTTCGTCTAAAATTTAACAGCAACGGTGATAATATTCCGCAATTCCCCGATGCTTTTTCATCATCATTACTAAATATTGCATGCGGAGAAACGAACGCGCTGACAATTTTTACACTATTTCGGCAACTTCTAGACAAATCGGCAATTATAGATGTTCCATTTGTGCATATTATAACAACGTCTAATTCGTCATCTATTTCATCAACATGACTGCGTATAGTTCGAATGTTCTTTAGATAAACTTCAGACCAGATTGTCCTTGATGAACAGAAAACACTCTGAATTCCAGCGCGCTGGAACACGCTCTCTATTTTGTCAAATTCACCAAATTCGACAAAATCCAACCCTCGAGATCTGGCAATTTCCTCGAGATTTCCAAACGAAATAAGACTTACATCATAACCGAGATCTTTGATGCAAGCCGCAATCTCCAAAAACGGGTACACATCCCCCGCGCTTCCCAAAGCTGCAACGACGAACCGGGGGCTATACATCATTTTCTGAGAATCCATAGAAGGTCTTATACCGCGTCTCGATAGTGGGGCGGGTGCACAGCTGCCTGTTCCCGGGAAAAATTGATACCAGGGAGGCGGACCGCCTCTTAGCTGACCTCGATGCCCCGTCAGGTCAGCGGTTTCTCAAGGTAACAGAAGCTCCGGCGTGGCGCGGCCGTAGCGCCATACCGCGAGCGGGATCTGATCGGCCGGGTACCGGTGGCGTCTTAACAAGTTCGGCTTCATGGACGGTTCCATCCCGGATACATGGCCCTATCAGGAGACATTTTTCCGTTTGCCTGACGGCGTCCCGCCAACATCCGGACGCGCTGAAACGCGCGCCCGGCAGCAGGTTCGATGCTGACGCTGCCGGTAGCTATTGAGCCGAGTGCCGGACCGGGTCTACATGGGGATCAGCAAGGCTTGAGGGTTGGGTCATGGTTCGCCTGTTCATGTCGGTCGACATGGTTGGCTCGACGGACTTTAAGGCCCGACTTACGGGCAAGGGCAGCGACAGCTGGCTGAAGTTCTTCCAGGACTTCTTCTGCAACTTTCCATTGATGATAGCTGGCCAGATTGGCTTTGAATTCCTGGACGACGAGTCCACGCCGGCAATCAGGATTTGGAAGGCGATGGGAGACGAGGTGCTTTTCGTCGCCACGCCCGCGACACCGGCGGAGATGACCTCGATCCTGATCGCAGTGTTGCGGACGATGAGGATCTACGAGGATCGCTACATGACTGACCTGCCCCTGCGCCTCAAGGGAACGGCATGGCTGGCGGACTTCGACGGCCATAACATCGAGATCGAGATTCCCGAACTCTCCAGCGGCGATGCCAGCGCCTACCAGGACTTCATTGGCCCGGACATAGATGTCGGCTTCCGGGTGACCAAGTTCGCCCGGGCGGGCTGCATGGCTCTGTCTCTGGACGTGGCCGAGCAGGTGCTTCAGGCGGCGAACGCGTCGGCGGCGGCACTCTATCTGGTCGGGTCCGAGCCGCTGAAGGGCGTGATGTTCGGACGGCCCTATCCGATCGTCTGGATGCACGCCGCCACGGACGGCTTCGCCTTTTTGCCCTGGGAGATCGAGGCAGACCCGCTTATCGCGATGGCGTCGAATGCCCAGCCGACGCCCGCAGCGGACCTGCAGCAGACGATCGACAACATGCGCCACTACCTGAAGAAAATGCACCGCATCGACCGTCCACCACTTATCCTTGGGTCGTAGTCGCCGCGCCCTCGAAGCGGATCACCAGGATGGCGATGTCGTCCGACTGAGGGACCTCGCCGACGAACACGCGGACGTCCTGGGCCAGGCCCTCGGCGATGCGGCGCGCGCTGGGGTCGGACCGCGCTGAGCCAAGAGCCGCCTCGATCCGGGGAATGGTGTAGAGCGCATCGTGAGCGTCGGTCGCCTCGGACACGCCGTCGGTGAACAGGACAAGCGCGTCACCGGGTGCCAGCTGAAACGCTGCGGTGGCGTAGCGGGCGTCATCCATCACGCCCAGCGCCAGGCCCGGCTGCTTGGGCAGCCGATGTACCGCCCCGTTCGCGCGCACTACGAACGGTGCCTCGTGGCCTCCGTCGGAGTACTCCACCGCGCCGGTCCGCAGATCGAGGATGCCGGCGAAGGCGGTGACGAACATCTGGCCAGCGTTGTCCCGGCACAGTTCGGCATTCACCCGGGTCATGATCTCGCCGGTATCGCGGCCGGACAGCGCGCTCGCCTTGAACAGGGTCGTGGTCATGGCCATGAACAGCGCCGCCGGCACGCCCTTGCCCGAGACGTCTCCCACCACGAAGAACAATCGGTCGTCGTCAATCAGCAGGTAGTCGTAGAGGTCGCCGCCAACATGCTTGGCCGACTCCAGGAGGGCGAAAACATCGATATCTCCCCGGTCGGGAAAGGGAGGAAAGGTTCGGGGTAGCATGCCCACTTGAATGTCGCGCGCCGCCGATAGTTCGCCCTCGACCCGTTCGCGGGCGGCGGTGGCGGTCTCCATTTCCACGAGGTAGCTCTGCAGGCGCGCGATCATCGCCGACATGGCCTCAGCCAAGCTGCCGACCTCGTCGTTGCGACGTTGACTGATCGCCTGCATGGCAGCGGTATCCGCTTCATCCGCCTGGAAGTTCCGAAGGCCGATGTTGCGGGTGAAGACGGTGAGCCGCATGAGAGGGCCGACGATCGGGTCGACCAGCAGCCAGCCCAGCGTCATGGACAGGGCGAACATCACAGCGCCGACGGCGATTGAGGTCTTCAGTGCCTGGATCAGCCGCTCCTGGACCATGGCCAGGTCCACGTCGGCACCGACCACATAGGTCCGGTCGTCTATGCCGCGGACCGGCAGGTAGATTGATCGGAATCGACCGAAGGAGTCGCTATACTCATCATAGCGCATCTTTCCGTCGGCAAAGCTCGCGTAGAGGGCCTTGGGCGCGGTGTCATAGAGGGCGAAAAAACCCGTCTGGGTTTGCGCCTCCATCTCGCGACGCGTGGCGCTGGTCGAGACGGTGCGGATCTCGTCACCGAACTTCATGTACGTGTAAACGTAGACCAAATTCGAGGCATCAGCGAAGCGCGACATCCGATACTGGAGACGATTGAACTCCGGGGACGGTATCGACGTGGGCCCGATAATCCGGGCGTGATAGACATCCGGAGCGATCTCGGCGACGGCATAGGCTGCGGTGCGCAGACGCCCGTCGATACCCTCAATGATCTCGCCGCGTGAGATGTCGTAAAGCACCACGGAATAGGCGGTTGCGGCGACCAGGTTCAGCACGAACAGCAGCAGGAGCAGTTGGGACTTCAGCCCAAAATGCCGCCGGTGCCGCTCGACCACTGTCGCGACCTCACTCATTGTGATTTCTACGTCCCCAGGCAGTCTCTAGACTTGTGGTGCTATTCCCTAAAGGAAATCTATGATCACGGCTATCATGCCCGCTGGGCTTTCGAACGACGACGAGTGAAAGTGCAGATTTTGTTGAATCGTCTCTTCAAGATCGGACGCGGCGAGTGGCGGAAATTGCTGCAGTTCGGCCTGTTTGGCCTGCTGCTGCAGACCGGGATGGGCGTGGGCCTGAGCGCCGGCGATGCGGCGTTCCTCAACCATGTCGGCCCGGACAAGCTGCCGATCATCTTCGTGCTCACGCCGGTGGTGATGCTGCTTTACACGGGGGTTTTTTCCTATCTCCTGTTTCGCTTCTCTATAGACGCCGTGGTTGACCTGACTCTGGCTATGCTGGTCGCTGGCGGGATTTTCGGCGCTGTTGTACTGACTGTGGGCCTGCCACCAAGTTTCGAACAATACTTCTATTACGGCCTCAAGTTGTATCTCGCGATGTGGTACATAGCACTTTACACGTTATTTTGGAATTTTACCGATTCCTACTTCGACATCCAGGACGCCAAGCGGCTGTTTCCGCTGTTTGCCGCCTGCTGCGCGCTCGGCTCAGCCTTGGGTGCTCTAATCGTGAGCCTGTTCGCGACCCAAATTCCGCTTGCGGGGTTGCTGCTGATCTGGTCCGGCGTGGCGCTGATAACCGTTCCCGTCGCCCACCTGCTCCGCCGCAGGTGGCGCAGGATCGCCGACAGCGACACCGACCTCGGCGAAGCAAGTACGGGCGTCCGAAAACAGCTGGGATTGGTGGTCGAGGCATTCCGTACCTCGCGCTACACCCTGACCCTGGTGCTGACGCTGTTTGTCACCCTGCTGATGACCAATCTGGCGGAATTTCAATATTCTACAGTGCTGCAGGCCGGTCGAAGCGGCGACGAGCTGACCGCCCTGTTTGGCCAGCTGTACGCCGCCTGCGGGGTGTTCAACATCTTCGTATGTCTGTTTGTGTTCACGCCGCTGGTCACCCGGGTCGGCGTGCGGAACGTGGCCTTGATCCTGCCGCTGACCTACTTCGCCGCGTTCGGCTACTTCTTCCTGGTGGGCGGGACCTGGGCGGCGCTCGGGGCCTTCTTCGCCTACCACGGGGTGCTGACCTCGATCGAATACAACAACCAGAACCTGCTGTTCAACGCCGCGCCGTCGACGGTGAAGCGGCCGCTTCGGACCATCGTCGAAGGCATGGGCGAGCCGCTCGCCAGCCTGCTGGCCGGCGGGTTCCTGCTGATGGTCGCCAACCGGGCGGACATGCGCGAGCTCTCCGGCATCGGCGTGGTGCTGGGGGCGGCGCTGATCGCGGTGGTGATGGCGCTGCGGTTCTACTATCCGGGGGCCATGGCGGCCAACATGCGCCGTGGCTGGCTCAACTTCGGCGACCGCGGGATTCAGACGCCCGAGTTCGATGACGCGGCCACCGATCTGTTGACCCGGACGTCGCGCGACGCCGACCCCGGAGCCGCGGCGGCTGCCCGCGCTCTGCTGGAGCGCCGCGTCAGCCGCCGGGCCGACACCGACACCGCCGACTACGAGCCATCCGAAGCCACCGCCGCCTTCGCCGCCAAGCTGGACGATCCCCGCCCGGCCACACGCAAGATGGCGCTGCAGTCTTTGCTCAGCCTGGTCGGCCCCGGAGACATCGCGCTGGTGGCCCCGCTGCTCGCGCGGCTGCCGCGGATGGACCGATCGAGCCGAGAGGCGATCCTCACCCTCCTGGGCCGGATCGGTGACGTGGAGGCGATCCCGCAGATCCTCGACGCCGCCGCGCGCCTCAGCCCACGCGAGTTGCGCGCGACCGAGGCGATGCTCGTGGGCCTGGGTGAGGAGGCGATCCCGCGGCTGATCCAGGCGCTGGGTGCCTACCAGGCCCCGTATCGCGCACGTTCGGTGGCGGCGCGGGCTCTGGCGGCCCTGTCCGGCGCTCAGTTCATGTCGCAGCTTGAGCGGTTGGTGCAGGAGGAACTGGGCGAGACGGCCCCTCGGCAAGCGGTGGCCGACCGGTTCGAGGCTGAACAACACCGCTCGCCGGCAATGGGTCTGCTGGCGCGGGCGATCCGCGAGCGGATCTCCGCCTCGGTGGACTTCGTGCTGGAACTGCTGGCGCTGGGCGGTGCCCTGCCCGACTTCGACCTCTTGATCGTTTCGCTGCACTCGGCCAACGCCAAGGTGCGAGGCAACGCCATCGAGGCCATCGCCACGGGGGTCGACAACGCGACCTGGCGGCGGCTGGAACCGCTGATTCACGGACGAACGACGACCGGCGCCGGCGGCCAGGGCGACATCGTTCCGTTGCTGGAGGTGGCCCTGGCCGAGGGCCATGGCTTCGAGGCCGCCGCCGCCGCCCAGGCGCTGCGCGACCTGACGCCGGCCCAGGAACTCGCCGGGCGCCTGCGGACCGCGCTCAGGCCCGGGATCGCGCCGATCCTGCGAGACAGTCTGACGGCGCTGCTGTCGCTCGATGGCCAGGCGGTGCCGACGGCAGCGGACGTGGTGGGCGCGCTGCGTGACCTGACCGACTTCAACGCCGCATCCATCGATGCCCTGCTGGCGCTGGCCGAACGCGTCGGGCCGCAGGCGCAGCCGGGTGCCATCGAACTGCGCACCGGTGCGGGATCATACTGGCTCAGCGGCAAGGACATCGACGGGGTCGCCGCGCGCTATCCCGACCTGGCGCTAGCCCTGCTCAAGGTCCGGGACGGGCGCGCCTATGCCGCGTGATGCCGTCTCGATCAACGCGCTGCTGTGGCGGACCTTCACGCCGGCCATCGTGGTCGTGGCGATCGCGCTGGCGGCCCTGGTCTACAGCCGCCTCTATGACACTATCCTCGACGGTTTCGACCGCAAGCTCGTGACCACGAGCGCGCTCACAGGGGCGCTGATTGATCCATCGGACCACGACCGGCTGATATCCACCTGGATGCCCGGGGTCGATCCCGTGTTGATGGAAGAGACCCAGGCCTACCGGCGCAACGTGCTGCCGATGAGGCGGATCAAGAAGGACCTCGGCCTCACCTATCTCTATTCCCAGGTCATCGGCGGCTCGAAGGACATCTGGTACGTCCTGGACGCCAGCCAGGGCGATGACCACTCGCAGATCGGCTCCGAGGACGTGATGACGCCCGAGACCCTGGCGGGCCTGAAGGCGGCGACGGCGCGGGGCACGGTCTATGTCTCCCCCATCGAATTCCAGGTGCAATGGGGCCTGCTGAAGACCGCTGCAGCACCGATCCGCGGCCAGAACGAGGAAATTACCGCGACGGTGGGCGCGGACGTGAACATCTCGGTGATCCAGGTGGCCTCGCAGAACGCCCTGTTCGCCAGCGCCCTTATCGGTGTCGCCTCGCTGATGGCCTGCGCGCTGGTCACGCTGATGATCATGCGCCGCGTCGCCCGACCGATCGCCCGGCTGAAGGCCGACGCGCTGCGGATTGCGGCCGGCGACCGCGCGCCGCCGGCACCGATCACCTCCCCGCGAGAGGCGGCCCGCCTGCGCGACGCCCTGGGCACCCTGGCGGAGGACCTCATGGGTACCATGCGCGCGGCCCGCGCCGGCTCGGTCGCCGACGATCGAGCGCGAAATCTCGAACAGTTGACAGCGGCCCTCTCAGACAACGCAGCGCCGTTGGCCGTCCTGGTCGACAATCCCGCAGTCCTCGCGGTCTGGATCGGCATCGAAGGCGAGGGCCCTGAACCCGGCCTTGCGCGCCGCGGGATGACGCTGCTGGCCGGTCGTATCGCCGCCGAACCGGCACTGGCGAAGGACTGGGCCGCCCTGGTGGGCGGGCAGTCCGGCACCATCCTGGTGTTCGACCGGAAGTCGCGGACGGTCAGCCTGACTGGCGAACGGGCGGTCGATCTGTGGATCGACGGCGTCCCGACCTCGCTGGCACCCGGCGCGCGCCTGTCCCTGGCCCCAGGGGCCATGGTGGAGGCGGCGACGCCCGGCGGTCCGGCTCCCCTGGCCTGGGAGGCCCCGGCATGATCGGCGTCGAGGTCCTGGAGCGCCTGTTCGTGCTGCGCGCCACGCCACCTTTCCAACGGCTTGATGACAGCGAGCTGCTGCTGATCGCCCAGCACGCGCGGCCGCGTGCCTATGCGCCGGGACGGACGGTGATCGCCGCCGGAACCATCGCTGAGGCCCTGTTCATCCGGATCGGCGGCAGGGTTCGCCTGGCCAAGGCGGAGGCCCTGCCGGTGTTCGACGCGGCCGGACTGCTGTTCGGGCTCGCCGCGCCCGCGGACTTCGTCGCCGGGTCAGAGGGGCTGGAGACCCTGGTGATCGCCAAGCCGCAC
Organism: Phenylobacterium deserti; assembly: GCA_945883235.1. GTDB lineage: Bacteria > Pseudomonadota > Alphaproteobacteria > Caulobacterales > Caulobacteraceae > Phenylobacterium > Phenylobacterium deserti_A. The sequence goes on along the minus strand of CAMCXF010000018.1, from coordinate 42,871 downwards.
GTCTTCACCATCGCCCGCGAGTGCCCCGAGTTTGTGGTCGGCCTGCGCGGCCTGATGGAGGCGGCGCGGACATGACCACCCGAGGCATCTTCCTGTTGCTGATCGGGCCGCTATTCCTGCTGCTGGCCGGCGTCAACGGCGCGCTGCTCTACCTGTGGGAACGGGGCGAAGCCGCCCGCGGGCTAGAGAACCAGGCCCTGGCGGCGGCAGTGACAACCGCGGCCTTCGCCGCCTCCAGTGATAACCTGGCGCGGGCCCTCGCCGAGCCTGGACGGAACAAGGCGATCCGGTTGGCCACTTCCAACATCACCGGGCTGGACGGCCTCTACATCGTCACCCCGGGCCAGGCGCCGCTGCGGATCGCTGGCCCAGGGACCCAGGCCAGTCTGGAGAACCTGTCGGCCCCGACGGTGCCGACGGCCCTGCCGATACGGGCCAACGCCGCCGGATACCGTGTGGCGACCGCCCTCGTGCCAACCGGGCGGGGGGACTACGTCATCGCCCAGATCGACGCTGAGGCGCTGTTCGCCCAGGTGGCGGGCCTGGAGCGGCTAATCGCCGGGCTGTTGGCCGGTGCCGGGCTGGTGGGCTTGCTGTTGGCCTCGTTGGTCGCGTCCAGGATCCGGCGGGAGCTGTTGCGCAATAGCGCCATGATCGAGGCGATACGGAAGGGCGGCCCGCCGGTGTCTTTCGAGGGCCTAGCGATCCGCGAGACCCTCGAGCTGGCCCAGGCCGTACGCCTCATGCAGACCAGCGTCGCCGGGCGCATGACCCGCGGTGACCGGGAACTCGCTGCCCGTGACCGCGAGCGCGACGAGGCAGGCGCCGTCGCCGACTTCCGCCAGAGCGCCTTTCCTCCATGCTCTGCGACCGCCGCCGGTCGGGCGGTGGCAATACGGACTCTGGGCGATCCGCCCGCCGGATGCTTCTTCGCCCTCTGCGAACGGGAGGGGCGAGGCGCGTTGGTACTGGGCGAATGCGCCGGCGATGGACCGGCCGAGGCGCTGGCCCGGGCGCGCTCGGCGCAGCGCTATTTCGAGCACGAGGCGCTTACCGGTTCGACAGCAGACGCCGTCAGTTTGGGGCAGCGGGCGTTTGCCCTCACGCGGGTCGAGTGGCGGGAATGGTCAGCCGGGGACGACGGGGCCGTGCCCGTTGTCCTGGCCCTACTGGACGGTACAAACGGTGGCAAGGCGGAGGTCTATGCCGCCCGCGCCACAGGACTTTCGGCGGACGCGATCGCCGCCGATCTTGTGATCCTGCTGGAGGCCAGCGGTTTTGTCGCAGTGCTAGGCGAGAGCAGCCAGCCCTGAGTCTACATCCGCCTCGATGGTGAAGATGGTGGTAAAGCCGCTGATGTCGAACACCTCGCGAACCGAGTCCGACAGGCCGGTCAACACCAGCCGATGGCCGTTCGACCGGGCGGCCTTGGCGGCGATGAGCAGCACACGCAGCCCCGCGGAGCTGACATAAGCCATCTCGGCGAGGTCCAGGATGGTGGCCGGGTTCGACTGCACCCGGGTCGGTAGCATGGCCTGGAGGACGCTGGCGGTGTTGCTGTCGAGCCGACCGGAGGCCGTCACGACCAGGACGCCGCCACGGGTCTCTTCACTGATGTCCATTGGTGCCGCCCGATCCTGCCGCCACGACTGGCGGCGCAGCGTAGTATCGTGGAGATTGAGATATAATTCCACGCGGTTTATGGTTAGATGGTGGATCTCCGTAGGGGGGCGGGCGGTATGATATCGGACTTCTCCCGCATACTCTCCGGTGGCCGCGCCGGTTTCCCCAAGGTACTGGAAGCCCTCGAAGCCCATCTTGACGCCTGCGGCGTGCCAGCCTCCGCTATCGCCCCGGTGATGATCGCCGCGGACGAATTGATCAGCAATACGTTGGACCATGGCGCTCAGGAGGGTGATCCGCCCACGGTGGAGGTATCTGCCAGCCTGACGGATGGTCGAATCTCCATGCAGCTGATCGACAACGGTATCGCGTTCAACCCCCTTGAGCGAGCGATCCCGGACACAGGCCTGGCCGTCGAGGACCGGGCAATCGGCGGCCTGGGTATCCATCTGGTGCGCACGCTGATGGACACCGTCGCCTATGACCGCGTTGACGGACTCAACCGATTGTGTTTCTCGAAGGCTTATTCGTCACATTCGCCGTCTAACTGACGGTCTAGGATTGAAGGCAATTGGCGGCGGGCCACAACAGCATGATGGCGTCAGCCATGCCCGAACTGGTGGATGCGGCGGAGGGCCTTGGTGTCTTTGACGCCGGTGAACGTTGCGGGCTTGGCGTTCACACCCTCGTCGCCCGAACGGCGCATGAGGCCATCCATCAATTCAACGGGATTATCGGGCCAGAGCTGAGCCAGCACACCCTGCAGGTGGGGCCAGGTCGGCATATCTCGGGGACGCGCATCATCGGGTATCTGTCCCACAGTTGCGATCCCAACTGTCGGCTCGACATGGACCGTTTCGAGCTGGTGACGCTGCGCGATACGCCGGCTGGCGACGCATTGACCATCGACTACGCGGTCACCGAGGACGTGCTCTACCGCCAGTTCGCCTGCCACTGCGGCGCGGCGAATTGCCGGCGATGGATCATCGGTCGCGCTGAACCAATGAGCGCCGAAGGGCGGGCCTGGCTTGCCGAAGAGGGCTTGTGAGGTCGCCGAAGTCCAGCGGGTTCTGGTGGGCGCGAGACGACCTGGGATTCGTGGACGGCCGGCTCAATTTTGCGGGCCATGACGTAGCGGGGCTGGCAGCCGCGGTCGATGGGCCGCTCTTTCTGTACAGCCAGGCTCGGGTGATGACGAACATGGGGCGGGTGCGCGAAGGACTGGCGCAGACGGGGCAGCAATTCCGGCTGTACTACGCCATGAAGGCAAACCGGTTCGAGCCGCTGCTTCGGGCCTTGGCGCGCTCCGGGCTGTGCGGCGTGGATATCTGTTCGCCCAATGAGCTGGACCGGGCCCTGGCCTGCGGGTTCGCCGCCGCCGACATCAGCTTCACCGGCACGGGCGTCTCGAATCGAGACCTGCAGCGACTGTTGGCCCACCCCGAGCTCAACATCAACTGCGACGGGATCGGCATGATCCGCCGGGTCGGTGAACATACGCCCGGCCGCGACATCGGCGTGCGGGTCAATCCCGCGCTGGGTGTGGGCTACGCAGATAACGAGCGCCTCACCTACGCTGGCCAGCATGTCACCAAGTTCGGGATCTATCGCGAGCAATGGGGCGAGGCGCTGGCGACGGCGCGGGCGCATGGTCTGACGATCCGCACCCTGCACTTTCACGTCGGCTGCGGGTATCTCGACGGGCAACTCGCGGACTGGGAGGCCGCAGTGGCGGCGGGCCTGGCCTTCCTGGACGACCTGCCGGACGTGACCACGGTAAACCTCGGCGGCGGGCTGGGCCTGCCGCACCGGGCCGGCGATGTGGCCCTGGACATGGCGCGCTGGGCGGCAATCCTGAAGCGGCACCTCAGCGGTCGGAACGTGACCCTCGCCGTCGAGCCCGGCGACTACATCGTCAAGGATGCAGGTCTCCTCGTGCTATCAGTGACCAACGTCGAGATGAAGTGTGACGTCGTATTTGCCAGCGTCGACGGAGGGTTCAACCTGGCACCCGAACCTGCCTTTTACGACCTGCCTTGCGAGCCGGTGGCCTGCATTCCGCGGACGCCGGATCCCGAGACCTGGCGGCCGGTGACGATCGCCGGGAACATCAACGAGGCGCTGGACATCTGGGCGGCTGAGCAGCCGATGCCGGCGTTGGCCGAGGGAGACCGCATCGCTCTGCTGAACACCGGCGGCTATGCGGCGGCCATGAGCTCGGACCACTGCATGAGGGGCGCGTTCAGCGAGCGGCTGCTAGAGGCGTGAAAACCCTCGCCGCGCCGACGGCACCCCATCAGGCGTCAGCGTCGACCCAAATTCCGTCGACCTGTGCGCGGACCACCCACAGGTATCAGCCCGCCTTCGCCTGCTGATCTTGCTCGAGGGCCCGCAGAGTCTGGACAGTCAGCAAGAAATTTTTGTTCGTTAAGCTATAAAGCAGAAAACTCATGAAAAGTGCAGGCACCGACACAATGATGATCGACCACAGCACGACTCTCGGATCCTGCCCGAGGTGATCAGATATCATTCCGACGAGAAGTGGCCCTGGAACGAATGCAAGACTTGATATGAGAGAACCAACACTGAATATTTTTGCACGAACACCGGGCATCGACAAATCCTGAGCCATGTTACTAAAACTGGCCGTGCCAAATGTTGCAAAAAAGTTCTGTACTCCGAGAAAGACAAGAAATGTCCATGATGTTTTCGCCGCCATCAAGGGTATGTAAGTTAAGGCAATACAGCAGATAGAAAATTGAAATATGTATCTCGGAGCGACAGGACCCAGAACACGATAGAGCTTCTTAATCGCTATGAATCCTAGAATAATGCCAAAAACATCGGCAATTCCAATAACGATTCCGATACGCATACCCAATTCCGCAGGTGTCATCCCGAAATGTCTTAACAGGTAAATAGTCGTCCAACCCATCGTGGCAGAGGCACAAATGAAATACCCCGCATTCGAAAGATAGAAATAAACTACTGATTTTCCGTTTTTTTTCCAATAATCTGCAAAATAGGAAATTTTAGATACTAATTTGTGGTTAGACTGCCTTTGGTCTTTGCCAAGTATCAGCGTCATACAGGCAAGGGGCACGCCTATCAGACCGGTGGCGATCATTGCAACGCGCCATTCTGAGGCTCCTGGCCAAAAATGCGTAACGCTGCTCATATTATGAGCAGACCAATGCAACAACAAACCCCCGATAAAAGATCCGACGCCCGTGGTCAAACCACCAGCAGCAAAATAAATCAAATTTGCTTGAATGCGTTGTTCGTCCCTATATCGATCTGCAATAATAGAATTGAACAACGGTACAACACTGGTTTCGGCGAGCACGATCGCCAAAAAACTGATGCATAAACCTATATAACCAGTTGCCAATCCATAGGTGGCTGTGCCGAAAGACCAGACAAATATGCTGACAAGCATGAATTTGTGCCGATCAAATTTGTCAGATATGTGAGCTAGAAGAGGGACAATCAAAGCGACGACAATGCTGACGACGCTGATAATTCCGCCGAGTTGAGTATCACTTAACCCGAATTCGACCTTCACAGACTGCGCAATCAGGCCAATAAGTTGCCTGTTAACACTTGCGGTGATCGAGACAATTACAATTACCCATATCGGCAACCAAACGGCGGCACGGCGAAATCTTTCAGCAATGGATTTTGACATCAGAACCTTGGAAAAATGAGCGCTAAATTGCTGGCTATCCGGTGAGTGTATTGAGTCTCACACGTTGTCGTCGTAGGCGGCGCGTTTTGGGATTGTCAGCATAGAGAATTACTCTGGTGGCGAATATCGGCCGCAGCAAGGACGGCTGATTTGTAGATTAGGTGCATCAAAAGGCCGGCGAGGACAAATGCAACTGTCGTTACAGCGCAGATGCCACCAATCAGACCCATCGATGGAGAGCCTATGTAGTCTGAAATAGCGCCCACCAACGATGGGCCTAACGCTGGAATTAAACCCATCAACAATGTAATCGCACCAAAAATCCGTCCCCGAAATCTTCCTGGAATAAGACCCTGCAATATGGTTGGGATATGTCCGCCTGCGCCTGCAACCAGAGCCAGCATGCAAAACAGCAATCCCAGCGCCACGTGCGCTGTCGGCGCTATCAATAGCGCCAGTGTAGGTACGACTGCCGCCAGCAAAGCAAAGCGGTATAGTAAATAGGGCGAGCCGTGTTTGAGTCGTGCGTACAGCCAGCGCGTCGCTCCAAAAGTGACCAGAAGCCCGAACAAGCTGCCGCAGAGAATTACAATTCCCAGCAGTGGCCCTACATCGGCAGGGTTCATTCCGAAGCGCCGGACCAAGTAGCTTGGGAACCACGACAGGTAGGCCGCGCTCCCAAGACCCTGCATTGCGAAGCACCCCGATAGACCCAGCAGCACAATTCCGTGACGACGAACATATTGACCAATGCTTTCGCTCGCTGCCTGAGCCCCTTCGTCGGTCGAGGGTAACTTGCCGATGCCGAGGACCGCTGCTGCGACTGGCAAACCCAGCGCGGCAGCGAGCAAGAAGGACAACTTCCAGTTCGGGATCATTGCAAGGGAGACTGGAAAGCCGCTGCGGTTTGCCTCAACAAACCCCATTAGGAGCCCTGCCATAATGGTTGCAATGCCTAGCGCCATCGCGCCCGCGGCGCTCGTGATGAAATTGGCAAGCACCCGCCTCTGTTCTCGAAACAGATCAGGAATGATCGCGTTGACAATCGGACCAAGCCCCGATTCACCCAACGCCAGAGCAGCCACGCCAAGCGTTATGCCAATAACGCTGCCTGATATGCCCAGCCCGGCTGTGGCGAGAGACCAGAAGAGGATACTGCCTGCCAGGACATAATGGCGGGGTGCCCGGTCGGCCAGAGCGCCAAAGAACAGGGAACCGATACCAGTCACGAGCCCTGGGACAAGGCCCATGATGACGCCGACTCTCATGTCCGAGAGGTGTAGTTCTGTCTTTATCGTCTCCGTGGAAAGTGTCAGCAGTTGTCGGTTCAGTACGCCTGCGTAGGTCGCCGCGATAAGCACGGCTAGGACCAACCAGGGGCGTCTGACGGCCAACGACAACTTACCGACTGCAGCCTGAGCCTGGGTAGTCATGCTATGGTAGCGCGGCCGCACGACCGCGTACCTAGCCTAGCGGCAGATCTACATTTGGTGCCCGTCACCATGAACCAATGAACGAGATGCCGAAGTTACGGGGCCGGGCGTAGTTCGAGAGAACATAAAAAGGCGGTCCAGCCGGTGGAAATCTTGCGAGAGACGTTTGTTCGTTGAGGACGTTGTCCGCAAAGACCTTGACCGATCCCCAGGTGCCAGAAAGTCCGAGGCCGATGAAGAGCTGGTTGGAAGCGCCGTTCTTGTAGTCCAGCGCATTACCGGGATCCGTGAAGTTAGACGACGCCCACGTGTATCGGGCGTCAAGGACACCCGACAGCTTGTCCGTAAGTTCCTGCGTGTAGCTGCCCGAAAGGGCGATCTTATTTTTGGACGTGAGCGGGATCTTCGAGCCCGCCTTTGCAACGACGCTGCCGTTGTGGTTGAGCACATCGCTGTCGATCGCAGCATCGATGTAAGAGTAAGCCAGCGACGTCTTGAGGTGCTCTCCGATCTGCCATCCGGTTTCCAGTTCAGCACCGTCGGACGATGCCTTCCCCGCATTCAGGGTAAATCCGAAGACCCCGTCATCGGTGCGGAAGGGCAGTTGGAGGCCGTTCCAATCGTTATGATAGACAAACGCGTTGAGGTACCAGCCAGCCACCAGTTCGGATTTCAGGCCCGCCTCGTAGGCTTCGACGGTTTCAGGCCCGTATTCCGATGGCGCATAGGTATACTTGACCGGAACCGTGTTTGTACCGCCACTCCTGAAGCCTTTGGCGTATTTTGCGAACAACATTGCTTTGCTGTTCACCTTATAGGTCAGGCCCAGCTTCGGCGAGGTCGCGGTTGCAGAATCCTTTCCGATCCGTAGGTCTCCGGCGGGCGCGAAGCCCAGGGGCAACGCAGAGCCTGTCAACTGCCGGACCGAGAAATCCTTGTCGTCGGAGAAGAAGCGAATACCCGCCTGGACCGAAAGTCGATCGTTGACCGCGAAGTCGGCGTCGCCGAAAACCGCCCAAGAGGTGCCTTTCTGTTCAGCGTGCGATTTCGGCGCATCTACCGTCGTTATCGCAGGTATCGTGAAGACGAATCCCTCATCAACGGTCCGCTTCTCATCTTTGATGTAGGCACCGACGGTCCAGTCAAGCTGCTTGTCACCGTTGGAAACTAGGCGGAATTCCTGGCTCAGCGCCCGGCTTCCGACGGAATATGTAAACTTTGCATCTGCGCCCGGCAAAAACGAAGGTGGGAAGACGAGGGGAAGCGCCGAGGAGAGATCCCGGCTCTGGTCGTTGGCCGATTTGGTGATCGCGGACGCCGAAATGAAGGTGGCGAAGCCGACGTCGTAGCTGACGGTGACGGCGCCCACTTGCAGTTCGGATTCAGTGGGCGACAACCCGAGCACCGGTCCCGCGCCGAACGCCTTGCCGGCTGTTCGCGGGTCTAGCTTGCCGGGCGATGTCCCGAGGAAATCGAAGGTCTTGCTGTGACTGTAGAGATAAGACGAATCTACTGCCAGCTGTGCTGTCGGTGTATAGCGCGCCGCTAGGCGAACGTCTGTAATATCGGCTTCATTTGTATCCTTACGGCGGAGGTCCGGAACATCGATCCAGCCGGGCAACTTACGATAGCTTGCAGAAACGGTGGTCGCCAGGACGTCCTTCTGGATCGGCACGTTCACGCTGGCCTGGGCGCCAAAGCCCACGTCGCCGCCTTCGGTTGAGTAGCCGCTCAGCTTGTAACGCCCAAAATAGCGGGTGGAGTCCGGCTTTTTCGTAATGACCCGCAGCGTACCGCCCATGGACCCATCACCGAAGAGGGTCCCCTGCGGACCCCGCAGCACTTCGATACGCTCGATATCGAACAGCCCAACCTCGGGCATGTAACCTGACACATAGGATATTGCGGTTTCGTCGATATAGAAGCCGTTGACGGTGGACGACTGGTTGCTACCCGAGATATCGCCCATTCCGCGGATGGTGAGCCGCATCTGGCCAGGGTTGCCAGAAGCAATGTTCACAGCGGCGACCGTGTTTCCGAAGTCCTGCACGCTGGTCAGGCCCTGGGCCTCGAGTTGTTCGCCCGTTGCCACGTAGATGCTCACGGGAACGTCCTGCGCCAGCTGCGCCCGCTTCTGGGCGGTCACCACGATCTCGCCGACATCCGCGGCATAAGCCATGGCCGGGAGCCCGGCGATGGCACCAGTCAGGAGGGCTGCAGTTCCCGCGGTCGACAGAAGCCGTCGAATATTGAATAAATCATACATAATAGTTGATTCCATAAATTTTCTAAATTTGAATGAAAATATCGGCTGAGCCTCGAAGCAGCTCAGTGGCGGAGCTAGCGGTGAGAACTTGAAATACGCTCGGTGCCGAGAATGTCCGGCGTGAAGCCCAGCCGCGTGATGTACGCGCCATCAAGCCGCCGACCGGGATTTTCCACCTGGTAAAATTCGGCACGGGGCTCGACGAGCGATGGCCCTGTGTTGGCGACATCCAGCGAAGAGATCGACTTCCCGGCGTTCTCCAGAAGTTTGTCGATCTGGCGACGCAGTTCCGTGCGAACATCCGAGCCATCGTCATCAGCTTTCCGAAGCGCCATCAGCACGTAGAGGTCCGTGCGCTGCTCGGTGGTCGAGCGCCGGCGGAAGGCCATATCGAAGCCCGGGATGGATCCCAGACCCGGTACCTGCGACCGTCCGTAGTTCTTCTTGTAGAGAGACCCTCCGGATACCAGCATGGCCTGATTGAAATTAAGATCGGCAACGATGATCGTCGAATCCTTCTGGGTCGCAATTTCCTCGGAGAACGAACTGAGGCCGCCGTTGAAGAGCGTTTCCATCGTCGCGGTCACGGCCAGGTTGACCGGGCCCGCGTTGCGGAACTGCGGCTTCACCGTTAGCAGCAGACCGATATCCTTGGTGAAAGTTGCACCGCCGAGATTTCCGGAGACGCCGTAGGTGATGGTTTGGCCCGAAAAGAGGCTGGACGACTGCCCGTCGTAGACCAACAGGCTCGGATGCCCCTCAATGGTCGACAAACCGCCGCTCGCGTTGGCAATGTTGAGAGAATATTTAACCGCCGGCACGTCGATGTTCACCGAACGCGAATTCGTTCCGGTGTTGGACGTCACAGTGTCAGTGGATCGGTCACGAACCTTGTCTGTGGCCGAATTCACGAGACTGGCGGCGAAATTCAGGTTCAACAAGTCCAGCACATTGAGCCCTTGGCCCGTCGAGCTGCTCATGTCACGCCGAAGGAATATGACGTCGATCACGGCCGTCCGGTTCTGGGCCAGATCAAGGGGCTTGGGAGGCGCCGGAGGTGCCGCGGGTGCCGCGGGCGCGACCGGTGCGCTTCCGGGCATTACATATACAACAGTTCCCGCTGGCGCCGGAGGCACCGCGGGCGCAGGCGGTGCGGTTCCAGGCAATACATATACAACAGTTCCTACTGGCGCCGAAGGCGCCGAGGGCGCGGCCGGTGCGGTTCCCGAAGGTACGGGTGCGGCCTGATACATCACCCGCGTCAGCAGCTCCTGCGTGCGATCCCGGGCCTCATCGTAGCGAACGTCGTCGGCCACGCCGCGATAGCGCGACAGCCAGGCCGAAGCGCCGGCGCCGTCGCCGGTTGCGGCCTTCACCAGCGAGGCGGTGAGATAGCTGTCGCGGCTGTCCGGAGGCGAGATCGCAAGGGCACGCTCAAGAGCGGCAGCCGCCGTTCCGTAGTCTCCGGCGCAATAGGCGGCCCGGGCCAGCGCGTAGGCCACGATGGCCTCCCGCGGGGCATAGGCGGCGGCGGTTAGCAGCCAGCGCTCCGCCAGCAGGGCATCGCGATTGTCCATGGCCAGGAGGCCCAACTGATAAGCTGCAGGCCAGAACGTCGGATCGTTCCGTAGAGCGACCTCGTATCCCACCCGCGCAAGCTCGCGGCCGGCGGCGGGTGTCGACTTCGCGTCGTAGATCAGGCCGTTCAGGTAGTTCAGGCGCGGGTTGCGCGGATCAGACTGCAGGGCGCGGTTCACCAACGCGCTCGCCGACTCCTGCCGCCAGTAGGCAGAGGCCCGCGCCGCCGCGCTCGCGCTCATCGCAGAGCCGGCTTCGGCGGCCAGGGCCGAACTTGCCGCTAACGCAGCGACCAACGCTGAAAACGTCCTCTGCACAATCATGGAAAACCCTTGTTTTTTGAGGCTTACTGGATTCAAAGCCTGATGAAATTTGAAACTGATAACTAGCAGTCGAGTTATAGTTATCATTCAGCTGCAAGAGAATTTTTCGGATCGTCATATTGTTCGGACAATATACCTTCACTGATATCAAATCGACGGTCCGCACATCCAAAGTATTTTTCATCGTGCGTTATGGCAATGACTGTAGATCCTGCGGATTTTAGGCGAGGAATTATATCATTGTAGAATTTTGATCTGAAATATGGGTCCTGATCTGCTGCCCATTCGTCGAATACATAGACCGGCTTGCGCTCGAGCATGGCAGCTATGAGAGATAGTCGCTTGCGCTGTCCCGCCGACAGCTTCGTCGTGCTGAAGGCGCCGTTCCGGAGACTGACCTTGCTCTCCAGTTCGAGCAGACGGATCAACTCCATCGCCTCGGCGTCGCTCGTTTCAGGCAGCCCATAGATCCGGGAGAAAAGATGGCCGCCGGAAAAAATGACCGAGAAGAGGTCACGATAAGCGGTCCGTAGCGCGCCCTCGATCCTGACCCCATCAAGGCATACCGAGCCTTCCGTGGGTGGGTAGAGGTCCAGAAGCAACGAGACCAGGGTCGTCTTCCCGGATCCATTACCTCCGGTGATGAAGACGACCTCGCCGCGGTGAAGTTCCAGGTCGATCGGCCCAACGCGGAAGTCCCGCTCACCTTCGCGGCCTTCATACCGAAACGAGACGCCGCGCATTTCAAGACGCTGGAATTCGCCGAAGCGTCCCGTGTCAGCGAATACTTGTTCGGCGGGTGGAACGGCTGCGAGCCGGCCTTCGAGTTCGGTAATTTCCCGGGCCGCCGCGTTGGCCTGCTGCAGCAGCGACAAGCTGTAGGCGATGCTGCCCACCGGCCCCAACATGAACAGGCTCGCCATGGTCAGGGATGTCGAAGTAGCTGTATCGGCCTTGGTCATGACCGGAATCACGAAAGCCATCAGGCCAGCCATAAGAAAAAAGCTGGTGGTCGAGAACGTGTAGTCTTTTGCGAACAAGTGCTGGAATTTTACCTTCTTGTCCTGGGCATTAAGAGCTGACCGCTTGATGTCGCCTGAAACGTCCGCCATCTTGGCGGAACTGATCTTCAGTTCTCGGAAACCATCAAAGACGTCAGAGAATCCGGACAGCAGTTTGCCTTCTTCCTCAGTCACCTCGGCGAGCAACTCGGATGCCTTGGCAAATCGGACGAGGTGAAGACCTATCGTCGTCGCAATCACGCAAAACCAGAGGCCAAAGGCCAGTGGCGACAGGTACATAATATAGCAGGACGCCAGGGTGAGCAGGACGACCGACTGCATCGAGATGACCAGGTTTGGCGTGACCTGGGAGATGACTTGCGTCGCGCGGCTAAGCCCGTTGTAAAGATCGGCGCGGCCCACCTCGTCGATCTGCAGCACCTCGGAGGCCTTGGCGCGTTCCAGAAGATCAATTCGGATATCATGGATCATCGCTTCAATCCGCGAAGACACCTCGGTAAGCATCCTCCTCTGCGAGATGACGAAGATCGCGATGGCCAGCCCGAAAAGGATCAGATTGCGTAGCGCGACGAGCGTCACGCCGGACTTTCCAACAGCACTGATCAGCATCATCACAGCGGTATTCGAGGCCGCCGACAGAAAGACCAGCACCAGGAACCGCCACCGGATGGCGTCTGCGGACTTCCAGAACAATTGGATCAAAGCCACGCGGAATTCTCCGGTCTCATGAGAATCGGGCCGTCGGGATCGTGCGAAGCTACGCCTTGGGGGGAAGCTGTGGCAGCGCTGGCGGGGCTCGACGCTCCGGAAAACGCGGTCCTGAGGCTCACTGCGGTGCCTTCGGGGGTGGAGCGGCCTTGGCCTGGGGTTTGGGCTTGGCCTTCGGTGCGGCGTTGGACCCGTCGTCGGCGTTGAAGATCAACGGAAGCCCGTTCTGGCCACCGACGATCACGACCTTGGAGTTTTCCGATTGTGCGAGGCTTAGGGTGGCCTCGATCCCGCGCCACTTCAGATAGCTTGGCGTAATTCCAGGCTCGACCTGCCGCTGGAACGCCGCGATGCCGCGCCCCTCGATCTCCTTGCGCTCGGCTTCAAGTTTTTCCTTCGCGATCCGATATATGTACTCCTGGGCGAGTTGATCAGCTTCTTGCTTGCGCTCGATCGCCGCACGCACTGTGGCAGGAAGCGTGACCGTCTTGATCAAGACATCCATCAACTCAATTAGGTTCCCGTTGGAGGTTTCGGACAGCTTGAGGCGGCCAAAGGCTGCGGCCTTGGTATTGATCGCTGCGATATCTTGCGGGACCGCCGTGATCATGTTGTTATTCAGCGGAGAGACGACATCTTCGTAGACTTGCCTCTGTATTTTTGTGCGAGCAACGCCGTAAACATCGACCGCTTGATATTTCGAAACTTCCTCACGAAGACCAGACGATATCGCCGGGTCCAGCAATTTTTTGCGGTAATCTGGTCCGACCACCTTGTGCAGACGCCCGATCGACGTCTCTAGCGTCCGGAAGCGATAAGTAACCTCCATTTTAATATGAAGGTCGTCACTTGTAATGGCCTCGAATGTTTCCGTGTAGGTCTGAACGCGGGCGTCGTAGTTGATCACCCTGTTCCAGGGCAGCACAAAGCTGCGCCCCTCACGCAGAGCGGACGACAAAACGGTGCCGCCCGCCCAGGGCCGATACAGCACGCCGACGTAGCCTGCCGGTACCTGCTTGAAGATGTAGGGGCTGAGGAAGACGATAATGGCCGCCAGGACCAGCGCCACAAGCAGCAGCCCCGTGAAATGCCTTAACAGGGTGCCCCTAAGTTTGGCTGTGGCGCTCCATAGCTTGCGGACAAACCTGGGCCTCGACCTTTCGCGGGGGGAGAGCATGAGTGCGAACTCAGACCTCGGTCTGGGGCTTGCTACTGGCCTCGGGCTTGGGCTTGCTCAGGGAACGGGCGAAGTCGGGGTTGGCCAGGAACAGGATCAACAGGCCGACAATAGGGGTCAGGGCAACCGAGAGCACGAGGTACAGCAGGAAGCCGCCGCGTGCGCGGAATGCCAGCACCGTCACCATCAGGCAAAGCAGCGCATAGACAATCATCGGGATCATGGAGATCATTCGGCCTCGCAGAAAAAAGAGAAACGGCTGGGGCCTGCGGACCGCGCGTGCGCGCAGCCCACAGGTCCCAGCCCGCAGGTCAGTAGATCCGTCTAGGCGGCGACCAGTTCCGCGTCATTGACCGCGGCGGCCGGCTTCTTCGACGCCTTTTCCTTCAGGGCCTCGAACTCGGCCTGGAAGTGGGCGCGGATCACCTTCGCATCCAGCGACAGCAGGGTACCGCCCGCTTCGAAGTGCTGGGCAAAGACCCGGCCGAGCGCGGCGGTGGTCACCCCCGCCATGGCCGGGAGCAGCGCCAGGCCGAGGAAAGACCCTACAACCGGCACGCCCTTGACCAGCGAGTTAAGCATGGTGGCGTTCAGCAGCGTGGGAACGCCGCCGCCGAGAACCGAGATCACCGCCGACCTGACGCGCTCCTTCGAGGCGTCCACATCGTGGATGCGCGCCAGTTCGGCGATCATCTTGTACTGGGTGCCGGCAATCGCGACGACATCGATGATCGGGAACGGGACCAGGCCGAAACCGGCCGACATCGCGGCGTAGGTGCTGATGACCTTGGCGGACTCAGCGGCATGCGACGTGACGCCCGTTTCAACTTCAGCAGCAGCGATAACGTCTTCAGTTTTCTTGGTAGCCATTTTGTGATCTCCAGATGTTGGGATTACGGCGACGGATGGGTGAGCGAGCACGCCGATGGGTGCTCTCGGGATGCTCTCGGGATGCTCTCGGGATGCTGTCGGGATGCTGTCGGGATGCGTTTGCCGAAAATCTCGGAGATCATCCAATGCGCATTTGGCAAACCCTGCGCTCATTCGCGCAGGATGCGGGGTGATCGGCTACGATCCCGCACCCCCTGGCCCGGACAGTTCGACGAGGGGTCTTGGCAGGTGAAGCGCAATGCGGCGGTTCGGCCGCGAGTGACGCTCCGATGACCCGCCATTCCAAGCCCGCCAACCCGTTCCGCTGGTTCGATTCCTCATCGGAGGTGATCCAGATGGCGGTGATGCTGTACGTGCGTTTCGCGCTGTCACTCCGGAATGTCGAATACCTGAGCTTCGAGCAAGGCATGGACATCTGCCATGAGACCGTGCGGCTTTGGGTGAACCGGTGCGGGCGACTGTTCGCCTCGAAGATCCGCTCGCGGGCGATTCAGGCTATGCGTTTGCAGAAATTCGCCTCGACCCACGCCTCGTTCCACAATCACTTCAACCAGGAGCGCCACCTCGTCAGCCGTCAGGAACATCGGACGCGACGCTCCGCCATCCTGACAGGGTGGAAATTCCTCGTGGCCTGAAGGCCGCTCGGGGTTGGGCGCCGTGCGCCAAACTGGAGACGGGTTGCCGTTAGGCTGGCTCCACCGCCACGCAGGGGGGCGACAATCGCCGCACACACCGTCAATCTTCAATGCCGGCTGGCGACCATGTCCTTGTCCAGGGTGCGCGCAGCCAGGAAGTAGAAAGCTGCGGCTGGGATGAACACCAAGGTTACAGCCACCAGCGACTGTCGCAGTCCCTCGCCATAGGCTGCGCGGCAGATCTGTTGCTGGGCCTCCGGCAGCGCCGACAGGTCGCGTGCCCGGCAGATCGCGTTGGTCAGCTCCCCGCCAGCGCCATACGCTTGCAGCTGCAAATTCATGAACATGTCGGAGAGCAGGCCGACCACCTGGGGGCCGACCCCGTTGCCGATCAGGGCCACCATCACCAGCAATATGGCGATGGCAGAGGCGCGCGAGCGGGCCGATACCACCCCCTGACCAATCGTATACTGGGCGCCGATGTAGGCGTAGTGGAACATCGCCCCCAGACCCCAGGTGATCAGCGCCGGCCAGTGGCCCTGCACGTACTTTGCGCCGTCCGCCGTCACGGCAACGCTGGCGTGGTCCATCTGGTAGAAGGCAGTGATATAGAATGGGACGGCAAGCAGCAGGCCGATGCCCGGGATCACCGCCACGGCGGTGCGGTAGCGGCCCGACAGCCGGGCGGTCAGCCAGCCACCGAGGAACGTGCCAAGCGCCGAAATCAGCGCCAGCGGCACGCCAAAGGTCAGCGCGAATTCGCCGGGTCCGATGCCGGCGATCCGCTGAGCCATCGGTGCCTGGAAACCAAACAGCCCATAGCCGACAAAGGCCACGAGCGATGCCCCCATGGCCATGGTCCAGAAGGTCGGCTTGCCCGCCAGCTGGCGCAGCGTGTCCACGATACTGGCCTTCTCCATCTGCACAGTGCCCGGAGGATCGGAGTATCCGCGCGGTGGCTCCTTCACGGTGAAGAACATCACGGCTGCGATGAGCAGGCCGGGAATGCCCAGCCCGATGAAGGCGAAGCGCCAGCCGAACGAGCCGGTCCAGCCCATATAGGCAGGCAGGCCATCCAGGCCGATCGGGGCGAGCATGGCCAGCACCGCTTCGTTCGTCAGGCCGCCGATCGGGCCGCCAAAACCATAGGCAAATGCCCCGCCGATGGTGACGCCCATGCCAAAGACGCCCAGCGCCCCGGCCCGGCTGCGCGGCTTGAAATAGTCGCCGATCAGGGAGTTCGACGGGGGCGTGCTGCCCGCCTCGCCGATGGCCACGCCCACCCGGCACAGCAACAGAAACAGAAACCCGGAGGCAAAGCCGCACAAGGCGGTCATCAGCGACCAGATCGCAATGCAAATGGAGATGATCGCCACGCGATTGAAGCGGTCCGCCGCCATGGCGATCGGCACGCCCATGAAGGCGTAGAACAGCGCGAAGGGCGGGCCGGTAAGGAAGCCGTACTGGGTGTCTGACAACCCGAACTGGTCGATGATCGGCTGCGAGACGACGCCCAGCAGGTTCCTGTCGATGAAGTTGAGCGTGTAGACGACCGTCAGCGCGATCAGCACATAGAGCCGGTACCTTGGCGTTCCGAAATCCTGTCCGCCGGCCGGAACTTCGCCCACCGGTGCTGCGACTGTGGCCAAGATAGTCTCCCGCGGGCCAGCGGATACCTCCGCCTCTGTTTCTGGCAGCGAACCTAGCGACCACCGCAGCGCGCGCAAGGCCGAAGCCGCCCTTTTTGCTAAGGCGCCGACTTGCGAAGTCGGGCGGCCCTGTTACATTTTCCGTCAATAAATCCCGTCGCACCGATGGATCATGCCAACACAATGGCGGGAGCGACCTGTTGACACCTGCGCACACTACCTCCGACCTCGGTCCATCGAATGAGCCGACGGCTGCTCCACGCGAGATCCGCCCGACCGTGGCGCAGAAGATTTTCTACAGCCTGGGCCAAGCCGCGCAATCCGGCGGCTTCGACACCGCTGTCGGTTTTGTGTTCTTCTACTATACCGTCGTGCTGGGCCTTTCGGGTGCCATGGTGGGCGCAGCTTTGGCCGTCGGCCTGGCTTCCGACGCGATCGTGGATCCCTTTATCGGTTCCTGGTCGGACAACATCAAATCCAGGCTAGGGCGCCGCCTGCCCCTGATGATCGCGGCCATCCCGCTGACCACAATCTCGGTCGGCCTGCTGTTTTCTCCACCGGCAGATCTCAGCCAGCCACTGTTGTTCGGATGGCTTGTGCTGCTGTCGGTCGCCGGTCGCAGTTCGATTTCGCTGTTCAATGTGCCCTACATTGCGCTGGGTGCCGAACTGGCGACCGGCTACGCCGAGCGGACCAGCGTTGTGGTCTACAGGTCGGTCGCCGGAATCCTTGCGGGGCTGGTCATAACGGCCCTTGGATTTTCAGTATTCTTCGCTGACGGGGGGTTGCAGCGGCCGGAGGGCTATCCCGGCTTTGGATGGACTGCCGCGGCCGTCCTGTTTGTCTGCATGACCGTCTGCTGCCTAGGCCTGCGTCGCCACGCCGCGTCACTGCCGCAACCTGTACAGGTCCCTCAGCCCATGTGGCGACGCCTGCCGAACGAGGTGCAGGAGATATTCGCCAATCGATCGTTTCGTCTGCTCTTCCTTTCCGCCGTGATCACCTATGTGGCGCAGGGTCTGAACGCGACGTTGAACAGCCATTCTTTCGTGTTCGTATGGCAGCTGAAGAGCGAGGATATCCAGTTCATCACCTATGCCTTCATCGTCGGCCTGTTGATCGGCGTCGGCGGCGCGCCAAAGTTTCAGCAGCGTCTTGAAAAGAAGGACGTGGTGCTGATCGGACTGTCGCTGCTCATCGCCAACTGGCTGGTGGTTCAGGGGTCCTGGCTGCTGGGCCTCTACAGTCCAGTCGGCGACGCGGCGCTGATGCCGATGCAGTTCAATTCCTTTGTTGCCGGAATCGGGATCGGCTTTGTCAGCGTCTCGTATCCCTCGATGATGGCGGACGCCGCCGACGAACACGAGCACCTCTTCGGTCGCAGGCGCGAAGGGCTCTACTTCGCGGGTCTGGGGTTCGCCAACAAGGCCGCCACCAGCATCGGCGTGCTGCTGGCGGGGGTCGCCCTGGACATCATCCGGTTCCCCTCCGACATCGGCCAGAAGGTCGGCGTCGTCCTGCCGCACGATGTCCAGTTCCGGCTGGTGCTGGTCTGGGGACCCGTGGCGGCCGTCATCGCCGTGATCTCGATGCTGATCTTCTCGTCCTACGCCATCACCCGGACCCGGCACGCCGAGATCGCCGCAGCATTGCGGGCAAAGCGCGACCTGGGAGATGGCGCACAGGTCGCCTGAGGGGGTCCGTTCAGTCGCCGCCGCGCCTGGCCTTTGGCGCGGCGGGTTCCGCAGCCGGGACCTTGGCCGCTGCCGCCTCTGCAGCTTCTTTTTCCTTCTGGCGGGCACCGCCCAGGATTCCCGGCAAGGCATAGTTGCCCTCATGGCAGGCGTATTCGTATGTGCGGCCTTTCAGCGTCAGAAAAGTGTACTCGCCGCCCCAAGGCTTCTCCCAGAACTCCGGGTCCTCCACCTGGAAGCGATAGAGGATCTTGTCCCTTGAAAGCCGGGTGAACCACTCGGTCACTTTCAGGCCTTTCCAGGATCCCATGAACTGCTGCGCTTCAGGAATGTTGATGGTCTCGACGACCAAGGTGTCACCCTCGTAGCGCCCGATGGAATCGCCCATCCAGCGGCGTGGGCCGTCGGGGCCATGCTTGTCGCTGAGTCGGATAATCCGGGCGTCGTGGATCATCTCGACCTCGATCACCACCGAGTCAGGTGTCTGCATGATCTGATAGTTGTTGTTGTAGTAGCCGTTGGGCAGCATCGGCGGGCCATTGTTGCGACCGAACCCGGTGATGCAGCGCTCGCCCAGCGAGCGGTTCTCGTAACTGTCGTAGATGTCACGGTACTGGCCGAACCCTTTTGGCACCGGCGCGGCCGGCTTGCGCGGCATGGGCAGGCCGTTCAGCGTGGTCAGAATCGAAGTCCGATACTGTCCATTGATTTCCACCAGATGGGTGCCCGGATCGATCCAGAAGGTGTTGTAGCCACCCGTGTCACCGCCAGCGGCGATGAAGTCGGGCCGGATCTCGACAAGCTTGGAGGCCAGGTTGCTGGCCTGCACGGTTTCGGTCGAAACATCGGGGTCGGTGGGCGCATCGGAGTCTGCCAGCGCCTTGGCCCAGATACTCTCGAAGCCCTTGGCCTCTTCCGCGGTCAGCGTCGCCTTGTTCGAGATACGCGAATTGCGGGTCAGCGGAGTCAGCGTCGCATTGCTCCAGTATCCGGAGAGGTCGGGCTGGCCAATGGCGTTGCGGGTGGGTTTCCAGCTGGCGGGGGTTGGTGCCTTCTCCGCCGCAACGGCCAGTGCCGGACTGGCGACACAAAGAGCAACTCCAAGCATAAGCACCATAGCGCGTCGCATATCTGCAATCTCCCGATGACGTCTATTCGCGGATCTCGTTGCGGCCAGCCTATCATCGTTCCGCGGGCAAACGGAAGGCCAGGGCATTCCCGCCCCGCACTGCTGGCCACTGTCGTCTACGCCCGAAATTTGGGCACCGACCTAATTGGCGAGAATAAGCCATCTCGTCGCCGACGCGTCGCCCCGGATACAGGCTAGACAGGTTCACCCCTCAAGGAACTCCGCATGCAAAGCCGTCGCAACCTGATCTCGGGCTTCGCCCTGTCCACTGGCCTTGGCCTTGCCACTCTGGCTCTGCCGCGTCGGGCGCCCGCCCAGACACCAGCGGCCGGCGAGGGCCAGGCCATCTGGGGCGGCCGGTTCTCGGAAAAGCCCGGCGCAATCATGCAGGAGATCAATGTCTCCATCGATGTTGACCGACGCTTCTGGAAGCAGGATCTAGCCGCCTCCCGGGTCCATGCCGCCATGCTCTCGCGCCAGAAAATCATATCCACGGAGGATGCGGCGAAGATCGATGCAGGTCTCAAGACCATCGAAGGTGAAATCCAGAGCGGCACCTTCCCCTTCCGCCGTGAGTACGAGGATATCCATCTGAATGTGGAAGCCCGCCTGGGCGAGCTGATCGGCCCTGCGGCGGGTCGCCTACACACGGCGCGGTCGCGCAACGATCAGGTGGCCACGGACTTCAAACTTTGGGTGCGCGACGCCCTTGATGAGATGCAGCTCAAGGTTCGCGTCCTGCAGCTCGCGCTGGTCACCCGTGCAGCAGAACATGCCGACACGGTCATGCCGGGCTTCACCCACATGCAGCCAGCCCAGCCGGTGACCCTGGGACACCACCTGATGGCCTATGTCGAGATGTTCGGACGTGACGTCTCGCGGATGGCCGACGCCCGGACCCGAATGAACGAGTGCCCGCTGGGCTCTGCTGCGCTGGCCGGGACGTCGTTCCCGATTGACCGGACGTGGACGGCGGAGGCACTTGGCTTCGCACGCCCCACGGCCAACAGTCTAGACGGTGTCGGGGACCGTGATTTCGCGCTTGAGGCCTTGGCCTGCGCCACCCTTTGCGCGGGACATCTGTCGCGGCTGGCCGAGGAGGTGGTGATCTGGACGAATCCCCAATTCGGCTTCATCAGCCTTTCGGATTCCTATTCCACCGGCTCGTCGATTATGCCTCAGAAGCGCAATCCCGATGCGGCTGAACTGGTGCGCGCCAAGGTTGGCCCGATCAGCGGCGATTTCATGGCCCTCAACACCGTGATGAAGGGCCTGCCGCTGGCCTACAACAAGGACATGCAGGAGGACAAACCGCCGGTCTTCAGGGCGTTCGATGACCTGGATCTGGCAGTCCGCGCCATGACCGGGATGGTGCTGGACTTCAAGGCGAACAAGGCCCGAATGGCCGCCGTCGCGGGTTCTGGATATGCGACGGCCACTGACCTCGCCGACTGGCTGGTCCAGCGTTTGAACCTGCCGTTCAGAGAAGCTCATCACATCGCCGGAAGTGCTGTGAAACTGGCCGAAACCCGTGGGCTGGACCTGCCACAACTGACCCTGAAGCAATTTCAGGGTCTGCATCCGGGAATAACTGCAGACGTCTACCGCGTCCTGACACCTGTGGCCTCTACCGCAAGCCGGGCTTCCTATGGCGGCACGGCCCCGGCCCAAGTGCGACTACAGGTCCAGCGCTGGAAGGGTCTGCTGGCGACCAGTTAACTCAGCCGCGAAGTCCGCGCAGGAATTCCAGTGTGGCCGCGACGGTCTCCTCCGGTGCTTCCTGTTGCACCCAATGTCCGGCTCCCTCGATCATGCGTTCAAGCCGATAGTCGCGGCACAGGCTGCGCATGGTCTCCAGCTGGTTGGGGAACATCGTCACGACCGGGTCCATCGCGCCGGCGATGAAGCCTGCGGGTTGCTGGATGGCGTAATCTCCCAGCGCCAGGCTGGAGGCGAAGTTGCGATCAAAGTTTCGCTAGTAATTGATCGGTCCGCGCCAGCCGCCAGCCTCAAAGGCCTGCGCATACTGGTCCAGTTCGGCGTCGCTCATGAACACCAGCGGCCCCTCTGGCGGCGGCGACAGGCTGGCCATGAACGGCGCATCACGCGGCGTCGCCCCGGCCACATTGTTGGCGATGCCCGCCGCCGAGCTCTTGTAGTAAACGCTCTTCAGCACCTTGCGCGCGCCGTGCCCCTCGAACTCGGCTTCAACGACACCGATGTCCTGGAAGTAGCGGATGTAGAAGAACTGATCCGGATAAAGCTTGTCCAACAGATCAGCGTACGGCCGCTTCAGCGGCGGCGAGTACGGTACGCTCATCGCCAGCACAGCGCGCACCCTGACCGGTCCCAGGCGCAGCGCCGTCCCCCAGGCGCAAAGCGCGCCCCAGTCGTGGCCAATGGCCACAAACGTTTCCGCGCACAGCTCGCGGGCAATGGCGTCCATGTCGCGCGCGATGACATCCAGCCGATAGGCCAGGGGATCATCCGGCTTTTCCGAAGCCCCATAGCCGCGCATGTCCGGCACCGCGACCTGATATCCCGCCGCCGCCAGTGGCGCGACGAGGTGTCGCCAGGATAGCGCCAGCTCGGGCCAGCCATGCATCAGGATCAGCAGCGGCCCCTCCCCCACTACGGTGACGGACAGGCGGCAGCCGTCGCCCTGGATGTCGCGGCGCTCGCCGGGCAGGATGGTCTCGGTCATGGTCTTTCCTCCCTGCTTGAGGCGTTGACGTCAACACGGACAAGACCGTCAAGCTGCGTCGAACCCGGGCATCGTTGCAGCACGCCGGTCAATCGCATACCAGCTGTCAAACCCGTCCCGAGAGCGCAGGGAGAAACCATGCAGCGGCACGCCCTTAACACCGATTTTGAGTGGCGCGCATCGAGTGGCGCGCTGCGTCGGCTGTCCAGCGATCAGGCCCGGCAATACGACGAAGAGGGCTATTTCCTGCTGGAGGGTGCGTTCAGCGCCGACGAACTTGCCGCGGTGCGCGACGTCATCGATCCGATGGAACGCGAGGGCGAGGACATCCTGCGCCAACGGGACGGCGGCAAGACCTTCATCGCCAAGGCTGACGCCATCACCTTCACGATCCACCTGGTCAAGCGGTCACAGGTACTCAAGGATTTCAGCCGACACGCCGTGTTCCGCGACATTGCCCATGACACTCTGGGCCCCGGCGCGCGGCTTTACTGGGACCAGGCGGTCTACAAGAAGCCCGGCAATCCGGAGGAATTCCCCTGGCATCAGGACAACGGCTACACTTTCACCGCGCCGCAACAGTATCTGACCTGCTGGGTGCCGCTCAACGATGCGACGCTGGACAACGGCTGTCCGTGGGTGGTGCCGGGGATCCACCGGTTGGGCACACTGCGCCACGACCTGACCCCGCTCGGCCTCGAGTGCCTGAAGGATCCCGAGGATGCCGTTTCCGTCCCAGCCAGGGCAGGTGACGTGGTGGTGTTTTCGTCACTGACGCCGCACAGGACCGGCCCCAATCTCACCGGCAAAACTCGCAAGGCCTACATTCTGCAGTACGCGTCGGACGGGGCTGTGGTCCATTTCGAAGACGGGACAGTGACCCCGGCGAACGACCCGAAGCGCCAGTTCCTCGTGGATCCCGAGTGACGCCTCTCGCTGTGGCCGTCCGGCCTCTCTGGAATTCGGCGTCAAGTTCCAGCGAGACCTGACCCGGCTCATTCTGAGATGCCGCCGTCTGGCACTGGATCAAGATTCGGCAGCTGCCACGCTACCGAGCCATTGCGTTCCGGTGGACGGAATCAGGCGATGAGGAGACTGGCCCACGTCGAAAACTTGAAGCTATAGTTCGTCCAACAACGGGGGAGACGTTGATATGACGAAGGCAAGGGCGAATGCCCTGCGTTATATCGGGCCGGCGGTGGTGGTTGGGGCCCTGATCGCCGGGGCCGCCATCGGGGCGCAGACGGTGTCAAAGCCGAAAGCCGCGGCGGTCGCCGCCCGCACGCCGGCCGCGAATAGTGCGCTGCCCACCGCGCGACTGCCGGGCTACAGCGCTGATCGCAATGCCTACTATGGCGACCTGCATGTCCACACCTACCTGTCCAATGATGCGTATATCTTCAATGTCCGACGCACACCTGAGGACGCCTACCGGTTCGCACAGGGTGAGGTAATCGGGCATGCCGTCGGCTTCCAGATCCGGCTGGCGGGCGGGCCGCTGGACTTCACGGCGGTAACAGACCACGCGGAATACTTGGCGGCGGTCCGTGAAGGCGGAAACCCGGACAATCCGGATTCCAAACTGCCCATAAGCCAGGAATTGATCAGTTCTGATCCCGTTCAGATCGGAAAAGCCTTCACGGCCTTCTATGCCGCCATGCGCGCCAAGACCCTGCCGCAAAGCTTTACCGATCCGGCGACAGGGTCGCGGGCCTGGGCTGAGGTCAGGGAGGCCGCAGAGCGCCACAACCGGCCGGGGCGTTTCACAACCTTCGTGGGCTATGAGTATACCGCCTCATCTGAAGGACGGAACCTGCACCGCAATGTGATCTTCAGGGGCACAAAAGTGCCTGACGCACCCTATTCGGCGATCAATTCTCCGGATCCGGAGGATCTGTGGCGCACAATGGACGGCTGGCGTGCCAAGGGTATCGAGGCCCTGGCGATCCCGCATAACTCCAACGGCAGCGATGGGATCATGTTTGATACCGTGCGGCTGAACGGCCAAGCGGTGGACAGAGCCTATGCCGATCTTCGCATGCGCAATGAGCCTCTGGTGGAGATGACCCAGATCAAGGGCACCTCCGAAACCCATCCGACGCTGTCGCCCAATGACGAGTGGGCCAATTTTGAGCTTATGGAAAACTACATCGGTAGCGCTCGAAAGGTGACGAAGTTCAAAGGTGGCTATGTACGCCAAGCCTTGCAGGACGGGATCCTGATGCGGCAGGCTCAGGGTTTCAATCCGTTCAAGTTCGGCTTGATCGGCGCGTCCGACACCCACAACGCCGCGCCCGGCAGCGTCGAAGAGCCCAACTACTTCAGCAAGACCGGAAGAACGGACGGCATGCCCGCGCTTCGCGGCTCTGCACCCCCGAACAAGGCGGCCGATTGGGAAGGGGCACCCGTTGATCCGCCTGGGTCGCCAACACGTCCGGCCTCCAAGGCCTGGGGTGCCTCAGGTTTGGCCGGGGTCTGGGCGGAGGAAAACAGCCGCGAGGCGATCTATGCCGCCATGCGCCGCAAGGAGACCTTCGCCACCTCGGGACCCCGCATAAAGGTGCGCTTCTTCGCCGGCTACGACTTTCCGGCCGACCTCTTGACCCGCACCGATACGGTGCGTCAGGCCTATGTGCATGGCGTACCCATGGGCGGTGACCTGCTGTCGGCGGCTGACAAGGCACCGAAGTTCCTGGTCTGGGCGGTGCGCGACCCTACCTCCGGCTTCCTCCAGCGCGCCCAGGTGGTGAAGGGCTGGATCGAGAACGGCGTGGCCAGGGAACAAGTGTTTGACGTGGCCTGCGCGGATGGTCTGGCGGCGGCCAACGGACGCTGCCCGGCCAATGGCGCGACGGTCGATCTGAAGACCTGCCAACCTGATCGTTTCAAGGGCGACGTCGAATTGCGCACGGTCTGGAGCGATCCGACCTTCAATCCCAGACAGCGAGCCTTTTACTATGTCCGTGTGCTCGAAAACCCCTCCTGCCGGTGGTCGACCTGGGACGCGCTGCGCAATGGAACGCCACGCAATCCTCTACTCCAGCCCACGGTGATGGAACGTGCCTGGTCATCCCCGATCTGGTTCGAGCCGACAGCCTAGGCATTGGAAAGCTTGAAGGGGATTCGAGATGACAAATGAAGCGAAGTTGGCAGCCTTGCGCTATGTGGTTCCAGCCGTGGCAGTCGGTGTACTGATCGCCGGGGCCGCGATCGGCGCGCAGACGATGACAAAGCCGAAGGCCCCGGCGCAGGCCTCCACGACCACACCGGCCAAAGCCAAGGCGACAGCAGCGCCGGCGCGTTTGCCCGGCTATAGTGCTGATCGCAACGCCTACTATGGCGACCTGCATGTCCACACCTATCTCTCCAACGACGCCTATATTTTCAACCTGCGCCGCACGCCGGATGACGCCTATCGGTTTGCGCGCGGAGAAGCGATCGGGCACGCCAGTGGCTACACCGTCCGGCTGGCTGGCGGCCCACTGGACTTCGTAGCCGTCACCGATCACGCCGAGTTCCTGGCCGCCGTCCGCGAGGCCGGAATCGAGGGCACACCGCTTTCAAGGCTGGAGTTCAGCAAGGGTCTGTTCAGTCCTGACCCGGACGAGATCCAGAAGGCATTCGCCCGCATGGGCCAGGCGCGTCGTGACGGGACGCTGCCCAAGGAGTTCAACGACCCTGGCATCACGTCACGAGCATGGACCGAGGTACGCGACGCCGCCGCGCGCAACAATCAGCCCGGCCGCTTCACGACATTTGTCGGTTATGAGTACACTTCTGCGCCGGACGGTCGGAACCTACATCGCAATGTGATCTTCCGTGGAGCCAATGTGCCTGGTGCGCCCTATTCGGCCAGCGATTCCGCCGATCCGGAAAACCTCTGGCGGACCATGGATGGCTGGCGGGCCAAGGGCATTGAGGCGATGGCCATCCCGCACAATTCCAACGGCAGCGACGGATTGATGTTCGACAGTGTGCGGCTGAACGGCCAACCGCTGGACCGTGCCTACGCAGACCTGCGGATGCGCAACGAGCCGCTGGTCGAAATGACCCAGATCAAAGGTACATCCGAGACGCACCCTTCTCTGGCGACCAACGACGAGTGGGCCAATTTCGAGATTATGGAAAGCTACATCGGCCAGGCAAAAGCGATCACCAAATTCCACGGTGGCTATGTCCGCCAGGCGCTGAGTGACGGAATTCTGCTCCGCCAGAGCAAGGGTTTCAACCCATTCAAGTTCGGCTTCATCGGCTCTTCAGACACCCACAACGCCGCACCCGGCAGCGTCGAAGAACCCAACTATTTCAGCAAGACCGCCCGACGAGATGGGACGCCGGACCTTCGCGGTGGCGTCCCGCCAAGGGGCGCAAAGACCTGGGACGACGCCTACGCCGCCGGCGCGCCAGCCCGCCCAGTATTCCAGACGTGGGGCTCATCCGGTCTGGCCGGTGTCTGGGCCGAGGAGAACAGCCGCGCTGCGATCTATGCGGCCATGAGGCGCAAGGAAACCTTCGCAACCTCGGGACCTCGGATGAAGGTGCGCTTCTTTGCGGGATATGACTTCCCGGCTGACCTGCTGACCCGCGCGGATACGTTGCGGCAGGCCTACGCACATGGCGTGCCGATGGGGGGCGACCTGCTGCCATCGAACGGACGTGCGCCGAAATTCCTGGTCTGGGCCGTGCGCGATCCTCGTTCCACCTACCTGCAGAGGGCACAGGTGGTGAAGGGCTGGATCGAAAATGGTGTCGCCAAGGAGCGCGTCTTCGACGTAGCCTGTTCCGATGGGCTGAAGCTGAATGCGGCCACCGGGCGATGCCCGCCAAACGGGGCATCCGTGGACATGAAGACCTGCGAGCCAGATCGTTTCAAGGGCGACGTCGAACTGCGGACGGTCTGGTCGGATCCGACGTTCGATGCGAAACAACGGGCCTTTTACTATGTCCGGGTGCTGGAGAATCCATCCTGCCGCTGGTCGACATGGGAAGCACTTCGCAACGGTACGCCGCCAAATCCGAAACTCCAGCCGACCGTCATGGAACGGGCCTGGTCGTCGCCGATCTGGTTCGAGCCGACAGCCTAGGTATTGGAAAGCTTGAGGGGGAATCGAGATGACAAATGAAGCGAAGTTGGCAGCCTTGCGCTATGTGGCTCCCGCCGTGGCGGTCGGCGTACTGATCGCGGGGGCCGCGATTGGCGCGCAGACGATGACAAAGCCGAAGGCCCCCGCACAGGCCTCCACGACCACGTCGGCCAAAGCCACGGCCACCGCAGCGCCGGCGCATTTGCCTGGCTATAGTGCTGATCGAAACGCCTATTTCGGCGACCTTCATGTCCACACCCAGCTGTCGTTCGACGCCTACATCTTCAACGTCAGGCGTACACCGGACGACGCCTACCGGTTCGCCAAGGGTGAGGCGATAGGCCACGCACAGGGCTATGATATCCGTCTGGCGGGCGGACCACTGGACTTTGCCGCGGTCACCGACCATGCAGAGTATATCGGCGCTATTCGTGAGGCCGCCGACCCCAACAGCCCGTTGTCTAAGCTGCCGGTGACGCAGGGTCTCTTCAGCCCGGAACCGGCGGCGATCCGAGAGGCGTTCACCCGCGTCGTCACAGGTTTCCGAAACAACTCCTTGCCGCCAGGGTTCTCTGCACCAGCCCTGGTATCAAAGGCCTGGGGCGAGGTGACCTCTGCTGCCGCGCGGCACAACACTCCAGGAAAGTTCACGACGTTCGTGGGCTATGAATACACATCGGCCCCCGACGGTCGGAATTTGCACCGAAATGTAATCTTCAAGGGCGCGAAGACGGTGGAGTTTCCCTATCATTCCAACATGTCCAAGGACCCGGAGGACCTCTGGCGCACCATGGACGGCTGGCGCGCCAAGGGCATCGAGGCCCTGGCCATCCCGCACAATTCCAACGGTTCGGACGGCTTGATGTTCGACAGTGTGCGTCTGAACGGCAAACCTATTGATCGCGCCTATTCGGACCTGCGGATGCGCAACGAGCCGCTGGTCGAGATGACCCAGATCAAGGGGACTTCGGACACCCATCCATCGCTGTCGCCCAACGACGAATGGGCCAACTTCGAGATTATGGAAAGCTATATCGGCCAGGACAAGCCGATCACTAAATTCAAGGGCGGCTACATCCGCCAGGCATTGCAGGACGGTATCGTCATGCGCCAGACCAAGGGCTTCAACCCCTTCAAGTTCGGCCTGATCGGTGCCTCCGACACCCACAACGCCGCCCCCGGCAGCGTCGAGGAACCGAATTACTTCAGCAAGACCGGTCGCAATGACGGCACGCCGGAACTGCGCGGCTCCGTGCCGCCGAACAAGGCGGCCGACTGGGAAGGGACCGATCCCGCCAAGGCCGGCGGCCGTTTCCAGAGCTGGGGCGCGTCGGGTCTGGCCGGGGTCTGGGCGGAGGAAAACAGCCGCAACGCGATCTACGCAGCCATGCGGCGCAAGGAAACCTTCGCGACTTCGGGTCCGCGCATCAAGGTTCGGTTCTTCGCAAGCTACGACTTCCCGGTTGATCTGCTGACCCGCGCCGACACCGTGCGTCAGGCCTATGCTCACGGCGTGCCCATGGGCGGGGACCTGCTTTCCGCGGCGAACAAGGCGCCGAAGTTCCTGGTCTGGGCGGTGCGCGATCCGAGCTCGGGCTACCTGCAGCGGGCCCAGGTGGTGAAGGGCTGGGTGGAGAACGGCGTGGCCAAAGAGCAGGTCTTCGACGTGGCCTGCGCTGACGGACTGAAGGCGGTCAATGGCCGCTGCCCGGACAACGGCGCAGCGGTCGACCTCAAGACCTGCCAGCCGGATCGGTTCAAGGGTGACGTGGAACTGCGTACCGTCTGGAGCGATCCCACGTTCAACGCGAAGCAGCGGGCTTTTTACTATGTTCGTGTCCTGGAGAACCCCTCCTGCCGCTGGTCGACCTGGGATGCACTGCGCAACGGCACGCCGCGAAACCCGAAGCTGTTGCCGACAGTAATGGAACGCGCCTGGTCTTCCCCGATCTGGTTTGAGCCGACGGCTTGATCAGGAGCCTGATGTCACCGGGTTCAGATAGCGCGCGCGTCGCAATGTGGAGGCGGGTCCTGCGGGAGCCGCTGCTGCACTTCCTTGTCATCGGTGTGGCCCTGTTCGTAGCCATCTCTGTCGCCAGCGGGCTGAATCGGCCCACCGTGCGCCTGGAGGCGCGCGACCTGGAGCAAATCGCTGCGTACTGGGAGATGCAGACCCAGCGGCCGCCGACCCGCGATGAACTGGCCTCGATCATTCAGGAGCGTGTCGACGAGGAACTGATGGCCCGCGAGGCCATCCGCCTTGGCCTGGACAAGGACGACATGATCGTTCGCCGGCGCCTGGCCCAGAAGATGGCATTCGCCAGCGAAGACGTCAGCGCCATCCCCGCCCCGCGCGAGGCCGATCTGCAGGCCTACTACGACAAGAATCGCACCCGCTATGCAACCCCAGCACGGCTGGCGTTGCGGCATGTCTATTTCAGCCAGGACCGAACCGGGACCAGCCCCCCGATCGCGGCCACAGAAGCTCTGGCGAAACTGAAGTCGGGCCAGCCCGCAGCCGGAGATCCCGCGCTCCTGCCCTTGGCCTACGCTGACATTGCGGCTGCCGACCTGCTTCGCGACTACGGTCCGGACTTCACCAGGGTCGCCCGGGAAGCACCGTTGATGACCTGGGTCGGGCCCGTCACCTCGCCCTACGGCGTTCACCTGATCCAGGTGCAGAGCCGCCTCGCATCAGAGACCGTGCCGCTGGCAGAGGTCCGCGCCGAGGTACTGGACGCCTGGATGGCCGAGCAGCGGCAGATCAAGAACCGGGCCTTCCGGCAAGGACTGCGCCAAAGGTACAAGGTCGAGATTGCGGGTCTTCCGCAATGAGCCCGCGCCGTCTGCTCGCCTGCCTTGCCGCGCTGGCGCTGTGGATTGGCTGGGCCCTGCCGGTCGCCGCGCACGAGGTTCGCCCCGCCCTGGTGCAGATCGTCGAAACGGGGCCGGGCGACTATGATGTCACCTGGAAACGCCCGGTGGTGGGCGATATGGCGCTCAGGCTTGTGCCCCACCTGTCCGGCGGTGCCCTCGACAAACCCGCCAGCGCCGAACAGGTGGCGCCGGGCTACATGACACGGCTCTGGCAGGTGCGCGGCGGACCGCCGCTGGATGGCCAGACCCTGTCGGTCGAGGGGCTGGAACAAAGCGTCACAGATGTCCTGGTCCGCGTTTCCTCCCATGACGGGCGGGCGCTGGACCTGGTCATGCGACCCTCCGATCCTGCGGTTCGACTCTCGCTGTCGCCGGCCAATGGCATTGCCGTACCCGGGTATCTGAAGCTTGGGGTGGAGCATATCCTGACCGGCTTCGACCACCTGCTGTTCGTGCTGGGACTGCTACTGTTGATCGGCGCAAACTGGCGGCTGGTGAAGGCCGTCACAGCGTTCACCGCGGCGCA
This sequence comes from Phenylobacterium deserti, assembly GCA_945883235.1. Lineage (GTDB taxonomy): Bacteria > Pseudomonadota > Alphaproteobacteria > Caulobacterales > Caulobacteraceae > Phenylobacterium > Phenylobacterium deserti_A. The sequence continues at coordinate 11,864 of CAMCXF010000018.1, read as the reverse complement.
CAGTATCACCCTGGCCCTGGCCGCCCTGGGATACCTGCAGTTTCCTTCCGCCGCCATCGAGGCGCTGGTGGCGCTCAGCATCCTGTTCGTGGCCGTGGAACTGGCGACCTCACGCCGCGCCGACCCGACCCTCGCACAACGCCGCCCCTGGCTGATCGCCTTCCTGTTCGGACTGCTCCACGGCATGGCGTTTGCCGGCGTGCTGGCCGACATCGGCCTGCCAAAGGGGGCCGCGCCTCAGGCGCTGTTGCTGTTCAATATCGGCGTCGAAATCGGGCAACTCATGTTCATCGGTGCCGCACTAGCCCTGATCGCCGCCTGGCGCGCGCTGTCTCTCAAAATGAGGTTGTCGCTCCCAGGGTGGAACGCGCAGGTCCCGGCCTATGCCATCGGCGGGCTTTCAGCCTATTGGCTGATCGAACGGACGATCGCCGCTGTATGAAAGTTGTATACGCTCGCCGTTAAAGAGGTCCGCATTGAAACACCTGAAGACCGCGCTGGAAGCCGCCGTCGTCGTCGCCCTGACCCTGATGGCTCCGGCGGTCGCAGCACCAACGCCGCCGGAGACCGGACCCAACGTCATCCTGATCCTGGCCGACGACCTGGGCTACGGCGACCTGGGCGCACAGGATGTACAAACTCCCAACATCGACAAGCTGGCGCGCGACGGCGTCCGGATGACCAATTTCTATTCCAACCACCCGACCTGCGCGCCCAGCCGGGCCGCGCTGATGACGGGCCGGTACCAACATCGCTTCGGCTTCGAGAATAATCCCGGCACCACCCAGCGCGCGGACCCTGACTTTGGTCTTCCCAAAGACAGTCAGTCCCTGCCGGAGCGGCTGAAGGCTCGGGGCTATGCCACCGGAATGTTCGGCAAATGGCACCTGGGCTTCACCCAGACCAACCTGCCGACGGCGCGCGGCTTCGATACGTTCTACGGGTTTCTCGACGGGGCCATGGCCTACACACCGCAGGGTGCCAGCGGGGCCAGGTCTCTGATGCGCGGCACCGAGCCCGCACCCATGCCAGCGCACACCACCGAAGCCTTCAGCAATGAGGCCGTCAACTACATCGACGCCAACAAGGACCGTCCGTTCTTCATCTATGCGTCCTACAACGCCGTCCATGCCCCGCTCCAGGCGACAGCCCCCTATCTGGCGCGCTTTGCAAGTGTGTCGGACCCGAAGCGTCGGACCTATCTGGCCATGCTGGCGGCGCTGGACGATGGCGTCGGCAAGATTGTTGAGGCGGTCGAGCGCAACGGCCTTGCGAACAACACCCTGATCGTCTTCACCAGCGACAACGGCGGCCCGACCTGGCAGACCACCTCCTCCAACGCGCCCCTGAATGGGGTCAAGGCATTGACCCTTGAGGGGGGCGTCCGGGTACCGGCCATTTTCCGGTGGACCGGCCAGATCCCTGGTGGGCGGACGGTCAGCTCTGTCGCCATGGGCTTCGACGTGACGGCTACTGCGTTGTCGGTCGCCGGGGTGCCGACAGGATCCGACCTCGATGGCGTGAACCTGATGCCCTTCCTGAAGGGTTCCCGCGCCGGTGACGCGCATTCGCAGCTGTTTTGGCGCATGGGGCCCCAAGGTGCCATGCGCCAGGGGCCCTGGAAGCTGGTGAAGGTCGAAGACGCCGACTACCTGTTCAATCTGACAACGGACATCGGCGAACGTCACGATCTGGCCGCAACGGATCCCCAGCGTCTCAAGACCATGCAGGCGGCCTGGCAGGCTTGGGCGAACACCATGTCGCCCGCGCGGTGGGGCGGCTTGAGCCGTGCCGGAACGGCGCAGGCCGGAGAGCTCAAGACCCTGGTGGATCGCTATGTGAAGGGCTTGCCAGTGGATCCCAAGTCGCTGCTCTATGGCGGCGGACCGGAGTGAGCATGGTGCTCAAGAGTTGGCTTGGAATCGCGGCGGCTATACTTCTGGCTGGTGGTCCCGCAGCGTCGGAACCGTTGAGCCGGGCGGGCATCGATGCGCCGGTCCTGGCTCAGCTGGGCCCGCATGGGGTGGGTCTACGGTCGATTATCCTGACCGACCGCGAACAGCCCGATCTGCAGACGCGTGGTCCGGCCACGTCAGGTGTGGCCGCCCCGGGTCGGGTGCTGCCTGTCGACATCTGGTATCCGGCCACGGTGCGGGCCGGCGGCAAACCGGTGACCTATTCGGATCAGCTGCCCAGCGAGCCGCCCCGCAAACCCGCAGCATTCACGGTTCGGGGGCTGGCGGTGCGGGGCGCGCCGGCGGTAGCCGGTCGCCATCCCCTGGTGATCGTCTCCCACGGCTATAGCGGTACGCCAGCGGCAATGACCTGGCTGACCGAGAACCTGGCGTCGAAAGGCTATGTAGTCGCCGCCATCCACCACCGGGACCCCGACATCAGCGACGCCGCCAAGGCAGGCCAGCCGCTTTTGCGACGCCCGCTGGACATCAGCTTCGTGGCCCGAGCCCTGCTGGCCCAAGCGCACGCCGGAACCTTGCCCGGCGTAGACCCTGAGCGGGTGGCGGTGATCGGCTACTCCATGGGAGGCTATGGATCCCTGACGGTCGCCGGCGCCGGTCTGGATCCCACGGGTCGCGCGGCCTTCGCCGGCATCCTGCTAAAGCCCTACCTACGCGGTGGAGCCAAGGCGACCGATCTGAGCATTCCTGGCCTGAAGGCCGTGGCGGTGATGGCACCGGCCGGCGGCGGCACCGGCTTCAAGGCCTGGGGCCCGCAGGGTCTGGCCGACTTGAAGACCCCGCTGCTGGTGATTGCCGGGGACCGGGACCGGACGGTGGGCTTCGCCGACGGCGTGCGCACCATCTATGAGCAGGCGACGCACGCGGATCGCTATCTGCTGGTGTTCCAGAATGGCGGCCATAACCTCGGCATGAACGCCGCGCCTGCGCAGATGCGCGATCAGCTGTGGGATCTGGACTGGTTCGAGGATCCGGTCTGGAGCAAGACGCGCACGGCCGCAATCCAGCAGCACTTCATCACTGCGTTCCTGGACTACTGGGTGAAGGGTGATCAGAGCCGCCTCCCCTATCTGACCACCGACACCCCGTTCTCCAACGCCACAAGATGGCCGACAAAAGGTCCTGCGGGCTACGGCGCGATCAGCCCCGGTGGCCCCGGCGCGACGTGGAACGGATTTCCCCGCAACCACGCCATCGGGCTGGAGCTGCACCACGCGGCTGCAGCGCCTTAACGGTCTATCCGCGCTGCAGTCCCCGAAGCGCCAGAACGACGGCCGCCGCCGCGATCCAGAGCAGCATGGCTGTCGTTGCGACGACCACATCGACCGGTGATGCCAATCCCACCAGCCCGGTGGCGGGCATGGCAGCCACCGCAGCGACTGGGAAGGCGGTCCAGCCCAGCCAGGTCGGCAGCCCCTTGTCTTTCAGGATCACGGCACCCGTGAAGGCGAGCCAGAGGGCGGCGAAGGCCGAAACGCCCAGGTCCTCACCGATAGACCCGCCATAGGCGTTCAGCGCCAGTTGTGTGGTTTCAATGGCGATGCGTTCGGTCGACCCTGCCGGCGCGGCGGCATAGGCATCAGCCAGCGCGCTGGAGCCGGTCAACCAGCGGACGATGCCAATGGCCCGGGCCAGAGCCGAGGCCACGCCCAGTCCAACGGCGAGGGTCGAGAGCGCAGTCATGGGGCGGTCGCCGCGGGCCAGGCCCACAATCAGAGCGGCGCTGGCGGCAAACGTCAGCGACCAGCCTAGATAGAGACCGTAGCCCAACCGAACCGCGGACTCGTGGGCTTGGATCAACGGCAGCACCTTAGCCGGCGGAAAATCTAGACTTGCCGGCCAGTCGATGGCGGTACCCAGAATGCCCATCGGCAGGAAAATCCCGAAGGCCTGGAACAACAGCAGGGCGGCCCCTGCGAGATAAAGTGGGCGCATAGTGCGTCTGGCTCCCCTTGGTAATGCGTGACCCGTCGACATGAGGATCCCGCAGTCGCCTCATATTTAGTTTAGTACTAAACTAATATCAACCTCGGATTTTTATGTCCCCCCTGACTGGTGTGTGGCTTGACCGGCACCGGGTGGATAGGGTCTTCGAAACGAGGCACTCAAGGAGTCGGGCTATGGCAGGACGCGTTCAGGACAAGGTGGCGCTTATCACCGGCGGCGCATCGGGGCTTGGCGCCGAGAGCGCCCGACGGCTGGCCCGCGAGGGCGCGACCATCGTCCTGACCGATATGGCCGCCGACCTGGGTCGGGCGGTGGCCGACGAGATCACCGCCGAGGGCCATACAGCGGTCTTCATGGTTCAGGACGTGACCGACGAAGCCCGCTGGGATGAGGTGGTGCGCTCGGCACTGGCCAGGTTCGCCCGCCTGGATATTCTGGTCAACAGCGCCGGGATCGCCAGCGGCGGTGGCCCCTTGCTGCAGGTTACCTTCGAGGCCTGGAAGACCATGATCTCGGTAAACCTTGACGGCACGTTCCTGGGTATGAAGGCCGTGGCCCCGGTCATGGTCGACGCGGGTCGCGGCTCGATCATCAACCTGTCGTCGATCCTGGGAAAGGTGGGCCTCGCCGGAGCTCCTGCCTATTGTGCGTCAAAGGGCGGCGTCCTGATGCTGACCAAGGCCACGGCACTGGAACTCGCACCGCTGGGTGTGCGGGTGAACTCGGTGCATCCCGGCTTCATCGAGACCCCGATGGTGATCAACGCGATACAGCAATCGGAGAATGGCAACGAAATGCGCGACGGGATCATCTCTCGCCACGCCATGGGTCGGCTGGGTATGGCACGCGAGATCGCAGACGGGATCGTGTTCCTGGGCTCCGACGAAAGCAGCTTCATGACCGGCGCAGAACTGGTCATCGACGGCGGCTACACGGCGATCTGAGGTCGACGTGGTGGTCCTTGAGCGTGATTTCGGCATACTGGGGTCCAGTCACCGACCGATGCGCAGGGACAAACACGCCAAATGACCAACGCCCCAGACACTGCGCCAGACGCCAGTCCGGGCATTTTCGGCGATCCGCTTGCCGGCTGGTCCAACGACGACATCCTGTTGACCAAGCCGGCCCGCGCCATGCTGGGCGCGCGACATCTGAGGAGCTTGCGGGTTCTGGACTGGCCAGAATTGCGCGCCCAGTTCAGCCGCCATGACGCCCCGGCCAATCAGCACGCCCGCCGCTCACGCCGACTTGGACTGGGCTCGGTAGCCTCTGCAACGGCGGGCTTGATCGTGGCCGGCTTTGCGCCAGTTGCGGGGAGTTCTGCGCCCCTCCTCGGCGCGGCGGCGGCCTTGCTGTGCCTGATCGGAATCGCATTTGGAGCCGTACATTGGCTGGATCGATCCGCCAAGGCCCGCTGGCTCGGCAACAGATTCTGGACCGAGCGGATGCGCGCGCTCTACTTTCAGACGCTCATCAACAACCTGGGGCTTGTTGCCGCCGCGATGCGCGACGACGCAGGACTGGGTGAGTGGAAGGCCGCACGCGCCCGAGCCCTGGCCGCCTTGCCGACCCCGGGCGATCTCACGGCCCGGATCGGCAGTCTGGCGGGCGACACGGGTGACGACGAGACATGGGTCCTGGCCGACTGGGCGCGCACGCCACCGCCACCGGTGCCTTCCGAAGAGCTGGATATTGTTCTCACCCTGCTACGGTCGCAACGGTTTGACAGCCAGATTGCTTACATTGACCGCAAACTGGGCGACTCCCTGCGGACACCGCGCCGGCGATCGGGAGTCGTGCAGTTGGGTGGCCAGATATTGCCAACGGTCGCGATCGTGGCCGCCATGTTGACCGGAATCATGCTGCTTGCCGGGCAGGAAGCGGACGGGGTCGCGGCGCGGCTTACCCTGGCTGTTGCCGGGGCAACAGCCGCGGCAGCGCTGGCGCTTCGCATGGTCAACGATGACCTGAAGCTCTCGGAGGATGCCAGCCGGTATGCCTGGTACGGCGCGTCGGTTCAGGGTGCTCGAACTCGCTTCGACGCTGGAGATATGGGCGAAAAGCTGGCTGCGTTGCGTGAAATGGAAGTTGTCGCCTACCAAGATCTGCGTGAATTTATCGCCGCCCACTGGCGCGGACGCTATGTCCCCTAGGTATGTCGACCTCCAGAACTAGGGCGCGAAGTTTCGAAGCTCTTTCACGGTGTTGGCGTCCAGGCGCTGCAGCAGGGCCACCACCAGCTCGACCATCTGGTCAAAGTCGCGACGGTTGATGATGCCGGTGTGGACGTGTGTGTATCGCGTCGGGACCACCAGATTCACGGTGGGCACCCCACCGTTGCTGCGCTGGATTTCCGCAGAGTCATCACCATAGCCCTGGACCAGATCGAGCTGTAGCGGCAGGCCCTTGGCGCGGGCCGTATCCTTGACCAGGGCCACGAACTTGCGGTTCGGCAACGCGCTGGAGTCGTAGAGGAACAGCCCGGGTCCGCCACCCAGCGTGACCTGCGACTCTTCGGGTCGCGCGCCGGGAACATCGCCGACCACCCCGGCCTCCAAAGCAATGCCGATGTCGGGCTTCACCAACGCCGACGACGCTTCCGCCCCTCTCAGGCCGATTTCTTCCTGCACCGTGGCCACATAGAAAATCTGGTTGGGGTGGTTGGTCCCTTTCAGACGGCGCATGGCCTCGATCAGAATGGCGCACCCCAACCGGTCATCCCACGCCTTGCCCATGTAGTTCTGAGTCCCGTTCAGCACCACAAAGGGAGCATCGGGCACCACGGGATCACCGGGCGACACACCCATAGCGGCAACCTCGGCTGCGGTGCTGGCACCAACATCCAGGAAAACGCTGTCCCGCGGAAAGACCTTGGTGCGTTCATCCGGCGACACGACATGGATATCACGGACGCCGGTGACCGCACGGACCGGGCCCTTTGAGCCAATGATGATCCAGCGCTGGCCGATCAGGGCCTGGTCAAGCCAGCCGCCCAGCATCTGCATGGAGATATAGCCGTCAGGCGTGGTGCGCCGGACCATCCCGCCCAGTTCGTCCATATGGGCAGCGATCATGATGCGCGGCCCGCTCTTGCCTTGCGTGGCGATCACCGATCCGAGGCCATCATAGGTGATGGTGTCGGCCAGAGGCCGCATCTGCTCGACCATGATCTTGCGTACGGGTTCCTCAAACCCCGGCGGGCCGGCCGCATCGGCCAGCGCCTTCAGAAGATCGAGGGTCCGATCCTGAGCGGCCGCCTGGGTGGCCAGACCCAGCATAAGGGCTGTCGCAAGGCTGATGATCCGCATGCTTGTCCTTTATTTTTCGGGCCGTCACAAACGTCCAAACCCCAGCTGGGGCTGGCTCACCGATTGGGCGTCTTCGGGCAGGTGACAGGTAAATGTGGCACCCGCGCCGGGCTCACTTTCCAGCGCGACCCAGCCACCGTGAAGCTCGGTCAGCGCCTTGACGAGGGCCAGACCGAGACCGGGCCCTCCGCGTTCGCGACCTATGAACCGGTCAAAGATGTGCGCCTGCACATGGTACGGAATACCCCGCCCGGTATCGGAGACTTTCAGCAGCACCTCACCCTGCGTTTTGCGCGCCGCGACGGTGATGGTGCCGCCTGCCGGGGTCTGGGCGATGGCGTTTTCGATGAGGTGATCCAGCACCTGCGACAGACGCCGCCGGTCACCCCGAATTGTCCCGGCATCGTCAGCGCGATCCAGGACATAAGTGATCGTCCCGGACGCCGTCTCCTCGCGCCAGCGATCCACCACCTCGGTCAGCAGGTCAGCGACGTTAACGTCACTGAGGGTCAGCGCCATCTCGTCGGCGTCGATCTGGGCCATATCGAGGACATCATCGATAGAGCGCGCCAACTGGGTGGCAGCGGCTTTGACGGAAGCCGCGTGCCCCCGGGCCCGTTCCGGCAACGCATCACCCGCGTTTTCCAGCAGCTCGGAATAGCCGATGATGGTGGTCAGCGGCGTGCGCAGTTCGTACGAGACATTGCCGACGAAATCGCGTTTGAGACGCTCGGCTTCGCTGAGGGCCTGCTCGCGGTCGGCCAGCGCGCTTTCAAGTCTTCGCGCATCAGTGACGTCGGTGAAGGCGATCAGGGTGGCCCCGTCGGGCAGCGGTCGTGAGCGATACTCCACCATACGGTCGTCGGAGGTCTGGGCTTCTCCGGTGATCGGCATGCGCGCGGAGGGATCGGGGTCGGCGACACGGCCCTTCAGCTCCTTCCAGAACACCATATCGTGTAGCTTGTGCACGCAAAGATCGACGACGCCTTCGAAATCACCGGCTGCCTCGAGTTGAAGCGGCGTGATGTTCCAGAACTTCTCGAAACTCTCGTTGTGCAGCCGCAGGCGCCCGTCCGAACCGAACACCGCAACCGCATCCGACAATTTGTCGAGGGTCGCCTGCTGAACCTGGATCAGGGCGTTGTACTGCGCCTTCATCTTCAGCTCGCCAGTGATGTCAGAAAACAGCAACAGCATGCCGCCCATGGGGTGCGGCTGGCGCGCTACCCGGAGCGTCCTGCCGTCCGGCGTGCTCCACATGTCGTCGGGTGCCGCCTCCAGTTGCTCGTAGTAGGCGAGCTCTGCGGCTTTCCACTTGCCATAGTCGGCAGTCTCCGGGATCCGCCGTCGCTGGCGCAGGCGATCCAGCACCTCGCCATGGGTGGGGCGCTCGCTCAGCCAGGCGGGTTCAAGCCCCCATAGCTCGGCAAAGGCGGTGTTGTGGAATTTCAACCGTTTGGTCTGGTCGAAGATCACCACGGCGTCATCGATGCGGTTGAGCGTCTCGTCGTGGGCCTCGACGTTGCGTTTGGCGTCCTCGCGAGCATCCTCCAGCTCGGTCAGGTCGTCGGTCCAGACGCCGACGCCGCCGCCTTCCAACGGCTGGGCAGCGATGTGGAAAGCCCGACGGCGGCCACCCAGGCTGAGCCAGCGGGTCGCCTCGCGACGCTGGCCCAGGTTGGCGGCTTCGCTGGCAATACTGTCAGCCCCACGGTCGAAGGCGACGCCGCGACGGGCCGCGTCATCCAGGCTGGTGGCGTCAACAGCGTTGAGCCAGGCGGCGTTGACCCAGACGGGCGAGCCGTCCGCTGCCGCGATCCAGGCGGGATTGACCCGGGCGTCAAGAAAAGCCGCAAAGCGCGGAGCGGTCGGCAGACCCTGATCTTCGCCAAGCACCGCGGATATCCGAAGCCAGGCCAGGGCCCCGGCGGCGCGGCCCTCAACGGTGCAGACCCCGGCCGGACCCTTGACTTCAAAGGCGCACGCCTCGCCGCGCTCAAACAGCGCCCGCAGACGCCGCGCATGGTCTGGATCGGCCCGCATCAGCGCGTTCAGCAACCCTTGCGGATCGGTCTCATGAATGCCCAGCGCCGCACAACAGACACCCAGGCTTTCCTCGCCGGACGCCAGCAGGGCTTGGCCATCCTCGACGGCCAGCAACGCCGAATCAAAGGCCTCGGCCGACGCCTGTGCCGTTTCGGCGCCCAACTCAAGCTGATGAATCCGCGCGTTCAGCGCCGCTACGCGTCGATCCCCCGCGCGGCGCTGGGCCAGGGCCCAGAGGACAGCCGAAAGCGCCAGGCTCACCGCACCCGCCGCCGCCGCCAGCATCAGTTCGTGCGCGCCCATTGCCGCCCCGGAGAATCAGTCACGATCACCTTAGGCCGGGCTTTGATCGCTCGCACGTACAGCAGGCGTTCTATCGGCAAGGTTTTTCAGCGAGAATGGCGGCGATGACTGCAATTCTCTATCCTGTCGCCGCCAATGCCGAGCTGGCGCTGTCGCGTCCGCTGGGGCGCGCAGCCCGCGAAAGCGACGCCCGGCGACGTGCCGGCGAGGCCGTGGTCTTCGCGACCGACGCCGTGGGACCGGCATTTTCGACGCGCGAGGCGGCGCTGGACGCCTATGCCGGTCGCCTTGACGATGACCGTACAGGCGCCACCCCGGAAGCCGAAGACCGATACTGTCGCCTGGCCGAACAACTCGCCGAAGGCGCGGCGCGGCCCAAGCCGCTGTCGCCGACCTATGCCGATGGGCACCGTTGGCCGCAACCGCTGAAGCCGCCGCGCACGGTCTGGCGGCTGACGGTGTCCTACTGGCGGATCGCCACGGCCGCGCGACCGCTGGACGCACCACAGGCCCGGTTGGCCCGCCGATCGATGCATGACCTGGCACCTGACACGCTGCAGGCCATCTCCCGCGCGCCGATGCGGCCGATCAAGCCGCAGCAGCCATTGGACATCGGTCTGTTCGAGATCCGCCCGCCGGATGCCCCGCACATTGTCATGCCCGATGAGTAGCGTTGTGACCGGTCGCGCCCCTTCGCTCGACGACCTGGCCGAGATTGCGGAGCGCGCCTTCGCGGCCCTGCCCGATGACTTCCGAAACCTGGCCGGCGAGGTAGTTTTGAGGGTCGATGATTTTCCCGATGACGCCTTGCTCTCGGAACTCGGCATCGACGACCCGTTCGGGCTCACAGGGCTCTATTCAGGCGTCAGTCTGGCGGAACGCTCGGGTTTCGGTGCCGAACCGGAACCCAGCCGCATCTTCCTCTACCGCCGCCCGATCCTGGATGAGTGGGCCGAGAACGGAGATGTCACCCTGGAAGAACTGGTCACCCACGTCCTGGTCCACGAGATCGGGCATCATTTCGGGCTGTCGGATCCGGACATCGATGCGATCGAGGCGCGGGAATGATCGACCTCAGCCGCGAAGCGGCGGGATGGGGAGGCAAGCGAATCGAAAGTGACACCTCCGTCATCTTCATTGACTGATCACTGTTCAGATTGCATTCTACGCCCATAGGATCAGGCGAGGAGCAGACCCATGGCCGCCGACGGCAATATCACCAAGGACATCATCTACGACGCCGTCGCGCCCGACGATTTCGAATCCATGCTCGAGCTGGACCGCTACGGTAATCGTTCCACCGCCTTCGACAAGATCATCTCGGCGACCCACGATCACTTCTGGGATCCGCTGGACAAGAAATACATCGACTTCGACGAGCCGTTCGACATGGAAAACGAGATGCTGCTGCCGGAGGACATGATCATCTCTCTGTCCACCGACTACGTCTCCAACCACCTCTCCGACTGGAAGACCAGGGTACGGTTCGTCAACCAGTCGACGCTCCGGACCTTCTCCTCGATCCTGCACGGCGAACAGGGTGCACTGAACCTGTCTGCCAGCCTTTGCCATGTGTTGAAGGACCAGGGCGCGCAGGAGTACGCCGCCAATCAAACCCGCGAGGAAGCCCGGCACGTCACCGCCTTCGCCAAATACATCAAGGCGCGCTGGGGCAAGCCGGTTGAATGCGGCCCGACGCTGAAGACCCTGTTGGTCGACATCATCGGAAGCCCCGAGGTCTACAAGAAGATCATCGGCATGCAGATGCTGGTCGAGGGCCTGGCCATGGGTGCCTTCGCCACCGTGTTCGCCAAAACCAACGATCCGCTGGCCAAGAAGTTGATGCAGCTGGTCATGACCGACGAGGCTTTCCACCACAAGTTCGGGAAGATCTGGGCGGATCGCACGATCCCGCACCTTTCGGAGAAGGAGCACGAGACCATCGAGATGTGGGCCGCGCACTGCTTCCAGACGCTGCTCTTCAACCTGGTGGCACCCACCCAGCAGCGCGATCTCTATGAGGAATTCGGCCTCGATCCGGACCGCGTGATCGCCGAGATGGCGGCCAACATGACCGACGACATCCGCCGCGAGAACATGAGGGAGCAATCCAACATCTTCCGCGTGCTGGTGAAGACCCTGCTGAACGCCGGCATCATCACCGACCGCACCAAGGCCTTCTACGCTATGTATGTCGACCTGGCTGAGCTGAAGGACGAGGGCGAGCGGATGGTCGGTGACGACATCGCCGAAGAGGGCATCCGCTACCTCCAGGCCATCAACT
>CAMCXF010000017.1 GCA_945883235.1 Phenylobacterium deserti | reverse complement strand
GCCCGAACCTTCTGCGCCTCGGCCTTGATATCGCGCGAGGTGCTGCGGTGTTCACGGACCACGCGGCTTTCGAAAGCCATGCAGAGACGCACCCCGCGATAGAGCTTCTCGACCGTCAACGCGGCAGCCTGGACCGCATCGGGCTCGACTGCCGTCTCGGCCTGCACAAACACCCGCTCAGCCAGCGCGGTGAGGCGCTCGCTCATATGGCGGGCAGAGGCGGCCTGACGGGCAGCAATTTCGTCGGGATCGAACATCGGGAAAAATAGAACATAACAAGAACATTGTGTCAACCCAATTCTTCGACGCGCCCTATTTCGATGACCGTTGTGACAATCCCCAGATGGGCCGCCTGTGCGGCAAAGTAGAACCAAGAGTCACTGCAACAGCCGCGCCGGTCGAAGGTCCCGACATCATGCCACTACCGAGCGGGCGGGCGGGATTGCCATGAACATGGCACCGCTGTCTCGGACGCGCGGCGGAACCCCTGGCGCTAGAGCCATCACGATCTTCGTCAGGGCGAACTCCATGAGTTTGTCGTGGACAAATACGCCTGTTTGGTGGATTGTCGAGATGTTATCGCGGGGTTGTCCATGACAAACATCGACCTCCTCGAAGAGTCGCGCTTGATAACCATCGCGGTGGTGGAGCGCGATTGCAATTTGCCGAAGGAGACTTTGCGTGTCTGGGAGCGCGGCTACGGCTTCCCGAAGCCCCTGCGGGACGGAAATGGCGAACGGTTCTATCCGATCGACCAGTTGGCGACACTCCGCCTGCTCCGCCGTCTCGTGGTCGCCGGCCACCGTTCGGGACAGGTCGTTGGACTACAAGATTTATAGAAACAGCCGCTGGGTTTGACGCCAATAAGCGGGGGCGACAAAAAACACATGCCATTTGTAGAACACCCCTTACGCGCACGCATTGTTTCAGAAATGCATATGCGGCGAATGCCACCTCTGCAGCCCGGCATGGTGATGCTGCAGATCGTCCGCCTCGTCACTGCCGACGAACGTGCCGTAGAGCGCAGCCACGTTCTGGAGATGCCAGGTGTCGCCCCTTCTGAGATAAGCGAGCGCAGCCGTCACATTGAAGGAAAGCGGAGCGACGGCGGAGAGTTCATATGGGAATGCCATAGCGAGGCATCGACCATGACGCTGATCATGCCAGCGTCCGATGCGGATGGATTTCACATTGCTGCCGAAGATGATGAAACCATGCGTTGGATCATGGATGCACCAGGCGCCGTTCTTCGCGCAGTTCGCATAGCGATTGTTGGGACTGCAGATGCAAATCGGATGATCGATAGGGCGGAATTCACCGCGACAGAATTGGTCAGTGCGCAGGTCGGTCCAGTGCAGATTTGGTCTGATTTTCTGGTTCGAAACGATAATTTTGGACGATTGGTAGTGGCAGGTGGAGATGTGCGGCCGACAGACCTGGGAAGGATCATCCACCAGCTTCAAGAGTTGGGAAATTACCGCAATCTCGCATTGCTCGGCTTGCCGCTCGCTCAGGAACAATCCGCCGCGGTGACCAGGCTCGAAAACGACCTTGTCATCATAGCGGAGCGTATGGAGGCGGGCATTGCTGACCAGAAACTGTTAGAAGAGCTATGCGGTGTGGCGGCGCAACTCACACGGATCACCGCTGCGACAGCCTATCGGATGAGCGCGACAGTTGCTTATGCGCGGATTGTCGAAGAACGGCTGGACGCTTTGGACAGTAGTCGCATTGCCGGATTTCAATCCTTGCAGGATTTCACCCAGCGACGTCTCCTCCCAGCTACCCGAACATGTGCGTCTTTCAGCGCAAGGCTGGAAAGCCTATCTGTTCGGGTGGAGCGCGCGACTTCACTGTTACGTACCCAGGTTGAAATGGTCGTACAGATGCAAAATGCAGCGCTGTTGGCCTCAATGGATAACAATGCTGAGCGGCAGTTGCGCCTGCAGCGTGTGGTCGAAGGGCTTTCCGTAGTTGCCGTCAGCTATTACGCCGTGGGCCTACTCGCATATGTATTGCACGCCGTCGCGCCCGTTGTTCAAGTGCCGTACGACCAGTTGGTCGCAGTGAGCGTTATCCCCGTTTTCGGGTTAGTCTGGATGATGCTGCGTCTGAAGGTCAATTCTATTGTCGATACTGGCCACTGACACACTCGACATACTTGCGAGGCGTGATTATAAACTATGAAGGTGAAGCAAGTGTGAGTTGATCTGTTCTATTCGTCAAAGCAGCGGCTCAAGCGGAATTGGCCGCGCTGCCAACTGACATGCGCGCCTACTCCCCCGTCCTTGGCCGGACAGTCACCCTAGACGGGCAGCACACAAATGTTCAATGACCCACGCTTGGCGCGACCTCTGGCCTTAATGAAAGCCGCTTTGGCGCCAGCATCCGGGGTTGGTCGCATCACCCTAGCACTTACACTTGGAGTTCTCTGCCACGGGCTATTTGCGTTCGCCGTTCTAACCATGATGGCAGCAATGTTCCTTGGCATGTCGCACGGTGTTGGGCGGGTTGCTTGGCCATGGGCGATATTGGCAAATGTCGCTTTAATCGCGCAATTCCCGCTTATGCATTCGCTTTTGCTAACGGGTGCGGGTGGGCGTTGGTTAGCGAGAATTATTCCCGGAGCTCATGGCGCGGCACTTTCAACCACGACTTACGCGACGGTTGCTTCTGTCCAGTTGCTTGCACTATTTGCTTTGTGGACACCGACTGGCGTTGTGTGGTGGCGAGCAGAAGGTGCCGTATTTTGGGCTTTGTGCGTGGCCTATGCACTATCTTGGCTGCTAGTGGCTAAGGCCAGTTTTGACGCTGGGTCGGAGGTGCAATCGGGTGCGTTGGGTTGGATGTCGTTGATGGCAAATATCAAACCCATTTTTCCCGACATGCCGACGCAGGGCCTTTTTGCAATCATCCGCCAGCCAATTTACGTGGCGTTTGCTCTTACACTTTGGACCGTGCCTCTTTGGACGCCCGATCAATTGCTTTTGGCAATTTGTTACACCGCTTACTGCCTCTTAGCACCTCGCCTAAAAGAACAGCGATTTTCCAAGAGATATGGCACACGGTTTGAATCATATAAAAATGCGGTACCTTATATTTTGCCAATCAATGTGGGCTCTAAAAATCTTAAATAGTGAAAAAATGATATGACCATAACTCTGAGTCTATTTGCCACGGCAATTCTTTTTGGCGGTATGATACTGTATTCATTTGGATTCGCTGCATTTTTGTTTTCTGCCTTGCCGTTGGATATGGCCCGCTCAGCTATCAGAAAAGCATTTCCGCATTTTTACGTATTCGTTATTTTAACAGCTTTGATTGGAGCCGCACTTTCAGCGGTACATGACAGTATATCGGCGGGACTTTTGGCAATAATTGCGATTACAACTGTTCCTACACGGCAATTGCTTATGCCAGCAATTAATCGCGCAACGGACAGCGGTGCAGCATCACGTTTTAAATGGCTCCACGTGGCCTCAGTATTGATCACATTGGCGCATATTGGGATGGCAGGTTTCGTATTGGCGCGTTTTGCGTAGCCTCCGGATGTGCAGAGGTGGTAACTGCCTTGCAGTTCAGGAGCGTCCGAACCTTTCTACGAGACATATGATGCGGCAGGCTCCACCCAGGAGTATTTTGACCCTAAGGAATGGGCTTGGAAGCGCTATCGGATTGAGCTGAATGACTCTCAGAAAGCAGGCTATGCGATGGGAGTGTTAGCTGCCTGCTTGGTAGGTAGTTGCAGCCCACAGGTCGTGCTGGCGTGTGCAGATCGATAGACAGCACGGTGCGGGACATTCCCTCGCGCCCAGTCTCGGCTTATTAGGCAGTTTCCTGCCGGTAGGCTGCGCATCTGGCCAGATCTTCAGCCACTACAGGGTACTTCTGAGCCAGCATATGGAGCTGAGCCTTAAGGGCACCCAGTTGATAAGCCTCACGGCCACACCTGCCATAGCAGAAGCGGTCGATGCTGTGGGGGCTGGACTCGGCTGCAACGCCTTCCAAGTAGGCCGTCACGGTAGGATGCTCGTCAACGAGGTCCATAGCTGTTCCTTTACAGTTCGTCGTGGTTCCCAGCGGCTTGGATATCACGTCGTAGATGACCCTATTGCCCGCCCCACCTGAATGATGATCTGTGCGGCGCAGGGGAGCTTTGCGAACAGCCCGAGGGGAGCGGGGGGGGTAGGTCCATGTCACCACGCTTTGGACGCCCCGAACCCCTGTGTCTAGCTGGCTACAGGCGAAGCGCTCAGGAGAAAGTGGGGACACGTACGACTTCAGGACGGCCTCGCGCGTCCCAGATGAATCGACTATCCATAAGTCGTACGATGACCCCGCTTATGTCCCACTTACCGGCGTACCCAAATTGCCCGCTGTCCCGCCTTCCGATGTCCACAGGTACTCGCGATATCGCCCGGCTTGAAATGGCAATGATCGTCCTGTATATACGCGTCATCACGGGAGATGCGAGTGACGATCGCCGACAGTCGAACGTTCAGGAGTGGCAACAGCGAGGCCGTGCGGCTGCCCAAGGACGTCGCCTTTGGTCGCGATGTCGAGGTCACGATCGTGCGCTCCGGCGATGTCCTGACCATCTTCCCGCGTCGGCGACCGATCGGCGACCTGATCGCTCGGCTGGCCAACCTTACGCAGCCCGCAGACATTGAGAGGCGCGACGACGACCTGCCCGAGCGGTCGGGTCTCTGATTGTCGGCCTACCTTCTCGACACCAACGTCTTAATCCGCCTGCGGGATGGCGATCCGGCGGTGAGCGCGCGCGTTGGCGGTCTTGAGGGCGCGATCCTGATGTCGGTGGTGAGCCGTGTGGAACTGGAGGGCGGCGTCTATCGCGACCCAAGTCAGACCCCGACGCGCCGGGCGCGCCTGGACGCCATCCTTGAGGCGTTGCCGGTGCTGGCTTTCGATGCGGCCTGCGCCGACGCCTATGGGCGGATTGTTGAGTCGGCGGGCTATTCCCGCCGCAAACTGCTGGATCGCATGATCGCCGCCCAGGCGATTGTTCACAACGCCAGCGTGGTCACCCAGAATGCAGACGACTTCGCCGATATCCCCGCGCTCAACCTGCTGGCCTGGTAGATCGCCTCATCGGCCCACCGCCCGCGTTGCATGAAAATTGCCCCATGGGTCCCAATATTGTCCGTTTGCGCCTATATGCGACGGCCCGACCCGTATGAGGTGTATGAAACTGAGACCGCTGCGCATGCGATGGCCTCGCTCTCCTGGAGTGAAGGCGGGGGCCGTTCTGGTTCTGACGGCTGTGCTGGCCGGTCCCGCCTGTGCGCCTGGGGATCAAGTCCCGAAGGCGCGGTTCGCCTCGCATGAGTTGACGGATCGGGGCCTGCTGAAGCTGACGTCCGGCATGGACCCGGCGATGCGCGCGCTGGCGCTGCGTCACGATCCAGGCCAGCGCCGTGCCGATCTCTGGGCGCGACCGATGGGCTGGAGCAACCTGGATCTGGATGATGTGCCCACGTTGGGGTTCGACGAGCAGGCCGATGCGGTGGCCGCCGCCGAGCTGAACAACCTGCGGCCGTTCACGAATTTGCCGATCCGGCCGATGAAGCCATTCGTGCTGCAGGCCGGTACCGAGGATCGCGCGCGCGCAATGCAGTGCCTGAGCCAGGCCGTCTACTACGAGGCCGCGCGCGAGCCGCAGCTGGGCCAGGAGGCGGTGGCCCAGGTGGTACTGAACCGCATGCGCCATCCGGCCTATCCAAAGACTGTCTGCGGCGTGGTCTATCAGGGCTCGGCGCGGACGACGGGTTGCCAGTTCACCTTCACCTGCGACGGAGCCCTGCGCTGGGCACCTGAACCGGACCTCTGGCGTCAGGCCAGGACGGTGGCGGATCGGGCTCTGGCCGGGTACGTGAACAAACAGGTGGGTTCGGCCACGCACTATCATGCCCGGTATGTCGCACCGTACTGGGCCCCGACCCTGGTGAAGATGACCCAGGTCGGCCAGCACATTTTCTACCGCTGGACCGGGCCCTGGGGGGAACCGCCAGCTTTCACAGGTCGCTATGCCGGGGGCGAAGCCTATCTGACGGCGGCCGTGCTCGGGGGCGTGGATCAGCGAACCCAGGGCGGGCTTTTCTCGCCCGAACTTCAGGGGATACCGACCGAGCGCACGGTCACCCTGGCCGTCGCAGGCGAGGTGCGCACCTACAGTGTGGTGGACCCCACCCAGCCCCGGGGTGAGCGCACCCGCGTCATGGGCGTCCTGATGTCCACGCGACGCCAGCCGACGCCGGAAGAGATCAAACGCATCAACCAGAGCCTCGAGGCGATGGAGCGCGACTTGGGCCAGAAGCCCGCGGCGGTCATGCCGTCAACAGCCGCACCGGCGCCGGCGGCGTGACGTCAGCCTGAGAACGCGTTGGAGTAGGCGACCATGATGGGCTCGGCGAAGGCGCCGCGTTCGATTTCCAGCGCCATGAACGCGGGCGATCCCGCGTAGGGCGAACGAACCCTGGCCGCCGTTTCCGCGAGAAAGCCGAACTTCGGATAGTAGCGCGGATGGCCCAGTACCAGTACACCGTGCACCCCGAACTCGCGGGCGGTGTCCAGGCTGGCGTGGACGAGGGCAGATCCCAGGCCCTTGATCTGCTGTCCCGGCCGGACCGCCATAGGTGCCAGAGCGGCATAGAGCTGGCCGTTGTCCGCCCACAGCCGACTGTAAAGGATGTGGCCTTCGAGCACGCCGCCCTCGTCGACCACCAGCTCGAACATCTCGTCGCCCGCCTCGCGAAGACGGTCAATGAGGTGCGCCTCGTCCGGCTTGCCAAACGCCAGGGTGTTGATCTCGGTGATCGCTGTGTGGTCGGCGGGGCGCGCGTGACGGATCATGGGGCGATCAGGCTTCAACCATCCCGGCCTTCTCACCTATCGAATGCTGAGCCGCTTCGTGGTCCCGCTCGGCGAGGAACTTCACTGACTCCAGGGCCGCCATGCAGCCCATGCCCGCTGCGGTGACGGCCTGCCGATAGACGTCGTCGGTGACATCGCCCGCGGCAAAGACGCCGGGGATCGCGGTGGCGGCCGTTCCCGCCTTGACCTTCAGATAGCCGCTGGCGTCCATGTCCAACTGTCCCTTGAACAATTCCGACGACGGCGCGTGGCCGATGGCGATGAACACGCCATCCGTCGCGAGGGTCTGGATCGCGCCGGTCTTGACGTTCTTCAGGCGCACGCCCGTGACGCTCAGGGGATTGGAATCCCCCACCACTTCATCGACCGCGTGATCCCAGATCACTTCGATCTTCGGGTGGTTCAACAGGCGTTGCTGCAGGATTTTCTCCGCCCGGAACTCGGCCTTGCGATGCACGACCGTGACCTTGGTGGCGAAGTTGGTGAGGAACAGGGCCTCCTCGACCGCAGTGTTGCCGCCGCCGACCACCACCACCTGCTTGCCGCGATAGAAGAACCCGTCGCAGGTAGCGCAGGCCGAGACACCGAAGCCCTGGAATTTCTGCTCGGTGGGCAGGCCCAACCACTTGGCCTGTGCTCCGGTAGCGATGATCAGGGTTTCGGCCAGCCAGACCTGGCCTGAGTCCGTCTCGAGCCGGAACGGGCGCTGCGACAGGTCGGCCTTCAGCACGATATCGCTGATGATCTCTGTGCCGACGTGGGCGGCCTGGGCCTGCATCTGATCCATCAACCAGGGGCCCTGGATGACGTCAGCGAAGCCCGGATAGTTTTCCACATCAGTGGTGATGGTCAGCTGGCCGCCGGGCTGGATTCCCTGGATCAGCACAGGGTTGAGCAAGGCGCGGGCCGCATAGACGGCGGCGGTGTAGCCGGCGGGGCCGGAGCCCACGATCAGGCAGCGGACGGAACGAGGATCAGACATGGGAGCAATGTAGTGTCGATTCCCATCGGGCGCGACGGCAGAAGACGGTTTGGTTAACATCGCTTTCAGGCAAGCGGCGTTAGGATTCCGCCATGGCCAAGTCCCCAGAGATCGAAATCGCCGGCCGCAGGATCGGTGCGGACCATCCGCCCTATGTGATCTGTGAGCTGTCAGGCAATCACAACGGTAGCCTCGACCGCTGTCTCACGATGGTCGACGCCGCCGCCGCGACCGGTTGCGACGCCATCAAGATCCAGACCTATACCGCTGACACCATCACCATGGACGTGGACCGGCCCGAGTTCCGCATCCACGGTGGTCTGTGGGATGGGCGCAGCCTCTATGAGCTCTACGAGGAGGCCCACACGCCGTTCGAATGGCATGCGGCGATCTTCGAACGGGCCAGGAAGGCCGGGGTCACCATCTTCTCCAGCCCGTTTGACGAGACGGCGGTGGACCTGCTGGCCGGACTGGCCGCGCCCGCCTACAAGATTGCCTCCTTCGAGGCTGTGGATCTGCCGCTGATCCGCTATGCGGCGGCCCGGGGCAAGCCGCTGATCATCTCCACCGGCATGGCCAACCTGGCCGAGATCGAAGCCGCGCGGGATACGGCGCTGGCGGCGGGCGCGCCGGGCGTGGTGATGCTGCATTGCGTGTCCAGCTATCCGGCCACCTTTGCGGACGCCAATGTGCGCACGGTGGCCGACATGGCGGCGCGGTTCGACTGCCCGATCGGGTTGTCGGATCACACCATGGGCACGGCGGCTTCGGTGGCCGCGGTGGCCATGGGGGCCTCCGTGATCGAGAAACATTTCACCCTGGCCCGGGCTGATGGCGGTCCGGACGCCGCCTTCAGTCTGGAACCGTCGGAGTTCAAGGCTCTGGTCGACGACACCAAGGCCGCCTGGTCCGCTCTGGGCCAGGCGCACTACGATGTCCTGGGTTCGGAGCGGGGGTCGCTGCTGTTCCGACGGTCGTTGTATGTGACGGCCGATGTGAAGGCAGGCCAGCCTCTGTCACGCGCCAACGTCCGCTCGATCCGCCCCGGCAACGGCTTGCCACCCGCTCATTTTGAGGCCGTGCTGGGCCGTACGGCCAGGCGTGACCTCGCCCGCGGCGAGCCGCTGGCCTGGGACATGCTGGCCTAGGGTCGTCAAACCGACCGAGCAGACCTTGTCGCGAGCAGCTCTTGTTTGTGATCAATGTTCAGTTAGCTTGATCGTAATCAAGGGCGAAGGCCCGGATCAGTGCGATGCTGCTGAAAGATCATCTGGGGGATCATGCCATGTCCGCAAAAGTCGTCAATTCGACGGAGCACTTCGACGTTCTGATCGTCGGTGCCGGAATTTCCGGGGTCGGTGGGGCTTACCACCTGCAGCAGCAGTGCCCGGGCAAAAGCTTTGTGGTGCTGGAAGCCCTGGAGGGTTTCGGCGGCACCTGGCTGGCGCACACCTATCCAGGCGTCCGTTCGGACAGCGACCTCTATACCTTCGGCTACCGCTTCAAGCCGTGGGTCGGGCCACCCATTGCGACCGCCCAGGAAATCCTGAGCTACATGGGCGAGGTGATCGAAGAGAACGATCTGGGCCGGCACATCCGCTATGGCCACAAGATCACCCGGGCCATCTGGTCCAGCGCCGATGCGCTGTGGACGATCGACGCCATCCGCAAGGACACTGGCGAGTCCCTGCGGTTCACAGCCAACTTCCTGTGGATGTGCCAGGGCTATTACCGGCAGGGCGATGGCTATACGCCGGAGTGGCCGGGCATGGAGCGCTACAAGGGCCAGATCATCCACCCCCAGAGCTGGCCGGATGACCTGGACCTCAAGGGCAAAAAGGTCGTGATGATCGGCTCCGGCGCGACGGCGGCGACGGTGCTTCCGGCGATTGCGGACGACTGCGAGCATGTCACGCTGCTGCAGCGCTCGCCCACCTATTTCATTCCCGGGCGCAATCAGAACGAACTGGCCGATACGCTTCGTGAGCTGAAGATCGACGAGACCTGGATCCACGAGATTGTGCGCCGCAAGCTGCTGCACGATCAGGACCTGTTCACCCAGCGGGCGTTCCGGGAGCCCGAGGTCGTGAAGCAGGAACTGTTGGCCGGGGTGTCAGCCTTTGTGGGTCCCGAGGTGGTGAAGGCGCACTTCACACCAAGCTATCGGCCCTGGCGGCAAAGGATCGCCTTTGTGCCGGACGGCGACATCTTCCAGGCTGTGAACTCGGGCAAGGCCTCGGTCGTCACCGACGAGATCGACCACTTCACCGAAACGGGGGTCACTCTGAAGTCGGGCCAGAGCCTGGACGCCGACATCATCGTCAGCGCGACGGGATTCAAGTTGAACGTACTGGGTGACATCGCCTTCGAGATCGACGGCAAGCCCCTCAACTTCGGTGAGACCGTCACCTATCGGGGAATGATGTTCACCGGCGTTCCCAACATGGCCTGGGTATTCGGCTACTTCCGGGCCAGCTGGACGCTTCGTTCTGACCTGATCGCAGACTTCGTTTGCCGGCTGCTGACCCACATGGACGAAAAACACGTCCGCAAGGTCGAAGTGGCGTTGCGAGCCGAGGACATGGCCATGTTCCTCTCGCCGTGGATTGACCCGGACAACTTCAATCCCGGCTATCTGATGCGCGGCATGCACCTGTTGCCCAAGTCCGGAAACAAGCCAGAGTGGCGTCATAGCCAGGACTACTGGCACGAGAAGGACGAGCTGCCGCAGATCGATCTGGACGATGCGGCGTTTGTCTATGGCTGTGGCGTCGCGTCGACGTCAGTCGCCGCCTGACGCCTTCAGGCTCATTCGGGCGATCAGGTCCCGCGTCCCTTCCCAGCCCAGGTTCATCACCGCGTCGGTGAAGGCCATGAAGGGGGTGAAGGGTTCGTGGCCCTGATCATAGGGGATTTCGACAAATCCCTGAAAGCGGACGGGGAAGTTGGCCTGGGCGAACACGCCGTCCTCGACCATGTAGTCCCGCGATCCCATAGGCGAGAGGTAGTCACTGGCGCCCACCGCCTGGCAGATCGCCAGCAGGTGGTGGGAGCGCTCTCCCGACGCAGCCAGCGCGGAGGCCTGCACAAATTCCGTCGTCAGCCCCAGCCTCTTGGCGGCGATGGTGATCAGATTGCTGTTGAGGTCGGCGAGCCGTGGGGTTGGCGTGCCAAGCTGGTCTTCGAGGAAGGCCATGGTCTCGGCGAAGAAGGGCCGCCTGGCATAGGCGTGACGGATCGCGTTCAGATGCTTTTCCCGCCAGCGTTCGGTCTCGGCAGTTTCGATGGTCGAGATCGCGGCGTCCCGATCCGCCTTCTGCACCGGCACGCTCAGCATGACCTCGCCGCCGGCACCCCAGATGCGGTTGCGCTGCTGCCAGGACCGCCGCGCGAACTGTACGTCGTCCAGAAAGACGAAGACGTCAGCCTGGGCGATCAGATGGAAGTAGCCGAGGTAGGGCAGGTAGGTCGGCTGCATGATCGCCGCCGTCCGGGTCATGCGGCGGCGGCCTTCGCTTCGCCCCCCAGGGCGGTGGCCAGGGCCGTGTTGACTTCAGCGAATTTCTCGGCTTTGGCGTAGGGCTCCCAGGCTCCGGCCACAAAGGCCGGTCCCATACGGGCGAACAGGGCGGCACGCAGGTCTGTCAGCCCCTGCATGGCGGCGACGGAATGATAGATCCAGCGCGGTTTGATGGCCGAAGCGATCTGGTCGCCCAGCGCCAGTTTGCCGTCGAAGCCCTGCAAGAGGCTGTGGATTTCGCGGCGTAGATCCGAGGCCGACGCTTCGGCGACGCACTCTGCTGTCAGCAGCGTCTGGCCCGCGCTCTCGTAGATATAGACCCGGAAGCAGGCCCCCGACGCCGTGAAATTCTGGACGTAGAAGGGACGCGGCCCGGTCCAGTTGGCGGTAAATACATAGGTCGCAAAGCTCTTGGGCAGCAGCTTCGGCGTTGAAAGTCCCGCCGCCTTGAACAGTGGCGTCGGGTTTGCGGCCCAGACCAGAATTTCACCGGCCGAATGCTCGGCCAGAGCCTGACGCGGGGATACCAGGCTCTCATCGCGGATCGTCACGCCGATCGCTTCCAGCGCCAGGCGACATCGCTTGAGCAGGGCAGGAAACCCGCCCGTTGGCAGGCTGGCGGTCAGGTTTTGAGTGCGGCCCCACAGCGCGCGGGGGATGGCATAGAGCTCGTCGGCCAACGGATCGTGACGCTTGATTTCGGCCAGATCTGCCACGTTCGACCCCAGCGGGAACACCCGGTTGATCGCCATCGGAATGGCTGCGCTTTCGTGGACGTCCTTAAGGTCGTGACCCAGGTGCCAGCGTGCGTATTGAACGAGGGGAGTGCGGAGTTCCGGCGGATAGGCCGCCAGCCGATCTGCGAGGCTGGATCCCGTCGGCCGGGAAAGCCCGATCCCCCGACACGCCAGGGCGGGACCGCCAAAATCCTCAATGTAGCGCGGGTCACCGTCTGTGCGTGGGCTGACAGACCCGAAGCGGTTGTCAAAATCCTCGAAGGTCGGTCCGTAAGTCTCCAGCAACTCGCGGATCGGGTCGCCCTTCGGCCCGAAATAAATACAGCCTTCGCGGAGTTCGAGCCCATGCCGCTCGTCGGGCAGGGCGACGCCACCCAGGCGGTCAAACCGCTCAAAGAGTTGAATGTCGCGCGCACCCAGGCGATGGGCCTGGAATGCTGCCAGAATGCCGGTGAGCCCGCCGCCGACGATCTTGACGCGGTTCATCCCAGACGACCCCAGACAACGAGGTCGCTGTTGCCAGGGACCCGGCGCCCGGCCTGGACGTTGTCAAAACGTACAGCTAGCTCGGTGCGCTCGGTCAGCGCCAGCGTGCGGGACAAAAGCTCCACCAGGCCAGCGGGTGTATAGAACAGATTAAACAGACCCTCTTCGCCTGTCTCCGGGGTCGCCAGCCGGAAACCGTCGGGTTCCACCTCCGTGCCCCGGCCATAGCGATAGTCATCCGTCAGTCGGGTGCGGACAAAAACCTCGCACCCCGGTGCCAGATGGGGCCGCAACTCGGTGAGTCGGGACCTCGCCTGCGCAGCGCTCAGGTAGCAGAGCATATTTGGGATTATCAGGGCGTCGAACGGTCCCTGTAGATCTGGCAGGCCTTTGGCCAGGTCAGCCTGTAGCAGCCTCGGACTGTCACCCAGGTTGAACCGGGCGTCGGCCAACGCCTGGTCGTCATAGTCGACCCCGATGCAGTCCCAGCCCCAGGTCAAGTAGAGCGACAGGTTGTTGCCAGTGCCGGAGCCGAGCTCCAGCACCCGGCCCGTGCGTTCGCTGAGGCCACGCTTGAAGAAGTGCCGGACGACGAATTCGTCCGGATACTTCAGGCCACGAATCTCCTGGAGCTTGCGCATGGGTCCTTGAATGGACCGCGGAAACGAACACCCGGTTAACCTCGTGCCGGAAGCCGCAATCGCGCGAACGCTAAACGCGCGCCGCGATCAGCCGGAGAAAGGTCTCGGCTGTGCGACCGGCACCCAGGCCGTCGCAAACCGCGGCGCTGCGCGCGGCCAGGTCCCGACGAGCCTCTGTGTCCCGCAACAACTTCATCAGGGCCCGGTCGAACGCCGTTTCAAAGTCGGCGGCGGCGATATCAACAACCAGCGCTGCACCAAGTTCGGCCATGGCGCGAGCCGCCGGGCGCTGATTGTCGGCCAGGACGACCAGGATCGACGGCAGGCCCAGCACGCATCGCTCCCAGGTGGAGGACCCCGGCGCGCCAATGCCGATGTCGGCCTCTGCGGTCAATCGGGCCATATGCTGGGTGTCTACGTGCAGCATCAGGCGCTGATCGCGCCGGGCCACCTTGGATAGACCGAGCAGGCTGGGCGCGGCGGCACCGAGCACAACGTCGATACCGGTGTCGTGCAGCCTTGGGCGCACGCGCTCGACAATGCGGGCGGTGATCCCGTCCAGATCGGTCAAGCCCATGGCGATCAACACCCGCTGCACCGGCTCGCCGCGCCAGGCCAGCGCCGGGGCGCGGAGGGCCTCGAACTCGGGACGCACAGCGGCGAAGTTCGGGCCCAGCAGCAGCCGCGCGGTCTCCGGGGCCAGACTCAGGTAGTCCTCGGCCTTACGCTCCGGACCAGCGTCCACGACGATATCGGCGCCAAGTGGCCTGTCGGCCAGGTCGTCGACCACCAGCACCGGGCGGCCCTGCGCCATGGCCCGGTGATCCGTCTCGGCCAGGCCATAGTGATCGAAGACCAGGGCATCAAATGGCTCGCGCCCAGCGGCGGTCGCCAGGTCCTCGGGCGCAACCCGCCGGGTTTCGGGCGCGAAGGTATCCAGCAGCTCGCCCACCGCCCTGGGACCAGCAAAGGCATAGCTGGCACCCTGGGCTTCAAGTGTACGCGCCAGGGTCAGCGACCGCATGACGTGCCCCCCGCCCACGGACGGCCCCGCATCGACCACGAACAGGATCCTGGGTCCGGTCATATCCTGCGATGGCCTCCGAAACGGGCGAGATCAGGGCGGGCGTACACAAGAGCCCGAATGTCGGATATCGAGAAGTCAGACCGGGTGATATAAAGTGCGTCATAGACAGCCGCGACAAAGGCGTAGTCGTCAGGTGTGTCCACCGTCCAGCGGATATCGCCGTCGTCGGCTTTGGGGCTCTTCAGCCAGGCGATCTTCCAGCGTTCAGGATGGGTCCAGATGCCCCAGGTGACATGCTCGAAGTCCTCGGGGCTGGACGCTTCAGCTGCGGCCTGGCGAAGCGCAGACGCGGAGATCACCTCGACGTCCAGCCCCTTGGGAAAGGCGAAGCTCTCGGGCGTGTTCGAGGTGTAGGCTGCGCTCTGATCAATATGTAGCGCGACAGCGGCGTCCAGGACATCGGGATCCGCCAGCGGGCAATCGGCGGTCAGGCGGACCACATGATCGGCTGGATTTGCGTCCAGTGCACCGATAAAGCGGGCCAGCACATTGTCCAGCGGGCCGCGATAGACCGCGACATCGGCCGCCCGGAGTGCCGTAACCAGCGGATCGTCCGAGGTCTCGGTACTGGTAGCGACCACCAGCCTGTCCATTTGCCGGGCCCGTCGCAGCCGCTCGATCTGACGCAGCACCATGGGCACGCCGGCCAAAGGCATCAGCACCTTGCCCGGCAGCCGGGTGGAACTCATTCGGGCCTGGAGAATGCCAAGGATCATCGTGTCCTTGAATGAGCCGATGCGCCCCAAAAGCAAAGGGCCGCCCCGAAGGACGGCCCTGGACGCTGTGGAATTCCAGGCTGGACTAGATGAAGTTGCCGAAGCCGATGGTCGTCAGGTCGGCCACCGTACTGAGCGTGATCACCTGATCCGCCGTGCCATCGCCGTTGATGTCTGCAAACACCACTACGTCGGCACCGATATCGTAGGCGGCATAGAGCACCACCCCGTCCATGGCCAGGTTGGCGGCAGTCAGAGCGGCCGCAAAGTCGGCGGCTGCCGCCTCGGTATAGTTGGCGACTGTTCCCGCGACCTGTGCGAAGTCGAAGAAGTCGCCCGCGGTGAAGTCTGTCACGGTATCGCCGGTCGCTTGGGTGATGCCCGTGTCTGAATTACCAAAGATGAAAGTGTCGGCTCCTGCGCCGCTGGTCAGGCTGTCGGCTCCCGTGCCGCCGGTGATGTTGTCATCGCCGGCGCTGCCGTCGATGGTGTCATTGCCGGAACCGCCCATCAGGGTGTCAGAACCCGTGCCGGACGAGATCGCGTCATTGCCGTTCCCGGCGTCGACAATGGAACCCATCGTACTGGTCGAGCCGTTGACGGTGTCGTTGTCGTCGCCTGCGGTGATGGCTCCGCGCCCGGTGTAGACAATCGAGTCCGCGCCCGCGCCGGTGTTGATGAAGTCGAGACCCGCGCCACTTGTGACGCTGTCGGCACCGGCGCCGGTCGAGATCGTGTCGTTTCCGGCGGTCGTGGTGATTGTGTCGTTGTCGATCCCGGACGTCACGCTGTTGTTGCCGTCGCCGCCAGCGATGACATTGGCACCGTCGCCCCCGTCGATCGTGTCGTTGCCGGTCCCGGAGGTCAGGCTGTCGGCACCCAGACCACCGCTGATATTGTTGTTGCCGCCACCCGCGTCGACGGTGTCGGCACCGTCGCCTGCCGTTATAAAGTCATTCTCCGCGCCGGTGCTCACGCTGTCCGCGCCGCCGCCGCTGCTGATACTGGTCGCCGCCGTCAGGCCGGTGATCGTGTCTGTGCCAGTGCCCGTGATGACCGAGCCGCCGCCGCCGGCAGTGATCAGATTGGCGCCGTTGCCGCCGTCAATGGCGTTCGTTCCTCCCGCATCGGTCAGGGTGTCGTCGCCTTCGCCCAGCGAGATATTGTCGTCGCCGGCTGTCGTAATCACGTTGTCGGCGCCCGCGCCAGCGGTGATCGTGTTGGCACCGCCGGTATCAACCAGGGTGTCATTGCCATCGCTGAGCGAGATGACGTCGCCGTCAACGCCGCTGCTGACGGAATCGTTGTCGGAGCCGCCTTCAATAACATTGGCTCCGTCGCCGCCGGTCAGGCTGTCGGCTCCCGTGCCGCCGGTGATGGTGTCATTGCCGCCGCCGGCGTTGACCGTGTCGTCTCCGCCGCCGCCGACGATAGTGTCGTTGCCCGTGGTGGTGACGATCGTGTCGGTGCCTTCGCCGCCGTCGATATTGTTGTTGCCGCCGCCGCCGGTCAGGTTGTCCGCACCGTCCTGGCCGTTCAGGGTGTCATCGCCGGCCGACCCCAGGAGCGTGTCGTCGCCGAGGTTGCCCACCATGAAGTCATTGCCGCCGGAACCGACGATCGTGTCGTTGCCCTGGCCGCCCAGTAACAGGTCGGCGCTGGCGCTGCCGGTGATGGAATCGTCGCCAAGGTTACCTTGCGCAAACTGGATGATGGCCGGATTGGATGCGCCGCCAAGATCGATGGTGTCGTTGCCCCGACCGCCATAGATCGTGTCGTCGCCGGTGCCACCATTGAGCGAGTCTTCGCCTTGGTTGCCTTGAAGAACGTCGTTCCCATCGACACCCTGCAAGGTGTCGTTGCCCTCCCCGCCATAGAGACCGTCGCGGCCCGCTGTACCTATCCGGTCGTCGCCGCCGGTAGTGCCCGCGAAGAGAAGAGACCCGTCCGAGAACACGGCGTCGGTTTCGCCGCGGTAGCCTCCTGGATCGTTGAACGTTACGATCTTGTTGGGTGCCGTCAGAGTTATGAAGTCCGGCGTCGTCGCCGTAAACGGAACGAAAGTGATCGATACCTGTGAGGCGGTAAGCCCCGGGGTCGTAAAGAACAATGCGTCAGCTGCGGTATATGACAGGCCTTGCGTGGCCGTGATGTTTTCAAAGATGAAATTCGCCACTGCGCGACTCCGAAATACGAATCAGGTTGTACCCCTTAAGCGGGAGCGTACCGACAAATCCTTCACTAAGGTTACCGTGCGGAGCGGTGCGGGCAAGAAACCATTGGCAAAGTCGGTATTTGCTGTGGAGTTCATGTGGACCCGTCGTAACGGCGCAACAGTTCCCGGGCGGCGCGGTCGGTTTCGGCCAGCGGCGTGTAGCTATCGGCGGCAAGGTCGCCGACAAATGGTCGGGATATGCCGCGCGCCTGCAGCTCCTCGTGAAAGCGCGCCAGTTTGGCGCTGTGCCCGCGCATCGCCAGGATAAACAGGGGCTTGCCGGTCGCGGCGGCATCGGTGGCCAGATTGGTCGAATCCTCGGTGACCAGGATCGCATCCGCCGTGGCGAGAAAGCCGAAGTAGGGGTTCTCTCCGGTCCCGTCCCAGATCATCCCGGGCAGGGTCCCCAGTTCTGCTGTGATGACGTCCCGCGCCGCCTGCGGTGTTCGTCGGGTAAAGCTGACCAGCACCGAGCCGCCCGCCGCCCCGACCGCGACGGCGATCTGGCGGGCCATGGTCGTGGCCATCTGGCGGGGAAGATCGTGGGCTTTGGACTTGCCGCCCACAACAACGGCGACGACTGGGCGCGGCAGTCTGGCGAACGCATCGTAGAATTTGGCCCGTTCCAGGGTCAGGCGCTCCGGGCTGATCCGATTGGGTGCGCCCAGGATGGGAAACACATTGGCCCCGACCAGGCCGTCGTGCGCTGGCGGGATCACCAGATCAAACCGGCTAAGCGGCGCGCGCGGGTCCTGGGTCTGGACCACAAAGGTCTTGCCCGCCGCCAGTCTCAGCATCCGCGTCGAAAACGGCAAGGTCGCGCGGCCTGACGCAATCCACATATCGGGCCAGGGCGCTGCGACAGGGTCGCCTGTGCGCGCCGCGGGCGGAATCCACGACCAGGGCAGGCGGCCCAATCCGGCCTTCCATCCGATGCGTTTGGTTAGGATATGCGCTGGCCGCAGCCGCGCCACGGCCTCGGCCAGTCCAAGGGCCTGGGCCTCAATGCCGGCGCGGCCGTCTGAAACGGCCCAGATCCTTAAGGGACGCGCCGTCTCAGCCATGATGTGGGCTTCACACCCACTCCACCTTGGTGATCTCGTAGGCCTTCACGCCGCCGGGGGTATTCACCTCGACCACGTCGCCGCTCTCCTTGCCGATGATCGCGCGTGCGATGGGCGAGGTTATGGAGACGCGGCCACGCCTGACGTCGGCTTCGTGTTCGCCCACGATCTGGTATCGCGCGGCTTCCTCGGTGTCCTCATCGATCACCGACACGGTGGCCCCGAACTTGATCTGGCTGCCGGACAGTTTGGACACGTCGATGACCTGAGCGCGGGCCATCTTGTCCTCGATCTCGGCGATCTGGCCTTCGATCCAGCCCTGCCGATCCTTGGCCGCGTGATACTCGGCGTTCTCGGAAAGATCGCCGTGCAGACGCGCCTCGCCGATCGCGGCGATTACTGCCGGTCGCTCGGTCGTCTTCAAACGCTTCAATTCATCGTCGAGAGCCGTGTAGCCCTCGGCGGTCATCGGAACTTTTTCCATCGTGACTCGAAGTTCGCCCTAGGTGTGATCCCCAAGTCCAGCCGCTGGCGAGAGCGTACCGGGGGCATAAAGGCTATGATTGTGCAGCGCAAAAATCAAGGGGTGATGCGATGTCATTAACCAGTGCAACATCGCAGACGACTGCCTAGTGCCGCAGCACGATCTTCCCGAAGTGTGCATTGGCCCGCATCCTGGAAAGGGCGTCCTCGAACGCTCCCAACTCAAAGACGCTGTCGATGGGCATGGCGAAATGGCGTTCCGAGAGCAGCGGCCAGAGGTCATCGACTATGGCCGTGTTGATGGCGGCAACCTCGTCCGGTGTGCGGGTTCGGAAGGTGACGCCAGTGTAGGTGATCCTGCGGAGAGCATGCAGGTCAGCGTCAAACTCGGCTTTCATGCCCCCCAGACGGCCGACGTTGACGATGCGACCGAGGATGCGGGTTGCCCGCATGTTGGGGGAAACCAGGGCACCGGAAATCTGGTCGACGATCAGGTCCACGCCCTTGCCGTCGGTGAAGTCCAGCACGGCCTGCACCCAGGCCGGATCCTGGGTGTCGATGGCGAGGTCAGCACCGAATTCAGCCAGCCGCGCGCGACGGCCGGCGTTGGTTGACGACCCGATCACGGCCCCGGCACCCATGGCCCTGGCGATCTGCATTCCGAGCAAGCCGACCCCGCTGCTGGCCCCCTGGATCAGCACCGTCTCGCCCGGTTGCATCGCACCCACGGTGAGGATCGCGTTGTGCATGGTCCTAAGGGCCACCGGGAAACAGGCAGCCTCCTCGAAGCTGAGATTGGCGTCTGGAATGCGCAGCACCTGTCCGACTGGAACGGCGACATAGTCGGCGAAACCACCGCTGCCCATGACCCGGTCGCCGGGCGCGAAGCCGGTGACGCCTTCACCCAGGGCAGTGATCTCACCGGCCCATTCCAGCCCCAGCACCGCGCCGACACCGCCTCGCGCGCCGTGCAGATGACCTGCCGCCATGGCCAGATCGGCGCGGTTGAGTGCGTTGGCGTGAACCTTGACCAAAATCTGGCCGGGCTTGGGTTCGGGTTTCGGAATATCGCGCAGCTCAGGTCCGGTTTCGGTCAGGACGACAGCTCTCATTTCGAACCCTCAAGGTCGGGCAAGGCCAGCGCTCCGTCAGCCGGTGTCGGGACTTCTGCGACGTTGAGGGTCATGGAAACAAGATCGTAATAGCCGCTCACCGCGATCAGGTCGATGACACCCTGCTCGCCCAGATGCGACTTGACGGCGGCGAAGGTCGCGTCGCTGACCCGCTTGTCCCTGCGCAGTTCGGTGCAGAAATCGTAGACTGCGGCCTCCTCGGTGGTCATGGATCGTGGACGAAGGCCCTGCGCCAGGTCCGCCGCTACCTGCGCTCTGAGACCGGCCTGCAGCGCCAAGGGATAGTGTGCGTACCACTCATATTTGGCATTCCAGGCGCGCGCCGTGATCAGAATGGCGAACTCGTTCAGGTGGCGCGGGAGGCTGGAATTGAAACGGATGTACTCGCCGACGGCCTGCATCCGGTCGCCAAGCGCCGGACTGCGAAGCCAGGCGTTGAAGGGGCCGCCCAGCGACTTGCGCGGTCCCAAGGTGATCTTGTCCGCCAGCGCCTTCTGCGCCGGGGTCATCTGGTCCGGCGACAGGGCCGGAAACCGTTCCGCAGCGTGTGCAGACGTGCTCATGAAAATCCCCGCAAACAGCGCGCCAACAAGCCAACGCATCTCGTTCCCCTTGCCGCCGATCGTGTCACACGCTCTCGCTGATGATAGCGTCGTCCAGTTCGCCTGGACCCGGTGTCTCGTAGACACCCTCGATGAAATCGAACAACTCCGGGGTCACTTCGATTGCGAAGTTCTCCCCCTTGACCACATTGCGTTCGGCCACGCGGGCGCGGCGCGCCTCGGCGCTGGCGGTGACGAAATGGAATTGAAGCGGCAGTTCGGTGGCGGCCGCGATCTCGCGCACCCGATCGCGGTCGGCGCGCCGCATCAGACCGATGTCGAGGATCACAGACGTTCCCGCTGCCAGGCACCCGGCCACTACGGACCAGATCTGCGCCTCGCAGCGCTGAACGCGTTCGATCATCCAATCGTACTCAATGGGGTCCGGCATATCCGCGCCGAACATGCGGGCCATCCAGTCGTCGAGGATAAACGCCACGGCCTTTTCGCGGCGCGCAAAGGCGTGAGCATAGGTTGTCTTGCCGGCACCGGAAGGTCCGAAAATTACATGTAGGGTTGCGGTCATTTTCTCACTTCTGGTCGCTGCTGCCCCGTCTTTACGCGCGCATTGATCCGGGAGGCTAGCCTGCCCCGAGCCGAACCGTCTTTCAGCGCGCCGATTCACGCGACGTTCAGGTGTAAACTGTAGGTCGGACGCTCCACGCGAACGCCCGGGGCGAGAATTATGGACGAGACCACTGAGGCTGCGCGCCTGGCCGTTCTGGCCAGGTTCGAGATCCTCGATACCGCCCCCGAGCCGCTGTTCGATAGTCTCACCGACCTCGCCGCCCGGACATTCGACGCTCCCATTGCCCTGATTTCCCTGCTCGATGCGGATCGGCAGTGGTTCAAATCCCGTGTGGGGCTGAAGTCCGATCAGACCGCAAGAAACATCTCATTCTGCCAGCACGCTATCCGATCCGACGAGCCTCTGATCGTCCTCGACACGCACCTCGACCCGCGATTTTCTGACAGTCCGCTGGTCGTCGGGGCTCCCCAAATCCGGTTCTATGCGGGTGCGCCCCTGATCACGCCAGAGGGCCACCGTTTGGGAACGCTGTGCATCATTGATCGGGTGCCCAGGACGGCGTTCACGGGCACCGAGGTCGGCCGACTGCAAGCTCTGGCCGCCAGCGTGATGCAAGCGATGGAACTGCGGGTCGCGGCGGTGGAGAGAGAACGGATCGTCATCGTCTCCCGGGAGCGCGAAGCCCTGTTGGCCCAAGCGGAAAACATGGCGGCCGTTGGCAGCTGGACGTGGGATGTCGTTACGAACCGCACGACTTGGTCGGACGAAGTCTACCGGATCCACGGGTATGAACTGTCGCAGACTGCACCAGATCTGGCCGGAGTTCTGGCATGCTACCATCCTGACGACGCCATCGAACTGGCTGACAAGGTTCAACGCGCGGTCAGCGATGCGCAGGACTATGAACTCCAGGCCCGCATCATCAGACCAAGCGGCGAGGTGCGCGATATCGTTGCACGCGGCGGATGCCGGTTGGGTGCGGACGGCAGGGTCGCGGGACTTTTCGGCACGTTTCAGGATGTGACAGCGCTTCGACTTGCCGACAGTGCCCTGCGGAAAAGTGAGGCCAAGGCCCGGCACCTGATTGAGAATTCGACAGACATGATGGTCCGGATGGATAAAACCGGTCGGATTCTCGAGGTGTCACCTGCCTGCCGCGCGTTCGGGTACGAGCCGTCGGATCTGGTCGGTGAGCTGTCGCTGACCTACATTCACCCGGAGGATCTCGAAACTGCGATTGCGGTGGGCCGCGGCAACTTTGACGATGGGCCGCTGGATCTGGGTTTGAACCGTGAGTACCGGTTCCGTACGAAATCGGGGGCGTATCGATGGCTTCAGGGAAGTCCGACGGTTACCCGGGGCGAAGGCGGCGCTCCGCTGGAACTCATCAGCACCTTCCGTGATGTAACGGAACGCAAGGAGGCCGAAATCGCCCTTGCGAACAAAGAAGCCCACTATCGGGTGCTGGCCGAGAACGCGCGGGATATCATCGCCTGCTACGGTCCAGACGGGCTGATCACCTACGTCTCGCCGGCCGTTTTCGCCGTGCTGGGGTATCGACCAGAAGAACTTTGCGGCGCGAGCCCAACTGCGTTCATGCACAGGGATGACGCCAGGGCTACGGTGAAGCTTCTCACCGCCTACGCTGCGGAGGGGCCTGACGCGAACCCGATCACCTACGAATATCGAGCGTTCCGCAAAGGCGGCGAGCTGGTTTGGCTGGAAGCTCGTCCTCGCTCTGTCTTTGACCCCGGGACCGGCGCGTTGCTGGAGTTCCAGGACGCCGTTCGAGATATAACCTCCCGCAAGGCCATGGAGATCGAGCTAGCCACCGCGCGTGACGCTGCCGTTGATGCGATGTCGGTGAAGTCAGAGTTTCTGGCCAACATGAGCCATGAAATCCGCACGCCACTCACCGCCATCCTGGGTTTTTCCAGCCTGCTGTCGGCCCGTTCCGACCTGACCGAAACCGCTATGGGTCATGTGAAGCGGGTAAGTGGTGCCAGCAAGGCCTTGCTCGCCATCGTCAACGACATCCTGGATTTCTCGAAGCTTGAAGCCGGCCAGATGTCGATCTCGCCCAGCGCGGTCGATATTGCCGAACTGGCCCAGGACGCCATCGCGATGTTCGCGCCCCAGGCCGAGGACAAGTCTCTCTGGCTGGAATTCGAAGAGGTTTCGTCCGCGCCGCCTCTCGTCCTGATCGACCCGGACAGGGTCAGACAGATTCTGCTGAACCTTCTCGGCAACGCGATCAAGTTTACGGAGGCAGGCACTGTGCGCCTTCGCCTGGCGTACAATCGCGACAGCAGCATGCTGCGGTTCGAAGTCCAGGATACCGGGGCGGGTATAGATGAAGCCCAGTGTCAGAAGCTCTTCCAGCGCTTCTCACAGGTCGACGCGTCGTCGACACGAAAACATGGCGGCACCGGGCTTGGTCTGGCCATCAGCAAGGCGCTTGTCGAGGCTATGGACGGCGAGATCGGCGCGGCCAGCGTCCCCGGGCAGGGCTCAACCTTCTATTTCGAAGTCAGGGCACCGGAAGGTAACGCCTGCATGGTGGAAGGGACCCTCGTGGATGACAACGACGCGAACCTTTCAGGCGTGCGCGTGCTGCTGGCCGACGACAACGCGTCAAACCGCAGCCTGGCCCGATTGCTGTTCGAGCAACTCGGCGCAGACGTGACCGAAGTCAAAGACGGGCAGCAAGCGCTTGATGCGGCGATGCAGGCCCCGTTCGATGTCATCTTGCTGGACCTCCATATGCCGGTCATGGACGGGATCGAAGCCTTGATGAGGCTCCGCGCCGGTGACGGGCCCAATCAGAACGTCCCCGTGCTGGCCTTTACGGCCGACCCCTCCGACAGCGCGCTTGAAGCAGGCGGAGGCTTCGACGGCGTCGTCGGCAAACCCATCGTCGCTGCCGAGCTCATCCTGGAACTGGAACGCGTGACCGGTTGGCAGGAGCCAGAGTCGGCCGCCGAAGGGAGATACTCAGATGTCGGTTGAAGCCACCCGCCCGCGTATCGTGGTCGCAGAAGACGACCCGATGGTGCTGGAACT
Source organism: Phenylobacterium deserti (assembly GCA_945883235.1). Lineage (GTDB taxonomy): Bacteria > Pseudomonadota > Alphaproteobacteria > Caulobacterales > Caulobacteraceae > Phenylobacterium > Phenylobacterium deserti_A. The sequence continues at coordinate 33,324 of CAMCXF010000017.1, read as the reverse complement.
CATTAACACCCGCCTCGAGCTGGCGGGCTTTCGTACGTTTACAGCGCGCAACGGGAACGAGGCGTTGAGTCGAATCGCCCACGTCCGTCCCGACGGCCTGGTGTTGGACATCAACATGCCCGTTCTGGATGGTTTCCAGGTTCTGGAACGACTGAAGATGGGCTCCAGTGTCCACCGGACACCGACGCTGGTACTGACAGCCCGAAATCGTCCCGAGGACGTCAAGAGGGCCATTGAACTCGGGGCTCGGGACTTCATCGCGAAGCCCTTCAAGGATGATCAGCTGATCGCGCGGGTCCACCGGCTGGTGCGCAAGGTAAAACCTGCCGATGTCATTGTGGCACCCGACAAGCGCGTCATGACAATCGAGATCTGAAACCGACGACTCACCGCAAAGTCAGGCCGCCATCGACGACCATTTCCATGCCAGTGATATAACGGGCCTCGTCGGTTGAAAGCCAAAGCACGGCGTTGGCGATATCTTCCGGCAAGCCCTTCACGCCCATTGGTACGGCCATGGCTGACATTGCGTCGAGGTCCGGCGGGGTGTTTGACCCGGGGTTCGTCGTTGCGCCGACCGTGACCCAGATCGGTGTCTCGATGATGCCGGGGTGGATCGAATTCACCCGGATCCCGTCTTTGGCATTGGCGCACTCCATCGCCACCGCCTTGGTGAACAGGCGCACGCCGCCCTTGGTTGCGCAGTATCCGGCCAGGTTCGCTGAACCTTTCAGCCCCGCCACCGACGAGATGTTGGCGATACTGCCGCCATCGCCCGAGGTGCGCATCAGCGGGATCGAGTGCTTCACGCCCAGGAACACACCATCCAGATTGATCGCGGTCTGGCGGCGCCAGTCAGCCAGGGTCATCTCCAGGATCGAGCCGCCGATGCCGATACCGGCGTTGTTGACCAGGATATCCAGCCGATTGTGCCGGGCCTTGATCCCCTCGATCACGTCGGCCCAGACCTCCTCGTCGGTGACGTCCTGATGAACGTACTCGGCTTTGCCGCCCGCCTTCTGGATGCTGCCCACGACCTCGACGCCGAGGTGATCCTGGATATCGGTCACGACGACGAATGCGCCCTCTGCGGCCAGCTTTTCGGCACAACTGCGGCCGATACCACTGGCCCCGCCGGTGACCAGAGCCACTTTACCGACAACCCGTCCTGACATGATGCGCCTCCCTAATCGTTGATTACTCAACTGTTAGCGCGCGAACAGATCGACCGCCAGCAGGTCTGCGACCTACTCCGGAAAACAGGGCCTTATGGAAGGATGCCTACTGCATCCATTTTGGATCGGGGGTGCCCCCGGTCACGATGCCGTAGATCAACCCGATCGCCAGGATCACGACGGCGACGACCATGATCACACCGATCATGCCTTCGAACCTTTCGGCCAGATGGTTGGGTTTGTGACCGGGGACTTTCCCGGTTGGAGGATCTGTATGCATGGCGCTTCCTCGCATGTTCGTTGCGGAGCCTTGTCGCTCCACGCCGGACTGCGGCAGACGCCAACGGCGTCCCCCGGAAGATCGCGGCTCCAGATCGGGAGCCAGCTCGCGGGCCGCCGGGGCGCGCCCTTGCCGCCCGTTTTGGTCAGGCGATGGACGGAGCGTGCGCCTCATCCGGGCTGGCGTCAACCAATGGTAGTGAACGCACCTTCGGGTTACAGTTTTCCGGCATTGCGCGCCGCGGCGGCACCATAGATGTCGGTCTCCGTGGTCCAGTCATTGGTGACGCCGACGACCGACCGGCCCTCCACCGTCCCGCGCACGAAACTGCCCTGCCACTGACGATCGTATATCGGGACTTCGTAACGTACGAGCGATGTGAGGTCGCCGGACAGGTTGTGCCCACTGGTCATTCGCCAGGAGGCGCGGCGTTTTGCACCCGGCGGATCGATAGTCATGTCGGTCAGCGCGTCCTCCCCTCCATCAATCTGCCAGCCGCCGCTGGCACCGCGAGGTCCCAGAAGGAGGGTCGAGGCGGCGCCAGGGCCGGCCAGCCAGCCGTAGGAAAACGGGGTATCGAAGCGCGCCGCTTCCTGCCTTTGCTCATGGAATTTGGCGGCGCCCTCATGGATGAAACTTCGTCCCCGGATCACTACCTCTGCCTTGAAGGTTCCATAGACCTCGTCCCGGCCTGCATTGACCGGAGCGACCAGCGCCCGCGTCGGGGTGAAACGGCCCTCCAGCCGACCCGGCACACGCCCTGCGCCGTGAGGTGCGGTGCGGCTGCGGTGAAACGGAAGGGCGGCCTTCAGGCGGACGTCCGAAAGCCCGGCCCCGCGGCCGGTCCGGATCAGGGCGGCGTCCATCGGCGGCGCGGCGTAGGTGGCCTGCGGCGTTCCGGCCAAGCGGTCGGCCGTGCAGGGCAGGTCGTGGCTGGTGAAGGCGTACAGCACCCCGTCCTTCAGCACATGGCACCAGAGCCAGGTGAAGCCCTCCACCGGGAACCGGCAGATCCGCAGGGCGATCGCGCTGGATCCGTCGGCGGACACCGACATCACCATGGCGGATTCGCTGTAGGCCTTGCTGCCGCGCACGGCGATATCCCTGGACGGCGCGGCCAGGGCCGGGCGGGCCAGGGTCAGGGCCGGCGCGGCGGCGAGCAGGGAGCGGCGGGCGATCATTTCGGCAGGCTCGTGGCGGGCAGGGGCGGGCGGGGCTGGTCGTCGGGCACGCCCATGGCGCGGCGCAACCGCTCGATCCTCGGTCGGGACGCCGCCAGGGTCTCGTCCGGCGGCGGCGGGGCCAGGACGTTCTGGGTCAGGAACCGCAGGGCGTCGCGCATGCGCGGCGGGACCGATTTGCCCGTGTGGTCGGCACCCCGCACCAGCCGGTATTCGTGGGGTATGCCGTGGTCCCAAAGGACGCGGTGCAGGAACTCCACGCCCTCGTCCAGATGGAACATGTCGAGATCGCCGACCTCGATGTAGATCTGCAGGCCGGACGCCAGGATCTTGCCGCGGTTGTCGATGGCCATGCTGGCGGGATTGGCCTTCTTCCAGAACGCCCGGTCGACGGGATCGCCGAAGATCGAGGCGAAGAACTTGTCGTCCCGCTGGAAGCGGTTGCGCATCTTGACGTCATCGAAGGCCAGGGCCGGCTCGATCCCGGCCTCAAGCGCGGCCAGCCCGCCGAACATCTCGGGGTGATCGAGGCCAAGGCGAAGCGAGCCCAGGCCACCCATGGAGACGCCGGTGACGACGGTCTTGCTGCGGTCGGACGAGAGCCGGTAGCGCTTGCGCAGTTCAGGCACGAGCTCGCTGACGATGAAGGTCTCCCATTTCTGGGAGCCGTCGCGGAAGTCCATGTAGAGCGAGCGCCCCACGTCCGGGGTGACCACCACGGCGGCCGGCAGTTCGCCCGCTGCCCAGGCCGCCTCGAAGGTCGGTCGCATGCGTTCCAGGAAGCCGTTGTCGCCGCCGCCGCCGTGCAGCAGCAGGATGAGGGGCAGGGGCTCCTTGGCCGCGGCGTAGCCCGGCGGGAACAGCACCGAATACTTCACCGGCGAGGGTGTCAGCCGGGTGGCCAGGTCGGCCGTCTCCAGCTTCGGCGCCTGCGCCGGGGCCGCGCCCGCCAGAGTGAGGGCCAGGATCGATCCCAAAATCGTCCGCATCATCGCCGCCTCCCGTTGCCGCCTCCCGTTTTCCCGGAGGCTAGCACAGTCGCGCCGGCCCTGGGCATAGGCGAAGGCTATCCGCAGGGCGGGTGCGGGCGTGGCTGCGTGGCGGCTGGCCACGAGCGGACCCTCCCAACGATTGCCATGGGGGGATAGCTGACATCGGCTCTGCACTAGGGGGGGCGCTTGGAAGGCCGTTACGAGGTGCCGGAGCGGGTCGCAACTAGGTAAACGAACACCTTCCAGTCCCGTCGAGCGACAGCCGCGTGTGAAGGGGTCCCCCAGTTACATAGCCGCCATCCACGACCCGCCCGCTCCTGCACCGCACGCGGACTGCGCCCTCGATCTCAGGTCGGAGCAAAACGTAACTACGCCCAAACCGGCTCAACTCCTGGGTATTTCCCCAGCCGTCGATCACCTCGACTCGCTGCGCTTCGCCCGCTGGGTCACGTACGATCACGCTTCCGGCGAGCCAAATGTACGTCGACCCGGTCGCCAGAAGAACCGCACCAAGCCCGCAAATCAGGACGCCCGTTCTCCGCCGCACGCAGCGCCTCCCTGTAGCGGGCTTCAATTGCCATTAGGTTAGCTGGCAACCGAACTTCCGCCATGGGTCCAGGCTGTGTAAATACGCGCGTCACGAAATTTCCGGCGCAAAAATTTACCTGTGGCTAGCTTCTCAATACCACTCAGCGCAAAGTATTATCGCGCAGCCAGCTGAAGGCGGTTGAAACTTGCGCTGGATTTTCGCAGGGACGAGTTTTTACACAGCCTCGGTCGGGAGCGGTCTTCAGCGTGCACCCCGAAAACCGACATTCCCGAGGGTAGACCAAGCGGTGCGGAGCCTCGGACCGGTTGGCAGGCCGCGGAGGCTGCGATCACCGCCACCTCGTCAGGCCGTCACGGCCGGGAAAAGCCCGGCCACGACGTTCGAGGCGTGGCGGACTTAGCTATAACTCTGCAGCGGCCGGACCTCGAGGGGCGCCTGCGCCACCGCGGCGATGGCCTGGGCGGCGGCAAGGGCGGCGGGGGTGGTGGTGAAGTAGGGGATCTTCATCATCAGGGACGAGCGGCGGATCTCGAAGCTGTCCTTGAGCGACTGCTTGCCCTCGGTGGTGTTGAAGACGATCTGCACATCGCCGTTCTTCATGCGGTCGACGATGTGTGGTCGGCCCTCCAGCACCTTCTTGACCAGTTCGACCTTGAGCCCCTGAGATTGCAGATAGGCGCCGGTGCCGGCGGTGGCGAGCACGCGGAAGCCCTGGGCCAGCATCAGCCGCACGGGTTCGGCGATCCAGGCCTTGTCATCGTCGCGGACCGAGACGAACAGGCAGCCCTTCTGCGGCAACCGTGTGCCGCCGCCGAGCTGGGCCTTGGCGAAGGCGCGGGCGAACGCCGGGGCCGACGAGCTCTCGCCCTCGCGGATCCAGTCCAGGCCCATGACCTCGCCGGTCGAACGCATCTCCGGGCCCAGGATCGTGTCGACGCCGGCAAACCGGGCGAACGGGAAGACGGCTTCCTTCACGGCGATGTGGTCGTAGGGCTTGTCGACCAGGTTGAAGTCAGACAGCGGCTTGCCGGCCATCAGCTTGGCGGCGATGGCGGCCACGGGCCGGCCAATGGTCTTGGCCACGAACGGTACCGTGCGGCTGGCGCGGGGGTTCACCTCCAGCACGTAGATCCTGGGCGCGTCGCTGTGGGGCTCCTCGATGGCGAACTGGACGTTCATCAGGCCGCGCACTTTCAGCGCGCGGGCCATTTCCCGAGTCTGGCGCTTGAGCTCGTCGATCGTCTCGGCTTTCAGCGAGAAGGGCGGCATCGAACAGGCGCTGTCACCGGAATGCACGCCGGCCTCTTCGATGTGCTCCAGCACACCGGCCACGAACACCGCGCCGGTGTCATCGCACAGGGCGTCCACATCCACCTCGGTGGCGCGGCTCAGGTACTGGTCGATCAGGACGGGGCTGTCGCCCGACACCTGCACGGCGGTGGTGATGTAGCGCTCCAGCTGTTCATCATCGCGGACGATCTCCATGGCCCGGCCGCCCAGCACATAGGACGGGCGGATCACGACCGGGTAGCCGACCTTGTGGGCCCCGGCGAAGGCCTCGTCGCGGCTGCGGGCGATGGCGTTGATCGGCTGGGCGATGTTGAGGCGGTGGAGCAGCTGCTGGAACCGCTCGCGGTCCTCGGCAAGGTCTATGGCGTCTGGCGAGGTGCCGAGGATCGGGATGCCGGCGTCTTCCAGCGGCTGCGCCAGCTTCAGCGGCGTCTGGCCGCCGAACTGCACGATCACGCCCAGCAGCGTTCCTTTCGACTGCTCGACGTCGATCAACTCCAGCACGTCCTCGGCGGTCAGCGGCTCGAAATAGAGGCGATCGGAGGTGTCATAGTCGGTGGAAACCGTCTCGGGATTGCAGTTCACCATGATCGACTCGACGCCGATCTCCTCCAGCGCAAAGGCGGCGTGGCAGCAGCAATAGTCGAACTCGATGCCTTGACCGATCCGGTTGGGCCCACCGCCCAGAATGATCGCCTTCTTCCGGTCCGACGGATCGCTTTCGCATTCCGGAACCTGGCCCAGCGCGCCGGTCTCGTAGGTTGAATACATGTAAGGCGTTTCCGCGCGGAACTCGCCAGCGCAGGTGTCGATCCGCTTGAACACCGGCCGCACGCCCAGTGCACGCCGCTGGGCCCGTGTTTCGGTTTCGGTCGAGTGGGTCAGCTTGGCCAGGCGGGCGTCGGAGAACCCCTGTGCTTTCAGCTTGCGGAAGCCCTGGGCGTCGGTAGGCAGGCCCTGGGTGCGAACCCGGGCCTCTTCCTGCACGAGGGTTTCGATCTGGCGCAGGAACCAGGGCTCATAGGAACACGCCGCCCCGATGTCCTCGCAGGACAGCCCGGCCCGGAACGCCTGGGCGATCACCAGGAGCCGGTCGGGGGTCGGCGTTGCCAGAGCTCTCAGGATCGCTGCGCGCCCCGTCTCGGGATCATCCGCGCCTGGGATGAGCATTTCGTCCAGCCCGGTGAGGCCGGTTTCCAGGCCGCGCAGGGCCTTCTGCAGGCTCTCGGCAAACGTGCGGCCGATGGCCATCACCTCGCCCACCGACTTCATCGAGGTGGTAAGGTAAGGCTCCGCGCCCGGATACTTCTCAAACGCAAAGCGGGGGATCTTGGTGACCACATAATCGATGCTGGGCTCGAACGAGGCCGGGGTCGCCCCGGTGATGTCGTTCATCAGCTCGTCCAGCGTGTAGCCGACAGCAAGACGCGCCGCGACCTTGGCGATGGGGAAGCCCGTGGCCTTGGACGCCAGTGCTGACGAGCGCGACACCCGCGGGTTCATTTCGATCACTACCATGCGGCCGTCGGCGGGGTTGACCGCGAACTGCACGTTGGACCCGCCGGTCTCGACCCCGATTTCGCGCAGCACCGCGATCGAGGCGCGGCGCATCCACTGGTATTCCTTGTCGGTCAGGGTCAGCGCCGGGGCGACGGTGATGCTGTCGCCGGTGTGCACACCCATCGGGTCGATATTCTCGATGGAGCAGACGATGATGCAGTTGTCGGCTTTGTCGCGGACCACCTCCATCTCGTACTCTTTCCAGCCGAGCACGCTTTCCTCGATCAGCACCTCGGTGGTGGGCGAGATATCCAGGCCGCCCTTCACGATCTCGCGGAATTCCTCGAGGTTATAGGCGATGCCGCCACCGGTGCCGGCGAGCGTGAACGACGGCCGCACGATGGCCGGCAGGCCCACGAACTCCAGCCCCTCCAGGGCTTCTTCCATGGAATGTGCGGCCTTGGACTTCGGGCTTTCCAGACCGATCTTGTCCATGGCGTTGCGGAACTTCTGGCGGTCCTCGGCCTTGTCGATCACCTCGGCGTTGGCACCGATCATTTCGACACCGTAGCGGGCCAGGGCACCGGAGGCTTCCAGCGCCAGCGCGGTGTTCAGCGCGGTCTGCCCGCCCATGGTCGGCAACAGAGCGTCGGGGCGCTCCTTGGCTATGATCAGTTCAACCATCTCGGGCGTGATCGGCTCGATGTAGGTGGCGTCGGCGACGTCCGGATCAGTCATAATCGTGGCCGGGTTCGAATTGACCAGAATGATCCGGTAGCCCTCCGCACGCAGGGCCTTGCAGGCCTGGACGCCGGAGTAGTCGAACTCACAGGCCTGACCGATGACAATCGGGCCGGCGCCAATGATCAGGATCGAGGAGATATCGGTACGTTTGGGCATCTCGTCTCGCGCGCAAGGACCGGCGGACGCGTGGCGTCGCCGCTTTGGTCAGAACTTCAGGTTAAGCGGGCGGTTTAGAGAGGCTGCCCTGACTCCGCAAGCACCCTCGCGAGACGCGCGGGCTCCGGGGCCCTGCGTACGGGAGTACTTGCGTCTTGGCCCGGAGCGGGGCAGCTTCATGATTCAACGTTCGCCAAGTTGCGACACGACCATAGGGACCGCCTTGGCCACCGCCGCCACCACCCCGGAAATCCTCTCCTCGCTCATGACCCGGATCGCCTCCGGTGAGCGTGAGGCCCTGCGACAATTGTACCAGGCCACCTCATCGAAGCTTTTTGGCGTTTGCCTGCGTATCCTCTCGGACCGCGAGGAGAGCGAGGACGTTTTGCAGGATGTTTTTGTCACAATCTGGCGACGGGCCGACAGGTTCGATGTGACCCGCGCCAGTGTGATGACCTGGTTGTCCACGATTGCCCGGAACCGGTCGATTGACCGGCTTCGGGCCCGTGGACCGCTGGCCTACGCCGGCACGATTGATGGGCTCGAGATCCCGGACGGAGCCGATAGTGCGGAAACGCTGCTGTCGGCTGCGGACGACCGCAACAAGCTGCAGGGGTGTCTGTCGGAACTTGACGACCGCACCCAGACGGTGATCCGGACCGCCTTCTTCGAGGGCGTGACGTACGAAACCCTGGCGCGCAACATGGATGCGCCCCTGGGGACGGTGAAGAGTTGGATTCGTCGGGGACTGGCGAAACTAAAAGGATGCCTCCAGTCATGAGTGAAGCCCCGGACCTCTCCGAAGCCGAAGCCTTCGCCGCCGAGCACGCCCTGGGTGTGCTGGACGCCCGCGAACGTGCCGAAGCCGAGACCCGTATGGCCAAAGAGCCTGCGTTTGCCGCCGACGTGGAAGCTTGGCGCCATCGCCTCGCTCCGATGCTGGATGCGATTGAACCTGTTCCTGCGCCGCAAGGCGTCTGGACCCGCATCGAGGCCATGTTGCCGGCCAATGACAACAGCGCCGTTATGAACAAGCTCCGCTTCTGGCGGAACTCTGCGGTAGGCGGGTTTGCGCTGGCCGCTGCCAGCCTTGCGGGCGTCGTGGTTCAGGTGACCCAGCCGCCCGTCGTGGTGCAAACCCCGGCGCCGGCACCCGGCCAGTTGCTGAACGCCAGCTTGACCGCTACCAGCGGCCAGCCTCAACCGCTGTTCGTCGCTGCCTATGATCCGGACCGCAAGGCGTTGATCATCACCTCGCTGCTGCCTGCGGGCGCTGACCGTGACAAGGTCAACCAGCTCTGGCTGATCGCTGGGCAGGACAAGCCGAAATCCCTGGGCCTGATCGAGCCCGGCAAGGCTAAGATCATCGCCCTGCCGCTGGAAGTCATGGCCAAGATGTCCGTCGGCGCCAAGCTGGCGGTCTCCATAGAACCTGAAGGTGGCTCGAAGAGCCCGGACGGACCCAGCGGTCCCGTCATCGGCCTGGGCGAGTTGTCCAGGCTCTAGGCCAAGGCCAGACCACACTCTTCGCATTTGGTGCGGCCCCCGTCTCGATCGAGGCGGTGGCCGTATTGCGTATGGAGGGTTCGCGTTATTCACGAGCAGGAATTTACCGGAAATTAGGCAGGTTTGCCCGCAGCGATTTCGCCGATGGGTGCTGCAAAAACGCATGCCAAGCAAATGCGTCTTCATGTCGGGAGGTTAGGTATATGTTTCATCGCCAGTTGAGGCGGTGTAAACTCAGGAATTACTATACTATGAACCGTAATATTATTGCGTCTTTAGTTTTCGGCTTGGCGATTGCTGGTGGTGTCTCGGGCATCGCCTCGGCCCGGATGGCCGGTGAAAAGACCGTGCAGGTTGGCGGCGCGGCTATGTATCCGTCGAAGAACATCATCCAGAACGCCGTCAACTCCAAGGATCACACCACCCTGGTAGCCGCCGTAAAGGCTGCCGGTCTGGTGGAGACCCTGTCCAGCCCCGGCCCCTTCACGGTGTTCGCACCGACCAATGCGGCGTTCGGCAAACTGCCCGCCGGCACGGTCGAGACCCTGGTCAAGCCCGATAACAAGGGCACGCTGACGACGATCCTGACCTATCACGTGGTTGCCGGGCGCGTATCCGCCGCCGACATCATGGCCAGGATCAAGGCCGGTGGTGGCAAGGCCATGCTGAAGACTGTGCAGGGCGGAACCCTGACCGCCACGACCAAGAACGGTGTGGTCTATCTCACTGACGCCAAGGGCGGCATGTCGAAGGTGACCATCGCCAACGTCTTCCAGTCCAACGGCGTGATCCACGTCGTCGACACGGTGCTGATGCCGTAAGCGATCAAGACCCCTCTCCGCCCTGGCGGGGAGGGGTCTCCCTCATGCAGGTTCCATCGCTTTCGCCCGGTCCATCAGGTCGGTGAAGCGTTCAAAGATGTAGAGGCTGTCAGTCGGGCCGGGTGAGGCTTCCGGGTGGTGCTGGACGCTGAAGACTGGCTGGCCCTTGAGCGCCAGGCCCGCATTGGTCCCGTCAAACAGCGACACGTGGGTTTCTTCGACACCGGAGGGCAAGCTCTCGCGGTCCACCGTGAAACCGTGGTTCATGGAGACGATTTCCACCTTGCCGGTGGTCAGGTCCTTGACCGGATGGTTTGCCCCGTGATGGCCCTGGTCCATCTTGACCGTCGTGGCACCAAGCGCCAGTGCAAGCATCTGATGCCCCAGACAGATGCCGAACACCGGCTTGCCACTGGCCACCAGTTTGCGGATTTCCGGCACCGAATAAACACCTGTCGCGGCCGGGTCGCCAGGGCCGTTGGACAACAACACGCCATCGGGCTTGCGCGCCAGGATGGTCTCGGCCGTGGTGTTGGCCGGCACCACCGTGACGCGCGCGCCGACCGAAGTCAGAGCGCGCAGGATGTTGCGTTTGACCCCGTAGTCGACGACTACCACCTCGTATTTCGGCGCTTGCGGTTTGGCGTAGCCCTCCGGCCAGGACCACAGACCCTCATCGTAGACAAACGGCTGCAGGCAGGTGGCGTCCTTGGCCAGATCCAAGCCCTCCAGCCCCGACCAGGCTTTGGCCTTGGCGGTCAGGGCGTCCAGATCGAACACGCCGTCCGGGCTGTGGGCGATGACGCCATGCGGCATGCCGTGCTCGCGGATTGCCCGGGTCAGCGCCCGGGTATCGACCCCGGCCAGGCCCACGACGCCGCGCCGGGCCATCCACGTCGGCAGATCGCAGTCCGAACGCCAGTTGGCCGGCGGCGTCGGCAGGTCGCGGAAGATTGCGCCCCGGGCAGCCGTCTCGGCTGCGCCGGACATCTGTTCCAGATCCTCGACATTGGTGCCGACATTGCCGATGTGCGGGAAGGTGAAGGCCACGATCTGGGCCATGTAGGAGGGGTCTGTCAGGATCTCCTGATAGCCAGTCATGGCGGTGTTGAAACAGACCTCGCCCAAGGCTTCGCCGACCGCGCCGACCCCGTACCCCTGCAGGACGGTCCCGTCGGCCAGCACCAGAACACCGGTGACGCCAGGCAGCAGATCACGGCTCATGGTGGATTCCTTCAGGCTGGACAAACGGCGGCGTTGGTAGTGAGAAGCGGCGGTCGGGTCAATGCGGTTGCCCCGACCGCAGAGCCTAAGGGACCAGCATGTACATCGATCCGGACCGCGATGCGTGGGAACTCTTCAAGTCACTGCCGCGGGATCAGCCGATCCAGATGCTCAATCTGGTCAGGCTGAAGCCGAAGGCAGACTACCCTGTGGGCCACCCGGACCATGGCAAGGACCTGACCGGTCTGGATGCCTATCGCGCCTATGGCCGGACGACAGCGCACATCTTCAAGCGGCTGGGAGGCAGGCAGATCTGGGCAGGCAAGCCGCAGGTGATGGTCACCGGGCCCGGCTCTGAGGTCTGGGACATCGCTTTCATCGCCGAGTATCCCACCTCTGAGGCATTTATCGCCATGGTCCGCGATCCTGAGTACCGGGTCCTGGTGGGCCATCGGACCGCCGGGGTTGCCGACAGTCGGCTGCTGCGTCTTGAGGGCATCTCCGATCCTGGCGAGGGTTTCGGCGAATAGCTGGCAGTAAACGAAGGAAAGATGTCATTTCAGCGAGGCGAGGTCTGGCTGATAACCTCGGGATGCTCGACCTTCGGCCCAACTGTGAATGCTGCGACCGGGATCTGCCGGCGGATAGTGCCGATGCCCGCATCTGCACGTTCGAGTGCACCTTCTGCGCTGAGTGCGTGGACAATCGCCTGGGCGGCGAATGTCCGAACTGTGGTGGAAACTTCGTGTGCCGTCCGATCCGGCCTGCCGGGGCATTGGCGCGCTTCCCGGCCTCGACCAAGCGGGTCGTCAAGGCTCATAAGGCCAGCGCCTGACGATTGCACGGGCGGGGTCGACGGGCCTATTCAGCTCCCATGCTTATCACCACGGTCGGCCTCGATGCCGACGACACCCTCTGGCACAATGAGACGATCTTTCGCCTGACCCAGGACCGGTTACGCGACATGATGGCGGAGTTCGCGCCCCCCGAGACCACTAATGCCAGACTGGCGGAGGTCGAGACCCGAAACCTCAGGCTATATGGCTATGGCGTGAAGGGCTTCACGCTGTCCATGATCGAGACGGCCATGGAACTGACCGGTCACAATCCCCCGGGACGCCTGATCGCCGACATCCTCGCTGCTGGACGCGAAATGCTGCAGGAGCCGGTTGAACCCTTGCCTGGTGTCGAGGCGGCGCTGGCGGAACTGTCGGAGCACTATCGGCTGGTGCTGATCACCAAGGGCGACTTGTTGCACCAGGAACAGAAACTGGCTGCCTCCGGGCTGGGCGACCTGTTCGCCGCTGTCGAGATTGTCAGCGAGAAAGACGCGTCGACCTATAGGCGCGTGTTCGACCGCCATGGGACGGGTGCCACGGAGGCCGTGATGTGCGGAAACTCGCTGCGCTCCGATATCCTGCCGGCGCTGGAGGCAGGATGCTGGGGTGCTTATGTCCCCTATCCGGTCACATGGGCGCACGAGGTGGCGGAGCTGCCGGGCGAGCATGAGAGGTTTGTGGAACTGGGCAGCATTTCGGAATTGGCGGGGTGGGTGCGGGGACGCAGTTAGCAACCGCATCTTGACCGCAGGTGGATATGTACGAAGCCGTGGTTTCAACTCTGCAGGCGCAGCCGCTCTGTGCTAGCGATGGGCAATGGTCGGTCGGTTTGACGAACGGTTCCTGGAAGAGATCAAGTCGCGGCTGAGGCCGTCCGACGTGATCGGTCGTACCGTGAAGCTGCGCAAGCAGGGCCGCGAGTATGTGGGCCTGTCGCCGTTCAACAAGGAGAAGACACCCTCGTTCTATGTGAACGACGAAAAGGGCCAGTTCTTCGATTTCTCGTCGGGGAAGACCGGCGACCTGATCACCTTCCTGCAGGAAAACGAGCGGCTGAGTTTCGCCGAGGCTGTCGAGCGGCTGGCGGCGGAGGCGGGCGTGCCGCTGCCCGCCGTCGATCCGCGCGGCGCCGAGCAGGAAAAGGTGCGTCAGGGGCTGGCCGAGTGGCTGGAACTGGCGGCCAAATGGTTCGAGGGCGAGCTGAAACGTCCCCCCGCCCGCGAGGCCCGCGCCTATCTGGAAAAACGCGGCCTGCCCGACACGGAGTGGGCCCGGTTCCGCTTGGGATTCTCGCCGTCGGGGCGGACGGCGCTGAAGGACTATCTGGTCACCAAGGGCGCGCGGCCCGCCGAACTGGTGGAGGCCGGGCTGCTGATCGCGCCGGAGGACGGTGGTGCCCCTTACGACAGGTTCCGCGACCGGATCATCTTTCCGATCCTGGATGCGCGCGGCCGGGTGGTGTCGTTCGGTGGTCGGGCCATGGACCCCCAGGCCCGCGCCAAATACCTGAACGGGCCCGAGACCCCGGTCTTCCACAAGGGCCACCAGCTCTATGGCCTGTCCGAGGCGCGCAAGATCCTGGCCGCCGCGCCCTCCGGCGAGGACACGCCGCTGGTCGTGGTCGAGGGCTATATGGACGTCATCGCCTGCCAGCGAGCGGGGATTGCCGGGGTGGCCGCCATGGGCACGGCGCTGGGCGAAGAGCAGATGGATGTGCTGTGGCGCCATCACCCGGAGCCGACCATCTGCCTGGACGGTGACCGCGCCGGCAAGGCGGCCGCCAACCGGGTGCTGGAACGCGCGCTGCCGCTGCTGAAACCTGGGCGGACGTTCCGGTTTGTGTTCATCGAGGGCGGCAAGGACCCCGACGAGGTGCTGCGCGAACAGGGGGCGCTGGTGCTGAAGGCCCAGCTGGCCAACACCACGCCGTTTGCCGAGGCGCTGTTCAACTTCCATCGCGGCGACGACCCGCTGGATACGCCGGAGCGCAAGACCGCGCTAAAGGTGCGGCTGCGCAAGGTGGCGGCGACCATCGCAGATGGTGATCTGGCGGGGGCCTATCGCGAGGACCTGCTGGCCCGCTACGAGGCGCTGTGGCCCACCCGTCAGCCGGTCTACACGGTGGGCGCGGCCGCGCGCGAAATGTCGCGCGCGGGCTGGGACAAGCGTCGCAAGAACAACGCTGCGGCGGTCGGTGCCACAGCTGAGGTCAAGGATGCCGCCGAACGCCTTCGCCGTGCCCCTCGACCTCTGGCGGCGGCGCTTGCCATGGCGGCAGTGCGTGATCCCGGGGTGATCGATGCGTCCATCGAGCGGGTCGGGTCCCACGGTTTCGGCGACGAACAACTGGACCGCCTGGCTCAGGAACTTGTGAGCCTGCGTTATGAGGCCAGTAGCTTGGAAACCGACGCCGCGCTGCGCCACCTCCACACACGCGGCTTCGTGCCCGAAGACTTCATCAAGCTGGAGCGCGACGCCAATCGCGCGGGCCTTAGCGCCCCCTTCATGTCCGAAACGGGAGAGCGCGCCCGCGATCTCTGGCGCCAGGCCTTCGACCTGTTGATGCAGCTTGAAAGCCTCGAACGGGCGGTCGAGGGCGCCGCCCAGGATCTCGCCCGCGACCAGGACGCCGCCACCTTGATGACGCTCAAGGGCGAGCGCGACCAGCTCAGGCGCCTGCTCAACAGCGATTGGGCTCACCCGGAAGAGGTCGAGAGCGCGTTGCCGCACTGACCGGTTGCGTTGTCGACGCGCGCAAGCGTCAAGCCCTACTCCGGTCCGACCAAGGCCACCTTGAAGCTGTCGAAGTCCTTCAGCACCGAGGGGTCGTCCCTGACGATCCTGAGCATCTGACCAGGGATGTCCTTGAGATGGTCCTGCATGGCGGCTGGGCCGACGCCCATCGAAACCCCTATCGCCCGGAATAGGGCGTAGGACTGGTCCTGGTAAACCGGGAAGTTCACCTTGTCCGCGCCGCCGGCGAAAGTTTTTACGGTCAGGTCATAGTAGGCGCGGACGTTGGGGTTCGCCATGAACGCTGCGGTTTCATTGCCCTGGAAGTTGATCGAGGCCTGGCCGGGCGGCGCGTGCCTTGCGCCATGTCCGTGCATCGGTAGGTGGCCGTCGCAGGCGGTGAGGCCGACGGCCAGTACGGCGCCAAAACCGCAGATCCAGATTACAGGGTTCATGGGTGTCTCCTGGCGGCGGCTTGAGCGGGGTCGCCCGTCTTGCGAGGGCGCTCGGTTGCCGCTATCAATGTCAATAATTCCGAACTCAATGTAAAAAATATCTAACATACTGTCAAACGCGATTTCCAGGCAGGAGACTGCAATGTCGTTTCGGGAGATATCGGCCTGGATCACTCTGACCAGTGTGCTGGGGTGTTTCGGAGTCTATTTCGGGTCGCTGGCCACCGGCCAGGTTCGCGCTCCCAGTTTTGCGACACTGCACCTGTTGCTGCTGTGTGTCAGTGCGCTGGTGGTGCTGCAGATCGGGTTGCACGCCGTGGCTGCGCGACTGGTGCCGACGTCAGCCCCCGTGCTGAAGGACGAGCGCGAGCAGCTGATCCAGATGCGGGCGCGGGGGCTGGGGTACTATGTGCTGATGTCCGGGGTGCTGGCGCTGGCGATCCCGGGGCACATGGAGATCTCGAAGATCGACCTGCTGAACTTTGCCCTGCTGGATGTGGTGGTAGCGACCCTGGTGGTGTCAGCGGCGCAGATTGTCATGTTCCGGCGCGGCGTCTGAGCTATGCCGCGTCCGCCTATCGCCAACCAGATCCGACGCCTGCGATTTGAGCACGGCGAAATGACCCAGAGCGAGCTGGCCGATAGCATCGGCATGACGCGCCAAACTGTTGCCGCGATCGAGGCCGGGAAATACTCTCCCTCGCTGGAGGCCGCGTTCCGCATCTCGCGGGTGTTCGGAGCGGCGCTTGAGGATGTGTTCCAGTGGACCGACGCCCACTGAGCGGCCGAACTTTCAATCGAAGATCGCCACCGCCCGGATCCATCCGGCCGAGGCCCCTGCGATCTTCACCGGAAAACACGAGAGGGTGAAGCCATTGGCCGGCAGGGCCTCCAGGTTGGTGAGCTTCTCGATCTGGTAGTACTCGCGAAAGCGGCCGGCCTTGTGGCCTTCCCAGATGATTTTCGGGTCGCGCGTCTCGGCCCAGCGTTTGGAGGTATGGCTGAACGGCGCGTCCCACGACCAGGCGTCAGTGCCCACCACCTTCACCCCGCGCTCGGTCAGATACAGGGTTGCCTCCTCGCCCATGCCGCAGCCCTTGTGGATGAAGTCGGCGGCTCCGTAGGCGGCACCGGCCGCGGTATTGACCAGCACGATGTCCAGGGGCTGAAGGGTGTGACCGATGCGGAGTAGTTCGGCCTCAACGTCAGCGCCTGTGGCCACATAGCCATCAGGGAAGTGGCGGAAATCGAGTTTCACGCCCGCCTGCAGGAAATACTCCAGCGGCCCCTCGTCGATGGTGGGCGCGGCGCGGGTGGTCGTGGCCTGGTCGGTGGTGGAGTGAAAATGCCAGGGCGCATCCATATGGGTGCCATTGTGGGTGGAGAGTGAGACGTGCTCCACCGCCCAACCCTCGCCATCCGGCATGTCGTTTGCGGTCAGTCCGGGGAATGAAGCCGCCATCTGGGGAATTGTATCCTTGTGCCGGGAGTAGGAGACCTTGGGCCGCATGTGTTCGGGGTCGGTGACCACGTCGTTGGTGATGGGGATCGAGAGATCGACAAGGCGACGGGCCATCAGTGTCCTCCGGGGCGCGGCCGGAACCGCTTTGGCAGAGCTTAGGCGTGGAAGCGGGCCGCGGCGAGAGTCTCCAAAAAGGTTGCTCAAAATACACTAAAAGATGGCAATTACTCTACCTAAGGAGTTAATTGCGATGGCAAGCACAGTTTTGAGGATGGGGGCTTGTTCGCTAGCCCGCCGGAAATGGCACCCGTTTGGGAGTATCCATCTTGAGAAAACTCCTTCTAGCTATCGCGGCGTAAAGGCCAGAGACTCGGGCGAATTCTGCCAGAAAACGTGCAGTGGCTGAGCGTAGCCACTTAAACTGCGGTGGCGCTGGACGGTCGCCGTACGGCCACGTACAGCCGCGTCGTGACCCAGCCCGCCGTCAGCCATGCCCAGAAGCAACGCATCCTGTTGGGCATCACGCTGCGCGTGGGCGCGATGGCGTTTCTGGCCGGTCTGTCGGCCATCGTGAAATGGACCGGCGAGCGCGGGATTCCGGTGTTCGAGATCATCCTGTTCCGCAACCTGTTCGCGTTCGTGCCGCTCGGGCTCTACATCTGGCGGACCACCGGGTTCGAGGTGCTGAAGACCCGGCGGCCGCTGGGGCATCTGACGCGGTCAGTTATCGGGTTGACGGGCATGGTCTGCGGGTTCTCGGCGGTGCAGCACCTGCCATTGACCGAGGCGACAGCGCTGCAGTTCACGTCGCCGCTGTTCATGACCGCGCTTTCGGCCCTGTTGCTGGGCGAAGCGGTGGGGCGTCACCGCTGGGCCGCCGTTGTGTTCGGATTTCTGGGCGTACTGCTCATGGCCAGGCCGATCCCGGGTGAGCTGAACCTGCCGGGCGTCACCCTGGGGATACTCAGTGCCATTGGCGCAGCCGGTGCCATGGTGGCCATTCGCCAGATCGCTGACACGGAGCGGGGGCCGACGATCGTGTTCTATTTCACCCTGGGCGGCGTGGTGGTGGGTCTGGCGGGGTCGGCATTCCATTGGGTGACGCCGGCTCCGTTGACGCTGGCCATGCTGGTTCTGGCTGGGCTGCTGGGCGGGATTGGCCAGCTCTTGCTGACCGAGGCGTTGCGCAACGCACCTGTCGGGGTGGTGGCGCCGTTTGACTATACCCAGTTGGTCTGGGCCGCTGGTCTGGGTCTGTTGTTCTGGGGAGAACTACCGCATCCACTGACGCTGGTGGGTGCGGTGATCGTGGCGAGCAGCGGGGTCTACATCCTGCATCGCGAACTACGCCGGTTTCGCGGGGCCGAGAATTGACACAACAGCGCCGGAAGCGGAGTCTGTGCGCCAGTAGGTCGCGCGGGCCAACCGCGCCGCGTCCGATTTCCGGAGCCGACATCATGATCAAGACCCGAGTGATACTCAGCGCCGCTCTGGCGTTCGCAGTCACCGCCACCGCCTCGCAAGCCGCTGTCACCGTGATCGGTGGGGGCATGGCGCAGGCCTGTTCCAAGGCCGCGCTCAGCGGCGCCACCGAGTTCAAATTCGAAGCCGTCTGCACCATGGCGCTGGACAGTGAGTTGCTGAGCATGCGCGACCGGGCTGGCACCTATGTGAACCGGGGGGTGCTGAAGCTGCGCCGCAAGGAATTCGCCTCGGCCGAGTTCGATTTCAACAAGGCAATCCAGGCCAAGCCGGACCTGGGTGAGGCCTATATCAACAGGGGTGCCTCCTCGGTGGGTGCCCGTCGATATGCCGAGGGCTTGACCGACCTCAACAAGGCGCTGGAATTGGGCGTCGATGAGCCGGAGAAGGCCTACTACAATCGCGCGCTGGCCTATGAGGGTCTCGACAACATGAAGGCCGCCTATTTCGACTATCAGAAGGCGATCGAGCTGAAGCCGGACTGGGAGCAACCCAAGAAGGAACTGGCGCGTTTCTCGGTCGGTCGCCGCTAAGGCCTGGCACGGAGTTATGGGGGTATGCGTTGGCAGGACGGGCGTGATGGCGGCGGTGTCGAGGATCGACGCGGCATGGGCTCAGTGGGCGTCGGCGGCGTGGGGGTCGGCGGCGTCGTCCTGGCGTTGATCGGCTACTTCGTGTTCGGCGTTGACCCTTCCACCACCCTCAGCGTGGTTGGCGGTGGAGCAGGGCCAGCGGCTCAGCAGGAAGGCGTCCAGGGAACACCCAAGGATGAGGCCGGTCGCTTCGTCGACGTGGTGTCCACCAATGTCGACGATGTCTGGCGGGCCGTGTTCCGCCAGTCCGGCCAGACCTATCGGCCGGCTGATGCCATAGTGCTCTACGATCAGGCCACCAGCACCGGCTGTGGCACGGGACAGTCGGCTATGGGTCCATTCTATTGCCCGGCGGACCGCAAGGTCTACCTGGACCTGTCGTTCTGGCAGGAACTTGAGACCAAGTACGGTGCCGGCGGTGAGGCGGCGCGGGCCTATGTGATCGCCCACGAAATCGGCCACCACGTCCAGAACCTGACCGGTGCCAACGATCAGGCGCAGAAGATGGGTGCGAAAGGAGCTGAAAGCGGGTCGGTGCGGCTCGAACTTCAAGCCGATTGTTATGCGGGTGTGTGGGCCGCTCGCGCGTCAGAAGTCTCCGGCGGCAAGGTCAGTCTCAATCCGACAGATATAGAGGACGGTCTGCGCGCCGCATCTGCGGTGGGCGACGACACTTTGCAGCGCAAATCCCAAGGACGCGTCGTGCCCGATGCCTTTACACACGGCAGCTCCGAGCAACGCATGCGCTGGTTCCGCAAAGGCTCCCAGTCCGGCGACCCCGACGCCTGCGACACCTTCGGGGCAGGGCGGCTATAAGGTCTTTTCCGGGCCCGCTCTGGACGGGCAGGGTCAGCGCTTCAGAGCCTTCGCCACCACCGGTGCCAGCCGCGCCGTGATCACCTGAACGCCCCGGGCATTGGGGTGGATGCCGTCGGGCTGGTTCAGGGTGCGTTGGCGCGCAACGCCCTCGATCAGGTTGGGATAGAGAGGCACGCTGTGGGCCTTGGCGAGGCCCGTGAAAACGGAATTGAAGTCGCGCGCGTAGCCGCCGCCCACCTGCGTCGGCGCGGCAATGCCCGCCAGCAGGACCGGAATCCTGCGGGCTTTCAGCTTCCTGATGATGCCGTCGAGGTTGGCGCGGGTGCCTTTGGGATCCAGCCCTTGCAGCAGGTCGTTGCCCCCCAAGGCCACGATGGCCAGATCAGTGTCCTGCTGCACGCTGAAATCGACGCGTCCCAGACCTCCGGCGGTGGTGTCGCCGCTGACACCGGCCGCGCGCACCACATTGGCGATGCCCAGTCGGGTCAAGGCGAGATGTAACTGGTTCGGCAAGGCGGCCCTGCCGGGCAGGCCATAGCCAGCCGTGATCGAGTCCCCCAGGACCGTTATAACCAGCGGACGCGCCGCAAAAGCCGGCCATGCCGCCACCAAAACGGACAATGCGAAAAAGGTTCTGCGAGAGGGTCTTGGCGTGAGCATGAACGTCCTATGTAAGGGAGCTTGAGCGTCACTCAACTGCCGAGGGCTTCTTTGGACGATTTACCGCCACTGGTGCTGGACAATGTGGGGCTGACCCTGCCGTCCGCTGCAGGCCCCGTCGAGATTTTGCGTAACCTCAGCCTGACCCTGGGCAAAGGCGAACAGGTGGCCCTGGTGGGCGCGTCCGGCTCCGGAAAATCATCGCTGATCGCTGTGGCGGCTGGTTTGGAGCAACCCAGCTCCGGCCGCGTCGAGCTGTTCGGACAGGATCTGAGCAAGCTGGACGAAGATGGCCGGGCCAAGCTCCGGCGCGGCCGCGTCAGCCTGGTGTTCCAGTCCTTCCACCTGCTGCCCAATATGACGGCGGAGGAGAATGTTGCCGCGCCCATGGAGATCGCCCGCAAACCCGGGGCGATGGATCATGCACGCCAGTGGCTGGACCGCGTGGGCCTGAGCGCGCGCGCGCGCCACTACCCGCACCAGCTGTCCGGCGGTGAGCAGCAGCGGGTGGCTCTGGCGCGCGCCCTGGCACCCAGCCCGGCCCTGTTGTTTGCCGACGAACCGACCGGCAACCTCGACAGCGCCAACGCGAAAATGGTCGCCGACATGCTGTTCGAGCTGATCGATCAGACCGGCGCGGCCCTGCTTCTGGTCACCCACGACACGACACTGGCAGCGCGGGCGCAGCGCGCCGTGATGCTGCGCGACGGTCGTCAGGTCGAGCCCGCATGACGCCACTATGGTTGCGGTTTGCCACGCGCGAACTGCGGAGCGGGGTGAAGGGCTTTCGTATCTTCCTGGCCTGTCTGGCGCTGGGCGTGGCGGCGATCGCAGCCGCCAGCTCGACGGCGGAGGCGTTCCGGCGCGGGCTTGCCACAGAGGCCCGTGACATTCTGGGTGGCGATATCGCCGTTTCAGTCAACCAGCGCCAGCTCACGCCTGCAGAGCGGCAGAAACTGGCGGCACGGGGAAAGGTCACATACTCCGTGGCCTCGCCCGCAATGGCCGAGGCGACGAGCGGGGAGCGCCGTCTGGTCGAGTTCCGAGGCGTCGACAAAGCCTACCCGCTGGCGGGGACGGTTACGCTCAAGGGCGGGCTGCCGCTGGCACCGGCTCTGGTGCTGCGCGACGGGGTCTGGGGCGCTGCCGTGGAGCAGACCCTGCTGGATCGGCTGGGCCTGAAAGTGGGCGACGAATTCCTGGTCGGCAACGTGTCGATGCGTGTCAACGCAGTGCTGGAACAGGAACCTGACCGTCTGTCGCGCGGCTTCCAGCTCGGGCCCCGCGTGCTGACCGCGCGTGGCGCGCTGGAACAGGGCGGCATGCTGGAGCCTGGCCTGCCGTTTGGTGAGACGGCCCGCATTGCGCTCAGCCCAGGCCTGGATCTGGCGCGCGCCAAGGCCGGTGTTCAGCGCGATATCAAGGGCGGGGTTCGTGTTCGCGACCGCAATGACGCCGCGCCGGGCGTCAGTCGCATCATCGACCAGCTGGAGTATTTCCTGGGCTTCATCGGACTGGCGTCGCTGGTGGCCGGCGGTCTTGGCGTGTTCGGTGCCGTCAGCGCCTATGTGGACAGCCGCAAACCGGCCATCGCCACCCTCAAGGCGCTTGGGGCCGAAAGTGGCCTGATCCGCGATATCTATCTGGCCCAGATCGGACTGCTGTCGTTGCTCGGCGTGGCCATCGGGCTGGCGGTCGGCGCGGCCACGCCGCTGATCCTGGGCGCAGCGATCCAGGGCGACCTGCCGGTCCCGGCGCTGTTTGCCATCTATCCGATGCCGCTGCTGAAGGCTGCCGCGTTCGGGGTGCTGTCGGCGGCGGCGTTTTCGCTGGCGCCGCTGGCGCGGGCCCGGACCACGCCCCCGGCCAGTCTTTTCCGAAGCGACATGACCGGCAAGTTGACCTTTGGCCCGGAGATGATCGGGGCGCTGCTGGCTGCCGTTGGTCTCGGCGGTCTGGCGATCTGGACGGCCCCGACGCCGTTCGCAGCCACTCTGATGATCGCCGGCGTCGCGGTGGCGTTCGTGGTGCTCTGGGCCGCAGGCTGGGGTGGCGCGATCCTGGCCGGGCGGATGCGGGGCGGCACACGTGGATCGCTTCGCATCGCGCTGGCCAACCTGGCGGGACCGCGCTCCGCTGCGCGTACGGCGGCCCCCGCCATCGGCCTTGGTTTCGCTCTGCTTGCGGCTGTGGTGCTGATCCAGTCCAGCCTGCTACGCGAGATATCGATCATCGCGCCCCAGACCGCGCCCGCTCTGGTCTTCACCCAGGTGCCCGCCGAACGCGTGGCCGAGTTCGACGCCGAAGTGGCCAAGGGCTATGGCCGAAAGCCTGACACTGACACCTATCTGCGCGCACCCTTCCTGACCGGACGCATCACTGCTGTGCGCGGCCAGCCGGTGGTCAAGGACAAGCTGGGGCGTGAAGGTCGCTGGGCCTATGACAACGACATCAGCCTGTCGGCGCTGGGTCCCGAACCCCCGAACGCCGGCGTGGTTGAGGGCAAGTGGTGGGCCGCCGACTATGCCGGGCCGCCCCTGCTGGCCATGGGCCAGGACCCGGCCCGCGCCGCCAACATCCAGATCGGCGACGAGGTGACGATCTCGATCCTGGGCCGCGAGATCGTGACGAAAGTGGCCGTCATCCGGCGCGTCGATTTCGGCAGCTTCGGGGCCAGTTTCCCGTTGGTCCTGACGCCTGCCGCCATCGAGGGTGCCAACCCGCGCCAGTTCGCCATCGCCAAGGCCACCCTGGCCGAGGAACAGAGGATTTTCCGGGGGCTGGGGGCTACGTTTCCCGAGGTGAACATCATCTCGGTGCGCGAACAGCTTGAGGCCGCCACTGAACTCTTCGACCGCGTCGCCCTCGCCGTGCGGGGCGCCGCCGCTGTGGCCCTGATGGCCGCCCTGCTGGTGCTGGCCGGTGCCATCGCGGCGCGCGCCATCGAGCGCACCCGCGAGGCAGCGATCCTGAAAGTGTTGGGCGCCAGCCGCGCCCAGGTGCTCAGCGCCTATGTGCTGGAATACGGCCTGGTGGGTCTGATCGCGGGGGCGGCCGGCGTCGCCCTGGGCTATGCCGCCGCCTGGCCGGTGGTGGTGCGCGTGTTCGAGACCGAGTGGAGTGTCGACTGGGCGGGCGTGTTCACCCTGCTGGCCATCGCCTCGCTGCTGGCCGGGATCGGCGGATTGATGGCGGCGTTCCAGGCCCTTTCGAAGCGGCCCGCGCCGGCATTGCGTAGCGAATAGGCTTCTGGTCTCTATCCACTCGCCTTTCAGGCGTATCTGGTTGCGAGGAACTTTGAGCAACGTGTAACCCCATCTCGAATTGGCCTCCGGGCCCGAGGTGATCGGCATCATGCAGACGTCTCACGATGAAGGATTTCTGGACCTGCTCTACAGTGCGGCTGTGCAGCCGGAGCTGTGGATTCCCGCGATGGAACGGTTCGCTGATATGCTCGGCGGCTCGGGTGCATGGTTGTCGCGGATCAGTGTGGCGGACGGGTCGGGCGCTGGAATCGTGGCGCGCATCGATCCGGACAGCGCCAAGGCCTACGATCAATACTACGGCGGCATCAACCCGTTCTCGAATGAACCCGACCCCGCAGCCTATATGGCCAGCTGGACACCGACCATTCTGACAGACGAGGCCTGGCTCCCGAAGACTGAACTCGCGCGCAACGAGTACTACAACGATTTCATGCGACCTCAGGACATCCAGTCGGCGATGATTATTCGGCTGTCGGCCTGTGGCTTTGAGGTCAGTGCACTGACCATGAACATGCCATATTCCCGCGAGGCCTTCGGACCCCGTGATCTGGTCCGTGCGCAGCGCTATCATAGCCACTTGCGTCGGGCATTCCGATTGACTCAGGTTCTTGCCGACAAGGGTCTCGCCGACGACGATCTCGAGCGCCAACCCGCGAAGACCGGCGAGGCCGTCTTCCTTTTGAACGACGAGGGTCGCGTGCGCCGCATGAACGCCGCCGCCGAACACCTGCTGTCGCGGCGCGATGATCTCAAAGTCGTCGGCGGGCGGCTGACGACCCCGGATGACGTATCCGGTCGGCTCGAAGCACTTATTGCGGCGGCTGGCGGGGGATCGTCCGGTGAGCGCAGCGGCGGCTCCGTCTCGCTGCGGACAACCGAGGCACGGCCACCGCTGGCAGTCACGGTTGCACCGGTCAGGTCTGAGCGCCTGACAGTCTTTCAACAGCGACCCGCCGTGATCGTCTGTGTTTCAGAGCCGGGCGCAGGCGACGAGGTGCATCTGACATCCCGAGAGCGCGAGGCGCTGACCTGGGTGGCAGAGGGTAAATCCGACTGGGAAATTGCTGTGATCCTGGGCCTGTCAGAAACCACCGTACGGTTCCACGTCGACAACGCCCGCAAAAAGCTGGGTGCCGTCAACCGGGCGCAGGCCGTGGCGCGGCTGGTGGCGGGGCGGCGGAGCTGAGGGCGGGCTCTACCTTAGTCCGGATGCACATCCACACCCATGGCGCTCAGCAGCTGGTACTGCTGTGCCGCCGTGACCTTCATCCCCGACACGCTGCCGAGCGCGGTCAGGTCCAGACCCGAAAGTTCGCCCTCTCGTAGGTCTGCCCCGGCCAACTTAGTGCCCGTCGTCAGCGCCTGAAACAGGTCGCAGCTGGTCAGGTCACAGCCCTCCAGGTCCGCAGCTGTCAGATCCGCCTCGCGCAACGATGATCGTGACAGGTCACAGCCGGGCAGGGCCGCATCGGCAAGATCGGCGAGCTCAAGATTACACCCGATGAACGCCCCTGCCGTGCGCACCACCTTGCCCCCGAACGCCCGGGTGAAGTCGGCGCGATGGAAACGGGCACCGCGCAGATTGCAGGCCTCGAAGACTACGCCGTAGAGGCTGGTTCGGTCGATGTCAGCGAACGACAGGTCACAGGCCAAAAATCGTGCCTCGTCCAGCCGCGAGAATGCGAACTGCGGACCGGAATGGCTGTCCGGGTCGGCGAAGTCACAGTGATCGAACACCGCTTCACGAAGGTCGGCGTGGGCGAAACGGCACCGCACAAACCGGCAGCCGGTGAACCGCGCATTCTGCAGGATCACCGACGACAGCTGGGCGTCCACGACCGTGCAGTCCGTCAGGCGGATGTCGGTTAGATCGCGCTCAGCCCATTCGAAGCCGGAAAGCTCAAGGCCGCTATAGTGGCCGTCGGGTTCGAGGACGGGGATTGTCCTATTCCCCCGGCACCACCGGCACCAGAATCTCTCCGCCCCCGGCCCGGAACTTCTGCGCCATTTCGGCCATGCCGGTGGCGACGTCGTTCTGGCTGCGGGCCTGTTCGCGGATGTCCTGGCTGATCTTCATCGAACAGAACTTGGGGCCGCACATGGAACAGAAGTGGGCGGTCTTGAACGCCTCCTTCGGCAGGCTTTCGTCGTGGTACTCGCGCGCTGTCTCGGGATCGATCCCCAGGTTGAATTGATCCTCCCAGCGGAACTCGAAACGCGCGCGCGAGATCGCGTCATCCCAGGCCCGCGCCGTCGGATGTCCCTTGGCCAGGTCCGCCGCGTGGGCCGCCAGCTTGTAGGTCATGACGCCCACCTTCACGTCCTCGCGGTTGGGCAGGCCCAGGTGCTCCTTGGGCGTCACGTAGCAAAGCATCGCCGTGCCGAACCAGCCGATCATCGCCGCCCCGATCGCCGAGGTGATGTGGTCATAGCCCGGCGCAACATCCGTGGTCAGCGGGCCCAGGGTGTAGAAGGGCGCCTCGCCGCAGACCTTCAGCTGCTTGTCCATGTTGGCCTTGATCTTGTGCATCGGCACGTGGCCAGGGCCTTCGATCATCACCTGGACATTGTGCTTCCAGGCGATCTGGGTGAGTTCGCCCAGGGTCTCCAGCTCGCCGAACTGGGCCGCGTCATTGGCGTCGGCGATGCAGCCCGGACGCAGGCCGTCGCCCAGCGAGAAGGAAACGTCGTACGCCTTCATGATCTCGCAGATGTCTTCGAAGTGCTCGTAGAGGAAGTTCTCCTTGTGGTGGCTGAGGCACCACTTGGCCATGATCGAGCCGCCGCGGCTGACGATGCCGGTGACGCGGGTGGCGGTGAGCGGCACATAGGCCAGCCGCACACCGGCGTGGATGGTGAAATAGTCCACGCCCTGCTCGGCCTGCTCGATCAGGGTGTCGCGGAAAACCTCCCATGTCAGGTCCTCGGCCACCCCGTTCACCTTCTCCAGGGCCTGGTAGATCGGCACCGTGCCGATCGGCACGGGGCTGTTACGCACGATCCAGTCGCGGATGTTGTGGATGTTGCGGCCCGTCGACAGGTCCATGACGGTGTCGGCGCCGCAGCGGATCGACCAGACCATCTTGTCCACCTCGTCGGAGACGTGGCTCAGGACCGCGGAATTTCCGATATTGGCGTTGATTTTCACCAGGAAGTTGCGGCCGATGATCATCGGCTCCAGCTCGGTGTGATTGATGTTGGCCGGGATGATGGCGCGGCCGCGCGCGATCTCGTCCCGCACGAACTCCGGTGTGCAGAAGTCCGGGATCTCGGCACCGAAGTCTTCACCGTCGCGGATGAAGGCGTCGCCCTGCTGGCGGCGCAGGTTCTCGCGGATCGCCACATATTCCATCTCGGGTGTGATGATGCCGCGACGCGCGTACTCGAGCTGGGTGACGTTGGCACCCGCCCTGGCGCGGTAGACCCGGCGGGGCGCATCGAACTGCGGTGCCAGGTGCGCGCCCCTGGCGAAGCCGTTGTCCTCGGGCTTCACCTCGCGGGGATTGGCCACGAGCTCCACGTCCCCGCGCGAAACCACCCAGGGTTCGCGGGTCTTTTGCAGGCCCTTCTCGATATCGATGCTGGCGGTCGGGTCGGTGTAGGGGCCGGACGGATCGTACAGCGTCAGCGCTGGCTCATTGGCACTGGGGTGGACGGCCACCACGCGGAACGGCACGCGGATGTCGGGCCAGAGCACGCCGGGCTGGTAGACCTTTTTCGACCCCGGACGTTCGCCCGTGGGAATGCTGCCGGGTTGCAGTTTGCCGATCAGCTTGTTCATGCGCGTGCATCCTCAAAAGACGGACGGACCACGGGCGGGGGATCAGGAACGCGAAGCACCCTTCCCTTCGCCGGCATGACCCGGATCAGGTTCGACGGGTCGTGGGCTCACCCACCTCTCAGCCGCTTGAGCGCGGCCCCCCGAGGAGAGTTGCAAGGTATTCCTCTTGATGCTTCCTCGCCAGTCTCAAAATGGAAGACGAAACGCCCCGGCGCGCGTATCATCGGTATGAGGGTCTATCTGGAGAACGACTTATGAAAATCTCGATCATCGCCCTGGCCGCCACAGTGGCCACCCTGTCGACGGTGGCAATTGCCGCCAAGGTGTCGCCGCTGGGCGATGCTCCCGCACGCGGGACCGGCCTTCCGGCTGGCCAGTGCATTCGCAGCCACGATATCCGCAATCACACCATCCTCGACAAGGATACCCTGCTGATCTCTGGCGGCGACCGGTCCACCTATCGCGTCACCATGAAGGGTGGTTGCCTGGCCGGTGCCTCGTCCTCCGACCCGATCATCACGCGCAATCCTCCCGGCTCGGACATCATCTGCAAGCCCATCGACATGGATATCGGCATCGACAAGAGTGGTTTCGAAACCCGCTGTATCGTAGACTCGGTCGTCAAACTGGCCCCGGAGCAGGTGGCCATGGTGCCGAAGAAACTGCGGCCCTGACGGGATTGGTCAACTGGCGCGCCGGATCACGAGCGTCCGGCCGGCATAGGCGACGATCTTGACCTTTTCCAGCCGCTGCACCTTGCGGCCGCTCGCGCTCATGAAGGTCACCTCGACGGTGACCTGCCGGGTGCCGGGCAGGCCGAAGTGCAGCGGCGTCACACCCTGGGCACCATAGCCGCCGCCCGTTGAGACCTGGCCCGTGCCCAGCAGCTTGCCCTCGCGGTTGTAGACCCGAACCTCGGCCCCGGCCTGGGTGTGGCGGCCCTTGGCGTCAAGCACAGTGACCTGCAGGCTTTGGCCGGCCGCCGCGCGGGGTAGCAGGTTGCGGAACAGGAAATGTCCGCCGACCGCCGTGTAGCCCTTGGTCACGGATAGATCGACGTCGCCGTCGCGGTCGAAATCGGCCCAGGCCACGCCGTGGTCGCCGACGTCCAGTGGGCCGCCCTGCACCAGCACATCGCGGAAGCCCTTGCCGCCCTCATTGTGGAAAAGGTTGTTGCGCGGGACCTGCTCACCCGGCGGACCCACATAGGACATCACCGACAGGTCGGGGTAGCCGTCATTGTCATAGTCGCCCCAGGCCGCGCCCACGGCCTCATTGTCCAGATCGACGCCCACCGCAGGCGCGGTGTTTGTGAAGCCGCCCGCGCCGTTTCCGCGCCACAGCGTGTTGCGACCGTAGTTGGGAACGAAGATGTCCAGATTGCCGTCGTTGTCGTAGTCGCCGACCGCGCAGCCGACCCCGCCCTGGTTGCTTTTGCGCCCGGCATTTTCCATGCCCAGTGCGGGCGCGACGTCAACAAACGCCGTCCCGTCATTGCGCCACAGGGCGTCAGTCTTGCCCGACTGGTTGGCCAGGAACAGGTCCAGGTCGCCGTCCTTGTCGAAGTCCAGCCAGCAGGCGCCGACCGTCGAGCGCGCGTCGGTCGGTCCGGCGCCCACAAAAGCCTGAACGAACTTGCCGCCGTCATTGCGGAACAGCCTGTTGGAACCTGTCCGGTCGGTGGCGTACAGGTCGACGTCGCCGTCGTTGTCGTAATCGATCCAGTTGTTCTGACGCGACGAGCGCCCGGGAACGGTCAGACCAATCTCGGCGGCGACATTGACGAACGCCTTGCCGGCCCGGCTTTGAAACACCGCACTGGGCTTGTCGGCCAGGCTTGAGCCC
Source organism: Phenylobacterium deserti (assembly GCA_945883235.1). Lineage (GTDB taxonomy): Bacteria > Pseudomonadota > Alphaproteobacteria > Caulobacterales > Caulobacteraceae > Phenylobacterium > Phenylobacterium deserti_A. Next base: position 3,970 of record CAMCXF010000017.1, on the reverse strand, counting down.
GCCAGCAGATCCAACCAGCCATCGCCGTCAAAGTCGCCCCAGCTGATCGCCCGGAACTCACCGCCCGATGTCGGCAAGCCCAGGGCCGCGCCCATGCTGGCCAGCACGCCCCGGTCATTCCGATAGAGCCGGATCTCGCCGCTCTTTAGCGACACGGCCATGTCGAGATCGCCGTCGTTGTCGAAGTCGGCCCAGGCGTTGGACAGCGAGCCCGGCATGGCCAACAGCTCGGGCTGTACCGGCGCAAACGCGGGCTCAGTTGCCGGCGCGGCGGCGACCAGCAGGAGGGCGCAGACCGCCGCGGTCGCCGGGAGAAAGCGCCTGTTCATGTTCGTCTCCTTAGTAAGGGGTCGTCGCCTTGAGGTTCTGTTCGACGGCGGCGCGGGTGGTCCATAGCGTGCGGAAGGTCTTCTTTGACAGATGCTCAAGCTGATCGCTGCGGTGCGGCGAGCCCGGCTGGGTCGAATTGCCATAGCTCATCAGCCCGACCGCCTTGATCGGCGTCGAGAACTCCACCATCGACATCCAGGTCTCACCGTGGACGGGCGTGCGCTTGCCGTCCTTGAGCGGGCTCCAGGTCATCACGTGAAAGACGCCCGTGTTGCCGAAGCCGCCGTTGCCGGGCAGGTCGACCTTGCCAAGGGCAAACCGCGAGACCTCGCCAAACGGGCGGTCGAGGGCACCGTAGCTGGCCCTGGCCTCGGTCGCGGCGGCCTTCAGCATGGCGACCGCTTGAGCCGGATCCTTCAGGCCATAGGGCGTGTCGATGGGTCGAGCCGCATCCCAGCGGACCTTGTAGTTTGCGTCGTTGATGTAGTTCGGCCCGGCGAACCTGCGCGCCCAGGCCTCGAACAGCAGCGCCCCGTTCGCGTCGGCATTGACCGTGCGGTCCCACGCCCTGAGCACGGCTGCGGCGGCCTGGACTTCCGGATCGTCGCTGGTCGCCGCCGCGGTCAGGAGTTCGTCCAGCACCCGGTCGGTCATCAGCACATGGCTGGTCAGCTTGCGGACCACGAAGTCGTCAAAGGTGATCTTCTGCGGATCTGCCATCAGGTGCGACGATTGCTGGGCGCGCAGCGACATCGGCCCGTTGTTGGCCATGTAGGCCGGGTAGTCCTTGGCCTGGATGGTCTGTGGATAGGTCGCCACCCAGGGCGGATCGTTGGTGTTCTGCACATAGCCGGTGGGCGGGTCGATGACCTTGGGCAACTCGGCGTAGGTATGGGTCTCGGTCCAGAGCGTCTTCGAGGTGTCGCCGGGGACGAGGCCGCCCCACTTCGCGACGTCGCCGCCGTCGGCCTGCTTCGGCAGAATGCCGTTGTAGAGGTACTGGATATGCCCCTCGCGGTCGCCGTAGACGATGTTGAAGGACGGCACCTGCAGCCGGTTCATGATCGCCTGGTAGTCGGCGAAGCTTTTCGACTTGCCCATGTCCCAGTACTGGCGAAGTCCGCCCGGCCGATCGAGACCCGCCACACGCAGGGCCACGGTCTTCCCGTCGGCGCGGGTGAACACCGGACCGTGGACCGAACTGCGCAAAACCAGCGTCTCGGTCTTGAGACTACCGTCGGCCTGCCGGACCTTGAACGTTGTCGTCGAGGTCGTGAACGGTCGGACCTTGCCGTCGTAGAGATAGCCGCCGTCAGCCAGCTTCAGTTCGTAGTTGGTGGCACCCAGGATGCCGTTGACGGTGTTGGTGAAGCCCATTCGCGCGTTGAACATGAAACGCAGCACCGGCAGGCCCACCTGGGTGGCACCGTACATCTTGATGCCGGGTCCGTTGAGGTCGGCCTCGAAATAGGTGAGCTGACTGGGCGCCCAGGGCAGGTGCGGGTTTGCCAACAGCAGGGTATTCCCGCTGGCCGACTTCTTCGGCGCAACCGCCCAGGCGTTGGAGCCCGCGTCGGCGTTGCCCATGGTGCGCGCCTGGGGTGCCACATAGACATAGTTCATCAGCCGGTGGCCGTGGGCCATGACATCAACGCCGGTGATCGGGAAGACCTGTCGCACCGAGGGGTCCAGCGCCTCGGGGTGAGCCCTGGCGTAGGCGTTCATACCCGCGGCAAACGCATCCAGGTTGGCCCGGAAGCTGGCCGGCTCCTTGGCGTACCACGCCTTGGCCCGCTCATAGATGCCGTTGGCGATCACCCACTTGTCGGACTCAACCTCGGACGCCCCCCAGTACTCGGCGGCACGGCCCCGGGCCTGACCGTACAGCTTGATCACCACATCGCCGTGGTTCTGTGCTGTGGCATAGCCGAAGCCGTAGAAGACCCCTGCCTCGTCCCTGGCATAGACGTGCGGTACGCCGAAGCTGTCCCAAAGGATTTCGCCGCGAGGTCCGGGCGCTGCGTTCGCAGGCGCGCCGAAAGCCAGCAGGATCATGGCCGCCAGCGCCACGAACATCGTCGAAATCGCCCGGCTCATGATCCCCGCTCCCCTAAGTCCGAACTAGAAGTCCCACTGCACCCGGGCGTAGTAAGAGCCGCCCGTGAAGCCGATCGGCGACGTGCCCGGGTACTGACCAGCCCCGTTGGCCGCATTGAAGATGCCGTTGGCGTCGGGGTAGTTGTTGAACAGGTTGTTCGACCCGACAGCGAAAGTCACCGTGTCGCGGACCTTGTAACTGACCTCGAGGTCGGTGATCCATTCCGCGCCATAGCTGCGGTCATTGGTGACCAGATTCTGGCGCACGGTGTATTTGCCGAACCGGGTCTGGCGCAGGTTGACGCTGAGGTCGCTCCAGGTCCAGCTGGCGCTGAGCGCGATCTTGTCCTTGGGGATGGCGGTGGTCAGGTTGCCCTGGCTCAGACGGTCGAACAGCACGAACGTCGGCCCCAGCGCGCTGAGCTGCGGCGGGTTGGCGATGATGTTGCGGATCTCGGTCTCGTTGTGGTTATAGCCCGCCGACGCGCGGAGCGCGCCCAGATCGCCCAGATCCTGCCGCCACGTGGCGACAATATCGATACCGTCCGTCCGCGTGTCGATGGCGTTGGTATAGTACTGGCCGCTCAGCGAACCTGGCAGGCCGTTGGCCACCAGGATGGCTGAAACCGCTGCCCCGGTCAGGGTGCTGGTGATGGCGATCCGCTTGTCGACCTCGATCCGGTAGGCGTCGATGGTAATGGCCAGGTTCGGCATCGGCTCCAGGGTCAAGCCGAGGCTGAAATTGGTGGACTCCTCCGGCTTCAGTGGCTGGGCCCCCAGCGCCCGCGCCTCACGCGAACCGACCGGCAGGGTCTTGATCTGCAGCAGGTCCAGCACGCCGCTGACCAGGCGGAACTGGCTGGACGAAGCCGCATAGTTCTGTTGCGCCAGACCAGGTGCCCGGAAGCCGGTGGAGACCGCGCCGCGTACTGCCAGCCAGTCGGTCAGCTCGAAACGACCGTTGAGCTTGCCCACCAGAGTGTCACCCGAGGCGTCGCTGTAGTCCTCGTAACGCGCGGCCGCGCCCAAGAACAACCGCTCGGTGGGCGACCATCCCAGCTCCACATAGCCCGCATAGTTGTTGCGCGATGAGGAACTGGCGTCGCTGGGCTGGAACCCGGGCGTCGCCTGCGCGCCCGTGGCCGGACGTTGACCGGCGAAAGGCTGGCCGGCCGGGATCACGTAGGTTCCCGCCTGATAGCTGCCCAGTTCGCCGGGCTCGACGCGGTAGGTTTCCCGGCGGTGCTGAGCACCGAGCGAGACCTGCAGATCACCCGCACCCTCAAGCGCGAAAGCCCGTGTCAGGTCCAGTGAGTTTACCCATTCCGTAGAGCGCAGCGCGCCCACATAAAACACCGTCGGGCTCGTCGGACCCAGGCTGGCGTTCAAGGTGTTGGAGGTATTCTCGGTCGCCCGGTTGTAGCCATAGGTCGAGGAGACATCCCAGTTCCAGCCGCTGATCAGGCCCTTGGCTCCAAAGGCGAATTCATAGTCGCGCTCGCGGATCACCAGATTAGGCCGAAAGCCTTCCGGATAGATCTGC
>CAMCXF010000016.1 GCA_945883235.1 Phenylobacterium deserti | reverse complement strand
GATCGCGCCCTGGACGACTGGATGGTGCGTGCCGCGTGGTCATCGACCTCCGGCCTCGATCTCCGCCCAGGCAGCACAGCCACCCGCATGCATCAGGTCTATGTGGATGTGGCGCATCTGACCGACGCAGGCGCGACCTTTGCCGTGGTCGATGGCCGGATCGGGCGCAGCTATCAACCAGGCGGCGGCAATCTGATCCTGGCCCCCTTTGTCGGCGCGACCCTGTCCTACGACAGCGGCCTCGAGCGCGAGGCCGCCTTGAGTGCAGGGCCCGGAGTCTGGCTTCGCCTTTGGATCCGGGAGGATCGCTACCGCGCACCACAATCCTACATCGACGTCGCGCTGCAGTACCGCGTCCGCCTCGCCGGCGACCGCCGCGCCGAAGGCTTGTTTGGCAACCTCAGTTTTGCATACTAAAAACACTTACAAACGCGAAACCCTGTCTGTAAACAGAATATTTATCAATAATTTCAAGATGATATCAAGCTCATTCGCTCACGATCCAGTGCTTATTGGATACGTGGCGACATGCAGTACTTGTATAAAACCAGCCAACTTCTAACTCTCGCGCCTGCCGCTGCCACCCGCCCCGACGAAACCCATTCGGCCCTGATCGTCTCCCAGGAAACCTTCCAGGGCAGCGTTCGTTTCGAAGGCTCTGTCTGCACGCTTGAACAACTTCGCGTCGGGACCGCCAACCCCTGGGAAACCGCCTGGCTGGTCTGGAACTACGCCGACAACGACCACTTCTACTACTTCGCCATGAAGCCCAACGGCTGGGAACTGGGCAAGCGAGACCCGGACTATGCCGGCGGCCAGCGCTTTCTGGCCACCAGCACCGACGTCACCTTCGAGGTCGGCAAGTGGAACCGCTTCGAGATCACCCAGGACGGTGACCGCATCGCCATCTCGGTGGACGGCGTGGAACTGGTCTGCTTCCAGGATCTGGAACGCCCCTACCTGGGCGGCAGGATCGGGCTCTACACCGAAGACGCCCGGGTGATGCTGGATGATGTCCACGGCTCCCTCAGTGACAACTTCGATCAAGCCTCGACAATCGCTCTGAGCGACGGGGCCCAACTCGGCGACCTGTGGGATGTCGCCTTCCTGGGCTATGGCACCGGCGGGGTCGTTTCGGGCACCTCCCTTGATCTTGGGGTCCGGGCACAAATCGCTGACCTCGCGGCGCCGGAGCCACAGTCCGACGCTATTATGCCGATGACCTTCGACCTCGGCGACTGGAGCAGCGGCTGGGCCCTAGCCTGACGTTTCGGGACCCGGAAACCTGATCGCAGCGAAGGCCGCGGTGTCTTCCCGCATCACATCGATAAAGGTCTGCAGCCAGATGCGCCCTGTTGCATCCGATCGGCCTGATGCTGCGTACAAATTCTGAATGACCCGAAGGCGGGACCTTCAGCTTCGGTCGTCGTTGAATGTCAAATGTTGTCAAGCCAACTGTAAAGTTGGACGAAATCTGGTACTAAGGTGCCGTAACGTTCACTGGCGGCCTCGTCGTTGATGGTACGGAACTTGCTGCGGTTTGGATCAAGTTTTTCTTTGAAAGGCGTATCATGCGTTCCCTCGGCAAACTGATTGCAGCTGCGCTCGCCACGGTGTCGATGGCGCTGGTCGCAACGTCGGCATCGGCCGCAGTTTATCTCGCCAACTACAGCGGCGTCATCGCCGTGGGTACGGGCAGCGATCCAAACAGCGCCAACGCGACTTACGACGCGTCCAATTTTTTTGGCCTGGGTGGCAATCTCGTCGGGTCCAGCTTTGCGGCACAGTTCAAATATGACACTTCGCGGGGCGTCGCGTTTAACGACGCCAACACTGACAGCCGCTTTGGTGGCCCGCAGGCGTTCTGCGGTGCCTGCCTGTCCCCGATCCTGGAAGCCTCGATTACCGTCAACGGAATCACCGACTATTTCAACGTCAATGGTGCCGGTTATGCGAATGTAACCATCAACCCGATGGGTTGGAGGCAGACGTTTTTCGCGCTCGGATTTCTCGACAACAATAGCTACCACAAGCTGCAACTCTTCGTCCTGAACGCACCAAACCCGCTGCTGCTTGGAAGCGAATTCACAGGCTCCGATGTCGGCGATCTAGGCCCTCCTGACGAAGTTCCGTACGCAGAGGGCCGGATCCTCGGATCGAAGGACTATCGTCTGGCCCTGAGCAATCGCAGCGTCACCCTCACCGCCATTCCCGAACCGGCTACCTGGGGCCTGATGATCATCGGTTTTGCCGGCACCGGCGCGATGCTGCGCAGCCGTCGCCAAATAGTGGCACGGGTCTGAGCGTGCCTCTGGTCTTCGCTTGAGCGCTGCTCTTCGCCGGTCCACATTCGCCTGATTGTCGAGCCGCCAGAGGAACCCGCCCATGTCCACCGCAGTCCGTGCCGCTGACACGCCGTTCGCCGTCGAGGTTGAACAGGACAAAGACTACTGGTGGTGCGCCTGTGGCCTCAGCCAGAACCAGCCGTTCTGTGACGGCTCGCACAAGCCCACGGACATCACCCCGGTGAAGTACACCGCCACCAAAAGCCGGACCGTGTTCTTCTGCGGCTGCAAGGCCACGGGGAAGCAACCGCTCTGCGACGGCAGCCACAACGCCTGAGACGATAGCTCTATTTCGTCGGCTGCGGGTACATCGCTTCAGCAAGTGCCCGGATGTCTGCCTGATCGGCAGACAATATGAAGCCGGCCTTGACAGCGCGCGTCAGGGCCTTGTTGAACCGGCGCATGTAGTCGGCCTGGCCGCCCGGATAGAGCCGCTGGAGTGTCGCCGCATCAAACAGCTCCGTGCTTCCCGCCAGGAAGCCAAGCGGCCCGCCTGAGTTGCCCAGGCCGGAGTGCTTCGCCGTCGGAACGTCGACCCAGGGCGAGCGGATGCCGCCCTTGGCATTGCCTTCCGCGTCCAGCACCAGGTTTGACGGTCCGCCTGCGAGAGGGGTGACCACCTCCAGCTCCGGTGCCTTGGGCGGCCCGCGGCCAGTCCGCACCCAGGTCTCAAGATGCGACAGCGCCGACATGGCCACATAGTGATGCTGGGGCGCAGCATTCATCGGCTTGATCAGCTTGCCCAGGATGGTGGCCGAGGTAGGCTTCCAGGCTGCGACCAGGTTGGCGATGGGTGCTTGACCACTGTCGATCGCGCTGACCATCAGCGCGTAGTTGTCCACATGGGCGGTTCCGGCCATTTCCCAGGTCCGGAGCCGGTTGCTGTCCGGTTGGCGGGCCAACAGAAATCCGCCGCCCTGATTTCCGATAAGGTCGGTCTCGGCGATCAGCGTCAGGACTGGAACCCGCAGGTCGCTTCGCAGTTTCAGCCCCGCCGGTGCGCGCGGCCCTGCGCCGGGCGCACCGGCGACACCTGCTCCTGGTGCCAGCATCGCGGCACTGCCCGACCGCGAGTGGATCAGGAAACCGTCGTAGACGCGGGCCAAGGGGTCCACCGCATTGACATAGGTGGTCAGGTAAGAGGCTGACTGGCTCTCGCCCATGGCCAGCACACGGGCGGCCTTCAGTCCGCCAAGCACCGGACCTGAGTCCACAACGCGGCCGGCCTGGCTGAAAATATCAAACGCGAACGCGTCACCGGGATGACTGAGCACGCCGTAGCGCGCCGGATTGGCCGCCTTCAGCGCTCCGCCGGATCCAAACCGTGAGCCGCCCTCGACCCCGACACGCTGGGCCGAGACGCCGACCCAGGCAAAGCCGCTGCGCAGCAGTTCGCGGTGGGTGTAGGACCAGTCGGGTGCCGCATCGAGACCCCCGGTGACGTTCAGCCACTCCACCGCCACGGCGCCGTTGAACCGCTTGGCGTCGACGGGTCGCACTACGACGATCCGGGTTGCATAGGCCGATGTCTCGGCGGGGATGGCCTGCCAGCGACCATCGACGGTGGCCTCACCGGCCAGTTTGTAGGACTGCGCCGTCCCGGACAGGAAAAACTCCTCCACCACATATCCCTTGGCCTTGAGGTCAAAGGCCCCGAGCCGCAGTGAAGGCGCACCAGCCACCGCAGTCACTTTGGGCATTTCAGCCGCCACGGCTGTGCTGGCGAATATCAGCCACAGTCCAAGCGTCACATGCGCCATCCAGCGCCGGAGCGTCCGCCTCGAGATCATAGTTTCCTGCCCCGTATCTTTGTGCGCCAAGGCATAGCGCGCCAGCGATCTGGCTGCACTAGGAAGATCAATGCCCAGGAAGGGGAATTGCCGCCGTCCGAGCAATCTCCTATCTCTGGCCTCATGCAGTCCACCCTCATCTGGCTGGGCCGGGCCGCACTATTGGCTGTCCTGGCAGTGGCCTTCGCCGGCGCGATCGATCCGCATCACAACGCCGCGCGCAACGTGCCAGCGCCGGATGTGGTGGAGCATGTGGCCTATGGCTATCTGCTGACCCTGCTGACCATCATCTCTCTGCCACGCATCAGTCCGTGGTGGATCGGTGCCGGCTTTCTGGCCGTGGGGGCAGGGTTCGAAATCGCCCAGGTCTTCGGGCTGGTCTCCGGCACCTTCCAGTGGAAGGACCTGGCATCCAACACGGCAGGCGTTGCGGCGGCTCTGGCACCATTTGCACTGGCGGGACGCGCGCGCGCGAAACGATAGCGCTCTATCCAGACAGCAGCGAATCCAGCTCTCCCGCGCGCTCGAGAGCCACCAGGTCGTCACAGCCCCCGATGTGCCGGCCGCCGATGAAGATCTGCGGGAACGTCGCGCGACCGCCAGAGCGCTGGATCATCTCCTGGCGCTTGTCGGGGTCGAACGCGGCTTCGATCTCATCGAAGGCGGCGCCCTTGGTTTCCAAAAGTTGGAGCGCCCGGATGCAGAACGGGCAGTAGGGCTTGGTGTAGATGGTGACCTGGCTCATGGCGCTCTAAGACTGCCTGCTTTGTGAAACGATCATAGAGTGAGTCCCGCCGCTTCCTGAACCCTCGCGACGACCGCCAGGTCAACGCGGGCCGCACCGGCGGCTTTCAGGGCGCGCGCGCAGCCTTCGGCAGTGGCACCGGTGGTCAAAACGTCATCGATCAAGAGGATGCGCAAACCGGCAACCCTGTCGACGCGCCCCGTCGGGACGTGGAACGCGCCGGCTACGTTGCGCAGACGCCCGGAGCCGGACTTGCCGCCTTGGGTCGCGGTGGCCCTGCGGCGGACCAGGGCGTCGGGCAGCCAGGGCGTTCCGGTTATGGCCGCCAGAGGCCGGGCGATCTCGGCAGCCTGGTTGTAACGGCGGCGCAGCAGCCTGAGCGGATGCAGCGGCACCGGTGCGATGGCATCAGCCTGCTCGATCAGGTCGCGGGCCGCGCGCGAGAGCCAGCGAGCGAACATCGGTGCTAAGTCCAGCCGATCGGCGTGCTTCAGCTGCAGGATCGGCTCGCGCGACGCCTCGTCGTAGAGGCAGGCTGCGCGCGCTGCGTCGAACGCCCGGGGTTTGGCCAGGCAGGCCGCGCACCGAGCGCCCGGATCATAGGCGAACTGCGTGCCGCAGCCATCGCAGACCGGCCCGTCCAGAAACCGGATTCGGCCCCAGGCTTCAGCTGTGAAACCACCGGCAAGTGGACGCGGTCCGCCGTCCAGCGCCTGTGGCGGGAACAACATATCCAGCGTGCCGCGCCAGGCGGCTTGCGCTTTTGGCTTCCAACGGCTGGCAAAATCGCCATCTTCCGCGCTCATGCCGACACACAGCTCCTCTAAGCCGCCACAGATCTTTGACCGGGCCCTGCACGCCAAACGGCTGGACCGGGCTGCAGGGGGCTATGAGAACGCCGATTTCCTGCAGCGCCGGGCCGCACTTGATGTGGCCGGGCGACTGGCAGCCATCCTGCGCACCTTTCCGCTCGCCGTCGACCTTTCAGCGCGAAAAGGTGCGTTTGCCGAAGCGTTGGCTTCCGAAGCGCCGGGTCAGGTCGAGACCTTAGTCGAGTTGGACCTGTCGCCGGCAATGCTCAAGGCTCGCCCGGGACTCCGACTGGTCGCTGACGAGGAGAGATTGCCATTCGCCGACGCCAGCGTGGATCTCATCGTATCGACGCTGGGTCTGCACTGGACCAACGACGTGGTCGGCGCGTTGATCCAGATTCGGAGAGCGCTGAAGCCGGGGGGCCTGTTTCTGGGTGCCTTTCTGGGCGGCGTAACGTTGACTGAACTACGTCAGTCTCTGGTGGCCGCCGAAACCGAGATTCTTGGCGGCGCAGGCAGCCGCGTTTCGCCGTTCGCCGATCTGCGCGACGCCGCGGCACTATTGGACCGAGCCGGGTTCAAGGAGCCCGTGGGCGACGTCGACACTGTCACCGTCACCTATGCACACCTGCTGAAGTTGATGCTCGACCTGCGCCAGATGGGCGAGACGACCGTGCTGGCCGACCGTCACCCCAAGGCGCTGACACGAACCCTGCTGGCGCGAACCGGCGAGATCTATGCCGAACGGTTCGGTGGCTCCGACGGGCGCATCCCGGCGACTTTCGAGATTATCACCCTCACGGGATGGGCGTCGGGTTAGTTACCGTCCGGTATGGCGATCAGCTCAATCTCGAATTGCAAAGTACTGTTGGAGGGGATCGGGTCGCGATAGCGCGAGCCGTAGGCGATGCTGGCCGGGATTACAAATTCCCAGGTCTCGCCCACCCGCATCATCGGCACGCCCTCCTGCCAGCCCTTGATCAAGCGGGGCAAGGGAAAGGTGGCAGGTTCGCCCCGCGTGCGGGACGAATCGAACTCGCGGCCATCAATGAAGCGGCCGACGTAGTGGATGGTCACCACCGCGTCCGGCGCGGGCATAGGTGCGGAACTTTTCGCGGCCTTCACGCGGCGATACTGCAGACCGCTGTCCGTCGCCTTCCAGCCGGGGCGCCTCAGACTCCAGGCTTCGAAGGCGGCCTGCCCCTGCTCCCACTGTTCCTGCGGTGTCCCGCTGTAGATGACCGGTGTCGCCGGCGTGGGCTCGGGCGATGTCGCGCAGGCGGACAAGGCCAGGGTTGCGATCAGGGCGGCAAACAGGCGAACGGTCATGAGCTATCCAGGCGAGGCTTTGTGACCTTACCTAATGCGCTGACCTCAAATGGGGAAGTGTCGGCCGACCCGTCACCCAGTCAGGGGGGCTTGGGGGGCTTGGGGGGCTTGGGGGGCTTGGGGGGCTTGGGGGGCTGTTCAGGGTCCGGACCGGAAGCGGATCAGCCGACGGGTCCCGTGTGCCCACGCCTTGTGTTCGAGGCGGGTCCGCATTGGGGCCATTTCGCGACCCTATGGCCGACCATTGCGTCTGCACCCGCCAGGGGCCATGAGACGTCACGACATACGAAAACGAGGAAACGACATGTCCAGCACCATTCCGACCAGCGGGCTCCAGCTCCGCTCGATCATCAAGTCCAGCGGCGAGCTGGAACTATCCTTGGCCACCGTCGAGGTTGCGGCACCAACCGGCGATGAGATCCTGGTGCGTATCGGCGGGTCGCCAATCAATCCGTCCGACCTGGGGCTGCTGCTCGGTGCCGCAGACATCACGACGGCCAGAGCCGCCGGTGGGGTCACCACCGCCCAGGTGCCGCCCGGACTGATGCGGGCGATGGCGGGACGCCTCGATGAATCGATGCCGGTCGGCAATGAAGGCGCCGGCACGGTGATCGCCGCCGGCCCCGGTGCGACGGCTCAGGCCCTACTTGGCAAGACCGTCGCGATCCTGGGCGGGGCCATGTATGCGCAATACCGCACAGTCAAGGCGGGCGACGCCCTGCTGTTGGCGGACGGTGCCACGGCCGCCGATGGGGCCTCCTGCTTCGTCAATCCGCTGACAGCTCTGGGTATGGTCGAGACCATGCGCCGCGAGGGTCACACCGCCCTGGTTCACACCGCCGCTGCCTCCAACCTGGGTCAGATGCTGAACAAGATCTGCCTCAAGGACGGGGTAGATCTGGTAAACATCGTGCGCAGCCCCGCCCAGGCGAAGATCCTGACGGATATCGGCGCGAAGCACGTGGTGGATTCCAGCTCGGCGACCTTTATGGAAGAGCTGGTCGCGGCGCTCAGTGCCACCGGGGCCACCCTGGCTTTCGACGCGATCGGCGGCGGCAAGCTGGCCAGCCAGCTTCTCAGCGGCATGGAGCAAGCCGCGAATTCAAAGCCCGGCAGCTACAGCCGTTACGGCTCCACCACCTACAAGCAGGTCTATATCTACGGCGGCCTCAGCACTGCACCGACCGAATTGGTGCGCAGCTACGGGATGTCCTGGGGTCTGGGCGGCTGGTTGCTGACGCCCTTCCTCGCCAAGATCGGCGCGGTTGAGGCGCAGAAGCTGCGGCAGCGTGTGGCCGACGAACTCAAGACCACCTTCGCGAGCCACTACACGGCGGAGATCACGCTGCAGGATGTACTGAAGCCCGAAATTATGACGGCTTATAACCGCAAGACCACCGGCGAGAAGTACCTGATCAACCCCAACAAGGCCTGACGGCTTTCATGTAGATCGGGGTCGGGCGGGACTGGAGAGACCACCCAACCCCGTGTACTTTACGCGGGAACCACGTCCCGACTTGGCAATCGGCTGGGCTTCCAGGCGGGGCACTTCACAGGTCGTGCCAACGCTCGAGGCGCTAGGCCGCCTGATCGGCCTGTTCGTCTTCGTCAGGGAAGATCAGCCCATCTTCAAAGTCCAGGAAGATATCCATCAACTCCACCGGGCTAATGGGCGCGCGACGGCCCGGTGGGAAGCGATACCGCCAGAAGCTCACAATATGCTGAACGGCCCCGGACTGTCCGCCGAGAGACATAAACATGGCCGGCGCTGCCAGCAAAAAGTCCCGGAAAGCCGTCGGCTGACCATCCAGTGTCAGGGACAAGTAGGCCTTGTCGTAAACCCCGAGCATCCGGTTGACGCCGTCCACCGCCTGATTGATCGCAATCTCGAGCCGCTTGCGGGCAGCGGGCAGGTAGTTGGACGATTCCTGGGTTCTCGGGCCGCGAGCCTGAACCGACAAAACGTCAGCCAGGACATCAACCAATTTCGGGGTCAGTTCCGCCAGTACCCATTTGTAGTAGAGGAACCCTCGCCATCCGAAGACCCCGTCGGCGTAGTCCTTGTCACTAAGGCGCAGGACATCCTTCAGCGGCTCAAATCCGGCGTCGGGGGAATTGGACAGCAGCTTTTCCACCAGTCGCGAGGCGGCCTGCGCAGAGTCACCTGACTGGGCGGACGACAGTTTGACCAAGGCGGTTACCTCGGCCCGGACAAAGGCGTGCATCCGTTCGACATCAGCGTCCGAGATCGCGAAATAGCCCCGGGCCGGCTCGATGCCGTTTCGCTTGAGGTGCTCGCGCACGAGAAACGGGTCCAGCGAGGGCAGTTCATCGATCAGGTCCAGGACCTGTCGATCGCGCCTGCCTGGCTTGAGCCCCTCGCCGAACATTTCGTCGGCGGACTGGTCGAAGTCCTTCTGGCCGACCATGAGAAAGCGGGCACCCAGCTTCAGGTCTTTGCCATCCATAGGTACCATGATCTTTGTGGCTGTGGCACGCGGCTTGGAAAACAGCTCAGCCTCGTGCGGCCTTACGCGATGTTTCACGATGATACTCGCGTTCAAAATCCGGCTATGGAAGAACGGCTTTTCCGCCAACGACGGATCCTCTGCCAGTTTGCGCAGGGTCGAGACGAAATTCAGCACCCGGGCGGTCGACGCAGATTCCGACAAAGCGACCAGGCTGCGTATTCTGCGGTCCTTCATAGGCGGTGTCTCAAGGCTTCCGGGTTAACCGGGATTCGCCCGGGGGATCGCGTTGGCGATCTGGATATGAGCCTGACCCTGCGCACCAATTTGGAAACATCCTCCTAAGCCGAACTGAACTTCCACAGCTTGCATGACCGGACGCAACCTCGTCCAATCTGACGAACCAATCCGGAGTTCCGCTCATGAAGATCGACCTCTTGTCTCCGGGCAGCTTCGCTGACGGCCAGCCGCATGCACAATTCGACTGGCTCCGGAACAACGCACCTGTGTGCTGGCATGATGAGCCGGACGGCAGGGGCTTCTGGGCGATCACCCGACATGCCGACGTCTGGACGGTCGATCGCGACTTTTCGACCTTTTCATCAGAGCCCACCATCATGATCGCCGATCCGCTCGCCGAGTTCGGGCTGGGCGGCCACAAGATGATGTTGATGATGGACCCGCCGGAGCACACCGCGTTCCGCAAACTGATCCGCTCGGAGTTCACCGAGCCGGCAGCCCGTCTGCGAAGACAACGGATCCAGCAACTGGCAACGCAGATCGTGGATTCCGTGATCGCGACGGGCGAGTGCGATTTCGTCAGCGACATCGCCGGTGAGATGCCGTCGTTCGTGATCGCCGAACTGATGGGTCTGCCGCTGGAAGACGGTCGCGAACTCTACAAACTCACCGAAACTATCCATACCGCGCCTGAGGCGCTGCCCCCCGGTGCCGGAGGTCAGGCGGTGTTGAAGATGTTCGAGTACGGTTCCCGTGTGATTGCCGAAAAGCGGGTGCGGCCCGGCGACGATCTGGCGTCCAGGCTGCTTGCCTGCGAGGTGGACGGCCGAAAGCTGGAGGACGCCGAATTCCTGTTATTCTTCCTGTTGCTGGTGGATGCAGGCGGCGACACGACGCGAAACCTGCTGTCCGGCGGCCTGCTGGCGCTGATGCAAAACCCGGACCAGTATGCTTGGCTAATGGCCGACCTGGACGCCCGCCTGCCCAGCGCACGTGAGGAGTTGTTGCGGTGGACCAGCCCTGTGATCTACATGCGCCGGACGGCCACCCGCGACACTGAGCTCGCCGGTCAGGCGATCAAGGCTGGCGACAAGGTGGTGATGTACTTTGGTGCCGCCAACCGCGATCCCGCCGTGTTCGACCAGCCCGACCGTCTGGACCTGTCGCGGCCGGAGAACCCCCAGATCGCCTTCGGCACCGGTCCCCACGGCTGCCTCGGCCAGCACATCGCCCGCATCGAGATCGATGCGATGCTGCGCGAAGTGCTCGCGCGGATGGAAGATTTCAGGTTGACCGCGCCTGTGGAATGGCTGGCTTCCAATTTCATTTCCGGTCCGAAGGCGATGCCGATCCGGTTTGCCGCCAAACTTGTCTCGGCCAAGCCCTAACGTCGATAGAATTCACCCGGCCAGCGGCGGTGGACCCAGAACCATTCCGCCGGGCGCGCCCGCACCCGCTCCTCGATGAACGCGTTGATGCGGCGCACACCGCTTTCGATGTCAGCGTTTCGATCACCGGTGTCGACAAGATGGATCGGCTCGTGGACCACGACCTTGAACCGTGCGCTGTTGCCGACGCGCTGCACGCTCATCGGCTGGATCGGGATGCCGAACCGTAAGGCAAAAGTGGCCGGGCCCGGTGCCGTATGGGCCGTCAGGCCAAACAGGGGTGCGGCGACCCCACCATTGAACTTCTGATCGTTCATCAGGGCGACCGATTCGCCCCGCCCCAGTCCGCGCATCAACTCCCGCGCGCCCTCAAGTCCCTTGGGCGCGAAGAGCCGCACGCCGTAGCGGAAACGGTTCTCGCGAACCATCCGGTCCACATGAGGGTTGTTCATGGCGCGATAGGTGATCTGGCAGTCGATACCAGCCTTGATGATCGCCGCCGGCATCAGCTCGAAGTTCGAGAAATGGCCAGAAATGAACACCACCGGCCCGCCACCCGCGGCAATCTCGGCCAGACGTTCGGCACCCTCGACTTCCACCCTCTCACGGTCGGCGACGATGAGATCCAGCACTGTGTACTCGGCCGCCGTCCGCCCCAGTTCCGCCCATTGCGCCCGCAGAAGCTGGTTAATCTCGGCATCCGCAGCCTGCGGAAAAACCAGGCGCAAGTTCTGCTCGGCGATCCGGTGGGCCGGTGTGAGCGGGCCCAGGTGCTGAAACAGCCAAGCGCCGAAATTTGAAGCGGAATCTACTGGAACGCGCCGCGCCGTAGCAGAAA
Organism: Phenylobacterium deserti; assembly: GCA_945883235.1. Taxonomy (GTDB): domain Bacteria; phylum Pseudomonadota; class Alphaproteobacteria; order Caulobacterales; family Caulobacteraceae; genus Phenylobacterium; species Phenylobacterium deserti_A. The sequence goes on along the minus strand of CAMCXF010000016.1, from coordinate 45,821 downwards.
CGCCACCAAACAGCGCTGCCTCCAGCATCCAAACTAATTCTGACACGTATGAATGGTTAAGCGTCGCCATTCTGCCTTCTTTGGCGCGGCAATGCAGTTTCGGCAATGGAGGCATTGGCGTGGGAATTGCGATGTCTGATCCACGGAGTCCCGCCGCGGGACGTTTGGACTTGATGGCCGGGGAATCCATGGACGAGATCGACATCCATCTTGGTCGGCGCCTTCGGCGCAGGCGCCGCCTTCTGGGATTGACCCAGCAGGAGCTGGCGGAAACCTGTGGCGTCCGTTTTCAGCAGATCCAGAAGTATGAGTGCGCCTCGAACCGAATGTCTGCCGCGCGTCTTTGGCAGCTGTCTGATATTCTTGAAGTCCCGATCAGCTACTTCTACGAGGGCCTGACCCGCGATCAACGCGAACATCTGGACCTCGAGGACGACCCTGCCGCAGGCGACAACATGGTCAGTAAAGAAACTCAGGACCTTATTCACGCCTATTACCAGCTGGCGGAGCGCCCGCGTCGTCGCCTGCTGGATCTGGCCAAGGCCATGAATGGCGAGCTGGAAGCCTGAGTGATCCTGAAAGTCTGAAGGCGGAATTCGTTTCCACCTGGACGCTTCGGGCAGGATAGAAGAGGGCGATGACCCTTGCCCCTTCCCATCTTGAGTCCCTTGACCGGTTCCTGATTACGCTCAACCGAGCCGCCGCTGCCGCCATTTTGCCCCTGTTTCGCGGCGATCACGGCCTGACCAACAAGCTTGCCGATGGGTTCGACCCCGTGACCGAAGCCGATAAGGGCGCGGAACGCGCGATCCGTGCACTGATCGCCGAGCACTATCCCGACCACGGCGTGATCGGCGAAGAGTATGGCGATGATCGACCCGACGCAGAGTTTGTCTGGGTGCTGGATCCGGTCGACGGAACCCGAGCGTTTATCGCCGGTCTACCGTTGTGGTGCACTTTGATCGGGCTGCGACACCAGGGCGTTCCGCTCATGGGATCTATCGGTCAGAGTTATCTTGACGAGCTTTACATCGGCCATGCCGGCGGCTCACGACTGATTTGCCGGGGCGATGCCCGACCCTTGAAGGTCCGTCCGTGCGCGACATTGGCCGACGCCGTGATCGCCACCACCGATCCTGACAGTTGCTTCACCGATCCGGAGCGCGATGCCTGGCGCAACGTCCGCGCCGCGTCCCGCCTCGCGCGACTGGGATGCGACGCCTATGCGTACGCCATGGTCGCAGCCGGTACTCTGGACCTCGTAGTCGAGGCGGGTCTCAAGAGTTGGGACATCGAGGCTGCAATCCCGGTGATCGCCGGCGCTGGCGGGATCACCACGGATTGGCGCGGTGATCCTGTTGGCCAAGTGGGCGGTCAGATCGCCATTGCAGGCGACCGTGCCTGCCTGGATGCCGCGCTGGTGGCCCTTCGGCCCTCGGCGACCTGATCAAGACTTGGCGGGAGCCTTCCTGGCGGGTGCCTTTTTGACCGGAGCGGCCTTCGGCGCAGGCTTTGCAACCTTGACCGCGGGTGCCTTGACGGCCTTGGGCGCAGCCACTTTGGCGACCGGTTTAGCAGCGGGCTTGGCAACCGTCCTGGCAGGGACCTTTTTCGCGACAGCCTTGGTCGCAGGCTTTGCTGTGGTCATGGGTGCCCGCGCTGGCTTTGCCTTTATGGCAGGCTTTGCCACCGCTTTGGGAGCCGGGGCGGCTTTCGCGTTAGCGGCAGGCTTTGCCGTAGCCTTGAGCGCCGGGGCGGCTTTAGCCTTAACGGCGGGTTTTACCACCGCCTTGACTGCGGGTTTCGGGGCGGGTTTCGCCGCCACAGCTGGTTTGGCAACTGCGGTTGCAGGCGTCGGAACAGGTGGTGGTGCCATTGCCGCAGTGGGTAGCGTCGTGGGGGCCGCCGGCGGGGTCGGGGTCGGAGCCTCGGCGGACTTCGGCGCGGTCTTGCCGGTGAGTGCGTCGAACACTCGCAAGAAGATGTTACGCATGTCGTCCGTCTCCATGAGGATCTCGTGATAGGCACCCGGAACAGTGATCAGCCGCCCTTGGGGAAGATTGCGCGCCGCAGCAGCCTGGGCCGAATTGTCGACCAGCCTGTCTTCGGCAGCAGAAATGATTTCCACCGGTATGGTAACATCGCGAAGTCGTTCCGGGTTCGAAAGCAGTGATGTGGCGCGGAAAGCGAACTCCAGCCAGCCCCAGGTCGGACCGCCAATGGCCAGATCCGGGTTGGCGCGGATCTGTGCCCGGTAGCGCGCAAAGCGACGCGGATCATGGGTCAGCACATTGTCGTCAAATGTCTCATCGAACGGATTGCCTAGCTTGCCCATGACGTAGCGGTTCGCTCGGCCCAGCATCAGATTCAATCGCAAGAGGGCCGTGGCACTCAGGGCAGAGAAACCACCAAACTGCAGGCCCAGCATCGGCGCAGACAGCACCGCGCTTGAAAAACGTCGCTCGCCACTGGCCAGCACCAGCAAGGTCAAACACCCGCCCATCGAGTGCCCCACAGCGATCCAGGGCCTTGGCAGTCGATCTTCGTAGGCATCTAGCAGGCGGCGGTAGTCCTCGAGGAAAGGCTTGAAGCCTTTGGCGTGGCCTTTCAGGCGATCCGGCAACTCGCGGGCCGAAAGGCCCTGGCCCCGCCAGTCATGCGCCAGAACGACGAAACCGCGATCCATGAAGTCGCGGATAGTCTCGAAGTACTTTTCAATGGGTTCTGTGCGTCCGCCCGAAAGCACGACGCTGCCGCATAGACGGCCCGACGGCGTGAACAAGGCTGCCCGCAGTTTTGCCCCGCCTGCACCGACAAACCAGTCGGCCTCCGCACCGGCGGGTATCGGGTCATCGGGCGTATCGACCAGAGGCGCGGTTTCAAGCATGAAGGGACCTAGACGGCTCCCTCGAACAGGGCCTGGATGCGCGGCTGAAGACTGAATGCCAGTCCCATGTCCGACAGCCTCAACCGCCCGGACATCAAGGCACGCGTGGGGTCGAGTTCGCCCTTGCCCAGACGCTCAAGATCCGTGCGGCTGACCGAGACTGTCAAGTCAGCCGCGAGGTCGTCATTTGTGACCGACGCACCATCGACATGAATGATGCCCTCGCCCTTCAGGTCGAGTTTCACCGTCCGGCCAAGGCTATCACCCGATGCCGCGGCCTGCCGTATCCGTTCAGTCAGTTCCGCCAAAGTGGCCATTCCGCTGAACCCTTGGTCCCTAGATCGGCGCGAGCTTCGCTGCCGGCACCCGCCGTGTAAACCGCTTATGACAGTCCTATGTCACGATTGGCACCGGAGCGTCGCCCCCTGATCAGCGAGGTTTCACAAACCGCAGGGTCATCCGGTCACTTTCGCCGATCGCGTCATATTTTGTGCGGTCAAACGCCGGGTTGGCTGGCTGGCCCGCAGGCGCGCTGCGCTTGACCGGCGGCAGTGTCCAGACGCCGAAAGGGTGATCCTTGGTGTCCTTGGGGTTGGCATTGACCTCGGAACTGGCGGCCAGCTTGAAGCCAGCCTTCTCGGCGGCCGCGACGACCGTGGCCTTTGAGACATAACCGTCCGCTATGCCCGCAACCTCGGGACGCGGGTCGGCACGATGTTCCTCGACACCCAGCACACCGCCCGGCTTAAGAACCGCGAAGAAGTCGTTCATCGATTTGTCGAGCATCCCGGGCTGGTAGGTGAAGTTGTGGATGTTGCGGGACGTCATCACCAGATCAGCTGAGTTGGGCGCGCCCAGCGGCTTCGACGCGACACCGAAGCCGGTGTAGCGAATCGCCCCGAACCTGGTCGCATCGGCATATTTGGCTTTGAACGTTTCAAGCGACTTCTTGGCGGCCTCGGATGTGCGCGGGTTGTCCACGTCGGTGACCCCAGCGACATAGGTGCCACCGGTGGCCTTGGCGTAGGGCGCGAGGATCTCGGTCCAGTAGCCAGCGCCGGGCGAGACCTCAATGACGGTCTGCTTCGCCTTCAGGCCCCAGAAGCTGAGCGTTGCCTCGGGGTTCCGGGCACCGTCGCGGGCCTTGTTGTCAGCGCCGCGATCAGCCGACGCGACAGCCGCCCTAAGCTTGGCGTCGGCGGCGACCGAGGGGGTGGAAGTTAGTGCAAAAAGTGCGACCGAGGCCGCAAGCGCGATACGGAGCATGGGGGAGGATCTCCTAGGTTGGGAGCGCGAACCTAAGCTGTCCGAGGCGATGTGCAACCCCCACTTGAACATGCAGAGGCGGTCCCCATCTCAGTTCATGGAGGCGCTGGATGTCCGGGCCTTCTGGACCAGGGTGATGCCATATCGGGTTGCCCTCCGGATCCATCTTGAACCGCAACCTTGCTTTGAAAGAAGGATGTGACCGCATGAGAACGATCGACCTTTCCCCCCTCTATCGCTCCGTCGTGGGCTTTGACCGTATGGCTGCCTTGCTCGAGACAGCAGCCACGTCTGAGGCTTCGGGCTATCCGCCCTACAATATCGCCCGCACCGACGAAAACGCCTACCGCATCGAGCTCGCCGTCGCCGGATTCCGGCCCGAGGAATTGAACATCGAGGTCAAGGAAAACCGTCTCGCGATTTCCGGCCGCAAGGCCGCCAATGATGAGGTCAAAACCTATCTTCATAGAGGTCTAGCCGAGCGCAATTTCGAGCGCCGGTTCCAGTTGGCCGACTATGTCGTGGTGACGGACGCAGACCTCGCCGATGGTTTGCTGACGGTCTCGCTGAAGCGTGAACTGCCTGAGGCGCTGAAGCCGCGTCGCGTGCAGATCAACACCGCGATCCAGCCCAGCCGGATCCCGACGGAACAGGCTGCCTGAACCGTAAATTCCCTGACTGAAATGGCGGCGCGCTCTGCGGAGGGCGCCGCCGAACTGTTTGGTCGATGCTCGTCAGATAATGTCGTCGAGCCCCAGCGTCCCCTGGCGGATAATGCCGGAGAAACTGGCTTGTTTCAGTTGGGAGCCGGTGAAGTTCGCCCGGCTGAGATCAGCCTGATCGAAGATGGCATGCCGGACGTCGGCGTTGGTAAGATCGGCGGCTTTCAACTGAGCGCCCGTGAGGTTGCACGGCAGGACCCGGTCCGCCCCCAGCAAAAGCGGTCCCATCTGGGCTTCCCGCAGATCCGCGCCGGAGAGTTTGGCCCCGACCAGTCGGGCACCCCGCAAATCAGCGCGTCGCAGGATACAATTGCGCAGGTCGGCACCTTCCAGATGGGCCCCCTGCAACTGCACACCCTCCATCGAGATGCCGTAAAACACGGCCCCCTTGGCCGAGAGCGCCGTCAGATTGTATCCGGCGATGCTGGACAAGGCCCGCAGATCAGCCCCGTCGAAGGATGACGGCTTGCCTTCCCCGCCTCCGGTCTCGCACCATCGGGCATGGTCCTTGATCATCTTGTCGTAGGGCAATTCGCTGAGCGCGCGACCAGCCGGTTCGTCGGTAAGAGCGCCGGTCATGTCGGCACCGCTCACGTTCCAGGATGACATGGTTGCGCCCACTAGGATCGCATCGCGAAGGTCAGCGCCGGCGAGGTCTGCACCCGACAGATCGGCACCTGAGAGGTTCACCCCTTTCAGCGTCGCCTGCTTCAGATTGGCGCGGGTCAGGTTGGCGCCCTTCATGATGGCGTCCGTGAAATCGGCGCGCATGGCCATTACGCCCGAGAGCTTGGAGCGTTCCAGGTTGGCCCCGACCAGGATCGCGCCGCGCATTTCGCCGTGCGCTGGCTGGCCCGTTTCAACGCGCGTGTAACCCAGTTCGCGGCTTGCGGCGGCCAGAGTGCCTTCGCGCAAGTCCGCCTCGAACATGTCCGAGCCTGTCAGATCGACGTTGCGCATGCAGGAGCCTCGCAGGTCGGCCCGCCGCAAGGATGCGTCACGGACGTCGGAGTTGGTAAGGTCCGCGCAGAACAGGATGGCGTTATCCAGCCGGATGCCCTTGAGGTTGCACCCGATCATCACCGCGCCTGTGAAGTCGGCGTCGCACAGGTTTCGGCCGCTCAGGTCAATGCCGCTGAGGTCCTTGAAGGCCAGGACCGCCCGCGCACCACCGGGTTTTGAGCTCCAGAGCCGGTCGTGCTTGACGCAGATCGCATCGACCTCGGCCTGCGACAGCCGCGCCTTGATCAGCGATTTGGTATCAGGGGATGACATGAAGCCGGGTGGTTAGGACAGGACTTTATGAACCATACTAACCCCCTCGAATTAACGGCGACTTTCCACAGGTTTTGCAGGCACATAGGCCGTGTAGAGCTGGCTCGCCGCACCCAGCAACAACCCTTGATGGATCTCGATACCAGAGTCTTTCAACTTTCGCGCGCCCTCACCGTCAGCGAAAACAGAGGTATCGACGCACGCAAACACAACGCGACTGACACCTGCGGCGATCAGCCTGTCACTGCAGGGCACGCCTCCAGCCGATCTTTTGGCGCATGGTTCCAGGGTGATGTAGACCGTGGCGCCGCGCGCTTGTTCGCTGGCGACGACCAGCGCCACTTCCTCGCCGTGGGGCGTTCCACCCTGGCCGGTGACACCCTCCCCGACAATCTGGCCATCTCGAACGATCACGCAGCCGACGGAGGGGTTGGCCGCCGTCAGCCCGATATGGGACTCGGCCAGGACGATGGCGCGGCGCATGTAGTCTTCGTCAGTCATGTCCGCAGCATGGGCCTTTCGGCTATCCGTGAGAAGGCCTCTGGATCGTCGGCAACGCGGTCGCCCGTACGGCATCCAGATATCGCGCGGCTGTCGGCTTCAGGCCGGCGTCCAGCTCGATCAGGAGCGGATTGCTGGTCGGGATCTCAATGCCGACAATGGCCTCGGCCGACAGGTCGAACAACACCTTGACGATGGCCCGCAGCGAGTTGCCGTGTGCCGCCACCAGCAGCGTCTCGCCGCGCTGGAGACAGGGCACAATCTCGGCGTCCCAATAGGGTTGGACCCGCTCCAGTGTGGTCTTGAGGCTCTCGGTATTCGGCAGGACCGCGCCGGCATAGCGACGGTCACGGGAAAAATCATAGGGGCTGTCCGTGCCGAGCTCTGGCGGAGGCACGTCGTAGGATCGACGCCAGATCGTGACCTGCGCATCCCCGTGCTTCGCGGCCGTCTCGGTTTTGTTGAGGCCCGTGAGCCCACCATAGTGCCGTTCATTGAGCCGCCAGTCCTTGGTCTCGGGGACATAGACCTGCCCGGCGGTTTGCAGGGCCAACCAGGACGTCCGGATCGCGCGCGTCAGCACCGAGGTGAACACCCGGTCGATAGCGATGTCGGCGGCCTTGATCAGTTCGCCGCCCTTGCGCGCTTCGGCCTCGCCCTGTGGGGTCAGGTCAACATCCACCCAGCCGGTGAAGCGGTCTTCCAGATTCCATTGGCTCTGGCCATGGCGCAGCAGGATCAGGGTCGGCATGGGCGGCTCCTTGGTGGGCGGAGGCACCGGCTAGGGCGCCGGCCCCTACCCCGTCAAGGCGGAGCGGGGTATAGCGGAACGATGTTGGATCGATTTTACCTCGTGCTCCTGGGGCTTGGCGCGGTCGCGGCAATCGGGTTGTCACTGGTCTGGCCGCAGGGCCTTGGCGACCAATCGCCTCCGCCGTTCGGCCATCCGCCGGTCCAGCGTAGTCCAGAAATGCAGGCCGCTATGCGCCGTGAGACAGAAGCTGCCCAGCGTCGGGTCGACCAGGCCAGGCAGGCTGTCCGCAACATCCAGAACCAGGCGATCGCACCAGCACAATGATCAAACAGGACACCATTGCCGTCGGCCGCCGCGTGCTGGAAACCGAAGCCGAGGCGATCAGCCAGATGGCGGCCACTCTGGATCACGGCTTTGCTGACGCCGTTGAGATGCTCTTTGCAGCCAAGGGACGGATCGTCTGCACCGGGATCGGCAAGTCGGGCCATGTTGCGCGCAAGATCGCGGCAACCCTGGCTTCCACCGGCTCGGCCGCCATCTTCGTGCACCCCAGCGAGGCCAGCCATGGCGACCTCGGCATGATCGGCACCGAGGATGTGATCCTGGCGCTGTCCAAGACCGGCGAGACCCGGGAACTGGCCGATATCATCGCCTATGCGGCGCGCTTCGACATTGCCTTGATCGGCATGACGACCGCGGTGACCAGCGCCCTAGGGCTGGCGTGCGACCTGGTGCTGATGTTGCCGGATGCGGCGGAGGCCACGGACGCCGTGAATGCGCCGACCACCTCGACCACGCTGCAGATGGCGCTGGGTGATGCGCTGGCGGTGGCGCTGCTGGAACGGCGCGGGTTCAAGCCGCAGGACTTCAAGGTGCTGCACCCCGGTGGCAAGCTGGGCGCAATGCTGCGAACGGCGGCGGACCTGATGCACGGCCGCGAGGAACTGCCACTGGTGGCCCCCGAGACGCCCATGCGTCAGGCGCTGCTGGTCATGACCCGGATGCGGTGGGGCATCGTGGGCGTCGTGGACCCGTCAGGTCGCCTGCTGGGAGCCATTACAGATGGCGACCTGCGTCGTCATATTGACGGCCTGCTGGACCGCACCGCGGGCGAGGTGATGACGCAAGGCCCCAGGAAGGTCGCGCCACCCCATATGCTAGCGGGCGAGGCCTTGGCCCTGATGAGCGATCCGCTACCGTCGGTGACCGTACTATTCGTCGTGGAGGATGGCCGACCGCTCGGCATCCTCCACGTTCATGACCTGCTCCGCGCCGGGGTGATGTAGCCTGAGCTACGGATCGACGCGTGCTTCGGCGTAGCCGCTCAGGACCTCGACGCCGTTCTGGTTGGTGGTGGCGACGTCCAGTGAGACAAACATCTTTCCGTCGCGCTCCGTTACCGCCGTCACCGTGGCCTTAGAGTCCAGGGCATCACCCGGCCAGACCTGGCTGGTGAAGCGGACGCCGTATTTGGTCAGCCGGGTGTCGCCGACATAGTCGGTCAGCATCTTGCCGGTCATCCCCATGGTCAGCATACCGTGGGCGAATACACTGGGATAACCAGCCACCTGAGTGGTGAAGATCTCGTCGGTATGCAGGGGATTGTAGTCGCCCGACGCGCCTGCGTACTGGACGATCTGGGTGCGGCTGAGGTCATCGACCAGCCGGGCGGTGTGGACATCGCCCACGGTGAGCTTGCTTGCTTTCAGCGCCATGACGCGGCCTCCTATTTCTGCTCGACGGGGCGTTCGGTGCGCACACCGACGCCGCGCGCGGTGACAACCAGCTCACCCTTTTCATCGCGGTATTCGGTGACGGATTCCGAGAACACCAGCTTGCCGGAGCGGCGGCCCTCCTTTTCCCAGGTCTTGCCGGGCAGGGTCGTGGCGGTCAGGACATCGCCGGCTCGCAAGGGCCGATGGTACTCATAGTGTTGTTCAGCGTGGAGACCTCCGCCGCCACCACCACCGCCACCACCCGTACGCACAACGCCGGTCGGGTTCTTGCCGGAGCCGAACCACGGCTGTCCCACCTTGGGGCGCAGGAAGTAGTCGGGGTCGAACTGGGCGCTGGACTGCACGAAGGTCGGGGGCGCGATGATGCCGCCGGCTTCCGTCTTCTTCGCGCCGTCCTCGTCGGTGTAGGCCGGGTTCTCGTCGCCGATCGACCGGGCGAACAACAGGATGTGTCCGGCTTCAACCGGGAATTTCTTGGCGGCCATGGCGCTCCCTTTTTTGTGGCGGCGTTGTCTTGACGCCTGTTCCCTCCAATGAACGGGTCCGGGATGCTGCGGTCAACCGGGTTTGTCACAAGTAGGCGTATACAATCTAGCAAACAGTCCCTGGCCCGGTTGGCGTTAAGCCTTCAGTGGGGTCCAGGCGTTATGGCATGGATCAAGACACTCCGGAGTTTCTGATGCTTCCCACCCCCCGCGCCGATCTTATTCCTAATACATTGAATTATGAGAATTTTCCTCTGGTTAAGGCGACCGGATTTCGGGAATACGATGCACGTTGGGTATTCGGTTCGGACATCAACCTGCTGGGGATCGAGGCGCTGGGTCTGGGTCTTGGCACCCTGATTCACGAGATGGGCCAGAAGCGGATTGTCGTTGGACATGACTATCGGTCGTATTCATTGTCTATCAAACAGGCCCTTACGCTGGGTCTGGTGGCCGCGGGTTGCGAGGTGTTGGACATTGGCCTGTCGGTTTCGCCGATGGCCTATTTCGCCCAGTTCGATCTCGACGCGCCCTGCGTGGCCATGGTCACCGCCAGTCACAATGAAAACGGCTGGACCGGCGTGAAGATGGGCGCACAACGGCCGCTGACGTTTGGCCCCGACGAGATGGGGCGGCTGAAAGACATCGTGCTGGAAGCCCGCTGGGAACAGCGGCCGGGTGGATCGCTTACCCACGTCGCCGGCGTTGCCGAGCGCTACATCACCGACGCCGCCAGTCGGCTCAGCCTGAAGCGCCCGCTGACCGTGGTGGCGGCCTGCGGCAACGGCACGGCCGGCGCGTTTGCGCCACGCGCGCTGCGCGACATGGGGGTAGTCAACCTCATCGAAATGGATTGTGAGCTGGACTACACCTTCCCAAAGTACAATCCGAACCCGGAAGACAGCATAATGCTGCACGCCATGGCCAAGACGGTCCGCGAGCATGGCGCGGACCTGGCCCTGGGTTTCGATGGCGACGGTGATCGATGCGGTGTGGTTGACGACGAAGGTGAGGAGATTTTCGCGGACAAGATCGGGCTGATGCTGGCCCGCGACCTGTCCTATTTGCACAAGGATGCGACCTTCGTCGTCGATGTAAAATCTACCGGCCTGTTCGTCACGGACCCGGTGCTGAAGGCCAACGGTGCTACCACCGTCTATTGGAAGACCGGTCACAGCTACATCAAGCGCAAGACCGCCGAGCTGGGCGCGCTGGCCGGCTTCGAGAAGAGCGGCCACTTCTTCATGAACCCGCCGGTCGGACGCGGCTACGACGATGGCCTGGTCGCCGCAGCCGCGATCCTGGCGATGCTGGACCGCAACCCCGACAAGAAGCTCTCGGACCTCAAGAAGGCCCTGCCCGTCGCGTACACCTCGTTGACCATGAGCGCGCACTGCGCCGACGAAGTGAAGTACGGCCTCGTCGATGAGGTGGTCGCTGAATACACCGCCTTCGCCAAGGCGGGCGGCACGATCCTGGGCCGCAAGATCATTGACCTGATCACCGTCAACGGTGTGCGCGTGGCGCTGGAGGACGGGTCGTGGGTGCTGGTGCGAGCGTCATCCAACAAGCCGGAGCTTGTTGTGGTCGTGGAAAGCATGCGCTCCGAGGACGACATGCGCGCCCTGTTCCATCAAGAGGTCAAACCGCGGCTGGCGAAGCGGCCACAGGTGGGCGCTTACAACCAGGAGATCTGACCTCCGAGTTCCATCGCGGCGCAGGAATTGCTGCATCGCCAAACTTTTGTACCAATGCCAACGCGACGTCGGTTTGCGCAGCACAGCGACCTCGCCTTCGAAGGAGTAGACTATGCGCGTGGCGATGATCGGGACGGGTTATGTGGGCCTGGTCAGCGGGGCCTGCTTTGCTGACTTCGGACACACCGTTACCTGCATCGACAAGGATGCGGCCAAGATCGCCCAGCTCAAGTCCGGTGGCATCCCGATCTATGAGCCGGGGCTGGATCTGCTGGTCGCCGCCAACGTCAAGGCCGGACGGCTGTTCTTTTCGACTGACGCAGAAGACGCCGTGCGCGAGGCCGACGCGGTGTTCATCGGGGTCGGCACGCCGTCCCGCCGTGGCGACGGCTATGCTGACCTGTCGTATGTTTATGCGGCGGCGGAAGAGATCGTAGGCTTCGTCGACGGCTTCACGGTTGTGGTCACCAAGTCGACCGTCCCGGTGGGCACCGGCGACGAGATCGAGGCAATCTTCAAGCGGGTCCGCCCCGACGCCGATGTGGCCATCGTCTCCAACCCCGAGTTCCTGCGTGAAGGCGCGGCGATCGAGGACTTCAAGCGGCCGGACCGCGTGGTCGTCGGGACAGAGGACGCGCGGGCGCAGGCGATCATGCGGGAGCTGTATCGGCCGCTCTATCTGAACGAAACGCCGATCCTGTTCACCAGCCGCCGGACCTCGGAGCTGATCAAATACGCCGCCAATGCATTTCTGGCGCTGAAGATCACTTACATCAACGAGATGGCCGACCTCTGCGAAGCGGTGGGCGCCGACATCCAGCAGGTGGCCCGCGGGATCGGACTGGACGGCCGCATCGGGGGCAAGTTCCTCAACGCTGGTCCGGGCTATGGCGGTTCCTGCTTCCCGAAGGATACCTTGGCATTGGTAAGAACGGCGCGCGACGCTGGAACGCCGGTGACGCTGGTCGAGACCACCGTAACGGTCAACGACGAGCGCAAGCGGGCGATGGCGCGCAAGGTGGTGCGCGCCATGGACGGCGATCCCAAGGGCAAGACCGTGGGCATCCTGGGCCTGACGTTCAAACCCAATACCGACGACATGCGCGACGCGCCGTCGCTGGCGATCATTCCGGCGTTGCTGGACAAGGGGGCCAGGGTGCAGGCGTTTGATCCGGAAGGTGAAGAGGCCAAGCACTTGCTGCCGGGCGTCAACTTCAAGGATGACCCCTACGCCGTGGCCGAGGGCGCTGACATCCTTGTGATTATCACCGAGTGGGACCAATTCCGGGCGCTGGACCTGGACCGGATCAAACTGCTGATGAACAAGCCGGTGCTGGTGGACCTGCGCAACATATACAAGCCCGCTGACATGAAGGCGCGCGGGTTCGCGTATACGAGCATCGGCAGAGCCTGATTTCAGGGAATGCCGGAGGCACCCGGGCGTGCGACCGAAGCTGTATCATGTGAGCGAGGACGCGGGGATCACGTGGTTTGAACCGCGCCCGGTTCCGTCGCCTGACTCCGGCGTCAGTGGGCTGGCTGTATGGGCTGTCGCAGAAAGTCATCTGCCGAACTACCTGACGCCTCGAGATTGCCCGCGTATCTGTTTTCGCGCCGGGCCGCAGACCTCAACATCTGATCGGGACACGTTTCTCGGGCGTTCGGACAGGATCGTTGCGTTTGAAGGCGTCTGGCTGGAACGCGTCAGGACAACTGAACTTACAATCTACGAGCTGCCGGACGAGAACTTCGAAAGCGCTTTGCCCGAGGCCGGATACTGGATCGCCCGATGCGGCGTCTCACCGAGGAAAAGTCTGAAGGTCCGCAATCCCATGGCCGCGCTTCACGCTGCGGGTGTCGAGACCCGGGTCATCGACAATTTCTGGCTGCTGGCCGATGCGATCGCTGGATCTACCCTGCAGTTCTCGATTATCCGCAAGCGCAATGCCTTGCCGAGAGGCGGCTAAAGCCCCGCACCGTACAGTCGCAGGACGGTGTCGAAAACCCAAGCGGCACCCACCCAGAAGGCCGCTCCGAGGACGGTCACGAAGGCAAGGCACGCAATCGAACGGGCGGGTCGTTCGATCTGTCGCGCCGCACCCGTGAGGGCGATGTCACGTCGCATATTTCCTCCCAAGCACTTTTCTTTCGGTTCAACGGGATCGAGCCGGTTGAATATGTCGATGCTGACACAGGAATTTACGCTTGGGTAGGGGTTAGTTTCGCGGGTGCGCGCTGGAACGGTCGTTCGTCGCTCGCCTGGCTACGGTATCCCAAAAGCTCGTCACTACCCGGCTTGGGAGCCTGCCCCGGGCGGGCCGCGCAGCGGCGCGACCCGCCCGAGGGGTAACCGATGATCTCCGTGATTGCCGAACGAGGTCGAAACATCGCCGCCGAGGTTCCTTCGAGAACGCCAGCGTCTACGAATAACCCGGACAAGCCGGGTAGTGACGGGCTTAAGGGGGTTAATCTATCCCGGACGTCGGACGCTCTACGCTGCGGCCTTCTTCACCGCACTGACCAACTCCTTGACCACCTGGCTGACCAGCCTGGCGTCGTCGCCTTCGGCCATGATGCGGATCAGGGGTTCGGTGCCTGAAGCCCTGACCAGAAGTCGCCCGTTACCCTTCAGGCGTTGTTCGGCGTCGGCTACAGCGGCCTTGACCCGGGCATCTTCCAGTGGCTTTCCGCCCGCGAAGCGGACGTTTTCGAGCAACTGCGGCACGGGCTCGAACTGGCGCGCCAAGGTGCTCATGGGCTGGTCGCTCTCCTTGAGGACGGCCAGCACCTGAAGCGCGGACAGAAGGCCGTCACCGGTTGTGGAAAAGTCTGACAGGATCATGTGACCCGACTGTTCGCCGCCCAGGTTGAAGCCGCCTTCACGCATGCGTACCATGACGGCGCGATCGCCGACCGCGGTGCGTTCGAGGGTCAGATTCCGGGCGGTCAGGAACCGTTCGAGCCCGAGGTTCGACATGACTGTCGCCACCACGCCACCGCCGGTCAGGCGGCCGGTCCGCGACCAGCTGTCGGCGATAAGAGCCATGATCTGGTCGCCATCAACCAGCCGTCCGGTTTCGTCGCAAATCAACAGCCGGTCGGCGTCTCCGTCGAGGGCGATGCCGATGTCGGCCCGGGACTCTCGCACCGCGTTGACCATGGCCGCAGGATGGGTGGAGCCGCAATCGGCGTTGATATTGGTGCCGTTGGGCTCGACGCCCACCTTGATGACATCGGCACCCAGTTCATAGAGCACCACCGGGGCGACCTTATAGGCCGCGCCATTGGCGCAATCGATCACCACCCGCAGGCCGGAAAGGTTCAGGCGGCGCGGAAAGGTCGCCTTGGCGATCTCGACATAACGGGCCTGGGAATCGTCGACACGCGCAACGCGACCCAGCGCAGTCGGCGGGGCCAGCCCCTCGGCCAGTCCCTGGTCCATCAGGGCTTCGATTTCCAGCTCCTTGGCATCGGAAAGCTTGAAGCCGTCGGGACCGAACAACTTGATGCCGTTGTCGACATAGGCGTTGTGGGAGGCTGAAATCATCACGCCCAGATCAGCCCGCAGGGATCGGGTCATCATGGCCACCCCCGGCGTGGGCATCGGGCCCAGCAGGCGAACATCCATGCCCACACTGGCGAAACCGGCCACCAGAGCCGGTTCGACCATATAGCCGGACAGGCGGGTGTCCTTGCCGATCACCACCAGATGGCGCCGCTCATCCTGGGACATGAAGACCTTGCCCGCCGCCATGCCGACGCGCAGCGCCACCTCCGCTGTCATCGGATGGCTGTTGGCCTGGCCGCGAATGCCGTCAGTGCCGAAATAGGCTCGAGTGCTCATGGTTGGCTCGTCGGAAAAGGATCTGGAAACGATCCGAAACGGAGATTTAATCGACGGGAGCTAAGCGGATGCTAAAGCCGCCAGGGTCGTTGGCGATATCGGTCTGGGGTCGCCTTACCACATTGAGGGTATCTGCCACATGTGCGGCATCATCGGCATTGTCGGGACGTCTTCAGTCCAGGAACGCCTGGTCGAAAGCCTGAAGCGACTGGAATACCGGGGCTATGACTCGGCCGGCGTCGCGGGCTTTGCGGTTGACGGGGTCGAGCGGCGCCGCGCGGCAGGCAAGCTCAAGAATCTCGAAGACGTTCTGGCCGTCGAGCCCCTGACGGCGACGGTCGGCATCGGTCACACCCGCTGGGCGACCCACGGCCCGCCGACGAAGGGCAACGCCCACCCGCATCGCGCGGGCCGCGTGACGCTGGTGCACAACGGCATCATCGAGAATTTCGCCGAACTGAAGGCCACCCTGAAGGCCGAAGGACGGGTGTTCGAAACGGATACGGATACCGAAGTTGTTGCTCAACTGCTTGACCGTGAACTGAGCGGGAAGCCGCCGGCCGAGGCTCTGAAGTCCACCCTGGATCAGGTGCGGGGTGCGTTTGCGCTGGCGGTCATGATCGACGGCGAGCCGGACATGCTGATGGGCGCGCGTCGCGGACCACCGCTGGTGGTGGGCTATGGCAAGGGCGAGATGTTTCTGGGGTCGGACGCGCTGGCGGTCGGGCCCTTCACCAACCGGATCGCCTATCTTGAGGACGGTGATTTCGTGGTCATCGATCACAACTCCGCCAAGGTCTTCGACGCCGAGGGGCACCCTGCCCAGCGGGCGGTCCAGACCGTGCCGCAGTCCGCCACTCTGATGGAAAAGGGCAACTATCGGCACTTCATGGAGAAGGAAATCCATGACCAGCCCGAAGGATGCCAACGCACGATCGCGGCCTATGTGGACACCCTGACAGGCCACGCCGCCTTTCCGGGCGGCATCGACTTCGCCACACTGGAGCGAATCCAGATCGTCGGGTGTGGCACGGCCTATTACGCCGGCATGCTGGGCAAGTACCTGATCGAACGGCTGGCGGACCTGCCGGTGGACGTGGAGGTCGCCTCCGAGTTTCGCTATCGCGAGCCGTCGCTTCACGCGGGGTCACTGGTGATCGCCATGTCGCAGTCCGGTGAGACGGCCGATACCCTGGCGGCGCTGCGCTATTGTCAGGCCAAGGGCATGAAGAGCGCCGCCGTGGTCAACGCGGTGGGGTCCACGATGGCCCGCGAGGTCGATGTGGTCTGGCCGATCCATTGCGGCGTCGAGATCGGAGTCGCCTCAACCAAGGCATTTACGGCGCAGGTCAGTGTCCTGGCCGCGCTGGCGGTAGCTGCTGCAAGGGCGCGTGGCAGGATTGATTCCGCGGAAGAGCAGCGTCTCGTCCGGGTGATGCTGGAGGCACCGCGTCTGATGGCAGAGGCGGCGCTGGCCGAAGACGCCATTCGAAAGCTGGTGCCAGAACTGGCCCGGGCGCGAGACGTGCTCTACCTGGGTCGCGGGGCAATGTTCCCCCTGGCCCTTGAAGGCGCGCTGAAGCTCAAGGAGATCAGCTATATTCACGCCGAGGGCTATGCGGCCGGCGAGCTGAAGCATGGTCCGATCGCGCTGATTGATGAGGCGACGCCGACCATCGTCATCGCGCCCAGCGATCCGCTGATGGAAAAAACCCTGGCCAATATGAGCGAGGTCGCGGCTCGCGGTGGGCCGATCATCCTGGTCACCGACGCCGAGGGAGCGAAACATGCCGCCCCGGGCATGAAGGTGATCATAGGGCCGGCCTGCGATCCGTTCATCGCTCCGCTGGTCTATGCCCCGCCGATCCAGCTGCTGGCTTACCACGTCGCCGTCCACAAGGGCGCTGACGTCGATCAGCCGCGCAATCTGGCCAAGTCCGTCACCGTCGAATAGCGACGGTCAATCCGAGCCGGTGCACCCAAAAGAAAACGGCCGCCCCGTAAGGGACGGCCGTTCGCTCAAACACTCTCGAGAGAGAGGCTTATTTCGCGGCAGGCGTGGCAGCCATCGCGTCAGCGGCAGCAGCCGGAGCAGCAGCTTCAGCAGCGGCCGGAGCAGCAGCGTCGGCAGCGGCAGGCGCAGCGGCTTCAGCAGCGGCGGGCGCAGCGGCGGCAGCGGCATCAGCAGCAACAGCGGCGTCAGCAGCGGCAGGCGCTTCTTCTTTCTTTTGGCAGGCGGCGAGGCTCAGGGCCATGACACCAGCGGCAACAACGGTAGCAATGCGAAGCTTCATTTGAGTTGGCTCCCCTTGGGGCGAATCCCCCAGCTTGGGCACTCTACACAACTTCGTGCGATCTCAAAATCGTGATCGCAATACCCGCGAGAATTTTGTGTGGGCGGGATCGCCCGTGCCGCATTAGAGAAATCGTTGACGCCGATCCGGGTGTTGTTGGGTGATGGTCGAAATGGGTGCGCGCGTACGCAAGGCAGTGCTTCCGGTCGCGGGTCTGGGGACCCGCGTCCTGCCGGGAGCCAAGACGACGCCCAAGAACCTTCTGAACGTCGTGGATCGGCCCATACTGTCCTATGTCGTCGAGGAAGCCCGGGCGGCGGGGATCGAGCACTTCGTGTTCATTGTCGGGCGTGGCCAGGGGGCGATCGAGGACTATTTCGATGCCAGCCCCGAAATCGAGAGCACCCTGGAAGCCAAGGGCAAGCTTGACATCCTTGCGGACATCCGCCGCGACCTGCTCCAGCCCGGTCAGATGAGTTTCATCCGCCAGATGGCACCCCTGGGCCTGGGTCATGCGGTTTGGTGCGCCCGAGATGTGATCGGTAATGAGCCGTTCGCCGTGATGCTGCCCGACATGCTGATGATGGCGAAGACGTCGGCCCTGGCCCAGGCGGTGAGCGCCTATGAAGAGGTCGGCGGCAATATCGTCGTGGTGGAACCAGCACCCGATGGCGAGGCACACAAATACGGCATCGTGGCGCTGGATGGTCAGGATGGCCGGCTGAATCGCATGACCGGCATGGTGGAGAAACCCCCGCCCGGGACCGAACCCTCGAACCTGTTCATCTCGGGGCGATATATCCTGCAGCCGGACATCTTCGAGATTCTCAAAACCCAGGAACGTGGCGCCGGCGGCGAAATCCAGCTGACAGATGGGATGTTCAACCTGATGAAAACGCAGGATTTCCACGCCCTGGAGTACGAAGGCACCACCTATGACTGCGGCGACAAGCTTGGCCTGTTGCGCGCCAATGTGGCCTTTGCGCTGGCCCGGCCGGAACTGGCTGACGCCGCCCGCAAGGCGATCCAGGAGCTTCTGTAGGCCTTGCGCCTGCTGATCTATGGCTACGGGTTTTCCGGCAGCGTCCTGGCGCGGCGGATGGGGGCGGCTGGCTGGGGCGTCATGGCGACCTTTCGCAGCGCGATTGGAAAGGTGCGGATTGAGGCTGACGGGTTTGACGCGGTCGATGTCACGGACCGGGCCGGTCTCGCGCAAGCGCTTTCAGCCGCTCAAGCCGTGCTGGTCACAGCCGCGCCGGGTCCGGATGGATGCCCGGGGTGGGGCACGCTCGCGCCGCTCCTGAAGCAGGCTGCCCAGGTGCCGGACTGGGTCGGATATCTCTCAACAACCGGCGTGTATGGCGACCGTCAGGGCCGCTGGGTCACGGAGCACAGCCCCTTGGTGCCGCGGTCCGTAGAGGGCGCGCGCCGGGTCGATGCCGAAGCCGGCTGGCTTGAGCTGGGGCGAAGTCCCGGGTTTCCCATAACGGTCTTTCGGCTACCGGGGATCTATGGCCCGGGTCGGTCGACGTTCGACCGGCTTCGCGACGGCCGGGCCAGGCGGATCTCGGCACTCGGGCAGGTGTTTTCCCGCATCCATGTGGATGATCTGGCCGCCGGACTGGCAGCCTCGATGTCACGACCCAGGGCGGGCGGCATCTACAACCTCTGCGACGACGAGCCGGCCCCGAACAGTGAGGTGGTGGCCTACGCGGCCGGTTTGCTGGGCATTCCGTCACCGCCGGAGGTCAGTCTGGAAGACGCCGGGCTCTCCGCCACGGCGATGCGCTTCTATGGAGAGAGCAAGCGGGTCTCCAACGCTCTGGCCAAGGCGGAACTGGGCTGGCGACCGGCTTATCCGACCTTTCGCGAGGGGTTGGCGGCGATCCTGGCGACGGAGGTCAGCTGACGTCGGCCACTGCAGCGATCACCCGCGCGATGTCCTGCGGGCGGGACAACCGGTGGTCGCCGTCCTTGATCAGGGTGAAGACGACGTTCGCGCCCTTCAGGGCCTGGGCCAGTTCAAGCGCGTGGCGCCACGGCACATCGGGATCCTGTCCGCCCTGCAGGATGTGGACCGGAACCTCGATAGGGATCGGGTTGCCGCCGAGGATCGACCAGCGCGCACCGTCCTCCAGAAGTTTGCGGGTGATAGGATAGGGATCGCCGTAGTCGGAGGGGCGCATCCAGACGCCGTTGGCGGCCAGCGCTGCATGACCCGCGGGTGAAATCTCCGGTGTCATGAGTTTCTCGGTGAAGTCAGGCGCGGGGGCGATCAGCACCATGGCCTTGACCCGACGAGGCCGCACCATGGCCGCCAGACAGGCGATCCAGCCGCCCATGGAGGATCCGACCAGCACCAGGTCGCCCTGCGTCAGGTCATCGATCACCGCCAGAGCGTCGGCTCGCCAGCGCGTGACGGTACCGTTACGAAACTCACCCGACGACGCGCCATGGCCGAAATAGTCGAAGCGCACATAGGCCCGGGCGTTCGCAACGGCCCAGTCGGACAGCGCCTCAGCCTTTGTCCCGGTCATGTCCGACATGAAGCCACCCAGCCAGACAACCGTCGGGCCCGCGCCGTCGACGCGCCGCCAGGCCACCTGTGCGCCGTCCGGTTGATCCAGAAATCCGCTGATATCATCCATGCACGAGCCTTAGCACCTGAGCGCAACTCAGTTTAGAGAGGGGGCTGTGTCCTTGCCCCCTAATTTCACCCTGTTGCAGGTGGTCCCCGAGCTTGAAACCGGCGGCGCCGAGCAGACCACCCTCGACGTGGCGCAGGCTGTGGTTCGCGCTGGCGGATCCGCCCTGGTGGCGACCCGGGGCGGGCGCATGACGGCCAGACTGGAAGCCGACGGCGGGCGTCTGAAGCTGATGCCGGTCCAGTCAAAGAACCCCATCACCATGCTGGGCAACGCCGCGCGCCTGATTGCGTTGATCCGGGAGGAGAACGTCTCGATCGTGCACGTCCGCAGCCGGGCGCCGGCGTTCGCAGCACTTTGGGCGGCGCATGTGACCCGGACACCGTTCGTGGCGACCTATCACGGGATCTACAAGGCGCAATCAGGGCTGAAGCGCTGGTACAACGCGGTGATGACCCGCGGCGATCTGGTGATCGCCAACTCGGACTACACGCGCGACCATGTGGTGGCTGAGCATCATGTCGCCGCCGAAAAGCTGGTGACCATTCCGCGCGGGGTGGATCTGGCGCGCTTTGACCCGGCCCTGGTCACGCCGGACCGGATCAGCGCCTTGCGAGACGCCTGGCATATTTCGCAGGACGACCGGACCATCATCCTGCTGGCCGGCCGCCTGACGCGGATCAAGGGGCATCTAACCATTGTCGAGGCCGCGCGTTGGCTGGCGGCGCAGGGACGGCGGGATTTCCTGATCCTGTTCGCCGGCGACGATCAGGGACGCACCGGCTACGCAGCAGAAGTCGAGGCGGCGATCAAGGCGGCGGGACTTGGCGACAGCGTGAAGATCGTTGGCCACTGCGACGATATGCCGGCGGCTTACCTGCTGGCCGATCTGGCCGTCCTGCCGACCATTGTGCCCGAGTCGTTTGGCCGCGCGGCGGTCGAGCCGCAGGTGATGGGCCGCCCGGTGATCGCCTCCAACCACGGCGGGGTCACGGAGACCATTCTCGATGGCAAGACCGGTTGGCTGGCACCTGTAGAGCACCCCGAGGCCTGGGCCGCGGCATTGGCGCGCGCCATCGACATTGGACCTGAAACGCGGCGCGAGATGGGAGAATTGGGTCGCGATCGCGCTCGCCAACTCTATTCCGCCGAGGCCATGTGCGCCGCCACCCTGGCGGCCTACGAACGTGTTCTGGAGGCCAGAGCCTGATGGCCCGGCAGGTCGAACGAATCCTGGTGATCAAGCTGTCGGCGCTGGGCGATTTCGTGCTGGCGCTGGCCGCGATGCGCAAGATCCGCCAGGCGCATCCCAAGGCGCACATCACCCTGCTGACCACGCCGCCGTTCGAGGCCCTGGCGAAGATCTGCCCGTATTTCAACGCCGTCGACCCCGGCGGGCGACCCCAGAGCTTTGCCGACTGGATGGTGCTCAGGAAGCGGATCAAGGCCGCGGGCTATGGGCGGGTTTATGACCTGCAGACCTCGTCGCGATCCAACCGGATCTTCCAGATGTTGCGGCCCGGCCCGCCGGTCTGGTCGGGCATCGCCTGGGGCTGTGCACTGCCACACCGAAACCCGCTTCGGAACGCGATGCACACCCTGGAACGCCATGCTGACCAGTTGATGTCTGCAGGGATCTGGGATGATGCGCCGACGGAGCCCGGCAGCGCGCCGGCGCCCGATCTTTCGTGGATCCTGAAGGCCAAGGCCGCCGAACGGCCCGCACCCGGCGGCAACCGGCCCCGGCCCTACGTCATGTTCGTGCCCGGCGGCGCGGCGCACCGGCCGGAAAAGCGCTGGCCGGTGGAAAGCTATTCCGAACTGGCCCGCATTCTCTACTCGCGGGGCTTCGACATTGTGATTATCGGCGGGCCGCAGGAGGCGGAACTGGCCCATGCGATCCAGCGAACGACGCCAAGGGCCCGCGACCTGACGGGCCGCACCGACTTCGCCCGAGTGGCGATGCTGGGGGCCAGGGCGGCGCTGGCGGTGGGCAATGACACCGGGCCGCTGCACCTGGCCGCTGCAGCGGGGGCACCGGCCATTGTGCTGTTTTCCAAGGCGTCGGACCCGGCCTTGTCGGCACCGCGGGGGCGTGTGGCCATATTGCGCGCCGACCGCCTCGAGGACCTGCCTGTGGCGCAAGTGGCGCAGGCGGCCAACTCTTTGGTGGCCTCGCCTGCCGCTTTGCCTTGATACGGAGCCCCCCCTTCGTCATATACTGAGCAGCCGACCGGATCGCCCCGCGCGACCCGGCGTTTTTTGCGTTTCAACAGTCCCGGAGACTTGCCTATTCGCCGTCCCAACCAATCGCCGCCCGTCAAAGACGGTCCGCGTATGAACGAAGACATCCGCGTCCCCCGCGTGCTGCTCATTGATCAGCACGGAGAGAAGCAGGGCGTGATGCCCACATCCGCCGCCATCGAAGCCGCTGTAGAAGCTGGCCTGGATCTGGTGGAGATCGTTCCCAACGCCGATCCGCCCGTCTGCAAAATCCTGGACTATGGCAAGTTCAAGTTCCAGGAACAGAAGAAGAAGAACGAGGCGCGCAAAAAGCAAAAGGTGGTGGAGCTAAAGGAAATCAAGCTCCGGCCCAACATCGATATCCACGACTACGAGGTAAAGCAGCGCTCCATGCACCGCTTCTTCGAAGAGGGCGACAAGGTGAAGATCACGCTCCGCTTCCGCGGACGCGAACTGGCCCACCCCGAACTGGGCATGAAGCTGCTCCAGAGAGTGAAGGTCGATTTCGAGCCCGTCGCCAAGGTGGAGTACGAACCTCGCATGGAGGGCCGCCAGATGATCATGATCCTGGCCCCCAAGTGACGCCGAGCATTTTCAGCCGAATTGGAGCGGTCGCCGTCATGGCGGCTGTTTTCATGTCTGGCGGTTCGTCTGCGCAGGACGCGTCCAACTGGGCGACGCCGGTCAAGCCGTTCAAGATCGGCGAGAACGTCTACTACGTCGGGGCCTCGGACCTCGCGGCCTACCTCTTCGTGTCAAAGGCCGGCCTGATCGTTCTGGATGGCGGAGATGCAGTCACCGGACGCCAGGTCGTGGCCAACATTCGGACACTGGGCTTTGATCCCGCGCAGGTGAAAGTTCTGCTCAACACCCATCAGCACTTCGACCACGCCGCTGGCCTGGCCGAGATCAAGCGCAATGCGCCGGGGCTGAAACTCTTTGCCAGCGCGGCCGACGGGCCGATCATCGCGGCGGGCGGCCGGGGCGATCCGTTCCTGAAGGGCGAACGCTTTTACTATGAGCCGGTGAAGCCCGACGTGACGCTGAAGGATGGCCAGACAGTCAAGCTGGGTGGCTGGGCGCTGACCGCCCATGTGACCGGCGGCCACACCAAGGGCTGCACGACCTGGACGTTCCCGGTGACGGTGGCCGGCAAGGTACGTCAGGGGCTGGTGCATTGCTCGTCGAGCGTGCTGTCCGGCTACAAGCTGGGCAAGTCCGAGACCTATCCGGGGATCACTTCGGATTTCGAAAAGAGCTTCGCGACCTGGAAGGCGTTGCCTTGCGAGGTGTTCCTGGGCTCCCACGGCCA
The DNA here is from genome assembly GCA_945883235.1 of Phenylobacterium deserti. Classification (GTDB taxonomy): domain Bacteria; phylum Pseudomonadota; class Alphaproteobacteria; order Caulobacterales; family Caulobacteraceae; genus Phenylobacterium; species Phenylobacterium deserti_A. The sequence continues at coordinate 22,159 of CAMCXF010000016.1, read as the reverse complement.
GTTCTTCGGGATGGACGCGAAGCGCAAGGCGCTGGACGCGGGGAAGCTGGATGCATTTGTCGATCCGGCAGGGTGCAGGGCGTTCTACGCCGGTGCCGAAGCGGCGTTCCGGGCGGAGTTCAAGCGGCAGAATCCGTAGGCGCGCACGTTCACTCTGTTGCTCGTCATGGCCGGGCTTGTCCCGGCCACCCAGAAGCACTGAGCGGTCAAGTGCTAGCTGGGCGGATCGCACCGGCCTGCTAACATCGGCGTATCTGGGTGGCCGGGACAAGCCCGGCCATGACGAGGGGTTGGGGGATTGTCGGGTGAACGCTGTGTACATGATGGCCAGTGGTCAGCACGGCACCCTCTACATCGGCGTGACCAGCGAGCTGTTGAGCCGCGTGGCGCAACACCGTGAGGGGCTGATTGATGGCTTCACCAAGCGCTATGGCGTGAAGCGTCTCGTCTGGTTCGAAACCCACGACAGTATCGTGACGGCAATCCAGCGCGAGAAGTCCCTCAAAAAATACAAACGCGAGTGGAAGGTGAATCTCATCGAACTCGCGAACCCCAAGTGGAATGACCTCTTCCCTCAGTTCTTCATCGAGGATGGCCCGCTGGCCCATCTTCAACCCAACACGCCTGCCATGTGAATCTTGCCCAAGCGTCACCCTGGGCCTAACAACCGCAGATGTCCGACACAGCCCCCCAAGAGGCACCGCCGCCTCATGGCGAGGCCGCGTTGCTGATCGCCACCAACCCTGCCGGCATGAGCCCGCCGGAAGAACGTCGCGCGCTCATCGTGCTGTTGACGGTGATCTTCCTGATGATTGCGGGCTTTGGCCTCGTGATCCCGCTGCTGCCGTTTTTCGCCAAGGCGTTCGATGCGCCGGCCTGGCAGATCACCCTGCTGTTCTCGGCGTTTTCGGTGGGCCAGTTCATCGGTGAGCCGATCTGGGGCAAGCTGTCGGACCGGATCGGCCGGCGGCCTGTGCTGATCGTCACCATCGCCATGGTGGGGGTCAGCTATGCGGCGCTGGCGTTTGCGCCGAACATCACGGCGGCGTTCGTCATCCGGTTCGTGACCGGCGTTTTTGCGGGGAATATCTCGACCCTGCAGGGGGCGATGGCCGATATCACGCCGCCGGAAAAACGCGCCCAGCGCATGGGGATCATGGGGGCGGCGTTCAGCACCGGCTTTATCCTGGGCCCGGCCATCGGCGGGTTTCTGGCCCAGCCCAGCCGGGGCGCACTGGGGTTCCAGTTGCCGTTGCTGGTGGCGGCAGGCTTTGCATTTGCCTCGACGCTGGCGGTGATCCTGCTGGTCCGCGAGACGCTGCCCAAGGACGTGACACCGCGAAAATCCTCTCGCATCGCCGGCCTGCGGGAGGGCTTTGCGGATCCTATTGTCAGCCGGGTGATGCTGATCAGCTTTATCGTGGTGGTGGGGTTTGCCGGCATCGAGGCGACCTACGGCCTGTGGACCGAGGCGCGGTTCGGCTGGGGACCGCGTGAGATCGGCACAGCCTTCATGACCATCGGCATCCTGGGCGCGGTCTGCCAGGGCTGGCTCTGCGGGCGGCTGGCGCGGATCTACGGCGAGGCCAAGACACTGATGGGCGGACTGGTGTTCATGTTCGCCGGGATCGTGACGCAAGGGTTGGCCCCCAACTGGCAGATCGCCGTCGTGGGGTTCGCGCTGGTCTGCATCGGACAGTCGATCTGTTTTCCCAATATCTCGGCGTTGATCAGCCGCACCGCGCCGCCGGACCGCCAGGGCGAGATGCTGGGCCTGAATATGAGCGGCATGGCGCTGGCCCGGATCGGCGGACCTGTCGCCGCCGGGCAGCTGTTTTCGATGGTGTCACCGGGGGCTCCGTTCGGGTTCTCGGCGCTGCTGATCTTGCCCGCGTTCTGGTTTGCGGTGCAGGTGATCGGGCGGGCGCCGCGGTTGGCGTGAGGGGTGTACCTTGCATTCCCCGCCCCTTTCCCGTATTCACCCGCCCCTTCGGAACCGCCTGGCCCAAAGGCATGCCAGGGCGGTTCATCAACACGACCTAGAGGACGGGGTTTTCGGATCCCGACGTGAAATGCCCAAACTGAAGACCAAGTCAGGCGTGAAGAAGCGCTTTCGGCTCACGGCGTCTGGCAAGATCAAGGCTGGCGTCGCCGGCAAGCGTCACCGCCTGAGCAGCCATAACGCCAAGTACATCCGTCAAAACCGTGGCACCAAAGTGATGAGCGCGTCCGACGCGAAGATCATCAAACTTTGGATCCCCTACGGCCTCGCTTAAGGAGCGCTGACAGATGGCACGCGTTAAGAGGGGCGTTACCGCCCACGCAAAGCACAAGAAGGTTCTCGAGCAGGCCAAGGGTTTCTATGGCCGGCGCAAGAACACCATCCGCACCGCCAAGGCGGCCGTGGACCGGGCCGGGCAGTACGCCTATCGCGACCGCAAGATCCGCAAGCGGATGTTCCGGTCGCTGTGGATCCAGCGGATCAACGCTGCGGCCCGCACCGAGGGCTTCACCTACTCGCAGTTTATTCACGGCCTTGATCAGGCCGGGATCGAAATGGACCGCAAAGTCCTCGCCGACATCGCCGGCGCCGATCCGGTTGCGTTCAAGGCCATCGCCGACAAGGTTCGCGCCGCGCTGGCTTAAGCCCTGGGGTCGATAGACTTCAAAGGTTTCAAGAGCCCTCCGGCCGAACCGCCGGAGGGCTTTTTGCTGCGCCCTCTTCACCCCAGGAAGACGTACCGCTAGGACACCCGTCCCATGACCGATCTCTCAATACTTCAAGCCGAACTGTCCGCCCGTGTCGCCGCCGCCGCTGATGTCGCGGCGCTGGAAGCCATCCGCGTCGAGGCGCTGGGCAAGACCGGCTTCATCTCCGAGCTGCTCAAGACGCTGGGTCGCCTGACTCCGGATGAGCGCCGCGAACAGGGCCCCAAGATCAACGGCCTGCGCGATGCCGTGGCCGCTGCTATCGCCGAACGCAAGGCTGCGCTGGAAGCCGCTGAACTGGATGCCCGGCTGGTCGGCGAGCGCGTCGACCTGTCCCTGCCGCCACCGCCCGAGCGTCGCGGTCGCGTGCATCCAACCATGCAGGTGATGGACGAGATGATCGCCGTCTTTGCCGACATGGGCTTTGCGCTGGCCGAAGGGCCGGACATCGAGGATGACTTCCACAATTTCACGGCGCTGAATTTCCCGCCCAAGCACCCGGCGCGGGAGATGCACGACACCTTCTGGCTGCCCGAGGACGAGACCGGACAGCGCAAGCTGCTGCGCACCCACACCAGCCCCGTGCAGATCCGCGCCATGCAGCAGGGCCAGAACCACAAGCTGCCGGCCTGGATCGCGTCCAGCCAGACGCCGCCGATCCGCATCATCGTGCCGGGCCGTACCTATCGCTCGGACAGTGACGCCACACACACACCGATGTTCCACCAGATCGAAGGTCTGGTGATCGATCGCAACATCCACATGGGCCATCTGAAGTGGACGCTGGACACCTTCATCAGCCGGTTCTTCGAGACTCCGGTCGTCGAGACCCGGTTCCGCCCGCATCACTTCCCCTTCACCGAACCGTCGGCCGAGATGGATGTGAAGTGCGACCGCTCGGGCGGCGATGTGAAGATCGGCCAGGGCAGCGACTGGATGGAAATCGTCGGTTGCGGAATGGTGCATCCCAACGTGCTCACCAACTGCGGCCTGGATCCCGACGAGTGGCAGGGCTTCGCCTTCGGCTTCGGCGTCGACCGGCTGGGGATGCTGAAATACGGCATGCCCGACCTGCGCGACATGTTCGCCGGCGACGTTCGCTGGCTGGACCACTTCGGTTTCGGGCCATTCCAGACGCCGAACCCGGCGACGGGGTTGAGCTGATGGCGTCGCTCTCCGCTTACGCCGAACTTGAGCACTTCGCGTTCGGCGATGGTCCCGCCATGGCCGATGAACTGCTGGCCCTTGTGCTGAGCGGCGTGAAGACTGCGACCTGCTGGGCAGCATCTCAGGGGCTGAAAGGCAGCGCGGTTGGCGCTCGCTACGTGGTGCTGAATGGCGCCGGCAAGCCCCGCGCGGTTATCGAGTCCGTCGAACTGGCGCAGCGCCGCTTCACTGAGGTGGAGACGGCCTTTGCCGCTGAAGAAGGCGAGGGAGATCTCAGTCACGCCCACTGGGCCGCCGTTCATCGGGAATTCTTTGTGCGTGAAGGGACCTTCGCAACGGACATGATGCTTTGGTGCGAGCGGTTCCGCTTGGTCGAAGTGATCGAGGAGGCTCGGGCATGATCGATCACGCGCCTCCCCTCCCCCCTGCGGGGAGGGGCCGGGGGTGGGGGTGTGAAACCCCAACCTCCGAGCCGACACCCCCACTCCCAACCCTCTCCCCGCAAGGGGGAGATGGCTACAGCGAGTTCATCCTATGAAATTCACCCTTTCCTGGCTCAAGGAGCACCTCGACACGACCGCGACGGTCGATCAGGTCGTCACCGCCATGACCATGGCCGGCCTGGAGGTCGAGCATGTGGAGGATCCTGGTGCGAAGCTGGTCGCGTTCTCGGTGGCGCGGATTGTGGACGCCGTGCAGCACCCCAACGCCGACAAGCTCCGGGTCTGTCAGGTGGATACGAAGGATGGCCGACTGGAGATCGTCTGCGGCGCGCCGAATGCGCGGGCGGGCCTGACCACAATCTATGCCCCTATCGGTGCCTATGTGCCGGGGTCCGGCGTAACCCTGGAAGCGCGGCCGGTTCGCGGCGTCGTGTCCAACGGCATGCTGTGTTCGGCCCGGGAACTGGAAGTCGCCGAAGACGCGGAAGGGATCATGGAGCTGTCCGCTGATCTGGAGGTCGGCGCGCTGGCCGCAGACGTGCTGGGCCTGGAGGCGGTGATCGACTTTGAAGTCACGCCCAACCGGCCGGACTGGCTGGGCGTGCGCGGTATCGCCCGCGATCTGGCGGCGGCCGGCGTGGGGACCCTGAAGCCCGACACCACGGTGCCGGTGAAAGGCGGTTTCCCCTGCCCCGTCGAGATCAGTGTGGACGGCGATGCCTGTCCGGTGTTCTCCGGCCGGCTGATCAAGGGCGTAAAGAACGGCCCCTCACCGGCCTGGCTGCAGCAGCGGCTGATCTCGGTGGGCCTGCGCCCCATCAACACGCTGGTGGATGTGACCAACCTGATCTCAATCGACCGCGCGAGACCACTGCACGTCTATGACGCGGCGAAGCTGAGCGGCGGCATGATCCAGGCGCGGCTGGGGCGCGATGGCGATCAGGTCGCGGCCCTCGACGGCAAGACCTATGCGATGACGCCGGACATCTGCGTCATCGCCGACGGGTCCGGTGCCATCGGCATCGGCGGGGTGATGGGTGGCGAGACCACCGGCTGTTCGGAGGCGACCACAGATGTGTTCGTGGAAAGCGCCTGGTTCGACCCGATCCGTACCGCCCAGACCGGGCGCACGACGGGCATAAACTCCGACGCCCAGTACCGGTTCGCCCGCACCGTAGACCCGGCCTCTGTGGTGCCCGGCCTTGAGCTGGCGACGGCGCTGATCCTTGAACTGTGTGGCGGCGTGGCGTCGGAAGTGCGGGTGGCTGGCCATGCGCCCGCACCGCCCAAGTCCATCATGTTTGACCGGGCCTTTGTGAAGAAGCTGTCCGGTCTGGATGTGGGTGCCGAGCGGATCGACGAAATCCTGACCCGGCTGGGCTTTGAGATCGACGGACACAGCGTCACCCCGCCGTCCTGGCGCCGTGATGTCGAGGGTCGGGCTGATCTGGTGGAGGAAGTCGCCCGCATCGAAGGCTTCGACGCTCTGCCATCGGCGCCCTTGCCGCCCATCGCCCGCCCTGCCGGTGGCGCGTTGACGATCCGCCAGACCCGCATGCGCAATGCCCGCCGGGCGCTGGCGGCGCGCGGCTATGCCGAGACGCTGAGCTGGAGCTTCATGCGTCGCGCCTGGGCGGAGATGTTCGGCGGCGGCGACGCACGCCTGGTGCTGTCCAATCCGATAGCGTCGGACCTCGACACCATGCGACCGTCGGCGCTGGCCAACCTGATTGACGCCGCCGCCCGCAACGCCCGCAAGGGTTTCGCCGACGCTGCGCTGTTCGAGGTTGGCCCCAATTTCCGGGGTGACGAGCCCGGCGACCAGTGGACCGCCGTCACTGCCCTTATTGCGCCGCATGCGCCCAAGCACTGGGCGAAGGCCTCAAGTGATCCGCTGTTCGATCTCAAGGCCGACCTGCTGGCCTTGCTGGATGAGCTGGGCGCGCCGGGCTTGCAGGTGGTTCAGGGCCAGAACGCGAGCTGGTGGCACCCGGGTCGCTCCGCCCGCCTGCAGCTGGGGCCTAAGGTGGTGATCGCCGAGTTCGGAGAGCTGCATCCGCGCGTGCTGAAGGCGCTGGATGCGGACGGACCTATGCTCGGGTTTGAGATCAACCTGGATGCGATCCCCGAGCCCAAGCGCAAGGGCGTGAAGACCAGGCCCGCCCTGGATTTGTCGACGCTGATGCCGCTGAGACGCGATTTCGCTTTCGTGGTGGGAGCGGATACGCCGGCCGGCGATCTGATCCGACCGATCCTGGGGGCCGACAAGACGCTGATTGCCGAGGCACGGGTATTCGATGTCTATCAAGGCGCAGGCGTGCCCGACGGCATGAAGTCGGTCGCCATCGAGGTGGTCGTGCAGCCGCGCGAAAAGACGCTGACCGAGACCGAGATCGACGGGTTGTCGGGGCGGATCCTGGCGGCGGCGGAGAAGGCGGTTGGGGCAAAGCTCAGGGGCTGACACCGACCAGTGACTTGCGCGCTCGGGTGGAGCCGGTATCAACTTCGCCCATGAACGAGCAGCAGGTCACCCCACGCCCCGCCAAGCGCAAGCCCGCTGCCGAGCGGTACCTGGAGCTGTGGCTGTTCCGGTCGCGATGGTTGATGGCACCGTTCTATGTGGGGCTGGTGTTTGCGCTGGCGGCCATGTTCTTCGTGTTCGTGCAGGCGGCGATCAAGGACCTCTCGCACTTGGGCTCCATGTCGCCGGAAGAGGCGATCCTGATGGCGCTGACGCTGATCGACCTGTCGCTGGCAGGTAACCTGCTGCTGATCGTGATCTTTTCCGGCTACGAGAACTTTGTCTCCAAGATCGACACCGGCGACGACGAGGATCGCCCGGGCTGGATGGGCACCGTGGATTTCGCGGGCCTGAAGCTGAAACTGGTGGCGTCGATTGTGGCGATCAGCGCCATCGCACTGCTGAAGGCGTTCATGGAACTGGCCGAGGGCAAGGACATCGAGGACCGGCATCTGGCCTGGCTGGTGGGGATACATCTGGTGTTCGTGGTCTCCGGCGTGCTGCTGGCGCTGATGGACTGGCTGGCCAGCAAGACCCACAAGCACTGAGGCCTCGCATGGAAATCAACGGCGTCGCGCACACCTTCATCACCGCCGGCGATTTCGAGGCGTCGGTGGCCTTCTATCGCCAGCTTTTGCCTTTCATGGGACTGCAGGAAGTCGCCGACAGCGCGGACACCTATTACTGCGTCGGCGGGCGCACCGGCTTTGGCATTCGGCGTCCGGACCCGGCGCATGCGGGTGTGGCTTACGCCCAGTTCCGCGTCGGCAGCCTGCACCACCAGTGCTGGCGGGTCCGCGATCGGGCCGACATCGACGAGGCCTACGCCTTCCTGGTCGCCATCGGCGCGAAGATCGTCCACGCGCCGCAGGATGAGCCCTGGGCACCCGGCTACTATTCGGTGCTCTTCGAAGACCCTGACGGGATCCGGCTGGAGCTCAACCACGTGCCCGGGCGCGGCCTGTTTGACACCGCCACCCAGCGGGTGGGGGCCAGTCTGGATGCCCGTTAGAACGGCCAGACGTGGCGTTTGCGGGAGTAGGACAGGTAGCCGACGTTGGCACCCAGTCTCAGACCGACGCCGGCGCGGATGGGGGCGAGCGTGACGCCGTTGGCGCGCTGGTAGTTTACACCCAGGCCGCCGACCAGATACGCCGTGCCTTCGACGCCCGGGAAGCGCTGGAAGATGGTTTCGGGGACCTGCAGGTCGTAGCAGAGGGTGAACACGCGCGACGCGTTGCCGCCGAAGTCCCAGCCGGCCGAGGGACCCTGCCAGAACACCTCCATCGGAGGCTTGTCCTTCATGTAGAGCAGGCCGCGACCGTAGCGCGCGCCGACCACGAAGGCACCGGAGCCCTCCTCGCCAGCGATGTAGGCGGTGGGCTTGCCGTTCTTTGAGAACAACCGTTCCACGGCCGCGCCGGCCGATTCGGCGGTGACGCCCAGGAAGTCCGAGACGTTGGTGACGATCTCGTCCTGGCTGTAGGTGCTGGGGGTGTTGGAGGGATAGGTGGCCTGGGGCCCTGGCGGAGGCAGTGCGCCTTCCGACGGCTGTTGCGCCTGCACCAAGCTGGGCGCGCCGAGGGCGACCAGTCCGGTTACGATCAGTTTGCGTCGGTCCATGGGCGCTCTCCGGCCTCCGAAATCGTGAATCAAAACCCGCCCTGCGCCTTTGCATGACCTGCCACGCCTTAACGCCCGATTAACCACGACCTGAGGGCAGCTTTGCGGCGGCGCGAGATGTGCTAAACGCGGCGCGCCATGAGCACCCCCCTTTCCCATATCCGTAACTTTTCGATCGTCGCCCACATCGACCACGGCAAGTCCACGCTGTCCGACCGCCTGATCCAGGAGACCGGCGCGCTGACCCAGCGCGAGATGACCGAGCAGGTCCTCGACAGCATGGACATCGAGCGCGAGCGCGGCATCACCATCAAGGCCCAGACCGTACGTCTGGAGTACAAGGCTGACGACGGCGAGACCTATATCCTCAACCTGATGGATACGCCCGGCCACGTGGACTTCGCCTATGAGGTCTCGCGTTCGCTGGCGGCCTGCGAGGGCTCGATCCTGGTGGTGGACTCCAGTCAGGGCGTCGAGGCCCAGACGCTGGCCAACGTCTATCAGGCCATCGACAACAACCACGAGATCGTGCCGGTCCTCAACAAGATCGACCTGCCCGCCGCCGAGCCCGAGCGGATCCGCCAGCAGATCGAGGACGTGATCGGGCTGGACGCGTCGGACGCCGTGTTGTGTTCGGCCAAGACCGGGGTGGGTATCCACGAGGTGCTGGAAGCGGTTGTGAAGCGCCTGCCCGCGCCCAAGGGTGACCGCGACGCGCCGCTGAAGGCGCTGCTGGTCGACGCCTGGTACGATGCCTATCTGGGCGTGATCGTGCTGGTCCGGGTGATCGACGGCACGCTCAAAGCCGGCCAGCGCGTACGGATGATGCAGCAGGGCTCCACCCACCTGATCGACCGGATCGGCGTGTTCCGGCCCAAGCGCACGGATGTCACCGAGCTTGGCCCCGGCGAGATCGGTTTCATCACCGCCCAGATCAAGGAAGTGGCCCAGGCTGCCGTCGGCGACACCATCACCGACGAGAAGAAGCCCGCCACCGCCGCCCTGCCCGGCTTCCGTGAGGTGCAGTCCGTCGTGTTCTGTGGCCTGTTCCCGGTGGACGCCGCCAAATTCGAAGACCTGCGCGCCGCGATCGGCCGCCTGCGCCTGAACGACGCCTCATTCACCTACGAGATGGAGACCAGCGCGGCGCTGGGCTTTGGCTTCCGCTGTGGGTTCCTGGGGCTGCTGCATCTGGAGATCATTCAGGAGCGGCTGAGCCGCGAGTTCGACCTCGACCTGATCGCGACTGCGCCCAGCGTGGTCTACAAGATCGGCATGAACGACGGCTCGGTCATCGAGCTGCACAACCCGGCCGACCTGCCCGATCCGGTCAAGATCGCCTCCATTGCTGAACCCTGGATCAAGGCCACCATCCTGACCCCGGACGAGTACCTGGGCTCGGTGATCAAGCTTTGTCAGGACAGGCGCGGCTCCCAGCGCGAGCTGAGCTACGTCGGCTCGCGGGCCCTCGTGGTCTATGACCTGCCGCTGAACGAGGTGGTGTTCGACTTCTATGACCGGCTGAAATCGATCTCCAAGGGTTATGCCTCGTTCGACTATTCCATCGAGGACTACAAGGTCGGCAACCTGGTGAAGATGTCGATCCTGGTGAATTCCGAGCCGGTCGATGCCCTGTCCATGCTGGTCCACGCCGACCGCGCGGAGGCCCGCGGGCGCGGCATGGTCGAGAAGATGAAGGATCTGATCAACCCGCACATGTTCCAGATCCCGATCCAGGCGGCCATCGGCGGCCGGATCATCGCGCGCGAAACCGTGCGCGCGCTGCGCAAGGACGTGACGGCCAAGTGCTATGGCGGCGACGCCAGCCGCAAGAAAAAGCTGCTGGACAAGCAGAAGGCCGGCAAGAAACGCATGCGCCAGTTCGGCAAGGTGGAAATCCCGCAGGAAGCCTTCATTGCGGCGTTGAAGATGGACGCGGATTAGGGGCCGTCAAGATGGCCTAAATCCCGCCTCAACCTGGTTGCACGACTATATGCCTGGATCGGAACCCGATAAGGAGCTCCCCATGCGCAAGCTGATCATCTTCTCTATCGCCGCAACCGCGCTGCTGGTCTCGTCCTGCAACACCGTCGCCGGCGTCGGCCGCGACGCCGAGTCAGCCGGTAAAGCCGTCAGCAAGGCCGCAAAGAAATAGCGGTGCCGCCCTTACGATCCCGACTCCAAGAGCGCATATGGGCGTCATGGCCGAGATCATCTTTCCGCTGCGCCGGTCCGTCCTCCGCGGCCTGTCGCACAAGTGCCCCGCGTGCGGTCAGGGCCAGCTGTTCGGCCGCTACCTGAAGGTCCAGCCGCATTGCGCGCGGTGCGACCATGAACTGGCGCTCTATCCCGCCGATGACGGGCCGGCCTATCTGACCATCATTCTGATCGGGCACCTGATCATCGCCCCGCTGCTGATCTTTCCGATCATCTGGCAAAGCGATCCGCGCTATTCCCTGCCGATCATCCTGGGGGTGCTGACGGTGATCACGTTGTCGGCCCTGCCGCGCATCAAGGGCGGCTGGATCGGGCTGATGTATGCGTTGCAGGTGACCAGCCGCGACGAAGCCCTGCACACGGCTGACGCCGCCGACTGAGCGCGCCGGCGTCTAGGCATGGCGCTGGACCGTCGAACGTCATAGCATCCGCCAAGATCGGCTCCGGGGATGATATGAGTTCTACTGAAACAGGCGTTGACGCGCAAATTCCAGCCGCCGCGATGCAGCCCGGCCTGACCTCCGCCCAGAGGCTTCGTGCGATCCTGGGCGGATCCTCGGGCAACCTGGTCGAATGGTACGACTGGTTCGTCTACTCGGCCTTCGCGGTCTATTTCTCGCAGCACTTTTTCCCCGGCGGCGACGACCTTGCGGGGCTGCTCAAGACGATGGCGGTGTTCGCCGTGGGCTTCTTCGCCCGCCCGCTTGGTGCCTGGCTGATGGGTGTCTACGCCGACCACGCGGGCCGCAAGACCGCGCTCACGGCGGCCGTCACCCTGATGTGCGGCGGCTCGCTGATCATCGCGGTGCTGCCCAGCTACGAAACCATCGGCGTTGCCGCCCCGATCCTGCTGGTGATCGCGCGCATCCTGCAGGGCCTGTCGGTGGGCGGGGAGTATGGTGCCAGCGCCACCTACCTTTCGGAGATGGCCGGGCGCAAGCGGCGCGGTTTCTGGTCCAGTTTCCAGTTCATCACCATGGTGATGGGCCAGCTTCTGGCGCTGGGCCTGCTGGCCCTGTTGCAAACCACGATGGACAAGCCGGATCTGGAAGCCTGGGGCTGGCGCATTCCCTTCTTCATCGGTGCTGCCATGGCGGTGGTGGTGTTCTGGATCCGCAGCCGGATGGACGAAAGCCAGTCCTACGAGAACGCCAGGGCCGCCGGCGTCGCGCGGGCCGGGACGATGCTCCTGTTCACCCGATACCCGAAGCAGACGGCAACCATCATCCTGCTGACCGCAGGCGGGTCACTGGCCTTCTACGCCTTCACGACCTACATGCCGAAATTCCTGACCGGCACCTCAGGGTTCACCGCGCCGACGGCTACCGCGATAACGGCCGGAGCGCTGGTGGTCTACCTCTTCTCTCTGCCCCTTTTTGGCTGGATCAGCGATCATCTGGGCCGCAAGGCGACGCTATATGTCGCGTTCGGCGGCGGCGCACTGGCCACCATTCCTGCGCTGTCGACGATCGCGGCCACCGATAATCCCTGGGTCGCGTTCGCGCTGGTCTCGTCCCTGGTGTTCCTTCTCTCAGGCTACAACTCGGTCAGCGCTGTGGTTAAGGCGGAGCTCTTCCCCACAAACGTCCGCGCCCTGGGCGTCGCCCTGCCTTACGGCATCGCGACCGCAATCTTCGGCGGTACAGCCGAGCCCATCGCCCTGGCGTTCAAGCAGGCCGGGGCCGAGAGCGGCTTCTTCCTCTATGTGGCGCTGGGGCTGGCGGTCTCGCTGCTGGCGAGCCTGATGCTGCCCGACACCCGCAAACACAGCATGATCCTCGAGGATTGAGGCGATGTAACTGCCCGACTATGTCGGCCTTGGTCTGTTTGCCATCCTTTGGCCGTTTTACGAACCTCTGCTGAGCGCGTTCGGCAAGCGCCGCGGCGGTGTGCTCAACACTGACATGACCGTCATCCGCAGCAACTGGATGTTCCAGATGATGGGCCGGGAAAGTCGGTTGATGGATGGCCAGCTTCTGGGCCACGCCCTGAACTCGGCCTCGTTCTTCGCCTCGTCCAATCTGCTGCTGATCGCCGCGGCCACGGGCGCGCTGTTCGGCGGTGAGCGCACATTTGCCTCGGTTTCGGCCCTGGAGGTGGTGAACACCTCGTCACGGCTGATGTTCGAGTTACAGCTGGCTCTGGTGGTGGCGGCCCTGGCGCGGGGTCTGCTGGATTTCATCTGGGCGATCCGTCAGATGAACTATTGCCTGGCCGCCATGGGGGCGGTGCCCAAGCCGTGCCCCGAGACTGAACGGGCCGCCTATGGCGAGGTCATGGGTCGAATTCTGAACCCCGCGCTGACATCGTTCAACGCCAGCGTCAGAGGCTACTATTTCGCCCTGGCCGCCGCCGCATGGCTGTTCGGACCCTGGGCCTTTGTGACCGCGCCCCTGGGTGCGCTGACGCTGCTGTTCTGGCGCCAGTGCAGTTCAACGGCGGCCACTTCCATCCATGACCTGCGGCAGATGCTGGAGGTGCGAAAGGACTAGATGCCCAGCTCTGCGCGGGCTTTCCGGGTCAGCTTTGCCGCCATCATGCTATGGGCGGTCGCCAGCCAACCGACAACGTCATCCGCCTCGACCTCGTCCAGAGCAACATTCACCCAATGACCCTTGGCGAAATAGGGAGCCTGATGTCCGGGTCCATCCTCGGTCAGCACCACGAAGCCGATCGGGCTGACCTTGAACGAGAGGCCACCCGGCAGGCCGCAGACGGCAAACACCTTGCCGCCCACCTTGTAGACATCAGATCCTCCCCACTGCACCACTGTCGTCACGGCCGGCAAAGCCAGCGCCACAGCGGCGACGTCTTCGCGGGTCAAGCCGTGACGCCGACGCCGATCGGACAGGTCACGCCGGTGCCACCTATCCCGCAGTAGCCGCCCGGGTTCTTGGCCAGGTACTGCTGATGATAGTCCTCGGCGAAATAGAACGTTCCGGCCGATGCAATCTCGCTGGTGATCGGGCCAAAGCCACGCTTGCTGAGTTCGATCTGGTAGGCCGCCTTTGACGCCTGTGCGATCTGGGCCTGATCATCATTCGTGACATAGACACCAGAGCGATACTGGGTGCCGACATCATTACCCTGGCGCATACCCTGGGTCGGATCATGGCCCTCCCAGAACACCTTCATCAGACCGGCGAATGACACGACCTTGGGATCATAGACCACCAGGACCGACTCGGTATGGCCGGTCCGGCCCGAGCAGACTTCCTCGTAGGAGGCGTTGGGGGTGAACCCCTGCTGATAGCCAACCGCCGTCACCACGACGCCGGGAACCTGCCACAGGATTCGCTCTACCCCCCAGAAACAGCCCATGGCGAAATAGGCGTGCTCAAGGCCGTCGGCATAGGGACCCTTGAGCGCTTCGCCGTTCACAAAGTGGCGCTGAGCCGTGGGGATCGCGTTGGGACGGCCGGGCAACGCCGTCGTGGCGTTCGGCAGGTCGAGGGGTCTCTTGAAAAACATGATGCGCCTCCGGAGCGACTGGTCCAACGTAAGATAGGATATCTGACTTTGATTTGCACCAAACCAACTCCGACTGAACCCATCCGGTTTCCGGGGTAATGTAGAGGCAAGACGATCAGCAGAGAGGATGGCGGTCATGCGACTCTTCAAGACAGTGATTTTGGCAAGTGTGTTTGCTGGCCTGACAACGGCGGGTGCGATGGCCGCCGGCGGCGGCGGCGGCGGCGGCGGGGCGGACATGCCCTCAGCCTCTGCCCCCCAGTACAATCCGGCGGAAGAATACGCCAAGGCGGTCAGGGCGCTGCAGGCCAAGGACTACAAGTCCGCCGCGCGCGCTGCCGGCAACGTGACCACCGCCGCACCAAAGAACATCGACGGCTGGCGCCTGCTCGGCATCGCCCAGGCGTCGTCCGAAAACTGGAAAGCCGCCAAGCGGGCCTATGAGCGGGCGGTCAAGCTCGCGCCTGACGACCTGCCCAGCCGGGGCGGCCTTGCTCTCTCGCTTGCCCACCTAAAGGAACCCAAGGCCCAGGAACAGCTCGACTGGTTGAAAGCCAAGGCCAGCGACTGCAGTGTGGGTTGCGATCCTGCGCTGTTGAAATCTATGACAGCCGATGTGGAAAAAGCCGTCGCGGGTGGCGCGCCCCAGCCCAGTGCAGCGCTGGACAGTGGTGCGTTGATCTTCGCCGCCCGGACCGGCGACAGTGCCTATGTAGAAGCCGTCAGCCTGATCAACGAGAAGCGCTATGGCGAGGCGCTGGCCTCACTGGACAAGGCACGGGTCGCTTTCGGTCCTCACCCGGACGTCCTCACCTACCAGGGCTACACTTGGCGAAAGCTGGGCCAGTTCGACAAGGCCGAGCGGTACTATCGTCAGGCGCTGGCCATCGCCCCGGACCATCGCGGTGCCACCGAGTACTTCGGCGAACTGAAGGTCGAGCGCGGCGATGCCGAAGGCGCCAAGCTGATGTTGGCCAGGCTGGAGCGCGTGTGCGCCTTCGGATGCGCCGAAGCCGAGGAGTTGCGCCGTTGGATCGACGCTGGCGGCGAGCCCGGGCGCTAGGACTCGCCGTCGCGGCGTCAGCGACCCTCGCCGCCGACGCCGGGCCGCCGATCCGGGCGATGCTGTGGATTTCGCCGCAAGCGGACCCTGTGGCCGTGTTGACGACCGAGCCCGCGGAGTGCCTGCGGCTGCCCGCCGATCCGGAGCGCGCGCACGCGGTCGAAGTTGGCCGTGCCGCATTCCGCACCCCGACGCTGCTGGGCGGGCAGGCCGCGCGGGCGCGCCTGACGTGTGAGAGCTGTCATCGCGCCGGGCGCGGCAATCCGGACTTCCAGTTCCCCGGCGCATCAGGTCCGCCCGGGACAGCTGACGTCACCCTGTCGTTGTTCTCCAGCCATCGCGGCAACGGCGTCCATGATCCGCGCCCGATCCCCGACCTGACGGCCCCCCGGGCTGCGTTGAAAGTGCCCGCCGCCGATCTTCCCCGGTTCATCCGCGGCCTGATCGTCGAAGAATTCGACGGACCAGAGCCATCGGCCGCCTTGCTGGACGCGCTAGGTGCCTATGTTCAGGCTCTGGATCCTGAAGCGTGCCCGCATACCCTTCGCAGCCCGGTTACGCTCCCGGCGATGATGAGCGACGCACGGCGTGCTCTTGCGGTCGCGCGCAGGGAACTGGAAGCGGGCGACCGCGCGACAGCCGTGTTGATGGTCGCCTCGGCCCGGGCGCAATTGGGTCTGATCGACGAACGCTATGAAGGTCTGAAGCGCGAACGTGTGCGTATTCGCGCAGCCGACGCAACACTGGGCGCAATTCAGTCAGCTATCCGCGACAGACATCCTGCGGCGTCATCCCGCCTCGACGCCTGGTTGACGCAGACCCCCGATCTGGAAGCCCGGCTGGCTGCGCACGAACCCCGATCCCTGTTCAATCCCGCCCGACTTTCCCGCGCTGCAAACGCCCGCTTGCCCCCCAAGGCTTCCTGACTATATTGCGCGCCTTCCGACGGGGTCCCACTCCTCCCGTACGGCTTACGGTGCGGTGGCCGAGTGGTTGAAGGCGCACGCTTGGAAAGCGTGTTTAGGTGAAAGCCTAACGTGGGTTCGAATCCCACCCGCACCGCCACAACCCTGTTCGCGTCACTTTGGTGACTGACCGAATTATTCCCAAAAACATCAGGTTTATCAGGCGATAAACCCCTTTATCTATTCGGAGCAGCCCGCTTGTGTTCGCGTCCGTTCAGCGATATTATTAGGGGACAGATTAGGGGACGATCCCTGATCCCCGGGTTTAGAGCGAGGCCCAGATGGCGCGTAGGGCTGCGGGATTGACGGCGGCGGCGGTGAAGGCCGCCAAGCCTGGACGCTACGGTGATGGCAACGGCCTATATCTGCTGGTCAGACCCGCCGGTGGAAAGTTCTGGTTGTTTCGCTACACGCCGCAGGGCGCGAAGATGCGCGAGATGGGTCTGGGACGCGCTGGCTACAGCGACGGCGAAGTCCCTCTGGCCGACGCCCGCGAGGTGGCAGGTCAACTGATCAAGCAGGTCCGAGCCGGCATAGACCCACTGGCCCAGCGCGAAGCCGAGACTAAGGCCAAGATGGCAGAAGACCAGCGGGCGGTGGTGGAAGCCATCACGTTCCGCCAGGTCGCCGGCCATTATCTTTCTGCGCATGAGAAGGCGTGGCGAAACTCCAAGCACCGTGACCAATGGGCCAACACCCTGGAGACCTACGCCCACCCCCATTTCGGCGACCTGCCTGTTGGAGCGATTGAGACAGGCCACGTCCTGGCCGCGCTCGAACCCATCTGGCGTGTTAAACCGGAGACAGCAGCCCGTGTGCGGGGTCGCATTGAGAACGTCCTGGACTACGGCAAGTCACGAGGATGGCGGGACGGTGAAAACCCCGCCCGGTGGCGCGGCCATCTGTCATTTCTTCTGCCAGCCCGTAGCAAGATTGCTCCGGTCGAACATCATCCCGCCCTGCCCTGGTCGACGACGAACGCCTTCCTGGTAAAGCTCAGATCGCAGAATGGTACCGCCGCCCAAGCGCTGGAATTTACCATCCTAACCGCAGCGCGAACCGGTGAGGTCCTGGGTGCCAAGTGGGATGAGATCGACCTCGCCAAAAGAATCTGGACGGTCCCGGCAGGTCGGATGAAGGCCAGGCGCGAACATCGCGTTCCACTGAATTCCACAGCCATAACCGTCCTTACCAAATTGGCTGCGATGCGGACTGTCAACAGCCTGGACGCTTTCGTCTTCCCCGGCGCGGCTCTTGGCCGGGCATTGTCGGGAATGTCGATGAACATGCTTTTGCGCCGCATGGATCATGGCGATATCACCGTCCACGGATTCCGCTCGACCTTCCGGGACTGGGCGTCAGAGGCAACGTCCTTCCCCCGCGAGGTCGCCGAAGCGGCCCTGGCTCATACGGTCGGCAATGCCGTGGAGGCTGCGTATCGTCGGGGCGACCTGTTTGAAAAGCGACGACTAATGATGGAAGCGTGGGCGACGTACTCCGAAACGCCAGGCGGCGAAGGTAAAGTCATCCCTATAGGGCGAGCGCAGCAGCATGTCTGAGCCAGATGTCGAGGATATTGAGGGCGCGATCACGGTTAAGGAGGTCGCCAGCTGGTTTCCAGAGCCCATACCCACTGACCGGGATCCACAATTGATCAAAGACTTGACCCACACTATCGAATTTACCCGCCGGTGGCTCCAAGCCCCTGAAGATCCGGAAAATGCTGAATTTTCTCGCGCCGGAAAACAATTGCCAAAAGTGAGCAAGGCTGCGGGTGCGCTCAAGAAAGAAATCAAGCGGCTGTTAGAAGTCGGTGGGAGTTTCGTTGAAACGAACCCGCAGATCCAATCCCTGTTAAATGAGGTCGATACGTTTCTTGTCGTTGCGCCTGGCCGCCAAGAGGGGAAGCCGCCAAAACAGTGGAGTGAGGCCGCTTATCGCTGGGCGCCGATGATTGCTGAATGTCTGAAAGTCGAGCCGAAAAAGCCACCTTCAATTCTCGACAAATCCGGTCCCGTTTGTGAGATTTTGGCCAAGGCCATCAAGCGAGTTTTCCGCCTGGAGTACGATCCAGGCACCATCAGCAAGGCCATTGAGCGGCGTCGAAGTAAACAAAAAAAGGCCAAGAAATAACTGCCGCAGTTACGTCGGAATTATCCAGTCTAGACCATCTGTAGGCCTGCCCGGCGGCGTCCGCTCATGGACGTCTCACACCGGAGCAATTCAGATGAACACGGACGTATTAGCCTACCCAATCGCTGACGCATGCAAGGTTATCGGGTGCGGGCGCACAACACTTTACGGGTATATCAGTGCCGGCAAAATTGAGGCCCGCTCGCTGGGTGCGCGGACAATAATCCCAGCTGAGTCCCTGCGCAGATTCGTCGCCAGCCTGCCCCCCGCCCCGATCCGCGTCCGCTCAGCCTCCAGCGCGGAGGTCTGAAGCCATGAGCGAGATCACCAACAGCGAATTCCTCGCCGCCGTTTACCAGCTGTCGGAAGGCGAATTCGGCTGGACCGCTTCCTTCAGGGGCGATCCTAGCCAGGCTGGCCCGGCTGAATGGCAGGGACAAGCATGGCGCGACAGCGAGCAACAAAGAGCGCTGATCGACGCTCGGCCTGCGGACAATAACTATTACTGCGTGGCCCTCATGAATGGGCCGGAGAGGAAGCGCACCAAGGCCAACTTCGTCCGCCTTGCGGTCCTTGTGGCGGATGACATCAATCCAGGCGATTTGCTCGGAAATGACGCCTATGTCCTCGAGACCAGTCCCGGGAACTATCAGGCGGGGGTGATGCTGGATGAAGACGACCCCGACACCCGCGATCTTCGCCTGATCGACGCGCTGCTTCAGGCTATGGCCGCTAACGGCCTCGTTAAGGCGGACAACAGCGGGAACAACCCCGTCCGCTATGCCCGCTTACCCGTTGGCAGCAACACCAAGTCGCGACCTGGCGGCCCATTCCAGACCGTCATGATCAGACCCCTGGACGGAGCCGTCTACTCCCTGGCCGATGCCGCCGCCACGTTCGGCTTGGACCTGGAGACCATCCGCGCCCAGCTCGGCTCCTTACCAGTTGGCCAATCGTTTGCACCCAACGCCGACAATGCGGACCTCTACCGCCAGCTGCTGCATCCCGATCCCGCGAAGCGCAGCTATCACGACCCCCTGCTAAAGATTTCCAGCAGTCTGATTGCGTCAGGGGCGGCACCAGCGGCGGTGCTCAATCACCTGCGCGGCCTAGGCGAGGCCAGCTTACCGGCCAACGACAATGCCGCCGAGTTGTCGCGGCACGCAGAGCGGTATGGGCCTGAGCTGGGGCGCATGGTGGCTGGGGCAAGGAAATATGCACCAGCAGACACGGTCTTTGAGAGTGAGCCACTCATTCAGCCCCTGAGGGACTTGGCGGACGAGGCAGCGAAAATGAGATGGATCGTCAAAGGCATCATTCCGGCAGATGCCATCGGCATGATTTTCGGCGCATCCGGCTCGTTTAAGTCCTTCATCGCCTTTGACCTCGCCTTTCACGTCGCGAACGACATGGAATGGGCTGGGCTTCGTACAAAGGACGGACCCACCCTCTATGTCGCTGCGGAGGGTGGAGCTGGGGCCTATCGCCGTGGCCAGGCATGGTGTCGGGCGAGGGACCGCGAAATGCCCGGCCAGTTCTACATTTGCAAAAAGCCGTTGGTCCTTTCTGACGAGCAACAGATCGCAAAGTTGCGAGGTGCCATAGAGGGCTTACCAGCCCCGCCCAGCCTGATTGTCATCGACACCCTAACCCAGACCTTTAACGGGGATGAGAACGCATCCAGCGACGTCTCTGCGTACCTGCGACTGATCAACTCCGAATTGCGCGAGCCGTTCGGCGCAACAGTCATCATCGTTCACCATACCGGCCATAACGATGGCGAAAGGCCCCGAGGCTCCTCGGCGATCATGGCCAACCTGGATTTCGTACTCGGAGCATTCAAGCCCAGTAAGGACGCAATGCAGGCCAAGCTCACCGTGACCAAGATGAAAGATGGCGAGCGGCTGAACGATCTGCATTTCGCGCTGACGAAAGAGCATCTGGGCTTCGATGAGGACGGCGACGCCATAACCAGTCTGGTCGCTACCTATGAGGCTGCCCCGGCGTCGGGCGGAAAGGTCCAGTTTTCAGACGCGGATTGGCGGAAGGTACAGCACGTGGTCAGTCGAGGGGTTTGGCGGGCAAGCTCACAGGTCGCCGATTGGGTCGGACATGCGTTAGCAAAAGCTCTTGGAATAGACGCTGCGGACAAACAGCTGATCTCCACGCATCTTGCACAGGCGCTAACTGACGGCCTTCTGAAAATAGAACGGAGGCGTGCCGCGCCAGGGGGCAGGCAGGTCCCATTCGTCATTGTCGGCGACTGGATTGAGCCATGACCAGCACCTCGAAATACGGTGTATGTCAGGCCTGATTTTTGCCCAATCCCGCATACCCACCCCCCCCTAGTTTACTAGGGGGTCGGGTGGTGGTGGTGGGTGCTCTATGGTCATTCGTATCTGAACATTAGGAGGATAAGAAAATGTCAAAAGCACGGGCGTTCTGGAGTCGGGTCAAAGGCTTTAACTATGGCGAGGCGGTTCTGTGGTGTTTGTTCCTTGGGGCTTTCTTGAGTGCTTTCGAAGACGAAAATTGCACCACGTTGGCGGGAGTATGCGTCATTGCCGTAATTGGCGTCAGGGTCACAAGAGCCCCGAAATCCAAGGCTACCCTCGATGCCGATTGAGAGACGACCAGCGGCATACGCAATAATGGCCTTGATGGCGCTTTTTCTGCTCTCTCAGCGCCTCACTCATAAAATAGCGGAAGCCAATAACGTGGCGGAGGAAGCCCAGAGCGCCGCTGAGGACGCTAAAAGCACTGCAGAGGAAGCCCAGAGCGCCGCTGAAGAAGCGCAAAACGCGGCTGACGAGGCTCAAAACACGGCAGAATTGAACAGATATTAGAGGGTAACTAGCGCCTAATCGCCCGCCGCCGCCCAGCGCACCACAATCTCCACCGGCCCTGCATCCTCATCACCGGCGATAGGCTGCGTGGGCCGGCCCCAGCCGCGATTGAGCAGGGCCTCCGCCGCCGCGACTCGAGCAGATGCAGGGGCGTTGTCCTGGTCCATGATCGTAACGAGCGTGGCTATCGCCTGCGGTGTGAACGCACGTGCCAAATCCCGCACCGCGCCGACCTCTTTGGGCCTGCCACCAGGATTGCCGCTGCGGCCCTTCTGGAAGCCGCCATGGCCGGTTGGATTCATTGGGCCTGCTCCTGCCTGATCTCAAGCTCCAGCGGGTCCTGCGGGGCTGCCTGGGGCGGTATTATTATACCGCTATTTGGCTTGGAGGATAGGGCGACCAAACACCGCAAAATCGCCGCCTAGCTACCAACCCCAGATGGGGCCAAATCTCCGTTAAATCCGGACCCCACCTGTCTCAAATGTTCTGACGACGTACAACCCCGTTCCGCAAGGGGACGAAGCTTCGCAACAGCTCCAGACGGGCCTCGGCGAACAGCGCCATGTCCGTGCAGTGCTTGGCCCCGCACAACATTGCCGCCAGGGCCACGAAAAGCACGTCGGTCAGGTCATGCAGGCTGTTGTATCGGCGCGGGTCTGGAACATCGTCCAACACCTCAAGGATCAGCATCGGAACCTCCTTCAACAGGAGGATCCCTCAGATTCCATCACGCCTTCAAATACATTAACCCTGCTGTTCACACATGCGATTCCCCTACTGCTAACAGGGAAAGGCGCGACTTCGAGGTAGAGTTCCTGGTCCCCGTCCTTGAAGAAGATCGGCTCACCGCGATTGCCTCGTGCGGTCACGTGATGCAGACAACCTGGGGCGACGATGCGGGCGATCCGGGCAACTGCATCACTGTAGCACAATTGGAACAAACGGGGAATATTTGACCTGTCACTGGGTTCCGATGTCGCCAAGAGGTGTCAGTGCGCTGC
>CAMCXF010000015.1 GCA_945883235.1 Phenylobacterium deserti | reverse complement strand
ACCTCGGCCAGCTCGCCAGGACGGAGGATCGGTCGGATGGCGTAGGCGCTGAAGCTGACGACCCCCTCGCTGGCGGAGGTCGCCTGACCGATCCGGCCCTCGCGTTTGCCCCAGACGTAGACCTCGTCCAACTCGGGCGCCGCCGTCGCGATGGGAGGAGCCTCGTCGGCGGCCATCGCTACGGTGGGCACGGCGTGGGCGAGCACGAGGAGGGATAGAGCTGCGCTGCGCCGCATGAGGCTCTCTCGGTAGGAACTTTGGCGTGATTGTTCCTACTCCCGCGTCGAAGTCAAACGTGGGTTTCTTGGCAGGGGCAGTCCCGGCGCCTATGGTTTGGCCGTTCAGGAGGCGCCGATGCAGCGCGTGACGATCTCTCTCGAAGAGACACTAGCGGAGGCGTTCGACGGCCTCATCGCCAGCAAGGGCTACGAGAGCCGTTCCGAGGCGATGCGGGACCTCGTCCGCAAGGCCATCGCAGAGCGCCGGGACGCAGCCCCAGACGGGGACTGTGTGGGCAACCTCTCCTACGTCTACAACCACAACGTCCGAGCGCTGGCCCAGCGGCTGACCGAGATCAGCCACGAGCATCACGATCTGGTGGTCGCGACCTTTCACGTGCACCTGGATCATGACCACTGCCTGGAGAGCATGATGCTCAAAGGTCAGACGGCACAGGTGCGCGCGCTTGCCGACGCCATCCGGGCCGAGCGCGGGGTCCGGTTCGGCGAATTGAACCTGATCGCGGTTGCGCCGAACGGTGACCATGGGCCAGCGGCGGGCCACAAGCATGGCCGGCACGAGCACCTGACGCCGGAGTTAGGTTGAGTCGCTAGGGATCCTGTCTTGGAGCCGATGCCAAGGCCCGCGGGCGGCAAGGCGGTCATTGCGGAGGCCCCCGCGAAAGTCTTCCTTCTGTCGCCGTCGGTGAGGTCCGCGTGCGGCGCCGGCCGCTAAACGTCCGGTTTCCGGAGGCGAGAAGACAATCAACACCGCTGAGACGGGGATACGAAAAGCCTCCGCCGATACGACGCTTATTGAGGGCGCTTATGATCTGAAGCGTGCATTGCGCTTGCGCGAGATCAAATCGTCTTCCGACGCGAAGGTCCAACGTCGCCCTAACCGCGCTGATTCCTCGATGCATCGCCTCGGACCTGATGCTGCTGCGACTGCCAATAGAGCGCGGGGAACGGGGAGGTTCATATGAAGATTTGCATTCTGCTGGCCGCAGGCGCCGCGATGGGGGCCCTTGGGTTGGCGGCTTGCACGCCGACCAAAGTCGCGGAGACTCCTCCCGCTACCGCGCCGGCACCGTCCGCCCCGAAGCTACCGGTGAGCTTGAACGCCGTCATGGTGGCAATGGTTGACCATGCGGCAGAGCCGATCTGGGTCAACGGCTACAAGCCGCCGACCTCTGAGGCGGGCTGGCGCGACCTGGAGTACAACGCACATGAGGTGGCGGTGAATGGCAAGCTTATCCAACTGGTCGGGACGGGACCGAACGACGCCAAGTGGGTCGCCAATCCAGATTGGATCCGTTACGCGGACGCGATGAGCGCGGCAGGCATGGCTGCACTGGCGGCGGCGAAGGCCAAGGATGTAGCCGGCGTGAACACCGCCGGCGACCAGCTCGTTGAGTCCTGTGAAGGCTGTCATAAAACGTTCAAGCCAGACTTGACGACGGGCGGCATCTACAAGGACCCCAACTATCCGAAGAAATAGGCCGACTGGTGCTCCAACTGTGGACGGCCTCTGTGCCGCAAACCTTTGAGCGCCTGGACCGCGATAGCTGACAGACGAAGCGCCCGGTCGCGAGATCGGCGGTGTTTCCAAGTCTGGAGATGCGTTGACCTCTAGGTCGGCTAACCCCCCTGAATAGTCTTTGGGAGGGCCTGCTTTCCGGCACCCAGCCGAAAAGTCTGCTCCCGGGCACGGAGCCAAGGGTGAGATTCGACCCTTAGCGTAAATTCGAATTGTGGCGTGTTCGTCCCAATGAGTCGAACGTACCCCTGACGGCGATGTCCAGCGAAAGGGCGATAAGCAAGGTAACGCCAACGAGCGGGTACAGCAGTCCGAGCGGCACGACGATGAGGGCCAGGCCAACGTAGGCCCGACGCTCCGCTGGCTTTGGGGGAGCGGCAAGGCGACCTTTGGGGCGGCGCTTCCACCACATGACGGTCGCGGAGATCCCCAACACCCAGATGGCGATGCAGCCGGCGAGCATTACAAGCTTGTTGATCCACCCGAATTGCTGGCCCTGGTGAACGGAGATGCCCCACTCGATGGCCTTGGCTGCAGGGCCATACTCGCGCCAGCCGAGGTCTGCGATCACCTTGCCGGTAGCGCCGTCGATGTAGAGCGTACGGCTGTCCTCTACCTGGTTGGGCGCATAGGACGCGGTCCAGGCCTTGCCTGCTGATCGGGGAATCGACACCACATAGGGGCGACCCAGACCAGCAGCCTCGACACTGGTGACCACGGAGTCGACGGAGGTGGCGCCCGCCATGTGGCCTGTGTGCATCTCGGTGTGTTGCAGCGCCCAGGGCATGGCGTCGGACCGCGCCGCGACGGGGCTGTGACGGATGTGCTGACCTCCCCCTTCGCCACCTGGCGCGGCTGGCCGCCCCAGCCCGGCCTCGGTCGTGATGGCGCGCACCTGTTTGCCCCAGACCGCCGACCAGGGCATGCCGGTCGCCGCCAGGAAGACAATCACGGCCGACGCGAAGAGGCCGGTCACGGCATGCAGGTCGCGCCAGAACAGGCGGCTCCGAGGGGCGCCGCGCACAGTCACGATGCCGCCAGCCTGCCCGCGCGGCCACCACAGGAATATCCCCGTGAAGACCATGACAATCGCCCAGCCCGCGACCACCTCGACCAGCAGATTGGCTTGCGGTCCGGCGATCTCCAGACTGTGCAGCCGCTTGACGGTGCTCATCACGCCGCCATCCGGGGTTGCCCCAAGGAATCGGGCGTCATGGGGGTTCACATAGGCCGTCTGCTTCATGCCGCCGGCATCCACCACCAGGCGGACCGAGCGCCCCGGTTCGGAGGGCGTCGTGAACTGGATGACCTTGCCGCCCAGCCCGCGCTCCGCGGCCGATATCCATTGGGAGGGTGATGTCACGGTCGGTCTGACGTCGACCACCTGAAGCGATCTGTAGACGACCCCTTCGATCTCACCCCTGAACAGATAGAGCGCCCCTGTCAGGGCCATCAGCATCAGGATCGGCAGGATCAATAGCCCCGCATAGAAGTGCCAGCGCCAGAAGGCTCGATAGACCTGGCCGGCGACGTCGGCAGCGGCGGGAGCCTGTGTTTCTTGGGTGGTCACCATTGCCTCCCTGCTCAAAACGCCACGGAAAGACCGGCAAAGGCCGACCGCCCATCGCCCGGCCAATAGGCGGCGCTGGCGGCCGTCGCGCGGATCTGGGCCTGGATGTTGGAGATGTAGTCCTTGTCCGTCAGGTTCCGGATGTCGATGAACAGGGAGATCCGGTCATTGACCGCGTAGCCGGCGTTCAGGTTGAGGACGGCATAGGCGGGCGCCTGGGTGAAGTTGCTGTAGTCCACCTGGATCTTCGAGGCTGACCATTCCAGCGAAGGCGCCACGAACCAGCCCGCCGGATGGTCATAGCGCAGCTCGGCCCGGTAGAAGTGCCTGGGCACGATCGGCAGGCGGTTGTCGCCATACTGTGCGTCGCCATCGAACCTGAAATCCGAGAGCGTATAGGTCTGCCGAAGGCGCAGACCCGTTCCAATCGTCCAGTCCAGCGCCGCCTCGATGCCCTGGTGCACGGTCTTGTCGGCATTGAAGGTCGAAGCCGGGATGTTCGGCCCCACGGTGAACTGCAGCAGCTCCTTGTTCAGCCATGCCCGGTAGATTGTGACGTCGAGCAACAGGGGCCCGCGCCGTCCCCGGAAGCCGGCTTCGGCGGTCCAGGCCTCCTGCGCCTGCACAGGCGCGAAGCCGGTATTGGTGGGCGATAGTGAGCCCAGGTTTGGGGGTTCCACAGACCGGGTCACATTGGCGAAAGCCTGTGCGCCGTCGTCCGCTTCCCAGAGCAGCCCCAGACGTGGGGCGACCCAGTCATACTCTTTCGCCGCTTTCAGGTTGAAGGTCGCCGCGACCCCGGGGATAGCGAAGCTCTGATAGTCGCGCTTCGCCTGGCCCCAGGTCCCACCGGCCACCAGCGCCAGACGCGGCGTCACAAACAGCCGGCCCTCGGCGAAGACGTCCGTCGCATCAGCGTTCTGCAGGGTGCGCGAGGTCGGCGCGCCCCGCGCGCCCTTCACATTGACATAGAAGTTGGAGTCCAGGTCGCCCGTGCGGGCCCAGAGCCCGGCGTAGGCGTCGGCGCGCAGACCGCCGATCTCGCCTTCCCAGTCCAGCCTGGCGAAGGCGGCGTAGTTGCGGCTCTGCTGGTCGATCACCTGGAAGATCGGATGATCCAGGTCCTTCCAGACAGCATAGCCGCCGGCCTCCAGGACAGTGCTGTCGTTCAGCCGCCAGGTGGTGCGCAGCGAGGTCCTGATACCCCGCTGATTGCGGCCATTGTCATTGGCGTAGTTTCCCGGCGCCGGCTGACGTGGATTGGCGTTGAACTGCGCCAGGGTCAGCGATCCTGGAATCTCCTGGTTGATGTTCCAGCCGTTGACGATGAGCCGGACCTCCCGGTCATCCCCGAAGCTCCGGCCCACGTTCAGGGCGCCGAACTGCAGGTTCTGCTGGCTCTGGGGACGGTAACCCTGGCCGGTCTGGTTGGTGGCGGCGGCGAAGACGTCCCAGGCGCCGGACTGACGGGCCAAAGCGACATGTTCGCGCAGAAGGCCATAGCTGCCGCCATCGATGCGCACCCGATTCTCGAACCCGGCGTTTCGGCCGCTGGGCGTCACGACGTTGATGGCGCCCCCCAGCAAGGCTCCGCCGAAGCGCAGCGCGTTGCCGCCACGGTAGACCTCGGTGAAGCGGGCGATCAGCGGGTCGATGGACTGGCTGTCGCCGAAACCGTCAGCCTCGTTGAGGGGCAGGCCGTCCTGGGCGATCAGCAGGCCCCGATTGTGGTTGGCGTTGCCGATGCCCGACCCGCGGATCGAGATGCGGATATCGCCGCCCCACTTGCGCTGGGCGTAGACCCCGGGCGCGTCGCGCAGCATGTCGTCGAGTGCGATGGCGAAGCGCTTTTCGTAGGACTCCGCCGAGATCACCGACACGGCGCCGGGGGTCTCGGAAAGACGTTTGCGCGCGTCGCCAACAACCGGGGGATCTTCGGGATTGCGAGCGCCGGTGACGATCACAGTATCGACAGTTGTCGGCGTCTCGGCGGCAAACAGGCAGGTCGGCGCAAGCGCGGGTAGAGCTGCTGCTGCGAACAGCAGCGCGCGAAGAGGCGTATTCATGAAAGGGTCTCTCAACACACGGAAGGACAGGCGCGCAGGAGTGCGCGCCGGCGATGTCGATCAGGCGTGAGAGAGTGGTGGGCCTTGTCCGGGTGGGCGGGGCGGCGCGCGGGCCTGGGGGCGGAAACCGCGCGGGGTGTCCGCGACGGGCGCCTCAGTCAGCACATAGACGACGTGGCGCAGGCTGACGACCGGCGGCGGCGTCGTGGCGATCGCGGGGCAAAGGCCGTGCTGGCAACTATGATCTGTCGAAGACGGATCGGGGGTCGGACCGCCCGGGGCGGGTTGCACGCCGTCCAGGGCGCAGAGCGTCATTTCGCCCGGCGACATTGGCGCGGCTGACGCCAGGGTGGGGATCAGAGCCTGGACCAGCAGGGCGAACGCCGTGAGCAGGGCGACAACGGCCCTGCGTTCGGCGCGCGCGCTCAGAGGTCGGGCTGTAGATTCAAGCACAATCCAATCTTTAGTGCGGCTACGGGATATAGCAAGCCACCCTGTAGAATTGCTCTGCGTCACGTTGTGCAAAGCCAGAAAGCGAAGGCGGCGACGGTGAAGTTCTGTAGTTCCGCTAACCCCCCATCTGAGACGTTCACAACGTCCGCTTCGCGGACCGAGGTCGTCCGCCAAGCGGTACGCCGGTACAGTCAGATTTGGGACATTGGCAGACGTTCCGGGAGGCAGACATTCGGAACGGGCGAGACGAGTCACAACCGGTCATTCCTGAAGCGCGTCACCCTCGCCTCAAGCGCATTCCGTGATTTGGATTGTGAGCCAAGACCAGCGGTCGCTAGCAGTCTGGTTCGCGCGTCACTTGGCTTCCGCGAACGTGTCGACCCCACGGACCTCCACCGCCTGTGCCCGGCCGTTGGCCGGGTCGATCACCGCGACGGCGGCGGTCCCGCGCAGGGACGTCCAGGCCATATGTCGCGGTGTCTCCTGGATTGAGAGGCCCAGCGCTGCCTGCCGGTCCAGGACCCCCGGCGCATAGGCCCCCATCGGCGGCGAGACGCCTATTGCCGCCATCGCCTTCAGGAACCCTGGAGCATAGTCGCCGGCCGGCGTCAGGACAGGCCAGGTTGCAAATGCATCGACCGACTTCGGCGGCTGGAAATTGTACAGGAGCGGCGGCGCGGCGGTGATGTCGGTGAGGCTTTCATGGCCCGAGAGGATCTCGCCCATCAGCCGGATCGACTCGGTCATCAGGGAGGTGCCGGTGGCGCCCACGGCGGCGACCGGGCGGCCGTGGCGCAGCGCGATGAGGGGGGTGATATCGTTCACTAGCAGGTCGCCGGCGTGCGCGGCCTTGCGTTCGAAAGCCGTCGGGCTGGCGCGTACCACCTGGCGCAGGGTCGCGTACTGGATCGCGCGGGCATAGGCGCGGAAGGCGGCGGGATCCTTCCAGTAAGGGCCCATCGAGCCGACCCGCATCGCATCCAGCAGGCTGAGAGAGGTCAGGCTGGCGCAGGCGAGCGTGCCCGTGGACATGCCGAGGATGGTCGCATCGCCGAAACTGGCGGCAAGGGGCGCGCGCCAGATCGGCCTGTAGCGTGACAGGTCACCGCCCGTCGCTCGACCGCCGCGGGCGCGGACGGCGGCCACAAAGTCCCGGGCCCAGGCGCCGCGATACATCTCGTCTGCCCCGCCCTTCGCGACGGCTCGCAGGGTCATGGCCAGCTCCGGCTGACGAATGAGATCGCCGGACTTCACGGGTTGACCGTCGGCCTGGGTCAGCCAGCGTCGGCCCTCCGAAGTACGCGCGAAGCGAGCCGAATTGGACTGGCGCAGACCCAGGATGGCGGGAGACGCCTCCATCCCTGTCTCCGCAGACCAGATCGCGGGCGCGAACAGGTCCGACCACGGCAGCCGGCCGAACCGCGCGTGAAGCACCTCGGCACCCCGCATGAAGCCCGGGACCAGCGTCTGCCGGCCGAGCCCGTCAGCCGGGGGCTCGGCACCCAGGTCCGGGATCGAGGCGATTTCAAGCTCGTCGGCATAGGGCCTCCAGCCGGCGTCGAGGAACGACACCTTGCGGGTCCGGGCGTCGTAGTAGGCGACCGCCATCTTGCCCGCGTAGGACACCGTCTGGCCCATGGTGCGGGCCACCTGGGTCAGCGCGACCACCGTCGCGGCATCGGCGGCAGATCCGCCCTGGCGCAGGGCCTCCATGCCGGCGTGGATCGCGACCGGCGAGGCCGACCCGGTGATCAGAACCGCACCGCGAACATCGCGCGCCTTGGACGTCCAATAGGTCCGCTCCCCGGCCTGCAGCGCCTGGCGCTCGGCCTCGGGCCACTGCGCTGGGGACAGGTCAGCGGCCTGGAGCGGGCCGGCAGCAGCCAGGAGGACGGATACCGCCAGGACAACAATCGCGCGCCGCATCCTCACGCTCCACTTATCGGCCTGTTCGCCTAACCCGCCGGAGACGGCGCCAGGTTCAGGTTCCGACGTTCCCCGGAGGTTGCTCGCCGCCTCCCCGACGGGCGACGAGACCGTAGTAGGCCAGCCCCAGAGCGAGCCAGCCGGCCAAGAGTGCGTACGGTTTCCAGTCCGTACCGAATCCGAGACTTGCAATGATCACGGCGGCGACCATGCCAAGGGCCGACAGAACCTTCACGGTCGTGCGGCTGAAGCGCATCCGCGCCTGGGCGTGGATCTCCGGGTGCTTGTCTGCGACGACCCAGGCCGCCAGGCACGTGCCGAGGTACTTCATCATCGTCGGGATACTCACCGCCAGCAGCAGGAACAGCAGACTGGACGGCAGCAGCAGGCCCGCACATGAGGCTCCGAAGGCGACCAGGGTGGCGATATGCGGGGTGCCGAAGCGGGGGTGAATGCGGCCCAGCGCTGATGGCAGCACGCCGGCGCGGCCCATGGCGTAGAGGAAACGGGCGAAAACCAGGAAGACGGCGTTCATCGACTTCGATAGCGCAAGCACCGCCGCGGTTACGATCAGCGGCGTCGCCCATCCACCAAGTGCGGCCTGGGCGGCGGTCAGCAGCGGGGCGTCGCTCTTCGCCAGGGCGTCGGCCCCGACCAGGCTGAGCGCGGTGAAGGCGATGGCGACATAGACAACCACGGTAAGCGCCACCGCCAAGCCGAGCCCGAGCGGCACCACGCGTTTGGCATCGTCGACCTCTTCGCCGACCTCGGTGGTGGTCTCGATGCCGAGGAACAGCTGGATCATCAGCGGCAGCGCCGCGATGATCGGCGTCCAGCCGCCCGCGAACGCATGGACGAACAGCTGCGGTTTCAACTGGGGCGCTCCGGCGATTACGAACACCGCGAATACGGCCAGCAGCAGCAGCATCAGTATGGTCTGGGTGCGCGCCGCTACCGCCACGCCCAAATAGTTCAGCGCGAACACCGCGGTAAAGAAAGCCAGGATCACCGGCTTCTCCGGCAGGGTTACCACCTTGCCCAGGTAGTTCACCAGCACGCGGGCCAGCACAATCATTACCACCGCGTTCGACAACACCCGGAGCCAGACAATGCCGAAAGCGAACATTGGATGGGTGAACTGCCGCTGCCACTCGAACGACGCCGCCGTCCTCGGCAACGCAGACGCCATGTAGGCGTAGACCAGCCCGAACAGTACCATCGGCAGGGCCGCCACAATGACCGCGATCAATATGCCTTCGCCGCCGACCTCGGCCGCCGGGCCAAGCACAGAGAAGATCGAGGCACCGATGGCCGTGCCGGCTCCCAGCATGACGAGGTCGATAAGGCGGACGCCAGTACGGAGCTTTTCAGTCATGCGTTTTCCTAGAACCGGCAGGCCGCATCCGGGACCTTCGGGTCGCGGGCCCAGCGATAGCCTTCCACTGCCGCCCCCCGCGGCAGATAGGTCACCGTCGTCCGGGACTCGCCCCGGCGCAAGGTGAGGGTGAGGGTCTGGGCGTCGTCGGCGCGCGCCTTGGCCACGTCACTAACCTCGACGATGGCATCGCCGTCACGCACCCCGGCCTGCGCCGCGGCCGAACCGGCGACCACGCCGCGGACGATCCGTTCGTCGTTCAGCGACGCGCGCGCGAAGCCCAGCTGGAACTGGCGGATCGGGTGGCTGACGACAATCAGGCACGGGGCGTAGAGGTTGGCCGGCGGCTTCAGGAGGCCGCCTGAGACCATGTGGTGATATCGCGCCTTCGCCGCGTCCGCGCCGATCTCCTGGCCTACCAGTTCAAGCCATTCCGGGATGCCCCGGGGCTCGCCGGCCACCTGGCGCCGGCGCACCGCCTTGACGATGTCGTCCAGTCCGCGACGCCCCTGACTGGCCACGCGGATCGCAGCGTCGGTCTGCTGCAGATAGAGCCATCCGCGGCCGTAGGGGACCGTCTGGGCGACGGGATCGGTCCAGAACTTCTGCGCCGCCTCAGGGTTCGAGGCCGCGATGTAGGGGTTGCTGTAGTGGGCGTCTGCGCGCTCGTTGAAGGTCTTCAGCAGACGGTCGACGCTGATCGCACCGGCGCGGAATGACAAGACGGTCGAGTAGTGTTCAGCCGCGCCTTCGGAATACCAGGCGGTGTCGCCATGCTCGCCCTGCATCGCCGGCCAGGTGTGCGCCATCTCGTGGGCCAGCAGACCCTGCAGGCTGTCGGCGGTGGGCCTGGCGGCGGCGTTGTAGCCAAACATGAAGGACTGGGCGAGGCCGGTGCCGCCAGTCCCCGAATAGGGATTCTGGCGTACGAACACCCGGTAGCTCGACACCGCGTCGCCGAAAAAGCCCGACATCGCGCCGTAGAGCGCCTTCATTCGCTCGCCCAGAACATTGGCGTCGAAAGGCGGATCGGAGAGCCAGTAGAAGCCGAACGGCGCCTTCGGGTCGGTCGGGTAAGAGCGGACCGGTCCCATATAGTAGTAGCTGAACGCCAGCACTTCGGACGGTACGACCGTGTCGACCGCACCCTCGCCCAGCGACCATACCCCACGCGCGCCAGCCGGCGCGGCGGTCAGGTCCCAGGCCAGATGAACCTGCCATGGACCTGGGCGAACCGGGGTCGCCAGAAAGCCGTTGCCGGAGCCCGCGAAGCCGCCCGCCTCCTCGCGCAGGTCGAACAACGGGCCGTTGTTGGTGGCGGCCGTTACCTTGCGTGGCTGGGCCTGATAGCTGACCACCACGTCGCCGACGGAGGCGCGGCCGACGCTCCAGCGCCGGTAGACGCCTTGCGGGCTAGGGGGCTCTTCCGACTGGGTGAGCGGAAGAGGACCCTGGTCATCGCGGGCAGTCAGGGCCTCGCCGTCGTAGCGGGTCGTGGGAATGCCTACGAGGGTCAGCGGCAGGTGGACAAGGCCCTCCCCCGCTACAAATTCGGGCCGGTCCAGAACCATCCGGACCCCGAGATAACTATCGGCACCGCCTGTGGCATGCGGACTGAGCGTCAGGTCGAGCTTCGGCGGTTCCGCGGCGAACGCCGGTGCCGCGAGAGCGCCGAGTACCGTCAGGAACAGCCGCCTCAATTGGCCGGGCCGGTCACTGGCGGCGGCGGGGCGAAGGGCCGGATCGCCAGGTGCTCGTAGATCTCCGCCGGATAGTAGGCGACGCCACCGACCATGGTCATGCGGTTCTTGCGGAGCGCGCTGATGTCCCGGGTGGGGTCGCCCTCGACCAGGATGAAGTCAGCCAGCTTGCCGCGCTCGATGGTCCCGAGCTGGCTGTCGCGGCGGAAGTACTTTTCGCTGTCGAGGGTCGCGAGGCGCAGCGCCTTGCCGGGCGTTAGTCCGGCCATGACATATACCTCCATCTCACGCAGCAGCGAGAAGCCCGTGCCGTCGTCGGTGCCGGGCAGCAGCTGGATGCCTTCGTCGTCCAGCAACTTCAAGACCTCCAGCAACTTGCGAAACCCGGCCTGATAGTCGGCGTCGTCCTGCGGCGTGTTGATGGTCACGAAGCCCCGACGCCGGTAGCGCTGGTAGCCGATCGGCACATGGTCGAGGTAGGGCGCATCGCCCGCCTGCACTTGGCCGGAGCGGGACAGCATCAATCGCTCGAGGATCATCGCCGTCGTGTCGAGCGCGATATGGCGGTCCTTCATCAGCTGGACCGTCGCGCGCACCCGGTCAGACTTGAGATCCAGGTCCTTGCCCCGCGCCATGCCGGTGAGCCGCAGCGGCGTGCGGGTGTCTTCCTTGGGGTCGAGGATCCACCCCAGCATCAGCTGGTTGATGTGGGCGATGTCGTCGTAGCCGTCGCGGATCACCCGGTCCGGCGAGGAGAAGGCCGGCACGTGGCCGGTGACGCCGAGGCCCAGCCGCTTGGCCTCGGCAGCCACGGGAGCCACCCAGTCAGGCGGGAAAGAGTTGTAGATCTTGACCTGCCAGTAGCCGTGGTCGGCGTACCAGCGCACGTTCTCCAGAGCCTGTGGCAGGGTATCGGCGATGAAGCCGTTGCGGGCCGAATAGGGGCTGCGGCCCTCCAGGAAGCCGTTGCGGACAATCCTCGGCCCGGCCAGCTTGCCGGCCTCCAGGCCCTTCACCATCGCCAGCAGTTCGTCGTTGTCGTTGCCCTGGTCGCGGGTGGCGGTGACCCCGGCGGCGAGATTGAACAGGTTCGACGCCAGGCTCGAGTGCGAGTGCATATCGTGCAGGCCGGGCACCAGCGTGCCGCCCTGCCCGTCGATCACCGTTTCGTCCTTGGGCGCCGGGCCAGGGCTGTCGTTGGCCGTGACCCCGGTGATCCGCTCGCCATACACGGTGACCGTCGACAGCCCGCCGACCGCCATGGTCACAGGATCGAAGATGCGCACGTTGCGGATTCGCACCGGACCGGCAAAACGGTGCGCGAGCTTGGCCTGCGCCTCTTCGGCCCGGGCCTGGGTGATCTCGCGGTTGGCCTTCTGCAGCACCGGCATAAAGGCCTCGTAGCCCTCGCGAATCACGCCGCCGGCCGCGAACAGGTCGCCTTGGCGGTCGACGACCACGCGCTCCGGCGTCAGATCGATACCTGTCAGCTCGTAGATGGTGACCGGTACAGCAGCCTTGCCCTCGCCGATTGTCAGCCTGCGGCCCTCGACGAGCGTCAGTTTGCCGGACGGCAGAACCGGCAAGGTATGGCCAGGCGCCTTCAGCAGCGCCTTCACATACAATCCCAGCATCCACGGACTGACGTCGTTGCCGATGTAGAGCAGCGGCTTCGCCGCCGGGGCCTCGCCCTTGTCAGCCTGGCTCAGCCACTCGGCAGCGCCCGCCTTCCAGGTGAAGTGCTCCTGCACCGGATTGCCGAACAGGCTCTCGCCCTCGATGGTCCAGGTAACGGGGAAGCCGGCGGCATCGAGATCGATCTGCTCACGGGCCTTGGGACCGCGGCCATTGTTGACCACCGCGTAGTCCACCGCGATGTGACGGTCCTTCACCTCGGCGGTCAGGTAGCCGACCTTTTCGCCGCCCGCCATGGCGACGAATTTCTGGGTCCGAGCCGATGCAGAGCCGGCCAGACATAGAGCCATGGCGATTCCGGTGAGCGCGGCGGCGTGGAACGACATTGGACACCCCTCTCCAGTAGGGGTCATCGTACCTGGGAGATGCGGATTTTCTATTCGTAGTCCCTGACAAGAGCCCGGCCTGCGACACGTTCAATGCACCGCGCCGGAGCCGGCGACATAGGCTATGCCGCTTGCAATGGCGCGGCCCTGCAGAACGAAAAGATAATCCGGCGCGAGGCGGCTAACGTCGCCGCAGGTTCAGGAGGGGGATGTCATGGCGTCGATCACCAAGAGGGATCTTCTGGCCGCGGGCGGGCTCGCCCTGGCTGCTACGCCGGCGCTGGCACAGACCCCACCGGGCGGTCCGTTCGTCACCCGCCATACCGGCATCTTCAACGGCCGGACCGTCGACTATGTGGCCACCGTCGGCGAGACCATCCTCACCGGCGCGGACGGACGACCCACCGCGCGGTTCGTGTCCACGTCCTATGTAAGCGCGACCGCCGACAACGCGACACGGCCTGTGCTGTTCGCCTTCAATGGCGGCCCCAGCAGTTCATCCGCGACCCTGCACATGGTGGCGCTGGGTCCCAAGCGAATCGCCGTGGCGCAGGACCCCAAGGCGCCGGTGCCGGCGCCATCCATGGCCGATAACCCGCTGACCGTTCTGGACGTGGCCGATATTGTCTTCATCGACCCTGCGGAAACCGGCTACTCAAGAATTTTATCTGCCGGCAAGCGGGAGTACTTCTACTCGGTAGAGGGTGACGCCCAGTCGGTGTCAGACTTCGTCGTGGCCTGGATCCGTGCCAACGGCCGCGAGGCGTCGCCGAAGTATGTGCTGGGCGAGAGCTATGGCACAATGCGCGCGGCGTTGATGGCCGGACAGCTTGCAAAGGTGATGCCGCTGGACGGCGTCTTTCTCTTCGGCCAGGCGGTCAACATGATCGAGACCAGCCAGCGAGCGAAGAACGCGTTGGCCTACGCGACCAACCTGCCGGCGCTAGCCGCCATCGCCGCCTATCACGGCAAGGCGACTGCAAAGACGCGGTCCATGGACGCACTGATCGACGAGACCTACGCTTGGGGCATGGGCGAATATCTGCAGACTCTGCTCCAGGGCAATGACCTGCCCTTGGCAAAACGGAAGGCAGTCGCGGTTAAGCTGCAGGCCTATACGGGGATCGATGCCGACTACTACCTGGCCAACGACCTGGTCATCACCAAGGTCGCTTTTGCGAGCGAATTCCTGAAATCGACCGGTGAACTCGTTGGGACCTATGATGCCCGCTATGTTGGACCCGTGCCGAAACCCGGAGAGCGCGGTCAGGACCCGTTTGCGAAGGTACAAGCCGCGATTCAGCCAGCGATGCTGGAGCACTACAGAACCTACCTCGGCGTGACTTGGACTGCCGCCGACTATCGCGGCCAGGCACCAAACTCCAACACGTGGACATGGTCCGGCACGCTGGGTCCCGGTGGCCCATTCCTGGACTATGACTACCAAGCCCGCATTTCGCCCGCCTTCGATACCAACCCGAAGTTCAGGCTGATGATCGGTACCGGGATTTTTGATCTCACTACCACCGTCGGCCCAGCCCGCTACATGGTCACAAAGAGTGACTGGCCCCGCGAACGGGTGTTCCAGAGGCAGTATGTCGGCGGACACATGGCCTACACCCACGTGCCCAGCCACAAAGCCTTCACGGACGACATCCGCGCCTGGGTGCTCGGAGGAAAGCCCGCATGATGCGCCGCGCAATCCTCGCCACGGCGTTCTGGGCCGCGCTCGCCATCGCGCCCGCCACAGCGACCGAGACGGCTATTGTTACCCACCACCAGATAGCGCTGGCCGGCCGGCTGCTTAAGTATACGGCCGAGGTGGGCCGCGTGCCCATTCGCGACGCCGGGACCGGCGAAGTCCACGGCGACATGTTCTACACGGCCTATCGCGTCGCCTCGAAGGTGCCGCGGCCGCTGACCTTCGTCTGGAACGGCGGTCCGGGCGCGGCTTCTATCCTGCTGCACTTCGAGGCCGCGGGCCCGCGACGGCTGGAGGCCGGTCGCCTGGTCGACAACGAAGACACCTGGCTGACTGGCACCGATCTCGTCTTCGTCGACCCGATCGGAACGGGGTTCAGCCGGCCCGCGAAGGCCCAATATGCCGACGAGTTCTACGGCACAGTCGGCGACGTCGCTTCGGTGACCGAGTTCGTCCGGGCCTGGCGGCGACTGCGCGGGGAGACCGATGCGCCGGTGTTCCTGGCCGGCGAGAGCTGGGGTGCCGGCCGCGCGGCTAATGTCGGCTACGCACTGCTGAAGCGCGGGGTACCGGTCGCGGGAACGGTGCTGATTTCGGGCGGCTCTGGTCTGTCGGCCGAGTTTACCACCCAGGGAGACCTGGGCGCGCTGCGGATGGCGAACCTGGCCGCAACGGCGCTGTTCCATGGAAAGCTGGACCCGACGATAGGTGCCCAACCGGACCCCGCCCGCGCCGCCGCCGAGGTCTGGGTGCGCGAGACCTACATCCCTGCGCTCCGTCGGCTCTCCAGCCTCAATGACGCCGAGCGCGAAGCCATTGCCGCCGGGCTGGCGCGGATCACCGGCCTGCCCGCCGACCAGATCGATCGCAAGTCGCTGGCTGTCACCCCCCGCCAGTTCCGCACCACGCTCCTGCCGGGCAAGGCCCTGGACACCTTCGATATGCGCCTTACGAGCCCGGCCGACGGCCGGTCGGCGACCGTGCTGCTGCGGTACTTCGCTGAGGATCTCGGCTACCGCACCGACCTGCCTTATATCGGCCTGGAGGACCTCGATCAGGGCTATCTGCCCGATGGCAA
Source organism: Phenylobacterium deserti (assembly GCA_945883235.1). Classification (GTDB taxonomy): domain Bacteria; phylum Pseudomonadota; class Alphaproteobacteria; order Caulobacterales; family Caulobacteraceae; genus Phenylobacterium; species Phenylobacterium deserti_A. The sequence continues at coordinate 45,816 of CAMCXF010000015.1, read as the reverse complement.
GGTGCCCCAGTCGGTCAATACACGCTGGAACTACGCCTCCGGTCCGGTGACGCCCGACGAGATCAGGGTTGCCATCGCCGAGGCGCAGCGGACAGGTGCAGGCCCACCGCAGCTCGGTCCGCCGCTGCCTGGGACAGCCGAGGCCGTGGCGTTGAACCCGAAGTTGAAGGTGCTGGTCGCCACAGGTCTCTACGATTCACTCGGCAACTGCGCGGCCGACACCGAGCGCGCCCGGGGCCTCGCACCGGCGCTGAAGGCCGCCATGAGCTTCCGCTGCTATGTCGGCGGCCACATGATGTACCGCGACCCGGCCTCCCGCACCGCGCTCACCCGCGACGTCCGGGCGCTGGTCGCTCAGTAGACGCAGGCGCTGTCGGGCGTGCCCGGAACCCGCGACCACTGCCAGGCGTCGACGCTCTCGCCGCGCGGAAGATAGGTGATCGGGAACGTCCGGCCTTCGCGCGTGACCCGAAGGGTCAGAAGGCGCTTCGGATCGCCCTGCAGGCTGTCCATAGCCACCGAATAGGTCACTAGGTCGCCATCGCGCAGGCCCGCGCGGGCGGCTTCGGAGTCCGACTTAAGGCCACGGATCGTCTTGACGTCGCCCACCAGGGACTTCGGCTCGAAGCCGAGGTCGAAGCGCCGAAAGCGCGCCGTCCCTCGGCTGAAGCAGGGTCCGAAGTCTCCGGATTCGGGCATCATCAGCCTGCCGGCCAGCATGTCGGCGGTGAGTTGGCGGCCTTGCGCGCCCAATTCCTTGAGCACCAGTTCGTCCCAGGCCGCAGCGGTGGCCGCCTCGCCGACGACCCGGCGGCGCACCATCTCGCGGATCAGGTCGTCCAGCGAGCGCCGGCCGGCCGAAGCCTTGCGGATGCGGCCATCGAGCACAGCGAAGTACATCGCGCCACGGTCGTAAGGTAGGGTGCGGATCCGGGTGTCTTCCCAGAACCGCGCAGCGATCTCACGATCAGGCGTATCGTTGAGGGCATTGGTGAAGTAGCGCCGCGCCGTATCGTTGACGTCCTCCAGGTAGGTGTCCGGCGTGATCATGCCCGCTCGGAGCGGCAGCAGGGCCTGATAGTGGACGGCGTTCCCCTCGGAGTACCACTGGCCGACGCCGGTGGCGGTCCAGGTGTGGATCATCTCGTGCGCCAGGGTGCCCTTCAGCGCCTCGGGATCCTTCGCCGTTTCGCCCCAGGTCAGCAGGAACGAGTTGGTCAGGGCCGCGCCGCCGCCGGCGTTGATCGGATTGTAGCGCAGGATCACCCGGTAGGGCGGCTCGGAGGGGTCCTGGAAGAAACCGCTCATCCAGCCGTGCAGCTTGTCGGCCCATATCATAAGCGGGCGCGGGTCGAAGGGCGGATCGCCCAGCCAGGCGGCGGAGAACCCCGCCGCCTTCACCGGTTCGGGAACCCGCCGCATCGGTCCGGCCATGAACAGGGTCGAGGACAGCCGTCCGACCGGGCCGGCCGGCATCTGCACATTGCCCTCGCCGTAGCTGGACATGGCCGCGGCGTTTGGCCCCAGCGCCTTCAGGTCCCACCGGATCGCGATGCGGTATGGGGCGGTCGTTTCCGGCAGGAGCAGAAAGGTGTTTCCCACGCCGGAGACTCCCCCGCCTTCGGTGCGCAGGCTATACGGCGGACCCGAGCCGCGGCGGGGCGGTGTGTTGTCGACCGGCGCACGGTAGCGGACTGTAAGGTCGCCCTTGACCGCGCGGCCAGCGATCCAGTGGCGCGCGTAGGCGATAGCGACTGGATCGTCACGGACGCTTAGCGGAACCTCCCCAAGCGCGTCGGTGACCCTGAGACCGATTAGCGTCGAGGCCACCGTGTCGGTGTTCGCAATTACGATGGGCAGAGTCAGCAGGGGAGAGCCTGCCAGGGTCTCGGCTGCCGGAATACGCATTGTGATAGCCACCGAGCCCGTGCCAGCAGCGACGTCCATACGGCCCGGTGCGATCAAGACGGAGAGCTCGGGCGGGGGCGCGACTGCGGGCATCATACAGCCGCGTAAAGCGCCTTGGCTGCCGCGAGATCTTGAACGACGTGGCCTAGGGACTTGTAGACCGTGATCTGGTCGGATGACTGTCGACCTTCGAGATCGCCCGTCAGGACCTGACCGATCTCGCCAACCACGTGGCTGTCGTCGACAAGGCCGGCAGCCTTGGCGTTCAGAAATTCGGCTCCCTGGGTCAGGACACCTTCGCGACTGTCGGCGATAAAGCGCGAATTCGCCACCAGTTGATTGTCAACCTCGACCGGTCCGGCACCGCTGGAGCCGACGAGGTTCAGATGGGTGCCAGCCTTCAACCAACTGCCCAGCAGAATGGGGGATCGGGCGTTCGTGACCGTGCAGACGATATCAGCCTCAGCGACGGCCGCCTCAGCGACGTCACAGGCCGTCACAGGCAGATCAAGCGTGGCAGAGATCTCTTTGGCGAAGGCTTGAGCGCGCTCCGGGTTACGGCCCCAGACTGTGATTGCCGAGATTGGGCGCACCCGCGTCATCGCGTGTGCATGGGTAAGGGCCTGCTCGCCATAACCCAGGATCGCCAGCCTACGGGCTTCTGGCCGCGCAAGCGCGTCGGTGGCCACGGCGCTGGCGGCAGCAGTACGGATGGCGGTGATCTCACCCGCGTGGGCGATGCAAACCGGTGCGCCCGTTTTTCCGTCGAACAGCACGACAACGCCCTGGTGCGACTGGATCCCCAGAGCGAAATTGCCCGGATAGACGCTGATTAGCTTGGCCCCGAAAACATCGTCGGTGCCCAGCGCGCCAGGCATGATCCCAAGCACCCCGCGCTCACCCAGCGGGAGGATCGAGCGCAAGTGCTGACAGGTCACCCCCTTCGAGAAGGCCATCATAGCCTCACGCACCAAGGGTATACAAAGCTCGTAGGTAAGCTTCGCGCGAACTTCGTCGCGGTCGATGATCCGCATGTGGCGCTCCGGCAAACCCAGCGCGCGGTGGCCATGTGGGATCAGCCGCCGCGCCTGCGCTATCCGTTGGTCGGGTTCACTTTCTAGAACTTGGCGCGCAGTCCCACATAGAATTGGCGCCCAAGAATATCGCCGTAGGTTCGCGTCGGGAAGGATGGCTCCTCATCGGTGAGGTTGGTCACACCGCCACGCACCGTGTAGTTGCCGATTTCATAGGCCGCCGAGATGTTGTGGCGGATGTTTTCTTTGATGTGCGGAGTCGGCGAGGTCTCGATCGTGGTGTTCGCGCCCTGCCGGACCGGCGACAGATAATTGAGCGTGTAGGTCGCCCGGAACGGGCCCAGGCGGTAGCGAGCATCGAACTTCACCGCGAGGTCCGGCGACGGACCGAAGCCGGCCGTGGATGAGGTATTGTCTACCCGGGTTCGGTCGAATCCGGTGACGGACTGCTCCAGCTTCTCGATCCGGGTCGCCTCGACGTTCAGCTCCAGTTCGCCGAGTTCACGGTCCGCGAAATACCGGCCGATCGGGAAGGCGTAGTTGATATTGTAGACCTCGCCACGGAACGTGATCCGGCCAGCGTTGAACGTGGTCTGCCGGGCGGTGGCTATGCCGCCCGTCGCGTTGCGGGTGAATGTGGAGCAGATGTCGGCCGGCTGCGGCGAGGAGTCAAAGCAGGTCGCCAGGAAGTTCTGGGGCGAGAAGGCCGACAGGCCATCCGTCAGGTCCACCTCGACCCGGTCCGCGACGATCGTCAGGCCGGGGATGAACCTGGGCTGCAGGACGAACCCATAGGTCCAGGTCTTGGAAATTTCGTTCTGGAGGGCGGGGTTGCCACCCGTCGTGATCAGAGCCTGCGAGAAGTTCTCCGACGGATCCTGGAAGGTGGCGAGGGCGCCGTATCCAGGATTTGCCTGGAAGAGCGCTTGGCAGTTGGCCAGACGGGTGGTCGGCGCAGGGCCGCCCGAGATGCGGTCGGCGTCGCACGGATCGACCGCGATCGAACCCAGGGCCGTACGTTGCGGCGCGAACAGCTGATCGAGCGTGGGCGCCCGGAAGTTGCGGCTGCGCGAGGCGCGGAAGGTCACGCCCTCGACCACTTCCCATCGGCCGCCGACGCCCCAGACGTCTTCCTTGCCGGCGATGGAGTTGTCCACGTAGCGGTAGGCGCCGTTCAGCTCGACGGTCCGCGCGAAGGGCAGAGAGAACTCGCCGCCCAGCACAGGAACCAGCAATTCACCGGAGAATTCGTCGGTGTTGTACTGGCCTGACGTGGCGACGGTCGGGACCCGAGAGCCCAGAATACCCTGCTGATTGGCCGAGAACGGCACGAACTTGGCCTTTTCCTCGCGATGCTCGTAGGCCGCGCTGAATTTTACCGCGCCGGCGGGCAGAGCGAACAGGTCACCACCGAGGCTCGCCAGGAAATCGTCCTGAGTATTGAGGTAGTCCTGACCGGTAAGCGCGGTGGTGTAGAGCCGGGCATCCTGGCTGACGTTGCCGACGCCGAACGGATTGAGCGGCGCGCAGCCGGGATCATCGTTGGCGGCAGAGGCGTCGGCGTTGATGCCGCAGACGATGGCACCGGCGGAATTCCGCACCGCGTTGACCGCATTGTTGAAGCGGGTGGTCCAGACGCCGTAGCCGCTCTGCTCGCCATCTGTCTCGGCGTGGCTGGCCGAGATATTCCAGTAGAAATTGCGGTCGCCCAGGTCGAAATCACCGTCCAATGCGAAGAGCGCGCGAACCGTGTCAGTGCGGTATCGGTTCTCACGCGTCGGCAGCAGGTCGTTCCACCACTTCGACAGGAACAGCGGCGGGCCGCCCGGGCCGAGCAGGGCCGAAACAGCCGGTGCCAGATAGGGATTGGCGCGCGAGATCGAGATGGCACCGGCGCCGCTGGCGGCGTTGTTGAGCACAGTGTTGCTCGCTTGGTTGCCGTAGGGGTCGCGGCTTTCGACGCGAGCGAACATCACCTCGCCGGAGAACTTGAGGTGGTCGGTAATGTCGTAGTGGCCCAGGACCGTGCTGCTCCAGCGCTCAACGCCGGTGTAGAGCGCCGCCAGTTCCTGGTACGGATTGCCGTCGCCGCCGCTCGAGAACGGGATCGCGCCGACCACGCCCGTGTTATAGGGCACAAGGGCTGTGCCCGTGCTGTTGAACTGCAACGGTGTCGCCGTGCCGGGCGCGCGGAAGATGAAGTTGGTCAGCGGTGCTGGCGCTGGCGAGAACAGCAGGCCATTGGCATTGAAGCTCGTGAAACGGGTATTCAGGTTCTCGCGGACCGACGGAAGGCCGTCGGTGTTGGAGACATTGGCCTCGTTCGAGATTGTCACCCGGCCGAGATTGCTGCGCGGACGATCGTAGTCATACAGCGGGCGCGTCTTGGACCACTCGACATCGACGGCGATGTTCGCGCGGTCATCGAGGAAGTTGCGGCCCGCGGTCGCCCGCAGACTCTGCACCGGATAGTCGTTGCGCGACGAGATGCCGTACTGGGCGTCAAGTTCCAGGCCGGTGAAGTCATCGCGCAGTAGGTAGTTGACCACGCCGGCAACGGCGTCCGAGCCGTAGACTGCCGCGCCGCCTGCCTGGGCGATATCGACGCGCCTGATCAACCCCGTCGGGATGATGTTGGTGTCCACCACCCGGTCGCCGAGGCCTGACGACGAGGTCACGAACCGACGGCCGTTGACCAGGGTCAGGGTCCGGCCGGCGCCAAGGCCAAAGAGGTTGGGGAACTGCTGGCCGCTGCCGGCGGCGGACCCGCTGCCGGCCGCCAGGGCGAACTGGGGCATGTTGGCGGTGAGTTCGTTGATCGCCTGGCCAGCCTGGATGAAGCCGCGATCCTGGATCGCCTGAGCATCAACCACCGTTACCGGCGCTTCCGTGGTGGTCTCGACGCGCTTGATCCGCGAACCGGTGACGATCACCTCTTCCACGTCCTGCGCGATGGCGGTCTGCGCCAGAACGGGGGAAGCCACCAGCAAGGCGAGGCCGCCCAGCACCGTCGAAGCGAGCAGGCGCCCGCGAACCGAATTGACGCTCATTTTATCCCCCGGATCTTGAGCACGGGAGGAGCGCGCCTACCGCCCCCAACCCTAGCTCAGCCACTTGAAAGGTAGTTTCAGGGCGCTGGTTTTTCTTTTCGTTCTTCGAACCATTGCCAGCCTGAAGCAGATTGATAATGCGGCGCCTGCTTTGGAGGCGAATGGCCAATGCGTCGGATCCATGACGCACGATTCGCAGCGGGCGGGTCCGCTCATCCTTGACAGCAGCAGTGCGCGCATCCGCTATGCGCGAAGCCATGCCTCAAGGACATAACTATGCCGGCCGCCCTCGACGCCATCGACATCAAGATCCTCGACATCATGCAGCGCGACGCTTCACTCTCGACCGGTGAACTGGCCGAACGCGTGGGCCTCTCCCAGTCGCCCTGCTGGCGCCGTATCCAACGACTTCGGGAGGAGGGCTACATCAAGGCCGTGGTCGCGGTGGTCGACCACGAGAAGTTGGGTTTCAAGATGCAGATCTTCGCCCAGGTGAAGATGACCACGCTCACCGAGACCGAGCGCGCCAACTTCTATCGCCAGATCAACAGCATCCCGGAGATCCTGGAATGCTGGACCGTGTTCGGTGAGATGGACGCGATGATGAGGATCCTGGCACCGGACGTGACCTGGTATCAGGACTTCATCTTCTCTGTGTTGCTGAAGCTGCCTGGCGTCGTCGACGTGCGCTCCATAGTGACTCTGTCGGCGCAGAAGAGCACGCTGGCCGTGCCGCTCACCGCGCGACAGTTTCGTTGAGCCGGTTGAATAATTCATCCAAGGTCCGCGAGACCCAACGCCAAGTTCGAAAGGATAATCCGGCGCACCGCCGCTAGGCTGGTCGCCGCAGAGGAACGCCGATGAAAGTCACACGCCGCGCCGTTGTCGCCGGTGCCGCCGCGACCCCCGTGGTCGCACAGGCACAGACCCCGCCGCCAGTGCTGCCGGCCAAAGCCGCCTTCGCGAAGATGCCGGTCGTCTACCTCGACTCCGGCTCGACCCACCCAATGCCGCTGGGCGCCCGCGCGGCGCTGGAGGAGTACCTCCGCTACAAGACCCGCGATGGGCTGTGGCGCGGCTATTCGATGGACGACAAGGAAAAGTCGGTCGTCGAGAATTTCGGGGCCCTGGTGGGTGCCGCGCCAGACGAGCTGTGCTTCATCCAGTCCACCACCATGGGCGAGAACTTGGTGCTGAAGGCGCTGGGCTTCCCGCAGGCCGGCGGCCGGATCGTCACCGACGCCCTGCACTTCTTCGGCTCGTTCTACACCTATGGCGAACTGGCCAAGGCCGGCGTCGACGTGGTCACCCTGCCGATGACCGCCGAGGGCCGCATCGACATGGCAGCCATGGCCGCGGCGATCAATGACAAGACGAAGCTGGTCTCGGTCAGCCACATCTCGACCACCAACGGCTTCGAGCACGATCTGAAGGCGGTCTGCGACCTGGCCCACGCCCACGGGGCACTGGTCTATGCCGACATCGTCCACGGCGCGGGCTCGACGCCGCTCGACCTGCGCGCCACCGGCGTCGATTTCGCGGCCTCGGCCTCCTACAAATGGCTGATGGGCGATTTCGGCTTGGGCTTCCTCTATGTGCGTCGGGATCTGCAGGCGAAGTTGACTCGCCCCTGGTGGGGCTACCATCAGATAGGCGGAACTTTCCAGACCCACACCAATCCTTTTGACCCGCCGGGCGAACGGCCTGCGGACTACGGCTACGTGACCGGTGCCACCGGCAAGTTTGCCATGGGCACCACCTCCTGGACCGGGGTCGTGCAGTTGGAGCACAGCCTGCGCTGGATCCGCGAGATCGGCGTCGCCAACATCCAGGCATACCGCCAGCCGATGGTCGACGCGATCCAGACCGAACTACGACGGCGCGGCTATCAACCGATGACGCCGATGGGCTCGCGGACGCCGCTGGTGGCCTTCGCGCTCAAGGACGCGCGGCCGAAGCTGGCAGAACTCCTAACCCGCAATGACATCCGGATGACGGTGAGCGGCAACCGCTTCCGTGTCTCGCTCTCAGTGTTCAATGACATGAACGACGTCGACCGGCTGCTGGCCGTGCTGCCGAAAGCGCCGCCCGCATGAGGCGCGCCGCAGTCCTCGCCGCCGCCCTGCTGGCGGCGACGCCCGCCCTCGCCCAGCCAGGCGGCATTCCGATGTCGCGGCCGACCGCCGCCGGCCTAATCGCGCCCCTGCCCGCGCCGCAGCGGTTCGTCACCCGGCACAAGGTCACCATCAGCGGGCGCGCCATCGCCTACACGGCGGTCGCCGGCGAGACCTATCTCTACAACCGGGCGGCTGAACCGATCGGCTCGATCTTCTCGTTCAGCTACATCAAGGACGGCCCGGTCGACCCGAAGCGGCCGGTGCTGTTCGTGTTCAACGGCGGGCCCGGATCGTCGTCGCTCTGGCTGCACATGGGCGTGGTCGGACCCAAGCGGGTGGTGCTCGACCGTGAGGTGAACCCCTCCAACACCCCGCCGTTCGGCGTCGCCGACAATCCCTACAGCCTGCTGGACGTGGCCGACCTGGTGTTCATTGACCCGGTCGGAACGGGCTGGTCGAAGGTGGTGGGCAAGGGCGTAAACGCCGACTTCTGGGGCGTCGACGAGGACGCGGACACGGTTGCCCAGTTCATCGAACTGTGGCTGTCCGAGCACGGCCGCTGGAATGCGCCCAAGTTCGTCATGGGCGAGAGCTACGGATCGGTCCGCGCCGCGGTGCTACCGCGGGCGCTCATGGGCGGGCCGATGTATGTAGGCCTCATGCGCGGGATCACGCTGAACGGCGTCATCCTGCTGGGCACCACACTCGGCGCACGCACAGGCGGGGGAGAGGCCGGTGGCGACGACCTGCGTCAGGCCCTCACCCTGCCGGCCATGGCCGACACCGCCTGGTATCATGACCGCATCGACCGAAGGGGCCGCAGCCTGGAGACCTTTCACGCCGAGGTCCTGGCTTTCGCCCGCGGCGATTATCTTGAGGCCCTGAAGAAGGCCCGCGCCGGGGCGCTGTCCTCTAACGACCGCGCGGCGACGACGGGGAGGCTCGCGGCCTACACCGGCCTGCCCGGCTCGACCTTCGACAAGACCCTGGGCATCCGCGACGCCGACTTCGCCCGCCTGCTGCTGGCCGACAAGGGCCTGCAGGTCGGAACATATGACAGCCGCTACACCCTGCCGATGGCGAGCAGCGGCAATGACCCGGTCGCCGACGACCCGGCGATGGGCCGCTATGTGCCGGGCTTCGTCTCGGCCTTTCACCAGATGGTCGAGGGCGACCTGAAGGTGTCTATGGACCGGCCTTATGGCACCATCGTCTGGAAGGATCTGCTGCCCGCCTGGAACTGGAACCGCACGGCCGTGCCCGAGGGCCAGAGCTTTGCTGTCGACCTTGCCGTCGCCATGCGCCGCAACGAGAAGCTGCGGGTGCTGGTGGCCTCCGGCTACTACGATTTTTCCACCCACTCCGCGCCGGCGGAATACGCGGTCGAGCAGGCGAAGCTTCCCGCCGACCGGCTCATGCTTCGCCGCTATGCGTCAGGGCACATGCTCTATCTGGGCGACACCGCCGAGGCCTTTGCCAACGACGTGCGCACCCTGATCCGCGACGCGACAAAGTAGCTACTTCGTCACGAACGCCCGCACCGCCTGCGTGAACCGCACCAGATTCTCCGGGTGGTCGTAGACCCCGTGCGGCCCCGCGAAGTAGGCGGCCGTCAGCTGCCCAGCCGGAACGCCGGCCTGGTCCAGGGTGTAGCGGCCCGAGTAGGCCGGGGTGGTCAGGTCATAGTAACCCGCCGCCCAGAACAGCCGCAGCTTCGGATTGCCCCGCATGGCCGCGCCCAGGCCCGTGAAAGGGTTGGCGCGCCCCTCGTAGTTCCACTCGGCGTTCACCGAGAAGTTCACCCCGTAGTAGGTGTCGGTGCTGGGGAAGCCGAGCTGTTCTGTCAGATAGCGTCCCACCGCCGGGCTCGGTATCGCGCCCAGTTCCGCCGGGCTGGGTGGCGGCGCGGCAGCAGCGCCTGGTGCACGCTTTGGCACGACACCCAGGGCCGGGTCGTCGATTGCCCCGTCCTGCCCCGGCTCCAGCGGTGCGGTCACGGTGACATCCAGCAGACCGGTGCGCAGCGTCCTCTCCTTGAGGATGTTGAACATCCAGTCGTTCTTCGACACCCGCAGGTCATGCTGTTCGATGACGTCCGCCGGCAGGCCGATGAGGGTCGACATTCGCGCGGCGATGCGGCGCTTCTCGGCCAGGGGAAGGCTGCCCCCGCGGATCAGGGCGGTGACATAATCGGTTCGGGCGAACTGCACAGTCTCGTCGAACACCTGGCTCACCGATCGCCCCTTCCGGTCAATCCGGCCGTGATACCAGGCACCCGCGGCCATCGTCGGCAGGGCCGCCACAAAGGGCATCTCCCGGCCGGGATTTTCCGCCGCGAGGGCGATCAGCAGCACGCCGTCGAGCGGCAGGTCCTGGGCCATCCCGACGATGGTGGCGGCCCGACTGGTGCCGTAGCTCTCGCCGGCCAGGTACCTCGGCGAGGCCTCTCTGTGATTGGCCCTGAGCCAATCGACGATGACCGTCTTCACCGACCGGGCGTCGCCGGTGACGCTGTAGAACCCCTTCGGGTCCGTCCCCGGCAGCGGCCGCGAGAAGCCGGTTCCCACGGGGTCGATGAACACCAAGTCGACCGCGTCCAGCGGACTGGCCGCGTTATCGCGATAGCCGCCGCCGTTGCGGTCTCCGGCTGGCACGGCCGTGCGGATCACCGGACCGAGGGCGCTCATGTGCAGCGGCGAGGACGAGGCACCCGGGCCGCCGTTGAAGGCGAACATCACCGGCCGGCGCGCCGGGTCGGGGACGTCGTCGCGGACGTAGGCGATCGTGGTGGCCAGCGCCGCCGGAGCGCCCGCGGCGTCCCGGAGAAGCACATCGGAAACTGTCGCGGTGTAGCGCAGCTTCTGGCCGTTGAAGGTTCCCTCGTGGCGAGTCACCGCGACCCGCGGCGGCGGCGAAGGCTGTGCGTGAGCGGCCGCCAGCGGGGTCACGGCGAGCGCAAGGGCCAGGACGGCGCGTCGGGTCCGGATGGTCATTCAGGTCACCTCCAAGGTCTAAGCCTAGCTGCAGTGGGGTGGATTATTCTTTCGTTCTGCCAGGCTGGCCGTTCCCCCGACGGCGTCCCCGCGCGTCGGGCAAATCGCTGACGCATGACTTATGCGCGGGGCCGAACGCGAACGAATAGGGTCGTCAGGATTGCCCTGGTGGGCGGGTGAAATTGCAAAGAAAGTCCGCCCCCGGAGGCTAAGCTAGGGAGATGTCGCCGGCCTCAAGTGCGACGCGTCTGGGGATGGCGGCTTGAATTCGGTCATTTCGAACAGCGCAGCGAGCGCCCCGCCCCGGGCGGATGGCGGCGACCTGTTCGATTCCGCATCCTACTCGGATTTCGTCCGCGCAGCGATGCGCATCCGCCAGGCGAGGCCGGATGTGTCCCTGCTCTTTGAAAGCACCATTCGGGAGCCCGCGGACCAGTTGCTCGAGGTGATCCGTGAGGCGTTCTCGACGGATGTGTCATCGCGCTATGTCAGCGTCTTCGCCGATGGCAACCACTTCGCCATCGAAGCCGTCTGCAAGCGATATGGCCTGAAGCCAGATCAGATCATCGCCACGACCGGCGTGACGTCGGGAATGGTCGTGTTGTTCCGCGCCTTGCTGAGCCCCGGAGACCGGGTCCTGGCGGAGCGACCCGGCTTCGATCTGATCGCCCGGCTGGCGACGGCCGCCGGCGCTATTGTCCAGGATCTGCCCCGAGTTGCACCCGGATATGGCATCGATCTGGTCGATCTGGAGGTCCAGCTCAGGACGGGCGTCCGGCTGGTGGTGATCACCAATCTGCACAATCCCTCGGGTATGCGCCTGTCGCCCGACGAGATCGCAGCGATCGGCGTCGTCTGCGATGGCGCTGGCACCATTCTGGTCGTGGACGAGGTCTACGCAGATTTCGCCGTGGCCACCGGTGCGCCCTCCGCCGCCGGCCTGGGGCCAAACATCATTTCCGCTTCCAGCCTGACCAAGGTGTTCGGTCTGTTCGCGCTCAAATTCGGCTGGCTGGCTGCCGATGCGCAACTGATCGCTCGTATCCGCGCCGTAGTCCCGGAAGGTGACTTTGGTGTCTCCAAGCTTTCGCACGCCGTCGCTGCTCACGTCCTGGAAGCGCCCGCTGCGTTCGAAGCACATTGGCAGGCGGTCCTTTCCGTCACCCGCCCGATCATCGAACGCGAGATCGGCGAATTGATACGGGCCGGCTATCTGGAGGGAACCCTTCCGGAATTTGGCTGCATGTGCTTCCCACGGATCCCAGGGGTCGCAAACACGCGCGCCTTTGCGCGCAGGCTGCTGGCCGAACACGACCTCATCGTTGCGCCGGGCGAGTTCTTCGGTGCAGCTGGCCACATCCGCATTGGTTACGGCTCGGACGCGAGGTCCATGGCAGTTGGACTTTCGCGACTGCGTGAAGCGCTCAGCCGTCGCTGATGCGCCTGGCGCTTTCGCGCCGCGCCCCGCAGTTCTTCTCCAGGGCAAGGCCGGGGACGTGCTGCCGTTGACCATGCCCACCCTGACGGGTGGCACCATCCTGGCCGCACGGCCATTCCTAGAGAGAAGCAAGGGTTAGCCTGCCCGCCAATGCTGCGCACGGGACCTAAACAGGCACTCACCTGGCGGGCAGCTTTAGGAAAACATTACATCCAAGTGCGAGAACTTAAGCCACATAAGAGTTTTCCCACGTTTATTCCGTTAGTTAGATGGATATTCAGCTCACTCTGGACTGGAGCCAGAGGATCCGAGGGCTGGACGAAATAAAATCTCCGCGTCTTACCCAAGGCGGTCCGCTGCGAAATCCCCCGCAGCCTTTTAGGCCCCCCCTGGTCTGGCCCCACGCCCGCGTCACTGGCTGGCGCTGATCTGCAATTCGAGCGCGGCTGGCTCGTTCTTTGTCCTGGCGTCTCTGTCCGTAAGCGATGGGGTGGACGCCCCCTGGAGGCATCTAAGTGCCAAAGTGAAGGTGTTGAAACACACCACTGCAAAGGAGGCGTCCGTGGGTGAAGTTAGCATAATCGGGCTCGATCTGGCCAAGACGGTCTTTCAGGCTAGCGGGTCGGGGATTTCATGAGTTAGCGTTCAAACGTGACTTCCCAACCGGTCTTCAGGCGGTTCGCCGGAGCGATTTACCCACCCCCGGGGGGGTGCCTAGCCTAGCAATCGAGGTCCCAGCCTTTATGGGCGCGGCCCCGCCAAAGGGGGCGCGTAGCCCATAGGGGGTATGGGGGGTGTGATCGTAGGGGGGATCGTAGGGCGTTCGTAGCCGTTCGTAGGCCGATCGCATGGGGGATCGAAGGGCGCTCGTAGGCCCAAAATCGGCGATCGTAGGGCGTTCGTAGGTCATGCGGGGCGCAATTCCCGGCGGCGCCGAGTGGGCGGACCGGACTCTGTGCCTATGATGCGGCCGGCCCTGAACAGGCGCGTCATGGCGCTGGCGAAGGCTACTTTGGTGGCGCCATTTCTCTCCGGGTCCTTGGCGAATAGGGCGGGCGCATAGTTGCGGCCCCCGAGGTCGGAAAGCGGTCGGCCCTGTGCGCTGTACTCGACCAGCAGGCGCATGAACGTCTCGTCGACGGCTGACGCGGCGAGCTTCGGCTTCGTGCTTACCCCGCCCTCCTCAAACACAAACGCACCGGCTGACCAGCGGATGGTGAGCGAGAGGCCTGTGGCGCTGTAATTGGCCTTCACCAACTCGAGCACTCTAAGGTTGGGGTTAGCGTCTCGGTCCTCTGCGTATTTCAGATAGAGTCCAGCGCGCACGGCATTTCGCCAATGCGTCGAACCTGACGAGCCGGAGCCCGACGCCATGCCGCTAACGCTGGGATGGCCCAAGAGGACAACGGCGACGCCCTGCGACACAGCCATCTTGCGGAGCATCGCGATGAATCCCCGGGTCTGAGCGCGGCTGATCTCGTTACCGCCGAACACGTCAGCGCGGGAGTCGAGCACGAGCACGACCGGCTTGACGCGGTCGACATGGGCCTGCAACTGAGCCCAGCGGGCCGTCGGCTGCAGGGTGTCGTTGTGTCCTGGTATAAAGAGCGCCGGATCTTCTGTCGCCAACGGCCAGATCTTCATATCCGCGACGTTGTGCAAGCCGATCTTCAGGTCGACGCAGATCTCTTCGAGACGGCACTGGATCTCGTCTTTGTCATCCTCGGAGGCCAGATAGATTGCCGGGCCACGCTTGACCGTTTGACCAAGCCACGGCTGGCCGGAGGCGGCGCTCGCGCATAGTTGAATACCGATGGTCGACTTACCGGCACCGCCGTCGCCGTCAATCGACGCGACTTGATTACCGGGTATGAAACCGGGAACAAGCATCGGGCGCGGCTTGATCGCCCGGCCGGCAAACTCGGCGGCCGAGAACATGCGGGGCCCGCCAATAGGTTCCTCTGGGCTCTGGACGGCGGTCATGCGGCGCTCCGCTGTTCGGGTTGGCGTTGGAGTGTCTCGATCTCATGGCAGGCACCCTCCAGCTGGCGGCGCAGGTCTCGGATCTCGATGAAGCTAGCGACCAGGTCCGCATCGCGGATGGTCCAGGCGAGCGCGATGCCCAGGAACACGTCGAAGCGCAGGATCGTGGGGAACCTATCGACAAGTTCATCGGCCAGGCTGGCGCCGCCCGGGCGGTTCAACAGGAAGTCCGCAAAGGCACCGGCGGGCAGCGGAGGAAGCGACGCGCTCATTCGCCGCCCCCCTCGGCCAATCCCCGCCGCTCAGCTTCCGCCAAGGCGCTCTGCAGGGCGTCGATCAGACCAGGCAGAACGTCCAAGGTGAAGGGCAGACCGTGGCCGGTGGATGTCTGGATCCCGCCGATCACCGTGATGTCGGAGAACGCCCGCACCTCGACAATCAGCGGTGCCCGGTGGTCGCTGAGTGTGACGGTGAGGTAGCCACCGGCCACCGGAAGGCGTTCGATCAGGGTCGCGGCCTTCATGGAGCCACCGCCTGGCTTCGGACGTCCGGCCGGCAACTGGCGCGGTTCGCGGCCAGCAATCCGATGGCGTAATCGGTCATTGCCGCGCCCGGGAAGGCCGCAAGCGCCGCAGACGCCGTGACGCTGCGGCGGCCCTTTCTGCTGATGGTGCCATGACTTAGGCAGCCTGCACGTCTTCGAGGAACAGGGCCTTCAAGCGGCTCCGCGAAGCGCACCAGCGCCCGCCGACCTTCTTCGCCGGAAGCTCTCCGATCGCGAGCAGATGGAACGTTGCCTGGCGGCTGCGCCCGATTTCTTTCGCGATCGCGTCTGCGCCCCAGCAGAGATCGCCACTAAGTGGATGGTCCATCGCCGTCTCCTATTTCTAAGAATCCTAGAAATGAAGCGGTTTGTGGGGATTGCCAAGTCTTTTCTAATAGTGCTAGAAAATAAATCGAAGCAGGGACAAAAACATGGCGAATGAACCGAAACGGAGGGGCCGCCCCACCAAGCCGCCGGCACCGGGAGCAACCAAGGTCTCGCTCGGCGTGCTGGTCACTCCAGAGGTAAAGGCGTGGCTGACCCAGCGTGCGGCCGCCAACGGGCGCACGCAATCTCAGGAAGCTGCGTGGCTAATGGAGCAGGGGCTGCTCCGAGAGACGGAGCAGATCCAGCAGACGACTAAAGGCCAAATCACAGTTGACCAGATGACCGACATGATCGAGCGGATGGGGAACCTCGAGCGGCTCGTCAGAGAGCGGGTGGGCGAATGAGCGTCCGCAAACGCCAGTGGACAACCGCGAAGGGTGAAGTTCGCGAGGGCTGGGTTGTCAACTACACCGACGCCAAGGGCGTGCGTCGGCTCAAGACGTTCCCCCGAAAGCGCGAGGCCGATGCCTTCGCCGCTGCCGCCACAGTCGAGATCCGGGACGGCGTGCACGTCGCGGATAGCGTCAGCGTCACCGTCAAGTCCGCCGGCGCGATGTGGATCGCTACAGCAGAGGCGGCTGGGCTGGAGCGCACCACGGTGGCACAATACGGCCAGCACAAGCGGCTGCATATCGACCCCTTTATTGGATCGTGGAAACTATCGAGCCTAAGCATCCCTTCGATCCGGGAGTTTGAGGATACGCTTCGGACTGAAGGTCGGTCGCCTGCCATGATCCGCAAGGTTCTCGTCAGCCTCGGAACCATGATCGCCGACGCCCAGGAGCGCGGCTTGACGGCCCGCAACCCGGTGAGGGACGTGCGCGTTCGCCGCGGGGGCAAGGAACGCTGCGCTGAGCGGCGTCAGAAGGGCAAGCTGCGGGTCGGGGTCCACATACCACGCACAGATGAGATCAAGGCCATCGTGGGCGCGCTGGAGGGCCGCTGGCGGCCTATCTTGCTCACGGCCATCTTCACCGGCCTGCGTGCGTCGGAGTTGCGCGGCCTGCGCTGGTCGGATCTAGATCTAGATCGGCGCGAGTTGCGGGTTGAGCAGCGCGCTGATCGCTTCAACGACATCGGCGCCCCGAAGTCGGAAAGCGGCGAGCGCACCGTGCCCCTCCCTCCCCTTGTCGCCAACGCGCTCAAGGAGTGGCGCCTGGCATGTCCGAAGGGCGAGCTTGGCCTGGCGTTCCCAAACGCGGCGGGTGGCGTTGAAAGCCACCACGCCATTCGCAGCCGTGGCCTTATCCCTGCCCAGATCCGAGCTGGCATCACGATTGACACCGGCGAGGTCGATAAGGAAGGCGCACCGATCCCCGCGGCGAAATACACCGGCCTACACGCCCTGCGGCATTTCTACGCCAGTTGGTGCATCAACCGCCTAGCAGACGGCGGGCTCGGCCTGCCGCTCAATCTCGTACAGGAGCGCATGGGCCATGCGAGTGTCGTGATGACTTCCGACGTCTACGGTCATCTGTTTCCGACTGGCGACGACGGGGAGGAAATGGCCGCCGCTGAGCGGGCGCTTCTCGCCTGAGATCGCGGGCGGCTAGCTCGCCGCAGCCAGCATTCCACCGCTCCTGGAATTTGCGTCGCAAAACTCTCTGCGCGACAAGGATGCGACACGGCGCCGAAATTATCAATTATATCAATGTGGAATTGCGGACTGCAAATCCGCGCACCCGGGTTCGATTCCCGGTCAGGCCTCCAAATTAATTGCGGAACCGCGTCCGTCGCCCAGATTGGTTACTGACCTTGCGGCAATTGATCATCCGGAACCGGTGCCCTAACCGGAGTCATGGTCAACCCGCTTCCCAACATCCTCGTCACCGGCTCCACGCGCGGCATCGGCGCGTCGATCACACACGCCCTGAAGCATCGCGCCCTTCTGATTGGTCACGGACGGCAGGATGGGCCAGAGGTGATCGGAGCGGACCTGTCTGATCCCGCCGCCGCTGACCGGCTCTGGGATGCAGCTCTCACCCGTCTCGACGGCCGGATCGATGTGCTGATCAACAATGCCGGCGTGTTCGAGGCGACCCCCGTTGATGCGCCCCTGCCCGACTGGCAAGCCGCCTGGGCGCGCACCATGCAGATCAACCTGCAAGCGGCCGCCGACCTCTCCCGCCGCGCGATCCTGCACTGGCGCGAACGTGGCGTCGGGGGGCGGATCGTCAACATTGCCAGCCGCGCGGCCTATCGCGGCGACAGCCCGGCCCACTGGCACTATGCGGCGTCCAAGGCCGGGATGGTGGCGATGACCAAGTCGATCGCGCGCGGGTTCGCCGGCGAGGGCATCCTTGCCTTTGCGATCTGCCCCGGCTTCACCATGACCGGGATGGCCGAGGAATACCTGGCCAGCCGCGGTGGCGACAAACTGCTGGCCGACATCCCGCTCGGCCGTGTGGCCGACCCCGAGGAGGTGGCGCGCGCGGCGGTCTGGCTGGCCCTGGAGGCGCCCGCGTCCATGACCGGTGCCGTGCTGGACATCAACGGGGCAAGTTTCGTGCGGTGACCTTCTTCACCTCCCCCGCGAAGCGGCGGGAGGTAAGACGTCAATCCATCAACCGCTGCATGAGGTAGGTGAACTCCAGCGCACTGCCCAGCGCGCGCTCGTTGAGATTGGCCGCCGCCGCGTGGCCGCCATCCATGTTTTCCCAGTAGAGGTAGTCGTAGCCGTATTCCTTCAGGCGCGCGGCGGCCTTGCGGGCGTGGGCGGGGTGGACGCGGTCGTCCTTGGTGGACGTGCGGATGAAGACACGCGGATAGGGCTGGCCGGGCTTCAGGTTCTGGTAGGGCGAATAGGTCATCAGCATGGCGCGTTCCGCCGGGACCTTCGGGTCGCCGTACTCGCCCATCCACGACGCGCCGGCCCCGATGTGGTCGTAGCCGATCATGTCGAACAGCGGCACCTGGATAACGATGGCGTTGTAGAGCTCCGGCCGCTTGGTCAGCGCCACGCCCATCAGCAAACCGCCGTTGGATCCGCCGACGATGCCCAGCTTCTTCGGATTGGTGATCGTGCGCGCGATCAGGTCCTCGGAGACGGCGAAGAAGTCGTCATAGACCCGCATGCGGTCCAGTTTCAGTCCGGCGTTGTGCCAGCGAGGCCCGAACTCGCCACCGCCGCGGATATTGGCCACCACAAACACGCCGCCTTTTTCAAGCCACAGCTTGCCGACGGTTCCCGAATAGGCCGGAGACTGGCTGACCTGGAAGCCGCCATAGGCGTTCAGCAGGGTGGGGTTGGAGCCGTCGAAATTCAGGCCCTTCGCGTGCACCACAAAATACGGAATCCTGGTGCCATCCTTCGATGTGGCCCAGTACTGTTCGGTGACAAACCGCGCGGCATCGAAGCGATCCGGCAGGGCGCGGAGTTTCGCAGGTGCCCCGCCGGTCGCATCCGCCAGCCACTGGCCGGTAGGCGTCAGGAAACTGGCAACGTTCAGCACCAACCGGTTGTCGGTATCCGAGGCCGAGGCGATGTCGATGGTGGCATCTTTCGGCAAGTCGAGCGTTGAGGACGTCCAGCGGCCGGCCTTGCGTTGATAGCTCAGCACCTGGCTCTTCACGTCCTGCAGCATCACCACCGTCAGCCGGTCCCGCGTGGTCGCCACCTGCTCAACGGCCTGGTTGGCAGCAGGTCGCAGGACCAGGCCGGGCGTCAGGGTGCCTGGCTTGCGCCTGACCGCGGCCATGTCGAAGTCAACGAGGTCGCCCTCCTTCATCCCCTTGTCGTCCCACGCCTCGTCCAGGCTCACCAGCAGGCGACCGTCCAGATACCCCTGGATCTGGACCTTCTTCGGCAGGTCCAGCCGCAGGGGGCGGTCCCCGTCCAGCAGGTAGTATTCAGCGTTAAAGGTATCCAGTGGCCGATAGATCACCACCGCCTGCACCTTGCCGACCGGGTCGCGCAGGATGATGGGCTGCACGCCATAGCCGCCGTCGTCACGGGCGCCGGTGAACACCTGCCTGGCCGCCGCCAGCGGTTGGCCGCGCTTCAGGATCTTTGCGATAAACGGATAGCCAGAAGTCGTGACGTCGGCCTTCGTCCAGTCGGTGGCGACGAACAGGGTGTCCCTGTCGATCCAGTCGATGCGATGCTTGCCTTCCGGCAACCTGAAGCCGCCCTCGACGAACTGGCGTGTCTGCGTATCGAATTCCCGGATCTCGACGGCGTCCTTGCCGCCATTCGAGAGCTGGACCAGACAATAGCGGTCATCAGGTGCCAGACAGCTTGCGCCGGAAAACACCCAGTTGGCACCCTCGGCCTTGGCCAGGGCGTCGATGTCGAGGATCGTCTTCCAATCAGGATTGCCGGCCCGGTAGCTCTCCACCGATGCGGTGCGCCAGATGCCGCGAACGTGGTCGGCGTCCTGCCAGAAACCCCGGAACGATCCGTCGCCAGCGAAACCCTCAGAGGGGATCCGGTCCTTCGCCGTGGCGATCTTCAGCGCGTCGGCATAGAGCCCAGCGTAGCGCGGATCGTTCTGCAGTTGCGGCAGAGATCGGTCGTTCTCGGCCTTGGCCCAATCAAGGGCGCGAGCGCCCTCGATCTCCTCCATCCAGGAGTAGGGATCATCGTCCGGCACGGCGGCGCCCATCAGGAAAACAGCGGCGAGGGCGGCGGCGAGAGCGGCAAGACGCATGGAGGGACTCGTGGGGACATTGTCAGCCGACTCTACCGCAGGCTGAAGGAAGCGTCACCTGCGGTGGTAAGTCCGGGCTCACCGCAGCGCCATGGCTCCCACGACCGCCAGCGGCCAGAGCGTGAAGGCCGTGGCGGCGAGGATGCGCAGCCACACCGCGCGGCGGCGGCGATGGCGGAACTCGGTCTCGTAAAGGGCGGCGTAGTCGAGCGTGGTCATAGGTGTCTCCCGTCTGATGAGGAGACACTGGATCGATGCTACGTCAGAATCGGTCGTGGGTCTGGCGGGCGACCTCGATTTCCTGCACCAGCATGTCCTGCAAGGCTTGAGGCGCGACAACCAGGGCCTTGTCGCCCCAGGTGAACAGGTGCCAGGCCAGTTCGCGCATCCCGCTGGCCCGGAACCGGACGATCACCGACCCATCCGGCTGTTGCTCGATCCGCTGGTTGGAGTGGAACCGCCAGCGCAAGGCGTCCTCGGCACCATGGGGCAGGATCTTCAGAACCACATTGTGGGTGTCGTCCTGATAGATGCCAAAACTCTCGTCGGCATAGGCCTGGAGCGAGAAGTCCTGCGGACGGAAACCGGCCTGCCCTGTGACCTCGACGTCAAAGACGCGGTCGAGGCGCCAGTTGCGCGGGCCGACGCCTGCGTCCTCGGCGGCCACCAGATAGTTGGACCGGCCAAACAGGATGCCGAACGGCGTCACCTCGCGCACCCGACCGGGCGTAGAGCCACCTTCATAGCGGAACCTGAGCGTGGAGAGCGCCTTCAGGCCCTCGCGAACCGCCGCCAGCACGCTGGCCTCCTCGAACGGTCGTGGGCCGGCGGTGACAGCGATGGTCTCGGCCTGCAGCAGGGCCTCCAGATCCGGTGCCAGTCGTCGGCGGGCCGCCGCGCGGGTGGCGGACAACACCTTCTGCTCCAGCGAGCGCAGGGCTTTGGCGCGTTCGGTGGCGCCCTGGCGATCCATCAACTCCGCCGAGGCCGACAGCGCCGCCAACTCTTCAGCCGTCGGTGCCTGGAACAGGTGGTCCAGGCCGGAGGGGATGCGGTAGCGGGTCGTGGGCCACTCGACCACGTCCTCCAGCTGGGGAAAAACGTCGCGCACAGCATCGCGCATGCGCTCGATGGTGCGGCGGCTGACGGCCATGCGCCGGGCCATTTCGTCCAGCGTCATCCCCTCGGCGGTGCTGGCCAGCATCCGCGCCAGCTCCAGCACCTGACCCGCTTTTTGGTGTCGCATGAAATGCTACGTCCGTTTCTGTCGTACCTTGCGAATAAAACCGAAACATCGACATCCCGCAAGGAGTTCCAACCATGGCTTCGCAGTTTCAGTCCCGCCGCCGCCCCGGCCGTTACAGCCCGCGCCCGAGCAAGCCACCGGCACCCCGCCGCCCTGCCCTGCCCCCCGCCGCGGTGGTCGACGCGGTGCTGCGCTTCCATGACGTGGCCGTGGATCAGGGCGGTGAACGCACGCTGCTGCGACTATCCGCAGGTCGTTTGCGTCAGCCAGAGGTCGAAGCCGCGCTGGGCAAGGACAGCGCCCGCGCGGCCCGCGTCGCCATCCTCTGGAACGAGCGCGAGAGCCAGATCATCCGGGTGCTGGAGGCGGCCTAAAGGCTACCTTCCGCCTTGTAGCTTGGCTGGTCGATGGCGATCTGGTTACGGGCGATGGTGGTCAGGGCCGTCAGCAGGCCGGGCGTCCCGACCGTCATTTCGCCGGATCGGATCCGCGCGCAGAGTTCGGTGTTGAGCTCGGTATGGGTTCCGGCATGGCCCAGCAGGTCACCCATCAGGCGCACCGCCTCGGCCTCCGCCGCCGGCCCCTGGGTGATCTCGCGGCCGATGGTGGCCATGGCGTTGGCGGCGACACGGGCCAGGAAAGCGTTACGCGGGTCGAGACTGGGCCGGATCTGCTCGATCCAGAGGGCCACCGACTGCGCCAGTTCCTCGGTTTTCGGATGGGTGATCACAGGCCTTGCTCCAGCAGGACGACCAGATCGGCCTCGGTTTCCGAAACGCGGCGCCCGATCATCGGACGTTCGACCGACTTCTCTGCCCCGTCACGCCAGCTCAAATACATGGTCAGGCACATGACGCCCCAGCGCAGGGAGCCCAGCATCTGCCAGAATCTTACCCGGCCGAGGTCAATGGGGCGCCCGCCCGCCGCAGCGTAACCCGCCAACAGATCGGCATAGTCGCCGAAGCCGCCCACAGGCCTGTCCGGCCGCCCGAACCGCCACGAGTTGGTGCAGATCCAGCCCATGTCCTCGGCCGGATCGCCGATGTGGGCGAGCTCCCAGTCAAGAACCGCCGCCACGCCACGCTCGGGGTCGAACATGATGTTCCCATTGCGGAAATCGCCGTGCAGCAAGACGGGATCGACAGGCTGTGGCGTGTGTTTGCGCAGGTACTGAAACGCCAGCTCCAGGATCGGGCGCTCGGCACCGGTGGCGCGGTAGACCTCCTCATAGCGGTCCAGTTCCTGGGTGCCATCGACCGTCTTCAGCTTCAGCCCCGGCGGCGGCGGCGTGGCGTGGATCGGCACCAGCGCCTCGCCACACTGGCGGGCCAGGGAAGGACGGATAGCGTCAAACCGTGCATCGCTGGTGATCCGTTTGCCCAGCGTTTCGCCATCGACGCGGACCATCACGTAGGCCTCGCCCAGCCCGTCAGCGTCGTCGCAGAGGTGACGCACCGGCGGAACTTTCGCACCGTTGGCACCCGTGGCGCGGATAAGCGCAGCCTCGGTCGCCAGGCTGATCGACCGCGCCGTCTCCTCGTCGAACGGTGCACTGCGACGGCGCAGGATCAGGCGCTCCGGCCCTCCAACACCCTCGAAACCGAACGCCCAGGTTTCCATGCTGGCCCCACCCGAGAGCCGCTGGGCCTCGGTGAGCGTGACGCCGACCCCGCCCAACCGTTCAGCCAGGCGCTCTAACTGTGCGCGAACATCCAATTCCATGACCCGACGGAACCTCTGGCTAGGTCTAATCTCTGAATGATCTGGCGGGCGAATGGTCGGCTTGTAAACGCCTCCCCAACGTCAAGTCCGCCTCACTGGTAAGGAAACCGCTATGGACTTCGACCTGCCCAAGGACCTCGTGGACTATCTGGCCGTACTGGACCAGTTCATTGAGGACAAGATCAAGCCGCTGCAGGCGCAGGACGACAATGAGCGGTTCTTCGACCACCGCCGCGAGCACGCCCGCACCGACTGGGACAACCAGGGCCTGCCCCGCAAGGACTGGGAAGAGCTGTTGGCCAAGGCCCGCAAGCTGGCCGACGAGGCCGGACACCTGCGCTACGCCTGGCCCCCGGAGATGGGCGGCAAGGGCGGCACCCAGCTGGCCATGGCCGTCATCCGCGAGCATCTGGCCGCCAAGGGGCTGGGCCTGTTCAACGACCTCCAGACCGAGCACTCGATCGTCGGCAACAACCCCTTCATCCTGATGTTCAAGGAGTTTGCCACCAACGCCCAGTACGAGCGTGACGCCGACAAGCTGCTGGGCGGCAAGATGCGCACGGGCTTTGGCCTGACAGAGCCCAACCATGGCTCCGACGCCACCTTCATGGAAACCACCGGGGTTCGTCAGGACAAGGACGGCAAGCCCGGCTGGCTGATCCAGGGCGAAAAAATGTGGACGACGGGCATGCACGTGGCCACCCACGTGATGGTCTTCGCCCGCACGTCCGGCAAGGACGGAGACGCCACGGGCATCACCTGCTTCATCGTGCCCGCCGACACCCCCGGGGTGAAGATCGAAGAATATATGTGGACGTTCAACATGCCCACGGACCACCCGCGGGTCAGTTTCACCAATGTCTGGATTCCGGAAGACAGCTACTGGGGTCAGGTCGACCGGGGGCTGGGACTGGGTCAGAGCTTCGTCCACCAGAACCGTATCCGCCAGGCGGCCTCGTCGCTGGGCGCGGCGCAGTTCTGCATCAATGAGGCGGTCAAATACGCGCGCAAGCGCAAGCCGTTCGGCAAACCGCTTTCCGACAACCAGGCCATCCAGTGGCCGCTGGTGGAGTTGCAGACCCAGTGCGAGATGCTGCGCCTCTTGATCCGCAAGACCGCCTGGCAGATGGACAAGATGGATCACAAGGAGATCGAGCGGACGATCTCCGACAAGGTCTCGATGTGCAACTACTGGGGCAACCGGCTGGTCTGCGAGGCCTCTGACCGGGCCATGCAGGTGCACGGCGGCATGGGCTATTCGCGGCACACGCCCTTCGAGCACATCTATCGCCACCACCGCCGGTACCGGATCACCGAGGGCTCGGAAGAGATCCAGATCCGCAAGGTGGCCGCCTATCTGTTCGGCTACCTCGGACCCAAGCGGGAAGAGTTCAAGGAGCTGAACGCCGCGGAAAAGGCGGCGAAACAGGCCAAGGACGGCTACGTCCAGCCGGTGCCCGCGCGGCCGTAGAGTTCAGACCCTGAGCGGCTCGATCGCCTCGATCCCGGCGATCGGGGCTGCCTTGGCGGTTTCCAGGTCATAGCGGGTCTGGAGGTTCAGCCAGAACTGGGCGGAAGGGCCGAACAGGCGCTCCAGGCGCAGGGCCGTATCGACCGTTACCGGCGTGCGGCCCCGTACCAGCTTCTCGATACGCGGTCGCGCAATCTTCATGCGCGCGGCGACCCGGCCCGCCGTCAGGCCGTGCGGACGGATGAACTCTTCCAGCAGGATCTCGCCGGGATGTACCGGTGCCAACGGGTCATCGGACATGATCTTCTCCATCGCCATCAGTGATAGTCCACAAACGCCACGTCGGTCGGACCGGCGGGCGTCCAGACGAAGACCAGCCGGAACTGATCGTTGACGCGGATCGAGTGCTGGCCGTGCCGGTCGCCCGACAGCGGCTCAAGCCGATTACCAGGTGTGAAGCGCAGTTCGTTCAACTCGACGGCGGCGTTGAGCATTTCCAGCTTTCGCTTGGCAGGCCGGATGAGATCAGCAGGGAACCCTTTTCCGGGTGATCGCCCCTCAAAGATCGCTTGCGCCCGCTCATCCTGAAAGCTCTGAATCGCCATGGTCGCCTGTCGAGGTCGAAACAGAACTGTATCTTAAGACGACACGAAACGCAATGAGTTGTGTCGCGTTGCGACACTTTGATGACCTCAGCAAGCACAAGCACCTCCGGACAAACCCGAGCGAGACTTCACCGCTGCGGACACAAGAGGTCAATGCGGCGACGAAGCTCGTCCGTTTCCGGACCGCGCAAGAACACCGGGATCGTCAGAAACGCTCGAAGCTGCTCGTGCGTAAAATCGGCCAGCAGGTCGGCGCGCCCGTCTTTTAATGCGTCGACAATGGCCGGACCTCGAAGAAACACCGGATCAACCACCTTCAGCTGACCCTTGCCATCTACCATGATGTTGCCGGGCCGGATGTCGGAGCCGCCCCAGAGCGTAAAGCTCTCGGCCCCTTGCGCCATCAGCGCCTTCAACCTTAGTCGCAGAGCCGCCAAGTTCTGATCGGACGGATCATCCGGAAGAATCGGAATCTGGTAGCCGCTGTCGTTGCCGAGTCCAATCCGGCCGCACAGGGCAGCAGCTTCCACCTCGTCGGCAGGCCATAGCCTTTCCATCATCACCGCATAGCCCTCACCTTCCAAGGCGGTGATCGACTCGACGCGAGGCAGGTATCGGTTTGGTGGCCCGGACAGACAGGCCACCGCGTGAAGCCTGTAGGCCGGGTCCCACGGCCTGACGCGCGCGACGGTGAGACCGTCAGGACTTGCGTAGGCCCAGGACCAATTGCCGACGCCCACCAGCGTCCAGCCATCTGCGCAGCGTTGATCCCGCGTCTGGTTTAGTCCGGATCCAGGGATGACAGGCGAGGATGCTATAGGCACGTGATCGCTGTCCGGCGGTTCGACGGCCCGCAGCGCGGCCATATCTGGTCCCATGCTTGGCTGAGACCTTAAGGCGCGCGCGGAGGTCGCGTCAAAGGGGGGATGGTGCGGTCCGCTCACCTCCCCCACGGAGTGGCGGGAGGGGGACCGCCGGCAGAGCCTGGCCACCGGCCGGGCGTAGAGCCGGGGGTGGAGGGGGTGAGCCTGAAGTTCTGTGCCTGCGGCGGGTGAGGGATTCTGCGACTGGGGTCTGCCCCCTCCACCACGCCCTCTACGGGGCGCGGTCCCTCTCCCGCCACTTCGTGGGGGAGGTAAGGCCGGGTCAGGCGGCGGCTTCCTGCGCGCCGTACCTCGCGTCGAACACTGGCGGCAGGCTGTCGGGCAGTCCCAGCAGAGGGCCGGAGGACAGCAGGAGCACAGCTACGTCGCCGGCAAGGCGGCTGAGCGCAACCGTGGCCGCCTCGGCAGTCTCCACACCCTCTACCGCCACGCCTGTCGCCGCCACCCGCTCCAGGATCTCCGCAAAACTCGACTGATGATGGCTTGCCTCACCGTGGTGCGGCGGCGGCACGATCAGCACCCGGGCAGCCCCCCCAAACACCGTGTCATACCAGTGCAGCGCGTCGCGGGAACGCCAGGAGAAGGTGTGGGGCTCGAACACCACCGTCAGCGGGCGGGTGGGATAGTGCAGCAGCATGGCCTCGATGGCCGATCGGGCCTTTTCGTAGGATGAGCCGAAGCCCTCGATCACCGGCACGGTCGAGCGCCTGGTCAGACGGTCGAGGCGCCGCCGGATGCCGGCGAAGCTGGCGACCGCGCGGGCCAGATCCACCTCGCCTACCAGCCCGCGCTCAAGCAGATAGCTGCAGACGCCGACGATGTTCTCGATGTTGTGGGCACCCAGCAGGGTGGTGGCCAGCGCCACGCGCCGTCCGCCCGGGCCCACGAGGGTGAAACGCGAGACATCGCCGAACTCGACACCCTCGGCATGCCAGCCGTCACAGGGATCGGTGTCGTACCAGACGATCCGGCAGGCCGCCTCAGCCGCGATGGCGCGGATGGCAGGATGCTCGCGGGCCATCAGCAGGCCGTCCGCCGGGATCAACCGCAGCAGCTCGCGGAACGGTGCCTCATAGTCGGCGAAGGTCGGGAAGACATTCACATGGTCGTGGACCAGGCTGGTCAGCAGCACATCGCGCGGGTGATAAAGCACGAACTTCGAGCGCCAGTCGGTCGGCCCGACGATGTACTCATCCCCCTCCAGCACCACCTGCGGCGCGCGGCCCCAGTGGCCGGTATCGGGCAGAGACGGCGAGATAGCCCCGATCATCCAGCCCGCGTCGACACCCGCCTCGCGCAGGATGTGGGCCATCAGTGCCGAGCAGGTGGACTTGCCGAAGGAGCCGGCCACCACGGTGTTTTGCCGCGCTAACGTCGCCTCCCCCACCAGTTCCGGGAAGGTGGTGACGCGGATGCCGCGCCGACGCGCCGCCTTGACCTCGACATTGGTCTCGCCACCCAGCTTGGCGCTGGCACCCAGCACTAGCAGGTCCAGATCGTCGCTCAGCTTGGCCGGATCGAAGGCCCAGCTGATTCGGAACCCCAGCCCCTCCACATAGGTCGACATGGGGGGGAAAACGTCGGCGTCAGAGCCGCTGACCGTATGGCCTGCCTCGCGCATCATCAGCGCCGCTGCTGCCATGCCTGCGCCCGCGATGCCGGTGAAGTGGATGCGCATGCGGCTTCAGTCCCTGAACGATCTCAAAGGCCTTGATCGACCGATCCGCCGCTGACGTCCAGCCTCCGCCGGTCGCATTAACCCGGCCTTAATCATGAAAGTCGATCTTCACCTTGTCTTCTGTGAAGACACCACACCATCACCAACTTCTTTTGGCCCGGCGTTCGCGTCGGGCTCTTTTTTTCGGAGTTTGCGCCAACCCAACCCTGCGCTTGCGTGGTCCGGCGTGGCAGCGTATAGCCCCGCCCCTCGACGGCCTGATCCCGGATAGCTCAGCTGGTAGAGCAGTCGGCTGTTAACCGACTTGTCGCAGGTTCGAGTCCTGCTCCGGGAGCCATCGAGACCTAGAATCCTATGAAAATACTAAGGTATTTTCAGGGCTTCCAGTTTTACCCCAACAACACACCTAACATCGGCGCTAGATCACCGGCAGAAGCGCCTTGTCGCACCGTACGGCTGTCGCGGCGCATTCCCGCGCTGTAGCAAGCGCGCAGCCTCGCTCTACGGCGTGTCCTGACGGCCTGATCCCTCCAGACTAGCTGGGGTCTCGCAGCCGAGACAGAATCGATGTGAGCGTTGTTCGAATCTTTTCCGCGAGTCGAAGTGCCGGTTGCTTGGGCTTACCTACTCGCGGCGTTGGCGGTCGGGGTGGCTGCGTTTGTAGCGATATGGATCGCGGCAATCTGTCAGAGTGGCATTGTGCTCGGCGGATCAATCGGCTTGGTTCCAGCCTTCTTCGGCGCATGGATCGCAGGATTGGGTTGGCCTGCGATACTCTTGGCTGGGATATTGTGGCGCGATCGGGTTAAACGCCTCGTGCTGCGCGGTTGGATCGCTGAGCAATTCAAGCTCCGCCGTTTCTCGATGAAGTAAATCGGCGAGACCCCCCAGGGCTATCACCGAAACGGGATGTTATTGTTTCGGAGCCACAGAGAGCGGCATCCCCTTCGTACCGGCATAGAAAACGATCAGGACTACCGGGTTGTCGCCGGTGCGCCCGCGGTGATTGATATCGACCATCTCCGGAAGCACATCGCCGGCCTTGATAGTTTTAGACTGGCCGCCTTCGCGTTGCTCTACCGTCAATTCACCGGACAGGACATAGGCCACGTTGGGCATCGGATGAGTATGCCAGGGCAATTCGGTGCGAGGCGGTATGGTGATTTTGAGGGTGGTCAGCTCAGGCGTGCCGTCGGGATAGCGGATATAGGGAGTCCCATCCCAAGAGCTAGTGCTTTTCAGCAGCACTTCGTTGGTTGCTGTCGGTGCATCGGCGGCCAGCGCCGCCCCACTAGTGAGCAACGGAGCAGAAAATAAAAACAATGCAACGCGAAAATACAGCATAAATTTACTCCTGATTTAACGGACTGACGTTGAAAGGCGCTAACACACTCTGACAATATGTTTTGAGTTAATCCTTGCCGCTGCGGTTTCGCGTTCGCTCTAACGAGACTATGCAATTCTGGTTTCATTATAAAATGGTGATGCTCGTCCGGGTAATGCTCAACAATGACCCTATCCCGTCAAATTGATCCATTTTTCTGAGAACATCTCGATTAGGTTTACTGTCCATCGTCAGATTATTTGAGACAGTTGGCGGCGTAGATTAGCGGAGCGCTGGCGTCGTCTGGGGGTTGATGTTAGGCTGCGAGCTTGCAGTGATGCAAGCGCCGAGCAATCCCGAGGCCGTGCGGCGTGCGCTGGTGTGACGCTGCGGCCCTGCCCCAGTCCTTCGAATCTAAAGTAGATCGAAATAGATCGGGGCGTGAGAAATGGGCCGCTGTGGTGGTGCAGGAGTCCCCTCGGGGGATGTGGCCCCTAAAGTTACAACTCCCTCGCCACTCTCGCCCACGCCCTCACAAGCGCCCCAGCTTGCCGCCTTACGGCCAAAACCTCCCTGGTGAAGGCTCCGGTCCTGTAGCGCCCGTTTGCCCGCCCCAGCGGCCCTCCAGGGCTAGCCCCGCCGCGCATGCGGCATCGCTTCCGCCCCTTCATCACCGGCGACAGGCACGACCCGCCCGTCCGCGTCTTCGCCCCGCACCGAGGGGACAGGTGCGCCCGGTAGATGTTCAAGGCCTTGTGCATGGGATCGATTGAGGTTTTCGCCGCGCACCCCTCCCCCTCTGACGTCTCCGAACACGGCTTGCGCCCCGTCCCCGATGACAGCGTTTCCATTGACGTAGACATGGCGCACCTCGACCTGTTGTTTTCCACCGCCCCGGAGTTTCGCCAACGCCTCGACCTGGGCCACGGCGGTGCGGCCCAATTTGGTCGACTGTGTGATGTAGGCGTCGCGCTTCGGTATCGTGTCTGACCTCGCCGCCCGGCCCATCGAGTCCAGTGCCAGGTAGTTCGTCGCGATGATCTGGCCTGCCAACAGCGCCTCCAGTTCATTGCACGGTGCAATCGCCCCCATGACCGCCCAAGCCGCGTTGTAAGCCTTCGGGCGATCGGCTGATCGGGTCCATGACCTCCATGACCTGTGCCAGGGCGATCTGGGCGAAATCATGGGAATTGGTACCCATCGTATCGAGCAGGGCGTCGCTCCAGCCCGCCAGGTCCGCGTGCGGCGTGTCGATGGTCACCGCCGTGCCCTCGCGCTTGATCGCAACAGCCGAACGGGCGGTTCGCCCCTTCTGCCTGACCTGCGCCGCCTCGATGGCTTGCCGCTCTTTCACGGTCGGATCTCGTTTCGGTGCCACGACCTCCGACTTCGCCTTGTCTCGTGTCGCCGTTGAACTCTTGCTCGCCATCGGATCATGTCTCCATGCTGGTGAATGAATTTGACTTGGGCGGTGCTGCGATGGCGCTGTTGCTACCGGGTGGTGGCCCGCCTTGGCGGTACCCCCATATGGCAACGTATATGTGTGCCCTCGATTGGGACCGACCGTGCCCCCGAAACCGGCCACTCGGTCCCCATTCAGGGACAGAATTTTGCCTAAAATGGCCTCGTTTCATGCTTGTGGCCCTAAATGGGGACCGGTGTGGCCCTCTTTTGGGGCCGTGTTTTGTTTCTGGGGCCGCCACCGCATGAACGCCTTTGTCGGCAACGCCTTGGTCACGTCGCATCGGTGTTCCGTCAGCCGCCATTCGGTGGCGTGGCGAACCTTCCGACTGAATCCCCCGGACGTCACGCATTCGATGAAGCCGTGGTCGACCAACTGCCGGAACGCCCTGGTGACGGTGTTCTTGTTGAGATGGCACAGGCGCGCGGCGTCGCGGGCGGACAGGGTGATGCGACCGTTGTTCGAGCCGTAGTATCGGCTGGCCAACTCGACATAGATTACGCGCGCGTTGGCCCTCAGTTCCTGCCAGGCTAGCGTCTTGAGCATGAAGGTTTGTAGTCGGACGTAGTGGCCGGTGGTCTTCGACCGCCCCCTCTGGTCTTGCATGTTGGGCATGGGAAATTCCGCAGCACGTCGTCGGCAACCGACTGGCGCGCGTGAAGGGAAAAGGCGGGGGCCGAAGCCCCCGCCAGTGTGACCGGGCGCTAGGCCGCAAGGGCATCGCCTCCCGGTCGCAGCGCCATCACTTCGAACTCGACCACGCACTCCAACACGTAGACGGCATGGGTTCCGCCAGCGTGGTCTTCACGGTCGGTCCGGATCGACAATCCGAACCCCCGCAGGTCAAAGATGTAGGCGCTGAGGCGGAACGGAGGGCCGCCGGGGAAGTCGTAGGCCCGCAGGCCGCTGGAGCCTTTCGACGCCAACAGCATGAAGGTCTCGGCCTCCCGGCCTGTGATGGCGGACCAAGGCCCGTCAGGCAGACGCCGCGCGTTGATCCGGGGATAGGTCCGCCTATTCATGACGGCCTCCCAGACCAGCAAGAGCCGCTGTTAGCAGCGCCCGGGCATGGGTAAAGGCCGTGACATCGGCGAAGGCGGCTAGCCGCAATCTCAAGCCACGCCTTGCCGTTCGCACCGGCGGTGTTAGTTTGGGGGTGCAAGCTGCAGAGCGAAGCACCCCGAACCCGGCCTACCGCGCCAACGGTGGTCGGGTTCAATTTTGTCGGGGCCAT
This sequence comes from Phenylobacterium deserti, assembly GCA_945883235.1. GTDB lineage: Bacteria > Pseudomonadota > Alphaproteobacteria > Caulobacterales > Caulobacteraceae > Phenylobacterium > Phenylobacterium deserti_A. The sequence goes on along the minus strand of CAMCXF010000015.1, from coordinate 14,087 downwards.
ATCTATGCAGCCCTCGCTATGTCCGAGATGAAACCGTCGATGGCCTCTCTCAAAATCATCCGGCGACCGCCGACCTGAAAACTGGCGATATGGCCACTTTTCATCAGCTCAAAGATACGGCTGCGACTTAATCCAGCATAGGCAATGGCGTCTGCAACGCTGAACGATATGGGTTGAATAGAGATACTACTCATTGGAACCTTTCTCATCGTTTTCAGGCAGCTCAACTGTCCTGAGGCAGGCGACACTCCCCGAACTGCAAATCAGTCCGAGACACCTGTTGGCATAGCCTAGGACGCCGCATGCGACACTTACAAGCCAATGTTCTTTGTATGTTCCGTCTCGTCCACAGCTACCGTGGCAATTCGCCGGGAATCACCAGCCGCCCGTCGCCAGAAACGCGGGAAATTCTCACAATCACAGGGCCTCTCTATTGCTTGCGATAGATTCAGCGAATCACGTCAAGCCGCGCCCTTCACCAAATTCGAAACGTTGCCAAACTTAAAGCCGCGCTCGACAAACCCCGCCCATGCTTCCATGAGCTTCCGTCGTTTCTCTAGTGCGTCGCCCCGCCGATAAGCCCGTTCGGTGGCGTCGCCCCCGGTATGCGCGAGCGCCGCCTCGGCTATCTCGCGCGGGAAGTTTGAGGCCTCTCCCGCCCAATCCCGGAAGCTGGACCGGAAGCCATGCACGGTGGTCTCGACCTTCATGCGCCGCAGCAGCATGGCCAACGCCATCGAGGACAACGGCTTGCCCTTCTTCGGTCCCGGAAACACAGGCATTGCAGACACGTCGTCGCCGTTGGCCAGCAACTTCACTTTCTCCAGCACGGACACGGCCTGCGCACTCAATGGAACCCGGTGTTCGCGCCCGCCCTTCATGCGCGCGGCGGGGACGGTCCAGACCTTGGCCTTCAGGTCGATCTCCCCCCAGGTGGCGCCAAGTATCTCGCCCGAACGCGCGGCGGTCAGGATCAGGAACTCCAGGGCCAAGGCCGCCACGGCGTCCCGGGTCCGCAGGGTGCCCATGAACGCCGATAGCTCGGCGTAAGGCAGCGCCGCATGGTGGCCGCGCGCAGCAGCGTCCCGGGCCGCCAACAGGTGGGAGAGATGGCCACGCCAGCGCGCCGGATTCTCGGTGGTGCGATGGCCACGGACCTTTGCGGCGTCGAGCACGGCCTCGATATATCCGCGCAGCTTGTGAGCGGTCTCTGGCTTCTCGGTCCAGATGGGCTCCAGCACATCGACAACGTGGTGGGTCTCAATGGCGTCAACCCGGAGCCCGCGCAGCGGCTTGGCATAGACCTCCAAGGCCCGCTTGATCCTCGCCTTCGACGTCTTGCTCTTTAGCTCGCCCTCCCGCCGCTCAGACCACCGGTCCGCCTCGGCACCGAACGTCGGAATTTCGGCGCTCTTGCGAGATTGGGCGATGGGATCAACTCCATCCCCCAGGAGTTCGCGCTGGTCCGCCGCCTTTAGCCGCGCCTTGGCGAGACTGACCTTGGCCAACGATCCGAGACCCATTTCACGCAGCCGCCCGGGACCGGTCTGCCCCGGCTCGCGCCAGCGATAGATAAAGACCCACCGCTTCGCGCCGCTCTTGTCCACCACCAGATAAAGGTTATCGCCGTCCGCATGGCGCCCCGCCCCCAGGCTACCGCCCACGACCTCTGGAGAGGTCAACATTTTCGAAGGTCGTTTTGTCATATCCCAACATCCACCCTAACAGTGATGCTGGATTATGCAGGATTTCTTAGGACGATGCTAGACGGTACACTCAGAACTAACTGATATATTGCCTCTTTCTGACGAACTTTTGGGACTAGGCAGGATGTTTGTTAGGACCCTGATTCAGGAGCCATCGAGACCGCTTCAATCCACCGGACGGTGGACCAAGACCCCTAGCGTCAGCACCACGACGAGGCATAGTGGCGGCAACGCGCCCTTCCCTCCTCCCGACCGGCGATCCATGGACATCGAACAGCTGATCGCGATCTACGGTCCGCTTGTGATAACGATCGGCGCTGCCTTCGAAGGTCAGACGGCGGTCGTGATCGGGGGCATCCTCGCGCACAACGGTGTGCTGTCGCTGGGCGTGGTGTTTGCGACCGGAGCTCTGGGGTCGGGCGTTCTGGATCATCTGCTGTTCGTGCTGGGCCGCAGCTTTCGCCACACCGCGTTTGTGCAACGCTTCATCGCCAAGCCGGGTTTCGCCAAGACCCTGCAACTGATCGAGCGCTACCCGAACGCCTTTATCCTCAGTTTCCGGTTCCTGTTCGGCCTGCGCGCCGCAGGTCCAGTGGCCGTGGGGGTCTCGCAGGTCTCGCACTGGCGATTCGGCATCCTGAACGCCCTGGGATCCTGCCTGTGGTCCGGCCTGTTCGCGGGCTTTGGCTATGCGCTGGGCCCCGTCGCCCTGACGCTGTTCGACCAGCTGGGTCCACATGCCGGGTCGATCGCTCTGGCGGTGACCGGGCTGGTGCTGGTCGCGGGCCTGATCGCCTGGCGCTGGCATGTGTGGAACCGGCGCGAACGCCCGATCCCCTAAGCTCTACCAGACCCCCACATTCGGCATCGACGCCCACGGCTCGGCAGGTGCCAGCGCGGGCCCGGCCTGTAACAGCTCCACCGACACATTGTCCGGCGAGCGGATGAAGGCCATGCGGCCGTCGCGTGGCGGGCGGTTGATCACCACGCCGCCGTCCCGCAGCTTCTGGCAGGCCGCATAGATATCATCGACCGCATAGGCCAGGTGGCCGAAGTTGCGACCGCCACTGTAAGCCTCGGGGTCCCAGTTGTATGTGAGCTCGACGGTCGGGGCCTGTCCTGACCGGGCGGCGACCTCGTCGCCCGGGGCACAGAGGAACACCAGCGTGAACCGGCCCATCGGGTTCTCGGCTCTGGACACTTCCTTAAGGCCAAGCTTGTCACAATAGAACGAAAGGGAGGCGTCGAGGTCGGTGACCCTGACCATTGTGTGCAGATATCTCACTGGCGTCTTAATCCCTTAACGTTCTCGAGACTCGCGGTATGCGAGAGCGTGGGTCGCATCGCAATCTCGGATGGTTTCGGTTGATGAAATTCCAACACCAGGGTGACCGGAATTTCATTTGCACTCAGGTTGCCGGACCCTCAAAAGCACGGCAAGCCGCAAGTAGTCGGTGTCAGTGTGCCGCTGAACGCGCAGCACTCGCTATCAGGGCCGGGGATACACCTATATGCGTCTGAAATCGCAGCACGTCTTTATCCTTGTGGTCACGCTCGTCCTGATCGTGTTCTTTGCATTCGGGTCGCTGTTCAACAATCGTGGTGCAAAACGCGATGGAGCCGACGCCAAACCGGTTCCCGTTGGCCAACAGGCTGTTCAGGTGCGCGTCACGCCTGAAACGTCACGCCCCATCGAAGTGGTTCTGCGGGGTCGCACAGAAGCCGCCCGCAGCGTCGTGGTTCGTTCCGAGACCGCTGGCGTCGTTGCCGCAGCGCCGACGATCGAAGGCAGTTTCGTGGCCAAGGGCCAGATACTTTGCCGTCTGTCCGTTGATGCCCGTCAGGCCGCGCTTGACCAGACCCGCGCCGCCCTGAAATCGCGCCAGCTTCAACGCGAGGCCGCCGCCCAACTGGCGGAGAAGGGCTTCCGCTCGCAAACCCAGGTCCTTGAAGCCCAGGCAAACCTCGACGCCGCACAGGCCGCCGTCCGACAGGCTGAGATCGTTCTGAATCAGGTGAACATCCGGGCTCCGTTCTCCGGTGTTTTTGATAAGCGCGACGCCGAGATCGGTGCCTATCTGGCACCCGGACAGGCTTGTGGAACGATGATTGAGCTCAATCCTCTACTGGTGGTGGGCGATGCGCCTGAAACCGACGCCGGCAAGCTGCGGGTCGGGGCGGCAGCCCAGGCACGACTGGTCTCGGGGCAGATCCTGACCGGGCGGGTGCGGTATGTCTCTCGGGAAGCCGACCCCCAGACCCGCACCTATCGCGTGGAAATCGCGGCACAGAACCCGGGAAACAGCATTAGGTCCGGGCTTTCGTCGGATCTGCGGGTTCAGGCCGGTGCAGGCGCTGCGCATCTGGTGCCCGTCTCGGCGCTGGTGCTCGACTCCGCCGGAAGACAGGGTGTGCGCCAGATTGTAAATGGCGACGTTGTCGCGTTTGCGCCGGTCGCCGTACTTGAGGAAACCTCGGGCGGAGTCTGGGTCAGCGGCCTGAAGGGTTCCGTCCAGATTGTCACCGTCGGCCAGTCATTTGTGGCTGATGGTCAGAAAGTAAAGGTCGCCCAGGCCCGTTAGGGTCCGGCGTCCTTGGGAGAAACGGGATGATCGGCGGCCTCATCGACGGAGCCATTAAGCGGCGGAAAGTCGTGCTCGGCGTAACGGTCGTGGCAGCGATCTTCGGCTTCTTCGCCTACCTGGCCATGCCCCGCGAGGCACAGCCGAACATTGATGTGCCCTATATCATCGTGGTGGTCCCCTTCCCCGGGGTCTCGCCCGAAGACGCCGAACGCCTTCTGTTGAAGCCCATGGAACTGGAGCTCCAGACCATCCAGGGGCTCGAGCAGATGAGCTCGGTCGCCCGGCAGAATTCCGCTGTCGTGACCCTGGAATTCGAGCCGGACATCAAGACCGACCTGGCCATGGCCGACGTGCGCGCCCAGGTCGATCTGGCGCGCGGAAAATTCCCGCCTGACGCCGAAGAACCGATCATCCAGAAGGCCAACTTCACGCAGGAGGCAGTCCTTCGGATCATGTTGTACGGTCCGGCCCCGGAGCGCGAACTGTTCCTGGTCGCCCAGCGTCTGAAGGACCGCCTGGAGGCGACAGACGGCGTGCTTGAGGTCTCGATGGGCGGCGTCCGCGAGGAACTGCTGGAAGTCTCGGTCGATCCGCTGCGGATGGAGGCTTACGGTGTCACGACCGGCGAGATCGCCCAGGTCATCGGCCGAAACAACCAACTGGTGCCGGCGGGAAATCTGAGATCCGGGACCGGTCAGTTCGCCGTCAAAGTGCCCGGCGTTATCGAGAAGCCGCAGGACATTCTGAATCTGCCGATCAAGAGGAACGGTGACCGGGTCGTCACCATGGGGGACATTTCCGAGGTTCGCCGCACCTTCAAGGACCCCACATCGATCAGCCGCTTTAATGGCCAGCCGGCGTTTGCGATCGAAGTCACGAAACGCAGCGGCGCAAACATCCTGCAGACAGTCGAGGCCGTGAAGAAGGTCGTGGCGGAGGAACAGACCCATTGGCCGTCCACGGTTCGGGTCGACTACACCTCCGACGAATCCGACTTCATCGCGCGGACCCTCAACATCCTGGAAGGCGGCATCCTGACCGCCAGTCTGCTGGTCATGGTGATCATCGTCGCCAGCCTGGGTATTCGCCAAGGTCTGATCGTCGGCATGGCGATCCCGGCCTGCTTCCTGCTCGCCTTCCTGATGATCAACGCCATGAACATTACGCTCAATCAGATGGTCATGTTCGGTATGGTGCTGGCGGTAGGCATCCTCGTCGACGGCGGCATCGTGGTCGTGGAGTATGCGGATCGAAAGATGGCGGAAGGGCAGCCGAAGGAGGTGGCCTTCGCGGCAGCGGGCAAGCGGATGTTCTGGCCGGTTGTCAACGGCACCCTGACGACGCTCTGCGCTTTTCTGCCGTTCATGTTCTGGAACTCGATCCCCGGCAAGTTCATGAGCTTCCTGCCGCTGACACTGTTCTTCGTGCTGGGGGCATCGATCTTCATCGCCCTGATCTTTACCCCGGCGCTCGGATCCCTGTTCGGCCGCAAGACCGCCGTGGACGAAGAACTGCTGGCCGAGATCGTCAAATCGGAACAGGGCGATCCGCGTCAGATGTCCGGCTTCATGGGCTGGTACGCCAATTTCCTGACAGTGCTCGGCCGCCATCCAACGCGGACGCTCTCTGCGGCGTTCCTGGTGGTTTTCGCGATCATCTTCTGGTTTGGCAGCACACCCCACCGGAGCGTCTTCTTCCTCGATCAGGACCCTGAGTTCGTGTCGGTCTACGTCAAGGCTCGGGGCAATCTCTCGCCGGAGGCTCAGGACGCCCTGGTCAAACAGGTTGAGAGCCGGGTGATCGGGACCAAGGGCGTGCGGGCGATCTACGTTCGCTCTGGTGGCTACTCGACAAACGGAGGGCCCCAATCCCCGCCTAACGATACGATCGGCTCAATCCAGGTGGATTTTGACCAGTTTGAACAGCGTTTGGCGCTGGGGCTACGCGGGGACGATATCGCCAAAAATATCCGCACCCGGATCGGCGACATTCCCGGCCTGCAGATCGAGGTACGCAAGCCTCAGGGCGGGCCGCCGACGGGCAAGGACCTGCAGGTGCAGCTTCTGAGCCGCGACCCCGCCGCCCTCGACCGTGCCGCCAATCTGGTGAAGGCCAAGTTCGCTCAGGACCCGCAGCTGATCGAGCTTGAGGACAACCGCACCTCTCCCGGAATCGAGTGGAACCTGACGGTCGACCGCGAGGCTGCCGGTCGCTACGGCGTCGATGTGGTGTCCCTGGGCCAGACCATCCAGTTCCTGACCGGCGGCGTGCTGATGGGCCGCTTTCGCCCGGATGACGCCCAGGACGAACTGGACATCCGGGTGCGCTTTCCAGCGTCAGACCGGAATATCGCCGCGATCGACAAGCTGAAGATCACGACGGCGCAGGGTTCGGTGCCGGCGAGCTACTTCATCAAGCGCATCCCGGCCCAGCAGGTGACCCAGATTCAACGCCGCGACGGGCAGCGGCAGGTGATTATTCAGGCCAATGCCATCGATGGCGTCGCAGCAAACCTGAAAATCGAGGAACTGAAGCCGTGGTTTGAGGCCACCCAGTTTGGAGATGCCGTCAGCGCCGACTTCGTCGGTGCCGACGAGGAGGGCAAGAAGGCCGCACAGTTCTTCGTGGTGGCGATCCTGGCCACGATCTTCATGATGTCGATCATCCTGCTTTGGCAGTTCAACAGCTTCTACGGCGTTCTGGTCACGCTCTCGGCCGTCGTGCTTTCAACAGCCGGTGTTTTGTTGGGAGTGATGGTCAATGTGGCCCACACCTTCGACTACATCAGCGTGATCATGCTGGGCACCGGGGTAGTGGCCCTGTTCGGGGTGGTCGTCGGCCACAACATCGTTCTCGTGGACACCTACTATCAGCTTAGACGCAGCGGATATGAGGCCGATGACGCCGCTGTGCGCGCCGCGATCCAGCGGTTCCGACCGGTGCTGCTTACCACCCTGGTGACCGTGGTGGGTCTGTTGCCGCTGATGTTCCAGATACACCCTGACTTCCGCAGCGCCCATCTCGAGTACAAGGCGCCAGGGTCGGAATGGTGGGTTCAGCTTTCGGCCGCCGTCGTCTGGGGGCTCAGTTTCGCAACCCTGCTGACGCTGATTCTGACGCCTGTCATGCTTGCCGCGCCAAAGATCTATTCCGCCAGATTCGCATGGCTTCGGAATAGCCTCATCAGCCGCAAGGAGCCGCTCCGGCGTCCTGCGCCCACAAGCCTGGGCAACGAAGATATACCACGAGCAGCTGAGTAGCCGGCGACGTTGAAACTCCAACATCGCCTGGCCAGCCCGATCGATATCCCCGCCTTGACGGTTGTGATGGACATGGCCATCGCCGGCCTTCAACGGCCATTCCTGGACGCCGCCCAGATCGAATCCAGCCGGATGATCATGGGGCTGGATCGCCAGCTGGTGGCCGACGAAACCTACTTCGTCGTCGATGCGGACGGCGCAATCGCAGGCTGCGGAGGCTGGAGCCGGCGCGCCACACTGTACGGAGGCGATCACACCCCGGGCCGCGACGCGGCCCTGCTGGATCCTGTGACAGACGCCGCCCGGGTGCGGGCCATGTATACCCATCCGGATTTCGCCCGCCGCGGCGTAGGCCGGCTCATCCTGCAGCTCTGCGAAGATGCTGCGGCTGCCGAAGGCTTCCAGCGACTGGAACTGATGGCCACCCTCTCCGGCCGCGCTCTGTACCGCCAATGCGGCTATTTCGACCTCGAGGCCATCTCCGACGACCGGGGCGGCGTGCCCGTGCCACTGGTCCGCATGGGCAAGGCGATCGGCTAACTCTCCCGCGTCTGACGCCGCCACAGCGCCGCATACTCGCCGGTTTTGGCCAGCAACTCTGCATGGGTTCCGCGTTCGACGATCCGGCCCCGACGCAGCACCAGGATCTGGTCGGCGTCGACGATGGTGGACAGGCGGTGGGCGATCACCAGGGTCGTGCGGCCGGCCTTGACCCTACGCAGCGTCTCCTGGATCGCCGCCTCGGTGGGGCCGTCCAGGGCGCTGGTGGCCTCGTCCAGAATCAGCATGCGGGGGTTGGCCAGCAGCGCGCGCGCGATGCCCACACGCTGACGCTCGCCGCCTGACAGCTTCAGGCCACGCTCCCCGACCCGGGTCGCCATGCCATTGGGCAGACCATCGATAAAGGGGCCCAGCTCAGCGGCATCAGCGGCCGCGCGCACATCCTCCGGCGTGGCATCCGGGCGCGCAAACCCGATGTTGGCGAACAGGGTTTCGTTGAACAACGCCACGTCCTGCGGCACCAGCGCCACCGCGCGCCGCAGCTCGGCTTGCCGCGCCTCTCGCATGTCAACGCCGTCGATCAGCACCCGGCCTTCCTGCGGGTCGAGCAATCGCATGGCCAGCCGCACGACGGTGGTCTTGCCAGCTCCCGAGGGACCCACCAATGCCACCGTCTGGCCGGGCCGCGCCTCAAAGCTGACGCCCAGCAGGCCCGAAGACCTTGCATCATGCCGAAAGCTGACGCCTTCAAATACGATGGAAGCACCCTGCCCGCTGGCTGGCGGCAACAGCGTCGGGGCGTCCGCATCGACGATGTTGGGCGTGATCGCCTTCAGGGCGACCATCTGTTCCATGTCGATCAGACCCTGGCGTATCTCGCGGTACTGGAAGCCCAGCATCCCCAGTGGCGCGTACAGCCCGGAAAGCAGGAAGATCGCCATCGTGATGTCGCCGATCTGCAGCGTGCCGCCCGCCACCGCCATGCCGGCCATCACCGTCATCGCCCCCAGGCCGATGTTCAGAATGACCGACTGGGCCCCGTTCAGCAGATTGAGCGAGCTGTTGGCCTTGGCGCTGGCGTCCACATAGTCGGACATCGCCCGGCCATAGCTGTCGACCAGCCGTTGTTCGGCCCCGAAGGCCTTCAGGGTTTCGTAGTTCATCAGGGCGTCGTTGGAGAGGCCGGCGGCGCGGTTCTCGGTCTCGTTCAGGTCGCGACGGTGCGACAAACGCCAGTCCGTGATCCTGAAGGTCAGGACCGCGTACACCACCAGCGTCGCGAACGCCGCCATGGCGAAGCTCCAATCCAGCCGTACCACCATCACCACCATCGCCAGAACGAGCTCGATGAACGTGGGACCGAGGCTGAAGATCAGGCTGCGGATCAGGAAATCCGTGGAGCGGGCACCCCGGTCGATGATCCGCGACAGGGTGCCGGTCTGCTTGGTCTGGTGGAAATCCAGCGACAGCGAAAGCGCGTGGCCGAAACTCTCCACCGCCGCCCGCGCCATGGTCGACTGCGACACCCGGGTAAAGATCGCGTCCCGGGCATAGGGCGCGCAGGCCGCAATCAGGCGCAGGAGGGCAAAGGCGATCGCCAGGCCCACGAATGTGGTGCCAATGACGACACCGCCCTGCTGCACCGGGCTCAGGGTATTGATCGCGTCACCCAGCATCACCGGCGCGATCACGCCGGACAGTTTGCCCACGAACACCAGCACCAGCGCCACGCCGATCCGCAGGTGCAGCTGTGGCGCGCCGGACCGCATGACCAAAGCGCCGAGGTCCGCCATCGAGGACCAGAACGAGAATTTCGCCTCGTCGCCCTCCACTGCGCCGGGACCACTGAAGCGCGCACGCATGACGTCAGAATGAACCAAATGGACTTACCTTCAGAGGTCGGAACGACCGGCGATCACGCGATAACAGGAACCCTCGACAAGGGCGGCGTTCTCCTTGACCCTCCATAGGCCGATTTGGACGTCCTTAGGGGCAAACAAGCGTTCGGCAGTTTCTTCTGGAGTATTCGTGATGGGCCGCAAGAGCCAGCGTCTGGAATCGACCTGTGTGTTTTGCGGGTCGTCCGATGACGCCGATCCGGCATTTCTGTCTGCAGCGGCGGCGCTGGGGCGACAATTGGCCGACGCCCGGATTCGCCTGATCTACGGCGGCGGCGGCGTCGGCCTGATGGGTGCCGTGGCCCGAGGCGCGCACGAGGCCCACGGTGAGGTGCTGGGCATCATCCCGACATTCCTGGTCGCCCAGGAGCGCGCGCTGGAGGTCGTGGAACACATCATCGTCGACAACATGCATGAGCGGAAGATGCTGATGTTCCAGAAGTCGGACAGCTTCGTGATCCTGCCGGGCGGCATCGGCACGCTGGAAGAGGTCGTCGAACTGCTGTCCTGGCGGCGGCTGGATCTGCACGCCAAACCGGTGGTGTTCTACAATCCCAGAGGCTTCTGGGACCCGCTGTTCAAGCTGTTCCAGCACACGGTCGATGAGCGGCTGACGCCCGCCGGTTTCATGCAGGCCTGGGTGTCGGTGGAAACCGTCGACGAAATCGTACCGGCGCTGCTGGGCCAGGGCCTTGAGCCCTATCCGTCAGAGGCGGCGGTCGGGCGAAGGGGATAGGGAATGAAAACGGCCCTGCCGGTTTCCGGTCTGATCGATGAATGGGTCCGGATTCCGTTGACGGACGGTCGTTCATTGTCGGCGCGGCTCTGGCGGCCCGCCAATTCAGCACGTATTCCGGCGATCCTGGATATCGCGCCCTACAGAGCCTTCGATATCTTCCGACCCGTCGGTGAGCCGTTGTTCTCGTGGTGGGCGGCGCAAGGCTATGCCGTGCTGGCGATCGATACATCCGGGGCGGGTGGCTCCACGGGTCTGTTGCTGGATGAGTACCTGCCGCAGGAGATTGATGATGCGGTCGCCGCTGTAAACTGGGCGGCCGCGCAATCCTGGTGCGATGGCGGCGTGGGCCTGAGCGGGTTGTCATGGGCCGCCTTCACGGGGCTGCGTGCGGCGGGACGCGCGCCGCAAGCGCTTAAGGCCATGGTGCTGGGTGGCGTCTCCGAAGACGGCTGGACCACCGATGTCCAGAACCTGGGCGGAGCCACCTATGCCGCCAGAGTGGACTGGGCCGGCGTCATGCTGATGTTCAACGCCCTGCCGCCGGACCCGAAACAGTTCGGCGTTGGCTGGCGCGACGCCTGGATGGAGCGGCTGAAGGCCAACCGCCCCTGGATCATCCCCTGGCTATCGCACCCGACGCGGGACAGCTACTGGCAGGCCAAGGCGGCTCCGGTCTCCGGGACGGTTCCGCTGCTGCTTTATTCGGGATGGGCCGACAAATACGCCACCTCTGTGCTGCGCATCGCGGCATCGTGGAAGGGTCCCATCCGCACCATCATCGGCCCGTGGGAGCACGCAGTCCCGACGTCAGCGACTCGCGGCCCACAGATCGGCTTCCTGCAGGAGGCGCTGCGGTGGTGGGATCGGTGGCTCAAGGGCCGTGACACCGGGGTCATGGATGATCCCAAACTACGCATCTGGGTGGCGCAGCCGGACCGCAACGGCGCTCTGGAGCAAGGTCGTTGGCAGGGCATGTCCTGGCCGATGGAGACCAGTCAAACCCTGCAGCTTCGATTTGGATCCGGTTCGATGGCCCTGAAACCGAACCCCAAGGCACCGTTGAAGCTGGACGAGGACCTCTACGAAGACGCGCCCGGGCCCTGGCCTGCCGCCGGCGCGCTCCTCGGTCCGGTCGCCGACGCCGGCCTGGATGTGGTGGCTGCGCCTGTGATGAGGTGCCGGTTGCGCTCGGATCGCGCCGGCGGTTTGCTGGTGGCGCGCCTGCTGGATATCGCCCCCGATGGGCAAGCCGTGCGCATGAGTACAGCCGCCCTCAACCTCGCCTTCCACGATGGCTCGGGTCTGGATGCGCCGCCGGCTGCGGGCGAGTGGATCGAGGTGGCACTGCCGTTCCAGGCGACAGCCTGGCACCTTGCTGCGGGTCACAGGATAGGGCTGACCGTCTCGGCGGAAGGGTGGCCGACGTTCTGGCCGGGTCGTCTCGGCGCGACTCTGCGGCTGGACAAGGCCAGTCTGACACTTGATATCCCCGTTGGTGCCCCCAATCCAAAAACCCTGCCACCTTTCGCCGCGCCGGTGACGGCCCCCGGGGCCATAGTCGGGCCGCCAAAGTGGCTGGACCCGACCAGGGAAACCCTGCTGAGCACCGGCCTCGCCAATGCCAGCGCCTGGGCCCCCGCCGCTGCGAGCTATCACCTGGCGGCGACCGGGACCGACTATCATCGCGCCTCGCGCTTTGAACTCGCCCTCGCCGACGGGGGGCGACAAGGCGCTGCAGCCAAGGTCGCTCGCGTCGCCTTCGAACGCCCGGGCTGGTCCGTGGGCGTCGCAACCCGCCTCATCGTACGCTCCACACCCGCGGCCTTTCGTATTGAATGGACACTCCGGGCCTTTGAAAACGGGGCCATTGTGTTCGAGCACAGCGACGCTGAACTCTTCCCCCGGAGCGCTGTCTAGAGCTGCATACGGTAAATCGGACCTACCCAGCGCCGTCATCCCGCGGCTTGTCCGCGGGATGACGAGCCACATCGATTCCGCGATTGCGCATTTTGCTTTAGGCCCGGGATATCACTGTGTTGCGATTGGAACAGTCGGGCAAAGCTTGACCAACGCTAACGCATTCACAGGCGTTCCGGGCGCGCAAAGCCGGGATCGGGCACCGGCTTCCGCCGCACCGACGACGACTTCGAATTCAACAGCTTCCGGGTCTGTCCCGGCCCATCACGGCTGAGCGGCGACGCGCGACTGCGGTGCCTTGATGGGAACGTAATCGGATTGATCTGACAACAAAATTCCCTGTCATCCCGGCCGCAGGCCTGCGCAAGCAGGCCGAAGAGCCGGGACCCAGGGCCGTGCGCTGGGCTCCTGGGTCCCGGCTCTCCGCTCTGCTGCGTCCGGGATGACGGGCTATAGGGTTCTTTTGGCCGAGGTGGTTGCTCTGCCCTGCCTTCCAGCCCCGTTGATCTTTCAACCCGAGCTGCGTACTCTTACTTTCTGAAGTAAGACTGGAAACCGAAGTGCGGATCACCTCAAAGGGACAGGTCACCATACCCATCCACCTTCGCGAACAAGCCGGACTGCTACCGCACACAGATGTGCTCTTCCAGCTGGATGGCGATGGGGTCAGAATGGTCCCGGCCCCACGTGGCCTGGGCCCAAGCCGGGGACAAAAGCTCGCCGACCGCCTCGTCGGCAAGGGCGATGTCCGGATCACAACCGACGAAATCATGGCCATGACACGCGGCGAGCCGTGACAGCAGTCCTCGTCGATTCCAACGTCCTGATTGACCTGCTGACTCAGGATCCGGTTTGGTTCGACTGGTCATACCAGGCCTTGGTCCACGCCGGAGATAGCTCCAGACTGGTCATCAACGCCGTGATCTACGCAGAGGTGTCCCTCCGGTACTCACGGATCGAGGACCTGGATCACGACCTCTCAACCGACTTCTACAGCCGTGAAGCCATCCCGTTCGCGGCAGGATTCCTCGCCGGCAAGTGCCACCTGGACTACCGACGTCGCGGCGGGCATCGCACCTCACCGCTCCCGGATTTCCTGATCGGTGCCCACGCACGGGTCTCGGGATACCGGCTGCTGACCCGCGATCCTGTCCGGTTCAGAACCTATTTCCGCGACCTCGATCTGATCGCGCCAGACTCACCGAGGCTGCTGCGGCACGTTGGCTACCCGTAATCCAACGTCCACTATCCCCCTGAACCGACACTTGTGGCGTCCGCTTGGAGGTCGATGAGCCAAACGTCTGCTTCCGGGCACCGATCCAACGGAGAGAATCGACCGAGGCCGTGGAAAAACGCGAGTCCTGGTCTCTGCTTGGTTAGCCCGGTGGAGTTTGACCGATCGAGTTCCGCCGTTGAGCTGAGATTTTGCTGTCGATGACTAGGGGGCGATCAGGCTCTGATCGCCGCCATGAGCGGTCCGA
>CAMCXF010000014.1 GCA_945883235.1 Phenylobacterium deserti | reverse complement strand
CCGACACCACAAACCGCGCAACACGCTCCCGAAGGTCCAGCGAAAAGGGTCGAGTCATGCAGACTGGCCTCCGGCCCAGCCTCCACCTTGAATCACGATCCGCAAACCTCGTGAATCCCGAATCCGTCAGATGCGGTCACGCTCTAGCGAGGTTCGCGCAGCCACTGGGCGCGCTTGGCCTTCCATAGATCGAGGCATCGCTGGGGTGCTGGTGAACGCAGGGAGCGCCAGCTTCCTCCTTTGATACTGGCGGCACTGTAGGTCATGCGCCCGTCACATGGGTCCCAGCGCGGACATCGGGGCTGACGCCCCCACAGGACCGCGTCGGGGCCGTAGGTTGCGACCATGACGCCCATGCTGACCCGGACCGCCAGCCCGCAACGGGTGCAATTGGCCCTGACGATCCATCCGGCGACGTGGATTTCAGCAAGCGTCAAAGCCTCCTCAGGTGATGGGGGCTGTCGGATCACGTCGGGGCGCTTGGTGCTCACCCAGAACCCTTACCTCTGGAGTCCGAGCGTGAACAAGATGAGAACTCAAGCCGCGCAGGGTTCGGTTTTCAATTGGCCGACGCTTCAGCCTTCGGTTTCCGCTCCACTGGCCGGATCGTGAACGTGTATAGCGGATCAACGCGCTGGCCGAACGGCCTGATCGGGTTCGCCGGGTCGAGATAGGCCTCAAGTTCGTCGTCCATCAGGATCACGGCTTGGCGGTGGTGGCCGATGGAGGCGGTATCCCCGCCGGGCGGCTTGGTGAGCATTGAGAAGGTGGTCATAGGGCCGTCTTCCAGGTGCTCAGACCGGCCCCAGAGGCCCGCCGCAAACATCAGGCGACCGTCTGGCCAGGTGAACTCATGCTCGACCTTCCTGCCGGTCTGGCCTTTGTCCCACTCATAGAAGGCGTGCAGCGGGATCAGGCAGCGGCCCGTCTTCGCGACCTCTTTCCAGGTCTTTGTCGTGTCTGCGTACTCGCTGCGGCAGTTGTTCCGGCCCATAGACTCCTTGTCGCGGCCATACACCTTGTATGAGCCGGTGTAGTCCGGGGGGACCCAGCGCCAGTTGCCGGCGAGCGCGGCGAGTGTATTGCCGTCCGGGATGAGGAACTCGCCCAATGCGCCCGGCCCGACGTGGCTCTTGATCTCAGCGTTCGGCGCCGGCCCGACGTCGCTCCACCTGGGCGGTATCCGCGTCTCGCTCCAGTCGTCATTTTCTACCCGCCAGTCGGGGCTCTTTCGGTAGTGATTGCACATGGATCCGAACCCCGATGAGGCAGCCCAGTCAAACGCCTCGGCCTTGTTCCCGCAACTGCCTATAGGCGGGTACCCATCCAACTGACCCCCGCCTGAAGGCTGTAGTTTGGATGAACCACCTGCTTGATTGTCAATCTCAGACGCCCATCGGGTGAGTCTGGCGGTGGCTGAAGGCTATCGCAAAGGAGGCAACTCCCGGTCGCCGCTCGCGGTCCTACCACCTTGTGTTCCCCGCAATTACCTGAACACACAGGAGGAAAAATGGTGGATGCGACAGGGATTGAACCTGTGACCCCCTCGGTGTGAACGAGGTGCTCTCCCGCTGAGCTACGCATCCGCTGCAGGGCAGGGCGGGGGCTATAGCGTCTCGGCTTGTCGGTCGCAAGCGCCTAGCAGGCGGGCGCAGGCGGCGGGGAGCTGGTCGAAGTGGTCGATGAGGATGTCGGCACCCAGGTCCTCGACGGGGATTTCGGTGTAGCCGAAGCTGACCAGGATCAGGTGAGCGCCGGCGTTGCGGGCGGCTCCGGCGTCGGTGGCGGCGTCGCCGACCATGATGGTGCGGGTAATGTCGCCGCCGACGGCGTCCACGGCGGCCTGGAGGTGGCGGGCGTCGGGCTTGATGGCGGGGGTGGCGTCGGCACCGATAATGGCCTCGAAGCGCCGCGCCATCCCCAGGGCTTTCAACAGGGTGACGGACAGGTCGGTGCGCTTGTTGGTGCAGACGACCAGTTTGGCACCCTGGGCCTTGAGGGCGTCGAGGGCGGCCTCGCAGCCGGGGAAGGGGCGGCTCTCGTCGGCGATGCGGCTGAGGTAGCGGGCGATGAAGCGGTCGAACAGGGCCGGGATGCGGTCGGGGGGCAGCGGTGCGCCGGCGGCTTCGAAGCCGCGCTCGATCATCCAGCGCGCGCCGCGACCGATGAACGGGCGCGCGTCGGCCAGCGGGAAGGGGGTCAGGCCCTCCTGATCCAGCAAGGTGTTCAGGGTGCCGATCAGGTCCGGGGCGGTGTCGACCAGGGTGCCGTCGAGGTCGAAGGCGATGGTTGTACCGGCGAGGGGTAGGTTACGGTTGGGCATGGCTTTAGCTCTCCTCTCCCCCGGCGAAGCCAATATGGCATTCACACAGCATCGGTTGCGGTCGCGTTTTCCCTTCTCCCCCTGCGGGAGAAGGTGGGCCGCGCAAGCGGCTCGGATGAGGGGTCGCGCGGAGGTTGTTCCAGTAGATCAGCGGTATGTCCGGATAGGGAAATCGACCCCTCATCCGTCAGGCTTTGCCTGCCACCTTCTCCCACAGGGGGAGAAGGGCGCGCACCCAATTTATTGATATATATGAATTTTCGACGATGTGCGAATCCGATGGCCCATGGGGTCGCGGGGCGGAGGAGAAATGCTGTGCTGCGGTTCTACCCGCCATTTATCACCGCGGTCGCCGCATCCAGTCCGGTGGCGTAGTCGGTGATCGCCAGGGCGGTGAGGGCGATGTAGGTGGTAGCGTCGTCGAAGCGGCGTTCCTCGATGGCTTCGCGGATGCCGGGCAGGGTCTTGGCACCGTAGCCGGTGAAGCGGCCGGGGGCATAGATCATGTTCTTGTACCAGGGGCGGAAGGGCAGGCCCTTTTCGCGAAGCAGGCGCTGTTCGAGCGGCAGGATGGCGGCGTCCAGTCGGGATTTCTGGGCAGGGGTCAGGTTTGCGCCCTTTGACGCCAAAGCCATGTCGAAACTGGCGGCGGCGACCTCCAGGCGGGCCAGGCCTGCGTCCATGGCGGCGAAGTCCAGCTTTGGGGACGGTGCAAGTGGCGGCGGGTCGCCGCGTGACACCGTCGGATCATCGGCGAGGCGGTAGGCCCCTGCGGCCAGCAGGCGGGTGCGCGCCATCGCTTCGTCGCGGCGATTATCGGCCAGCGCCTTCACCTCGGTCAGGTATCCGGCCACGGTGGCGGCGAAATCGCCGTAGCGTTGCTGTGGCGTCTCGGCGTCGGCCAGCCGCATCACCATCCGCCCGGCGACCTTGGCCAGGGCACCGGCATAGGCGTGGCCGGGGTCCACGAAGCGGCTGTGGTGCTCGTAGGTGTCGTAGGCGGAGTGATAGACGCCGCCGCTCTCGCCCTCGCCGCCGAAGCCCAGGTTGATCGCGGCGAGACCCAGGTGTTGCAGGAAGGAAGAGTAGTCGGAGCCGGAGCCCAGGGCGTCGATGGGCAAGTCCAGGCTCGGATCAGCGGCAATCCTGCCGAGCGCCGTCGCGCGCGGGTTGGCAGGTTGCTCGACGCCCTGCACGGCCAACGCGGCCCGCAGGCGATCACGCACGGAGACGCCGGTCTGGGGATCGGTGACGTCGGCTGAAACCTGATTGACGAAGTGCTGGTAGGCATGGCTGCCGCCGACCCCCAGGAAACCCCGGCCGTTGCTGTCGGAGTTGATGTAGATCACGGCCTTTTTCTTGAGTTCGGCGGCGTGGGTTTCGGCCCATTCGGTGGAGCCCAGCAGCATCGGCTCCTCGGCGTCCCAGCTGGTGTAGACGATGGTGCGCTTGGGCTTCCAGCCGGCCTTGGCCAGGGCACCCAGGGCCTTGGCCTCGTTCATCATCGCCACGTGGCCGGAGAGGGGATCGGACGCGCCGAACACCCAGCCGTCGCGGTGATTGCCGCGCATCACCCATTCGTCGGGCCGTTCGCGGCCTTTGAGCGTCGCGATGACGTTCCAGGCGGGTTTGAGGCTCCAGTCGGAGAGCACCTTGAGGTGGACCTTGGCGTCGTCGCCACCGCCCACGTGGTAGGTGATCGGCAGTCCGCCGCGCCAGGCGGCGGGGGCGACGGGGCCGGTCAGGGCCTTCAGCAGCACCTGGGCGTCGCCATAAGAGATCGGCAGGGTGGGAATTTTCAGGATGGTCTCGGCGTCCTGGCGGGATACCCGCTTGGCGTCTTTCGTAGAGCCATAGCCCGGCGTGGTCGGGTCACCGGGGAAGGTGGTCATGTCGGCGACCGAACCCCGCTGGAAACCGCCAGGCGGACGCGCCGCGCCCCTGGGATAGACGTCGTCGGTGGAATAGCCGTCGTCGCGGGGATCGGAATAGATGATCGCGCCGACCGCGCCGTGTTCCTGGGCCAGCTTGGGCTTCAGGCCACGCCAACCGGCACCGTAGCGGGCGATGGCGATCTTGCCTTTTACCGAGATGCCGAGCCTTTCCAGCGCGTCGTAGTCGGCGGGCATGCCGTAGTTCACATAGACCAGCGGGGCGGTGACATCGCCGTCGCCCTGGAAGGCGACATAAGCGGGGAGTTCGTCCTTGATGCGGGTGGAGGTGTCGTCGCCGGGGATCGGGGGCTCGGACAATGTGGCCTTGAACGGTGCGCCGGGGCCGGTAACCAGTTCCAGCTTCACCTCAAGGGGCGTCGGGTAGAGGACCTGGAAGACCTCCATCTTCGCATCCCATCCCCAGGATTTGAACTGGGCCAGGGTCATCTCGGCGTTGGCCTTGTTGTGCGGCGCACCGACGTGGATCGGTTGGGCGGACATGGTCTTGAGCCATGAGCCCATCAGGGCAGGGTCGATCAGGGCATCGAATCGGGCCTCCAGCGCCTTGTCCGGTGCGGCCTGCGCCGAGAACGGCGCGAGGGCTCCGAGGGCGCAGGCGCAGAGGAGGGCGGGCAGGCGCGATCGAATTGTCATGGATTTCCTCGAGGGCTGGGCGGCGGCAAGCTAGCTGTTTCTCGCGCCCCGCCACAAGGCTTGCTAAGTCGGTCGTTGCAAACAGACTCACAAATCGCTCGGGGAGAGCTGAATGACCGCACGCGCTGCCGTGATCATGGCCGCTGGCCAGGGCACACGGATGAAGTCGCCGATCCCGAAGGTGTTGCACAAGGTGGGTGGGCGCAGCCTGCTGGACCGGGTGATCGACACCGTCGTGGCCGCCGGCTGCGACCGTATCCACGTGGTGGTCGGTAACCATAGCCCCGAGGTGCGGGCGCTGGTTGTCAGTCGTCTGGGCGAAAGTGCGGCGGTTCTGCAGGATCCGCCGCTGGGCACCGGCCATGCGGTGCTGGCGGCGCGCGATGCGCTGGCCGACTTTGCCGGCGATGTGCTGGTGGTGAACGGCGATTGCCCCCTGCTGACCGCCCAGGACCTGGAGCACCTGTTTACGCTCAGGGCCAAGGGCACGGCACTGGCGATCATGGGTTTCGAGCCGCAGGACCCGTTGCTGTACGGTCGGATCCTGCGCGGTGCGGATGGTCACGTGATGCGGATCGTCGAGCCCAGCCAGTCGACCGACGAGGTCCGGTCCGTGAAGCTGTGCAATGGCGGGATGTATGTGGCGGATCGGGCCGACCTGTTCCGCTGGCTGGGGCGGGTCAAGAACGACAATCCCAAGGGTGAGTACTTCATCACCGACATCATCGCCGAGGCGACGCACGACGACGCGGTGGTCCGCGCCAACATCGCGCCGGAGTCGGCGGTGATGGGGGCCGACACCCAGATGCAGCTGTCGCAGGCCGAGGCGATCTTTCAACGGCGGCGGCGCGAGCATTTTCTGGCCGAGGGCGTGGCCATGCCGGCACCGGAGACGGTTCATCTGTCGTGGGACACGCGGTTGGCGCCTGGTGCGACTGTGGAGCCCTATGTTGTGTTTGGTCCCGGCGTGACGGTGGAGGCCGGGGCGGTCATCCGGGCGTTCAGCCATCTTGAGGGCGCGCTCGTGCGCGCTGGAGCGCTGGTCGGGCCCTATGCCCGGCTGCGGCCCGGCGCCGACATCGGCGAGGAGGCCCATATCGGCAACTTTGTGGAAGTGAAGAAGGTGACGGTGGGCAAGGGGGCCAAAGCCAACCATCTGAGTTACCTCGGCGACGGCTCGGTGGGCGCGGGCGCGAACATCGGGGCCGGGACGATCTTTTGTAACTACGATGGCTTCTTTAAACACGACACGCACGTGGGCGCAGGCGCGTTTGTGGGCTCGAATACTGCGTTGGTCGCGCCGATTTCGGTGGGGGCCGGTGCCTACATCGGCTCAGGTTCAGTGATTACGAAGGATGTGGCGGCAGACGCCCTTGCGCTGGAGCGCGGGACCCAGGTCGAGAAGTCCGGCTGGGCGGCGCGGCTCCGGCAGGTGATGGGCGCGAAGAAGGCGGCTGCCAAATCATGATCGACGTTGACGGCCAGAAGCGGGCGGCGGGCGAGGCGGCGGCGGCGCTGGTTGAAACAGGCATGATCGTGGGTCTGGGCACGGGATCGACGGCCGTCTGGTTTGTGCGGGCATTGGCGGCGCGGAAGCTCAACATCATCGGTGTGCCGACATCGAAAGCCACGGAGGAGCTAGCCGCCGGTCTGGGCATCCGCATCGGTGAGCTGGGAGAGACCCGGACCATCGACCTGACGGTCGACGGCGCCGACGAGATCGGACCCGGCCTGTCGCTGATCAAGGGCGGTGGGGCGGCGTTGCTGCGTGAGAAGCTGGTCTGGGAGGCGTCGAGCCGCTGCGTGGTGATCGCTGATGCCGCCAAACGTGTGAAAACGCTGGGCAAGTTTTTGCTGCCGATCGAAGTGGTGGCTTATGGCCACAAAACCACGGCGCTCAGGATCTGTGACGCGCTTGCGGAGTTTGATCTGGGGGTGGCCCCGATGTTGCGCCGCCGGGATGGCGAACCGGTCAAAACCGATGGCGGCAACCTGATCTATGATGCGGCCTGCGGGCGGATCGAGGAACCCGCAGCCCTTGCGGCAGCGCTGAAGAGCGTCACCGGCGTGGTCGAGCATGGACTGTTTCTGGATCTGGCGGACCTGGCGCTGGTCGGCGGCCCGGACGGCGTGATGGAATTCGAACCTTAGGAGCCAATCTGTGGCGGATTACGACTACGACCTCTTCGTGATTGGCGCCGGATCGGGTGGCGTGCGCGCGGCCAGGCTTGCGGCGATGTCCGGCGCTCGCGTTGCCGTGGCCGAGGAGAGCCGGGTGGGCGGTACCTGCGTCATCCGCGGCTGTGTGCCCAAGAAGTTCATGGTGTATGCCTCTGAATATTCAAAGTCTTTTGAGACGGCGAGGGGCTATGGTTGGGACATCGGCGATACCACCTTTGACTGGCCGCGCTTCCTGATGGCCAAGGACATCGAGATCGCGCGGCTGTCCGGCATCTATGTGCGCAATCTGCAGAACGCCGGGGCCGAACTGATCCACGGCAAGGCACGCCTGACCGGAAGCCACACGATCGAGATCGAAGGCCACGGGACAGTGACGGCGGCCAAGATCCTGATCGCGACCGGTGGACGACCCTGGATGCCGGGCGATGTGGCCGGTATTGAACACGCCATTACCTCCAATGAAGCCTTCCATCTGGAGCAGTTGCCCAAAAGTATCGTGGTGGCGGGCGGCGGCTATATCGCGCTAGAGTTTGCCTGTATTTTCAACGGCCTTGGCGTGGATACTACGGTGATTCACCGTGGTCCGAACGTACTGCGCGGCTTTGATGACGATATCCGCAGCCATTTGGCCGAGGAGATGGAGGCCCGTGGTATCAAGGTGCGGCTTGGCACCCGGATCAGCGCCATCGAGAAGACCGCCGATGGTCTGGTCAGCACCTGCACCGACGGACATGGGACAACCGCCGACGTGGTGATGTTTGCGCTGGGTCGGGAACCCTACACCGAAGGGCTCGGGCTTGATGCCGCCGGGGTCGCGCTCAGCGAAAATGGCGCGGTCAAGGTCGACGCCTATTCGCGCAGCAACGTCGAGAACATCTGGGCGGTGGGCGACGTCACCGACCGGATCAACCTGACCCCGGTAGCGATCCGCGAGGGCGCAGCCTTTGCCCAGACCGAATTCTTCGACAACCCGACGACGTTCGATCATGAAATGGTGGCGTCCGCTGTCTTCACCCAGCCGCAGATCGGCTCGGTCGGCCTGTCGGAGGCGGACGCGCGGCACCAGTACGGCAAGGTCGACATCTATCTGTCGAAGTTCCGGCCTATGAAGGAAACCTTCTACGGCGGCCACCAGCGGGCGATGATCAAGCTGGTGGTGGAGCAGGGCAGTGAGCGGATCCTGGGCTGCCATGTGGTGGCGCCTGACGGTCCTGAAATCATCCAGATGGCCGCCATCGCCATGAAGATGGGTGTGACCAAACCCCAGTGGGATTCCACCTGCGCCGTCCATCCGACACTGGCCGAGGAACTGGTGACCATGCGCGACAAGGTGGCACCGCCGTCTCTGGGCGCGGTGGCGTGACGGCGGAGGGCGTCCCGACGCGCGACGGCCTGGGTGCGTGGTGCGGCTGGGTGATGGTGGGTGTGGCCGGCCTGACGCCGTGGATGGCCTGGCTGGGGCCGCTTGGTTTTGCGGCGCTGATGGCGCTCGCGGGGCTGTTGTGCCTGCCGGCTGTCCGGATCCCCGCGCGCCAGACGCCGCTGGCGATCATCCTGTTGCTGGGGCTGGCCTGGGCAGGATTTTCGACGCTCTGGACGGCTCAGCGGGCGCAGGTGGTGGAAGACAGCGTGGCTCTGAAGCTGGCCGTGCAACTGCCGCTCTATTTCGCGGCCTGGTGTGGCGCGCGACGGGCTGACCCGGCCATTGCGGGTCTGGCGCTGCGGATTTTGGCCTGGGGCCTGGCGGCCTATGGCTGTCTGCTGCTGCTGGAGGCTTTCACCGGCGGCGGCGTCTACGGGACGCTGAGGGTGCTGATTGAGGATCCGATCCGGCCTGATCTTGGCCGTAAGAACATCGCGCAGGGCAGCTTCGTGCTGGCGTTGATCTGGCCGGTCGCGGCGGTCGCGGGCCTGCGGGCCGGGGCACCTTTGTGGCTTGCAGTCCCGATGGCCGTGGGCACGGCAGTTCTGGCACAGGGGTTTCTGTCAGACGCGCCGGTTCTGGCCGTCGGACTGGCGCTCGGCGTCGGTGCTACCGTCTGGATCTGGCCCCGCTCGGCACCGAAGGCCATGGGACTGGCCGCAGCCGGGATGATGCTGGTCATGCCCCTGCTGATCCTGGCGGTTCGCATGGCCGGCACAGGCGCGCACCTGCCGACCTCGTGGGATCAGCGCATGGGCTACTGGGCGTTCACCATGGGGCGCATTGCTGACCATCCCTGGCGCGGCTGGGGTCTCGACGCCAGCCGCGCGTTCAGTCCGGAGATCCAGCTGCATCCGCATAATGGAGCGCTGCAGATCTGGTTGGAGCTCGGCGCCGTGGGCGCGGTGCTGGCCGCCCTGACCTGGGCCTTTGTGTTTCGCCGCCTCGCCCGCGATGAGCGGAGTCTGCTGACGGCGGGCACGGCGGGATCGGTGGCGGTCTATCTGTTCTTCGGACTGGTCAGTTTCGGAGTCTGGCAGGAATGGTGGCTGGCGCTGGCGGCCCTGGTCGCCGTGGTCGCAGCCCTTGCGGAAACCCAGCCCGCGAACCGCTGAGTTCAACCCCGTCGACGCCGCGTGACAATGCGCGTAAAACGCCCGGCCCGCCGAAACCCCGGCGGTTGTTGACGTTAGAGCCATGACTGAACACTGGAACCCCGCCTCCTGGAGATCGAAGCCCGCAAAGCACATCCCGTCCGACTATCCGGATATGGCCGAGCTTTCGCGCGTCGAGACAGAACTGCGCCGGATGCCGCCGCTGGTTTTTGCAGGTGAGGCGCGACGCCTGAAGAGCAAGCTGGCCGATGTGGCGGCGGGCAAGGCGTTTCTGTTGCAGGGCGGCGACTGCGCCGAGAGCTTCAAGGAATTCCACGCCGATAACATCCGCGACCTGTTCCGGCTGATCCTGCAGATGGCGGTGGTGCTGACGTTCGCGGGCGGAAAGCCGGTGGTGAAGGTGGGGCGTATGGCCGGCCAGTTCGGCAAGCCGCGCTCCTCGCCAGTGGAAACCATCGATGGCGTCGAGTTGCCGTCCTATCGCGGCGACAACATCAACGGCATGGAGTTCACGCCTGAAGCGCGGATCCCCGATCCGCAACGGCTGATGCAGGCCTATTCACAGTCGTCCTCGACCCTGAACCTGATCCGGGCGTTTGCGGGCGGCGGCTATGCCGACTTGCACAACATCCACCGCTGGACGCTGGGGTTCGTGGCCGACAGCCCGCAGGGCGCGCGCTACCGCGAGTTCGCCGATAAAATCAGCGAGACCCTGCAGTTCATGGAGGCCATCGGCGTCACGCCCGAGAGCCAGCCCACCCTGCGTCAGGTGGAATTCTTCACCAGCCACGAGGGCCTGCTGCTGGGCTACGAGGAGGCCATGACCCGGGTCGATAGCACTTCGGGCGAATGGTACGACACCTCGGCGCACCTGCTGTGGATCGGCGAGCGCACCCGCCAGCTGGATGGGGCGCATGTCGAGTACTTCCGCGGCATCCGCAATCCCATCGGCATCAAGTGCGGCCCGACGATGGAGGGTGACGACATCCTGCGCCTGCTGGATGTGCTGAACCCGACGGACGAGGCCGGGCGGATCACGCTCTATGGCCGGTTCGGTTCCGACAAGATCGCCGGGCGGTTACCCGACCTGGTGAACGCCACCAAGGCGTCCGGCCGCAATGTGGTCTGGGCGATTGATCCCATGCACGGCAACACGCTGACCGCCAACAACGGCTACAAGACCCGGCCGTTCGACCGCATCCTGTCGGAGGTCAAGAGCTTCATCGAGATCTGCAAGGCCGAGGGCGTGCATCCCGGCGGCGTGCATCTGGAAATGACCGGCCAGAACGTCACCGAATGCCTGGGCGGCGCGCGGGCGGTGGGCGAGGGCGACCTGGCCGACCGCTACCACACCCACTGCGACCCACGTCTGAACGGCGAGCAGGCGCTGGAACTGGCGTTCCTGGTGGCGGAGAAGCTGAAGGACGACGCGGGGGAGCTGCCGACGGCGGTGGCCATCTGAATTGACAGAAGTCACGCGCGAGTTTGGACGCG
This sequence comes from Phenylobacterium deserti, assembly GCA_945883235.1. Lineage (GTDB taxonomy): Bacteria > Pseudomonadota > Alphaproteobacteria > Caulobacterales > Caulobacteraceae > Phenylobacterium > Phenylobacterium deserti_A. The sequence continues at coordinate 54,339 of CAMCXF010000014.1, read as the reverse complement.
AGGCTTTCGGCGCTGACCCGTTAGGATATGCGGACGCGCGACCGGGCTACCCAGAGCAGATTTGGGATACTCTTCGCCGCCGCTGCGGTCTGGAAAGTGCGCTGGTGCTGGAAATCGGCCCGGGGCCGGGCACAGCGACCGGACCTCTGCTCAAGACTGGCTCGTCTGTTGTGACGGTCGAGCCTGACCAGCGCCTCGCCGCCTTCCTTGTGACACGCTTCTCATCGCCACGTCTAAGCGTGATCAATGCGCCGTTCGAGACAGCCCCGATCCCTCAGACAGACTTCGACGTCGCGTGCGCGTTCACCGCGTTCCATTGGCTCGATTCCAAGCCAGCGCTCGCGCGCGTCCGTGCACTGCTACGGCCGGACGGATGGTGGGCTCCCTGTTGGAACGTGTTTGGAGATTCTGACCGGCCAGATCCCTTCCACGAAGCCACCCGGACCCTGCTAAAGCCTGCTGAGACATTTATGCTTGGCGGTGCTCGATCAGCGACTCCGGATCCTCACGATGTCGGAAAGTGGGTTGCCGAGTTCGGCGCTGCTGGCTTCGCTGAAATCAAGGTTGAGCGCGTCGCCTGGACCCTGCGACTCGACTCCCAAGGCGTGCGGGCGCTCTATGGCACCTTCTCAAACATCACCGCTCTAGGTCCGTCTGAGCGCGCGCGTGTGCTGGATGGGCTCGTCGACATCGCCGAGCGGGAGTTCGGAGGACGTGTCACCCGCAACATGGTCACCGTGCTCTACACAGCTCGCCGGACTTGACGCCGCATCAACTCGCGGCCCCTTGACCCGCTGCCGTGCCGCCTGTCGGCCACCGACGGCATCGACGATGGTTCCAGCAAAGGCTGATGCTCCGCACAGTCATTTCATGCAACGATCTTCGCCAGATACCTCACGCCCTCCAGGCCTTCGAAATGGGCGTCGCAGGTCAGGAGTTCGGCCTCGTGGGCCAGGGCCGTGGCGTAGATGATGGCGTCGGCGGTCGCGAGCCGGTACCGCGCGCAGAGATCGGCGGCGGCAAGGGCGATTTTCGTGTCTAGCGAGACTATGTGGCACATCTGGCTGAAAGCGATCACCTGGTCGGCCCGGTCCTCGCCCAGTTCCCGGGTCAGCCACTTGGCCAGTTCAAGTTGAATGATGGTCGGGACCAGCCAGTCCTTCTGTGCGGGTATCAAGGATGCGACCGCGCCGCCGGTCGGCGTCGCCATCAGCCATTCAATCCAGGCTGAGGTATCGACCAGAACCATCAGAACCGGTCGCCGCGATCACGAAATCCAGCCGGGTTTGCGCCCTTGGCGATCCCGGCCAGGTCAGCGGCGGACGGCACCGGCACCAGCAGGACCCCGGTTCCCTTGGGAATGAAGGCGAACGCCTGCCCTGCTTCCCACTGTCTGGCCGTGCGCACGGCTTTGGGAATCGAGATCTGGAATTTGGCAGACAGGGTGGTGATATCTGGCATGGTCTTACCTGGTGCGTATCAATCAGTTTCCGTAAGAACCTAGCGGCAACTCGGGCCGCATGCACGGGGAATCGACGTTTCGACGAGCGCTGCCCCCACCTGCGCCCTACAGCATGCCCCTGACGCGCTGCCGGGCGGCCTGTCGGCCACCGATGGCGTCGACGATGGTTCCGACGGCACCCAGACCGAAGGGTGGCATGTTGTTGTAGATGTTTTCGTACTGGCCAGGACCGATCACGTAGGTCTCGTGCCAGATGCCGACGTCACCGTTCGACGACACGGCCTGGTTGAAGGCCTGCCAGGCGGGCAGGTGGGCGTGGTCGCGGGCCTTGGCGTAGGCCTCCAGCGCGTCGAAATCACGCCAGTACTGCACCACCATGATCCCCGGGAAGTTGAAGTGCGTGCGCGCATGCAGCAGGCCGAGTTCCGGCTGTTCGCCCAGTTCGATCAGCATGCGGGGCATAGCCGCGGCGACGGGGCCCCATTTCCAGAATCTCCAGGGCCTGTTGATCCGCATGCCGATGAGGAAGACCACGAAGCCGTCCTCCATCTCGGCGCAGACCCTGCGCTCAACGATATTTGACACGCCTGATGCCTCCTGTGCCTTCCGGGCCACGTCGCTGCGAAGATGCCGATCTTATTCGAAGTCACCTTGCCCTGATTTGACGCCTGCGCCAGTGTCCGCGCCTCTTTGAAACCTCAGGATTCCCTCCATGGACCGGCCCGCGGCCCCTGCGCCCGCCGAATCCGGAGGGCGTATTCATCCCGCCCGCAGCGACCTGACCGCGCTACTGGGCCTCTCAGGCCCGGTGGTGATTTCACGCCTCGGTATCATGGCGATGGGGCTGTGCGACACCGTGGTCGTCGGGCGCTATTCAGCGCAGGAACTGGGCTATCACGCGTTGGCCTGGGCGCCGACCAGCGTGGTGCTGACCTTCGCCATCGGCCTGCTGACGGGTGTGAATGTCATGACGGCGCGCCGGATCGGGGAGGGACGCCGTGATCTGACGGGCGCGGTTCTGCGGCGTGGACTGGTCTACAGCTTCTGGATCGGGCTCGTTTCGATGATCGTCCTTGTCGCGGGTGGGCCGTCCTTCATGCATGCCGTAGGGCTGGGGCCAGATCTCGCGGACGGAGCGTCGGAGGTGCTGATAATCTTCGCCCTGTCGCTGCCGTTTTACGGTCTGGCCGTGACCGCCAGCATGTGGCTGGAGGGGCAATCGCGGCCGGGCCCCGGCGCCTGGGCCATGTGGGCGGCCAATGTGGTCAACCTGGGCCTGCTCCTGCTGCTGGTGCCTGGATCTTTTGGACTTCCGGCGCTGGGCGCGGTGGGCGGGGCCTGGGCAACCACGGGCGCGCGCGCGTTTCTGGTGATCGCCATGCTGGCCTACATTGCCCGGATGCCGGAAGCCCGGGCCCTGGGCGTGTTCCGCAAGCCCGACCGCGACCGCCCGGCCGAGATCGAGCAGCGCCACATCGGCTATGGGGCGGGGGCCTCCAACTTCTTCGAGGTGGCCTCATTTGCCGGGATGAACATCGTGGCCGGATGGATCGGCGGACTGGCCGTGGCCGCGTTCGCGATCACCCTGAACGTCGCTTCGATTATCTTCATGGTCCCGTTGGGCCTGGCGACCGGCGCTGCCGTACTGGTGGGCAAGGCCTACGGGGCGCGTGATTTAGCCGCCGTCAATCGGGCCGCGATGGTGTCCATCGGCGTGGCGACCGCCTTTGGCCTGCTGGTGTCGATCATCATCTGGCCGACGGCGGCTCTGATCGCCGAAGCTTACACAACAGACCTCGCCACCATTGCGATGGCGGCACCCGCGTTGATCCTGTGCTGCCTGTTTTTCCTGCCCGACGCGATCCAGGTGGTGGTGGCGCAATCCCTCAGAGCTCGTGGAGACGTATGGGTGCCCAGCTACACACACCTGCTGAGCTACGTCGTGGTCATGGCACCGCTGGCCTGGTGGCTGGCGATCCCGATGGAGCTCGGGATCAACGGCATCATCTGGGCGATTGTGATCGCGACCCTGGTTTCGTGCGGCCTGCTGCTGGGGCGCTTCTGGATGCTGAGTCGGCGGGGGATCTAAACCCCGGCCCCCAGGATCCAGCCTTCTTCGCGTTCTGCGTCGATGATCACCTGTGCGTCCGTGCCCTTCGGCGCAGCGAAAACGGCACCTAGTTTGCCCGCCTCGTCCAGGCGCGCGAAATGTTCGGCGGTGGTGCGGACCTGGGCCAGGTCCTTGATTTCGCCCGGCGCGACGGCCGGCTTCAGCAGCGACGGATAGACTTCGGCGACGACCACCTCGACGCCGTCCAGGTCAGCCTCGGTCAGGGCCTTGAAACCGGTCTCGAACGGCCACGCCCGAAGCCCGTCGCCCCGGTTCAGCTTTTGTCGGCGCACGAACGGAATGCCCAGGATCGCCTGTCCACCGACCGAGCCGTTGTAATAGAGCTTCCAGATCGACGCCGCGCCCTTGGCGGCCAGGTCTGCGTGCCGGAACTCGGGCAAGTCGCCCTCGCCATGCTGTCGCGAGCGCTTCGGCTGCAGGGTGGTCAAGGTATCTTTCGGCGGGCAGCCCCAGAACGGAAAGGGGCCGCCGGTCATCCGCCGGTTGATCTCGGAGCCAACACCAAAGCGGTTGTTCAGATTGTCGGGCTTGTCCTTGACCATCTTGTTCAACTGGTCCCAGACGGCGCGCCAGGGCTCATCGCCCGGCAGGCTGAGGGCCGCCGAAAAGCCGCGCGGGAAGCCCAGCGGGAAGTCAAAGCCCAGCAGCACCCGCTCGCCGCGCTTTTTCAGGTCATCGAGGATGGCGTTCAGGCGGGTCTCCGCCTCAGCCCGCGTCGACGGATTGAAGCTTTCGAAGGCCATGCGGAAGCGGATGTCGCGCTTCAACACGCCGATCCAGATGGAATCCGCCCCCGTGGTCGGCTTGGCCGCCGCGCTCCAGTCAACAATCACGTAGGCGCTAAACAGGCGCGGCACACATAGCTCCGATATTCAGAGGAGGGACGGGAGCTTTTACGCCCCCGCCCATTACGGTCCAACGATTAGGCCAGCTTGACCAGCATCTTTCCGAGGTTTTCACCGGAGAACAGGCCCCGGAAAGCGTCCGGCGCTTTTTCGATCCCCTCGAACACGGTTTCCTTCCAGGTGACCTTGCCGTCCTTGATCCATCCCGCCAGATCGCCAAGAAAGGCCGGCATCATGTCCCACGAGCTGGAGACGATAAAGCCTTCCATGCGTAGCTGCTTACCGACCATCTGCACCAGATTGTTGGGGCCGGCAGGCATTTCCGTAGCGTTGTACATCGAGATCGCGCCGCAGAGTGCGAACCGGGCGAAGGGCCGGGCGGCGTTCAGGGCTGCGACCAGATGGTCACCGCCGACGTTGTCGAAATAGACATCGATACCGTCCGGTGCCGCCTTGGCCAGAGCCGCGGTAAGGTCGGTCTCGACCTTGTAGTCGATGGCGTGGTCGACCCCGATGGACTTCAGGTAGGCGACCTTGTCGGCACCACCGGCGGTGCCAATCACCGTGTGACCCTTGGCCTTGGCGATCTGGGCCACCATGGAGCCGACTGCACCGGCCGCGCCCGAGACGAACACAATGTCACCGTCCTTCAGCGCGGCGATTTTCAGCAGGCCGACGTAGGCGGTCAGGCCCGGCATGCCGGCCGCGCCCAGGAAGGTCTGGGGGGCCAGACCCATGGTATTGAGCTTCTGGACCTGTGCGGCGGGGGCGTTGAAGCCCTCTCGCCAGCCAAAGCCGGATTGAACCAGATCGCCGGGCTTCAGGCCGGGATCCTCCGAGGCGACAACTTCACCGACCGCGCCGCCGTCCATAACCTTGCCCAGGGCGAAGGGCGGTGAATAGCTCTTCACGTCGTTCATGCGGCCGCGCATGTAGGGGTCAACCGTCATCCAGAGATTCTTTACCTGGACTTCGCCAGCGCCCGGTGCGGGCAGGTCGACGCCCACCAGTTCGAAGTTTTCGGGCTTCGGTACGCCGCTCGGGCGGCTCTTCAGGCGGATTTCGCGATATGTGGTCATGGTCGTTCCCTGCGCAGGCGTTTGGTTGGAAGCGGTGTAGGACCCCGGGCGGGTGGCGTCGAGGGCTGACAGCATGCTAACGCGCCCCGCAGTCGGGAGTTTCCATGGTTGAGACCTTGCGAGCCGGTGTGATCGGTGCGGGCGTGTTCGGCGGCTATCACGCACGGCAGTACGCCGGGCGGGTCGGCATCAGCTTTTCCGGCGTGTTCGATGTTCACCCCGACCGGGCGGCCAAGTTGGCGATGCCGCTGGGCGGACGCGGTTTCAGCGATCTGGACGCGTTTCTGGACGCGGTGGATGTGGTGACCATCGCCTCGCCCGCAACGTATCACGCAGAGCAGGCCCTCGCCGCGCTTGCTGCGGGCAAACACGTCTATGTGGAGAAGCCGATCGGGGTCAGCGTCGCCGATGCCGAGCGGATGCGGAACGCCGCTGATGCCGGCCAGCTGGTGCTGGCCTGTGGTCATCAGGAGCGGGTGGTGTTTCGGGCCATGGGACTGCTGGATGCGCCGGAGCAACCGCTGTTGCTGGAGGCGGTGCGCCATGGTCCATCTTCGCCGCGCAGCCAGGACGTATCGGCCGTTCTCGATCTGATGATCCATGACATCGACCTGGTGCTGGCCGTCTCGTCCAGTGATGCCGTGACGGCTGAAGGCGACGGCGTGCGCGGCCCGAACGGTGTCTGGGATCAGGCGCGCGCCGAGATTACCTTCGAAAGCGGCCTGACCGCCGTTCTCGACGTGTCGAGACTGGCACCGGCGCGTCGGCGGACGATGCGGATTGTCTATCCCTCGGGCGAGGTGGAGATCGACTTTGTGGCGCGCACCTTCCGGAACAGCACGGCCTTTCCCTTGAACGCCGGATTTGCCGATACTCCGGCGGGGACTGATCCGCTGGGTGCCAGTATCGATGCGTTCCTTGGCGCGGTCCGTGGCGAGGCGGATCGTCCCGCGGTCACGGCTGGTGAAGCCATTGCCGCACTTGATCTGGCCCTTGCCGTCGAACAGGCGTTGGAGGACGCCGCGTAACCGCGCTAGGCTTGAAGCCAGTCCCCGGGAGACCCTCAAAATGTCCAGCGCCTATGACTACGCTTTCAGTTCCATCGATGGCCAGCCGCTGCCGCTGACAACATTCAGGGACAAGGTGGTGCTGGTGGTGAACACCGCCTCGAAGTGCGGTCTGACCCCGCAGTACGATGGCCTTGAGAAGCTGTACTCGGCGTACAAGGATCAGGGTCTCGTCGTGTTGGGCGTGCCGTGCAACCAGTTTATGGGGCAGGAACCGGGCACTGACGCCGAGATCCAGACCTTCTGCAGCACCACCTTCGGCATCGATTTCCCGATGACCTCCAAGGTCGACGTCAAGGGTGACGGCGCGCACCCGTTCTACAAGTGGGCCGAGGCGGCGCTGGGCGAGCCGGCGGTGCCGGTGTGGAACTTCCACAAGATCCTGATTGGTAAGGATGGCACGGCGATTCAGGCCTTCGGCCCGCGCACGGAGCCGCAGGATGCGGGGCTGGTTGCGGCAATCGCGGGCGCGCTTTAGGCGTTCACATCCACCACTACGCGGCCCCGGATCTTGCCCTCCATGATCTCGGCGGCGAGGCGCGGGACATCGGATAGCGTCGCTTTTGTCGTCATGGCGTCCAGTTTTCCGAGGTCCATGTCGCGGGCCAGCCGGCTCCAGGCCTCGATGCGGTCGGGCTTCGGTCGCATGACGCTGTCGATGCCGGCCAGGATGACGCCGCGCAGGATGAACGGAGCGACCGACCCCGGGAGGTCCATCCCCTGTGCCAGACCGCACGCCGTGACCGCGCCACCGTAGCGGGTCTGGGCCAGGACATTGGCCAGGGTGTGGCTGCCGACGGAATCCACGGCACCTGCCCAGCGTTCCTTGGCGATCGGCCGGCCTGGTGCAGAAAAGTCCGCAGCGTCGACGACATCTGCCGCGCCGAGGGCACGTAGATAGTCGCCCTCGCTATCCTTGCGCCGCGACGAGGCCACGACCGTGTAGCCAAGTCGGGCCAGCAGGGCGATGGCGACGCTGCCCACGCCGCCCGCGGCACCTGTGACGATGATCTCACCCTTGTCCGGGGTGACACCCTGACGCTCCAGGCCCAGAACACTGAGCATGGCGGTGTAGCCGGCAGTGCCGATGGCCATGGCGTGGGTGTTGGAAATCGCGTCAGGCAGTTTGACCAGCCAGTCACCCTTGACCCGGGCCAACTGGGCATAGCCGCCATGGTGGCCTTCGCCTACGCCCCAGCCGTTCAGCACCACGCGGTCTCCGGTCTTGAACTCCGCGTGAGACGACGTTTCGACAACACCGGAAAAATCTATCCCCGGCGTCAGCGGCCAGGTGCGGATGATCGGTGACTTGCCCGTGACCGCCAGACCGTCCTTGAAATTCACGGTCGAGCAATCGACCCGGACCACCACGTCGCCATCCATCAGATCGGCGAGGGTCAGATCCTCAAAGCGCACCTCCGGCGCACCGTCGGTCTTGTGCAGGCGTAGCGCGCGAAATGTATCGGTCATGGTTTAGTCCCCCGTCGTTGTTTTGGCTGGCGGTAGGCCGAAGCGTTCGCCGCGCCGTCCCTTTACCGCCAGGTCGACGGTATGCAACCGCCGTGTTCCGGGAGCCTGCATCTCCGTTCCCGGCATCCACATCATCGCCACATAGTCGCCGAGGCTGTCTTCCAGCGCCTGGGTGAAGCCCTGGGCGTCCTGGGCCTTGTTCATCTGGATCTTGGCCATGCGCAGGGCCTCGGGGCTGTTTTCAGCCACCCGGCGTGCCCAGGCGAAGGTCTCGCGCTCAAGATCGGCGTTGGGCAGCACGCGGTTGACGAAGCCATAGCGGGCGGCCTCGTCCGCGCTGATGAACCGGCTCTCGAAGCAAAGTTCCTTGGCGCGGCGGATACCAATGTCCCAGGGGATCGACATATATTCCACGAAGCCGGCCAGAAACTCGGCATCCTCGCCGGCGAATACCACGTCCATGGCGGCGGCCAGCATCCATCCGGCATAGATACAGTAGCCTTCGACCATGGCGATGGTGGGCTTGGGGAAATTGCGCCACTTCAGCAGCAGGTCGAGATTGTACTTCTTGAACTGGTCGTAGGTCTCGATGCCGGGTTTGGCACCAAGACTTCGGCGGTATTCGATCGCTTCAGGCGTGCCCAGATCGTGGCCAGTAGAGAACACACCACCTGCGCCACGCACCAACACGACGCGAACAGCCTTGTCCGTCAGGGCCAGATCGAACGCCGCGTCGATCTCGTCCAGCATCCGGTAGCCCTGGGCGTTCCGGTAGGCGGGTCGATTGAGCGTGATCACACCAATACCGGCTTCAACCGCGTATACAATCTCCTGAAACGCCATGCCGATCCCTCCCGTTTGATTGCCTGAGGGACTACAGGGCGAGGCCGGGCAGGGGAAGACGTGATCCGATGAGCAACGACCCAACCGATCTTATCGCCCAGTCGCTGGAGGCTGTCGTGGAACGCGCGGGCGACCCTGCACCCACGATTTTCGCCCGCCTGTTTGCGGAGCTACCCGAAACGCGGGAGCGGTTGGCCCGCGACGCAAGCGGTGCCGTGCGCGGTGAGATGCTGGCTATGGTCTTTGACTGCCTGATGCCCCCCGAGGGCCACACCGGCCCAAAGTGCAGACATTTTGCCGTCAACCTGACAGCACCCTCACCGCAACTTCAAAAACGCCGGATCGTGCAGGGGGTCCCCCGCGCGCTTGCGCTCATGCAGGCCGGCGACCGAGGGACCGGCACCGCCGTCGCGCGGATCGTAGAAGCACTCGGTCCCGAAGAACCGCAGCGTCAGGGTCCGGCGGCGCTGGCCGCGATGCGTTGGCGCGCCGCCGTGCAGAGTGCCCGGGTGGAAGATCACCAGGTCGCCAGGCTCGGTCGCGAACGAGACGATGTCGAACTTGCCACGCTGCGCCTCGATGTCGGGCAGCCTTGGCAGGGCCGACTTCGGGTGCAGCGGCGCGGTGTCGTCGCCCAGCTCGAAGCGCGAGCCGTTATAGAGCTGGCCCAGGTGCGAGCCGCGGACGAATTCCAGCGAATTGGCCTGGCTCACCGCATCGAAGGTGATCCAGATCACCGCCAAGTGCGGGCCCTTGATCGTAAGGTACGAGGAATCCTGGTGCCAGGGCGTACGGCGCGCCTCGCCACCTTCCTTGAGGAACACCTGCTCGTACATGAACCAGACGTCCCGCGCGCCCCAGAGGTCGGCGACGATACGCGGGATCGGCGAGGTCTGCAGCATCCCGCGATAGCCGGTCAGGACATCCGGGTTGTAGAGGTCGTTGTAGAAGGTGGCGTCGCTGGCCTGGGCGATGCGCGAGGCCCCGCGTCCGGGGTTTGCCAGGCTCCAGTCGTACGACGCCTGGGCGTCCGCCAGCGCCGCCGCGTCCAGAACGCCCGGCAGGAAGACAACGCCGTCTCTGGCATAGGCCTCTATGAGATCGTCCATCATTCCAGGCCGAACACCTGAAGCGCGGTCTTGCCGACGATCATCTGAGCGTCTTTTACGCTGCAGTGTTTGAAGACCGCGTCGATGGCGCTGCGAGTGTAGCCGAAGGTGCTTTCCTGGTGCGGGTAGTCCGACGACCACATGGCGGTCTCGGGCCCTATGCGATGCAGTAGCTCCAGGCCTACCGGGTCGGTCATAAAGGTCGCATAGCAGTGCTCGCGCCAGTACCAACTGGGGGGATGGTTCAGCTTGGGCGACACCTGAGTTGGGAACTGGTTGTAGGTCATGTCCGCATCGTGGAGCATGCTGGCCACCCAGGCGAGGCCACATTCGACGAACACCACCTTGAGGCCCGAAAACCGGTCGAACACCCCGCCGAACGTCAGCGCCGCCCATTGCGTGCGGAAACCCGCCGTCTGACCCAGGAACGAGACACCGACAGCGCCGGGCGCCGCCGTCGGGATAGACTCGCCGATATGGAACGCCACGGGCATGCCACTGGCCTCGATGGCGGCCCATAGGGGGTCCATGACCGGGTCGTTGTAGTGGATCGGCTTGCCGTCTTCGAATTTACCCGGCTTGATCGGGATCATCAGGCACTTGGCGCCTAGCGCCTTGCACCGCTCGACCGAGGCCGTCACCGTCTCCATGTCCCAGTAGTGCGGGATCATCACCGGAAAGAGCCGCCCGCCTGACTGGGCGCATACCTCGGCGAGATGTTCGTTGTAGGCGCCGAAGACGTGCTCGCGGTTGGCGATCTCGCCGAACATCAGCAGGCCAAATAGGCGCTGGGGGAAGATCAACTCCTTCTCGACGCCCTCAATGTCGAGGTCCTTCAGCCGCGCCTCGAGGTTACTGAAACCAGGGTAGCAGTCCAGGGCGTCGCACAGCGATTGCGCCACCTTGGGCGGCGTCATCGACTTCTCACCGATCCGCAAGTCATAGCCGCCGTCCGCGAACACCATCCGGGGTGCCTGGTCCTTGAGGTGCTCCGGGAAACGGTCGTACCAGAGGTCGGCCTCAAGCATGTGGCTGTCGGCGGAGATGATACGCGTCCCGGCCGGCCAGGGATGCGTTGCGGCCTGAGGCTTGCGGCGGGTGGAAGTTGGGATGCCCACCTGCTCTGGGATCTCGAGGATGAAGCCTTCGGCCATGGCGCTCTCCCGTGGCGATCTCGCTTGAGCGCAGCCGCCTTTCGAGACAACGCTATATCGCGCTACGGTAGCGTCAGTCCAACTGCAACTCGTCTCAGTCAAGACGCAATGGGAGCCGGGACGTCCTGATGCCATCGCCAGTGGGTGTTCTGGCCCTTGGCCTGGACCCGTCGGGACCGGCCTTTCGAGGCAAACACCGGACCGAACCGGATCATTCAGAACCGCACGGTTTCGTGGCAGATGTCGATGCTGCACGCGAAAGCCAACTCAGGCGATTTAACGGGTCCTGAGCCTCAATCGGGACCCCGCCTGTAGCCATACGTTCTGACACGTAGTGCGATAAATCTGCCCTGATCCTAAGTTATCGCAGTTCATATAAATCGGCAGACTTTACTATCGACCAAATACGCGTTTGACTCCGGGAAAATATCAAAAGTTCGAATAAAAATTCGGCAATATAAACAACAGGGGAGGCGAAATGAAATTCAACCACCACATATTGGCGTCTGTGGGATTTTTTGCCGCTGCGGCGAGCACTCCAGCCTATGCCCAGAGCAGCAACACTATCGAGGAACTGGTCGTAACGGCCGAAAAGCGGGAGCAGAGTCTTCAGGACATCCCGGTCGCCATCACGGCGTTCACAGCCCAACAGCGGGACGTCGTCGGCATTCAGTCCATTCAGGACATGACGAATTTCACACCAGGTCTACAGTATTCGACCGCCACCGACCGCATCACGCTGCGCGGCCTAGGCCGCCTTACCAATGTGCTTTCGGCCGACGCTTCAGTCGCCAACTACGCCGACGGTGTCTACGAGACCTTCGCCGTACGGGCGGGTTCGTCCACGCTATTCCTCGACCGGGTCGAGATTTTGCGGGGCCCGCAAGGCACCCTTTATGGGCGGAACTCCATCGCCGGCGCGATCAACATCCTCTCACGACGTCCGACCGAAACGCCTTACGCCGAGGTGCGCGCCACCTACGGCAACTACAACCGCTCGATCCTGGAAGCGGCCGCGTCCGGTCCATTGGGCGATAAGGTGAAGTTCCGCGTCGCGGCGAACTGGGAACGTCAGAGCCAGGGCTATGCAAAAAACACGGTCCCGGGCATGCCGTCCGAGGGGAATGTCATCGATACCTTCTATGGCGAGGTCCAGTTCGACGTCCAGTTTTCCGAGCGGGTCGAGATGTGGACAAAGCTCGGCTATACCAACTGGCGAAATGGCGCGGGCGGTCCTGGCGCCGCGTCGGCTGGTTGGTCGCCCAAAATCTACAACCTCGCCGGCGAGGTTCTGCCGGATGTCAGCGCCACCAACCGCAACGGCGGCAACGGCTGGGACATCAGCCAGTTTTATGACGGCGCAAGCCACTTGAACGCCGGCTTCGGGTGTAGCGGGCTTGCGACCAATGTAATTGGCGCGGGTCCCAACCCTTGCGTCAACGCCTCAAATGCCAGTCCGTATCAGTTCAACCGGCCGCAGAGCTATACTGTGCGCGTGCCGAACGCCTATACCGTGGCAAGTCACTGGACCTATCACGCCGACACCTTTGATATTAAGTACATCGTCGGCGGCACACGCTACTGGTACCACCTGAACGGCTCGACGCCAGGCGGAACCCGCGATCCCTCAATTCTGCAATACAGTCTGAATTCTGCGGTCGGCGGCGCGCCGCTGATTGTCTATCCGCAGGAGCGGTTCGACTATCAGGAGCGCAACGGCTTTATCTCAAACGAACTCAACCTGCTCTCGACCAAGGACGGGCCGTTCCAGTGGATCGCCGGCGCCTACTTCTATCATCAGGCCTACAAGCAACCGGTCTCAACCTCAGAAGATCCTCGGCAACGGGAGTGGTTTTCCACGCCCCCGGCGGTCTGTGCAGTGGGCGGCCAGACCGGGCTGCCCGTTTCGGCCACCTGCCTGCCCGGCGTGGGTCGACGCTTCGACAACCGCCCGGACGTGAAGAATACCTCCTACGCCTTTTATGGGCAGACCAGCTACGAGGTCTCGCCGACCCTCACCGTGACCGGCGGCCTACGCTATTCGCACGACCGGAAATACGGCACGGAGTCGACGCGCATCCTTTGCTTCGGTCTGCCGGCTTGCGTTGGCGTCCCGCCGGAAGTGTTCCCTCTCATGATCGACCTGACCGGTCCGGCTGCAGGCGTTGTCGCCAACGGCCAGGGCGGAGCTGGCATCAGCCGTATCGATACCGGCGTAACGGGCCTTACGACCTTTGGTGCCGACGGGTTCGCCACCCGCGGCTATGACACGAACTGGTCGGCGGTGACCGGGACAGCCAAGGCCGAGTGGACCCCGGACGCGGACACCCTGGTCTATGGCAGCTATGCGCGAGGCTACCGCTCAGGCGGTTTCAACATCGGCATCTTCACGGTGATCAGCCAACTGCCCTACTCCGACAAGGAGACGGTTGATTCCTTTGAGTTGGGCCTGAAGCGCAGTTTTGGCGGGACGCTCCAAACCAACTTTGCAGTCTACAACTACGACTATAAGAACCTACAGATACCGATCACCAAGATCGCGGGTACGGCGATCGGCTCGACGGCGACCGCCTTCTACAACGTGCCAAAGTCGCGCTCACGCGGGTTCGAGGCCGAGATCCTCTGGCAGCCCATCGAAAACCTGCAGATTATCGGCACCTATGCCTATATTGATGCCAAGATCAGGAACGGGGCCGCGGTCGATGGCGTCGACCCGACGGCGATACAGCCCGGGGCCCAGCCGTTGCTGACCTTTGCCCAATGTGTGGGTAATCAGGCCTGCGCGGCCGACAGCTTCACAAGCGGCCTGGCGAATAACGGCTTCATCCGCGAACAGAGCCTTAAGGGTTCCGACCTACCGAATGCGCCGCGGAACAAGTTAGCGATTGCGGCCAACTACACCTGGCTCTTCGACGCCGGTAACCTGACGGCCAATATCTCTTACTCCTGGCGCGATAATGCATACGGCGGCCTTTTCAAGCGCTGGTATTATGAGGCGCCCTCATGGGATCAAGTTGACGCTCGGGCTTTGTGGAAGTCCGCCGACAACAAGTACGAGTTCATCGGCTATGTGAAGAACATCTTCGACACGATCGGCTACGATCAGGGCGCAACGGCCGAGCGTCTTGCTGGCGGCTACTCCAGCGTCTACGGAAAGCAGCCGGTCGCAGGTCTGACCTGCTCGCCGAACGCTGGTGCCGCTGGAACGATCAATTGCGTGCAAGGCATCCGAAAGACCTTATACACCACGCCGCCGCGTACCTACGGCGTGGAACTCCGCTACAAGTTCTAGAGCCAGTCCGGTTCAGATGGAATCATCTGAACCGGATAAACAGGCTCGCTCTAATACATTCAGAGCGTGACGGGCGCCTGAACCGGTATCCACTTCAGGCTGTCACGCTCAAGAGCCTGTCCGTTTCAGATGGAACCATCTGAACCGGATAAACAGGTGCGTTTTCATACATTCAGAGCGTGACGGGCGCCTGAACCGGTATCCACTTCAGGCTGTCACGCTCTGGGGCCCGGCCCTATTAATTTGATGCTGGCAGTCAAAGAAGAATTCGTCTCCAGTTTGGCGCATGGTGCTGTCAGTTCAACAGCAACTCGTCTCCGTCAAGACGCAATAGGGGCAGGGACGTCCTGGTCTTATTCCATGACGGCCCGCCACTCAGCCAGGGCAGCCGAGCGTCGTTCTTTGCAGCTTTCGCGGGTGACGAGGTGCACTCCTGGGCGAAATGGTTGTGGACCGTGCCGTGGACGGCGGCGAATTTCTGGAGCGTCTTCGCCCTGCGAAACCGGATCATCGCCCGCTCCCGTCGCCGGAAGGGGAAGTGGCTGTTCTCGGCTCGATCGTTGAGCCGGCGTCCCGTTTCCTGGAGCTTGGCTGCGCCGCTCTCCTTCAGGGCCGAACCAGTTCCACCACAGCCGCTCGGTCTCATGACAAATATCGATGCCGCGCCCGCACCGCAGGTCTTCAACGCTGCGGAGCGACAGCGGGTAGCGGACGTACGTCATCACCACCAAGCGGACAGGCTCTGGAGCACGACAGCTTGAAGTGGATACCGGTTCAAGCGCTCGTCGTGCTCTAAATGTAATGACCCTGGACGCCCTCGCGTGTCGCGAATGTCACGGGTCAGCCATACGGCGTGGTCCGGTCACCTCCGCAATAGAAAGGGCGCCCCGTCTTGCGACGGGACGCCCAGGTTCAGTCTCTGAGTCCGCCTTTTAGAAGCGGTACTGCAGTTCCACGCCGTAGGTGCGGGGTGGGTTCAGTTCGTAGGTGGTGCTGATGCCGAGCACGCCGGACAGTTCGGGGCGACCGTTGGTGGCGGCGGCGCGTCGACCCCCACCGGCGCCGTTCGCGTAACCCTTGGTGTCGAACAGGTTCTTGGCGAAGCCGATGACGGTATATTTGCCGTCTTCCGCACGCCAGGTCAGGCGGGCGTCGACCTGATCAAACGACGGAGCCTTGAAGTAGGTCCGGTCGAAGATGCTGCCGTACTGGGACCCGCGCCAGACATAGGTCGCCGACGCGGTCAGGGTGCCGGGATCAAAAATCCAGCTGTAGTTGGCGTTGACCGTGTAGCGATGCTTGGCCGCGTTGGGCAGCGTGTTGCCCTTCAGGCTTTGCAGGACCTGGGTCCCGCAGAAGGCGTCGGCGACCGTTGTCACTGTCGTGCGCCGGGCATCCCTGTTCAGGGCACAGGTATCCGCAGGGTCGATGGCGGTGCCGCTGCGGATAGAGGTATCCAGCAACGAGTAGTTCGCCAGGATCTGCAGGTTGTCGATCGGCTGCCAGATGGTCTCAATCTCGATACCCTGTGAGCGTGCCGAGGGCACGTTGAAGAGGATCGAATTGGACGTGCCGCCAGCCGTCGCCGAAGGCTGCGCCAACGGAACCTGAGCGTTCTTGTAGTCGTAGTAGAAAATGCTGCCATTGACCTGCAGCGTCGGGCCGAAGTTGGTCTTCATCCCGACTTCGAAGGAGTCGAGTGTTTCCTTGTCGGTTGCCGGGTCTGCTCCGAGGGACGTGTCGATACCGATCCGGAAGCCACCTGCCTTATAGCCGCGGCTATATTTGGCGTAGACCATGGTGTCGTCGTCGGGATTGTATTGCAGTCCGAGGGTCCCGGTCGCTGCCCCCCATTTGTCATCGTACAGTCGGGTTTTGAAGCCGGTGGCCGGATCAAAGGTCGTGCTGATGACGCCGTTGCCGCCGACGTTGCCCAGGAAGGGCGCGAGGTCGAGAGGCAGGGTGGCGATCGAGGTGCCCGGCGCATTGATAATCCGCACCCGCTCATAGCCGTGCTTCTGGTCGTCGCCATACCGGAGGCCGATGGTGGTCTTCAACTTGGGCGTGAACTGCCAGTCGATCTGACCGAAAATGGCGCGCGAGATAATGTTGAAGTGCGGTCGGTCGTCATAGATCTTGCGGCCGGTCTGCGGCAGAGTCTTGCCCTTGTAGAGGCGGCTCTGGCCGAGCACAGGGGCGGCCGCTCCGCCCGTCGCCGGGTTGAGGATGAAGCCGTCCAGACGGGTTTCGTTGATCAGGGTGGTCGAGACCGGCTGGTCATAGGTCTCGTGGTAGTAGTAGCCGCCGACCAGCCACTGGAACGGACCGTCGCCAGTTGAGACCAGGTTGATCTCGTGGCTCCACCACTCTTCGATCTCTTCGTAGTCGAACTTGTACTGGGTCGGGTAGTTGATCGGAGCGGTCGTGCCGGCCAGACAGGCCGCCTGGGCTGCGCCGGCCTGGGTGTAGCAGGTCGAATACGAGGCGACGCCCGTAGCGTCCTGATCGCCGGTCAGGTGGTAGTGATACCTCGTGCCGCCGGTGACGAATTTGATGTCGAAATTGTCGGCGTGATAGGTCCAGTGGTTGGCGACGATGTAGGTGTTGGTCAGGTTCACTGTCCCGGGGGTGTCGACGCAGATTTTCCGGGAGTCATCCAGCGCGGGGTTCCGGGCCGGGCAGTTGCTGACCACATTGGTAGCCAGGCCGCTGTAGCCAAATCCGGCGTTCGGGACCTGCCCACCGTTACTCTGCGCGATGTTGTACGGGTTGGGGCTCCAGCTGGAGCGTGAGCCCGGACCGCCGGCGCCGTTGTTCCAGGCAATTATGCTGAGCTTGAACCAGGTCTCGAACCGCTCGCTGAACTGGATCGACAGCTGGCCTTCATAGAACTTGGTGCTGAGCACGCCGCCTTCGTCCGGGGCGCCATTGGTGGAGACGTTCTCGAACCAGCCCTTGGTCTGCTTGTCCCAGTTGGCCGCGAGGCGGAACTGCATCCAGTCGGTGATCGGGCCCGAGATCGCGCCTTCGAACAACCGGCGATCATAGTTTTGATAGGTGCCGCGGACTTCGGCGTAGAACTCTTCAGTGGGCTTCTTGGACACGATGTTGATCGCGCCGCCGACGGAGTTGCGGCCGTAAAGCGTGCCCTGCGGGCCGCGCAGCACTTCCAGGCGATCGATGAAGATCGGGGTTTCCCCCGCCTGGACCGTCGAGGTCGAGTAAACGCCGTCCGAATAGACCGCGACCGAGGAGTCAGCTGCGTGGGTGTTGGAGAGACGTCCGACGCCGCGGAGCGAGATCCGGTCGGTTTGCGTGGAGTACTGCAGGCCGGGCGTGAAGTTGGTCATGTCCTGGACGGTGTTGATCCCGACCAGGTCGCGCTTTTCAGACGTGAAGGCCGACACGGCGACCGGCACGTCCTGCAAGCTCTGTTCACGCTTTTCAGCGGTGACCACGAGCTCTTCGATGGTGTTGGTGGTTTGGGCCTGAACCCCGGTAGCGCCAGCCAGCGCGACCATGAGGGCACCGGACATCAGCAAGCTGTGCTTGAGTTTCATACTAAACTGCCTCCCCGCAGCGATGTGTTGAAAGCCATATTTTTATTGCGCTTCGTTACGAAGCTGAAGCACGAGGCCTTGGCCGTCAATGCCTATGTGACCCCTGTTCACCTGCCGGAACGCCGAATTGCCCTTGGGCGGGCCGTTGGGCGATGACCGTTTCCGTGACTATGATGCGCGAAAGCCACGGCTGGGCCGTTCCAACCCAGCCGGTGCGGCTGTTTCCCGCGCTTATTCAGACGTGCGATTCTAGCAGGACGGGCAAAAAAAAGGCGCCTCACCTGATGTGAGACGCCCCTTTTCAGGAGTTGGACGCTTCAGAGACTAGAAGCGGTATTGCATTTCCACGCCGTAGGTACGGGGCGGGTTGAGTTCAAAGGTCGTACCGGTCGACGGGTTGAACGTGCCCGACAGGTCAGCGCGTCCATTTGTGCCGCCGGCGCGACGGTTGGCACCGGCACCGTTGGCATAGCCCTTGGTGTCAAAGATGTTCTTGGCGAAGCCGATGATCGTGTATCGGCCGCTTTCAGGCTTGAAGGTCACGCGGGCATCCGCCTGATCGAACGACGGGGCCTTGTAGTAGCTGCGGTTGAAGATGCTGCCGTACTGCGAGTCTCTCCACAGATAGGTGCCGGACGCCGTCAGAGAGCCCGCATCCATAACCCAGGTGTAGTTGGCGCTGACCGTGAAACGGTGCTTGGCCGAGTTGGGCAAGGCGTTTCCGCTGAGGTCCTGCAGGAACTGCGCGCCGCCGCAGAATTGATCGACGATCGTCGTCGCCTGCGTACGGCGCGAGCCCGGGGCCTGGGCGCAGGGATCGGCCGGATCGATGGCGCGACCATTGCGGATTTCGGCGTCGAGGTAGGAGTAGTTCGCCAGAATCTGCAGATTGTCGATCGGCTGCCAGATGGACTCCAGTTCCAGACCCATGGAGCGTGACTTGGGCACGTTAAACAGGATCGAGTTCGCCGCGGCGCCGGCTGTGGCCGAGGGTTGCGACAGCGGGACCTGTGCATCCTTGTAGTCGTAATAGAACAGGCTGCCGTTAACCTGCAGCGTGGGGCCAATATTGGCCTTCATGCCGACTTCGAAGCTGTCCAGCGTTTCTTCGTCGGTTCCCGGGTCCGCGCCAAGGGTGGTGTCGATGCCGACGCGGAAGCCGCCAGCCTTGTAACCGCGGCTGACGCGGCCGTAGACCATCAGGTCTTCGGTCGGATCATACTGCAGCCCGAAGGTACCGGTGACGGCTGACCACTTGTCGCGATAGGTACGGGTGCGGTAGCCGGTGCGGGCGTCGTAGGTGGACGAGAGCACACCCTTGCCGCCGACCAGACCGATGACCGGCGTGACGTCGATCGGGAAGTTGGCATTGAGCGTGCCCGGCGCGAAGACCAGGCGGTTGCGCTCGTAGCCGTGCTTTTCGTCATCGCCGATCCGCAGGCCGACCGTGGTCTTCAGCTGGTCTGTGAACTGCCAGTCGATCTGGCCGAACAGGGCGCGCGAGATCACGTTGAAGTGCGGCTGGTCGTCAAAGATGCGCCGATTGGTGTTGGGCGCAGCGGGACCACCCGTCGCGGCATTGACCGTGAAGCCGGCCAGGCGTGACTCATTCTCCAGCTGGGTGAACACCGGCTGGTCAAACGTCTGGTGGAAATAGTAGCCGCCCAGCACGTACTGGAAGGGACCGTCGCCGGTCGAGATCAGGTTGACCTCGTGGCTCCACCATTCCTGGATCTCCTGGTAGTCGAAGGAGAATTTGGTCTGATAGGTGATCGGTTGGGTGGTTCCGGCCAGGCAGCTGGCCTGGGCAGCGCCGCTCAGAGTGTAGCAGGTCGAGTAGCTGCTGACGCCGCCGCCGTCCTGATCGCCGGTCAGGTGGTAGTGATAGCGGGTGCCGCCGGTGACGTATTTGATGTCAAAATTGTCAGCGTGGTACGTCCAGTGATTGGCCACAATCACGGTGTCGGTCAGCTTGATGGTGCCAGGCGTGTCGTTGCAGAACTGGCGGGAGTTGCGCGCCGCCGGATTGACGCTGGTACAGCCGTTGCTGACCACGTTCGTTGCCAGGCCGCTGTAGCCGAAATTGGCGTTCGGCGACAGGGTATTGCCCTGGGTGACCTGCGACAGGTTGAAGGGCTGGGGCGAATAGCTGGAACGCGATCCAGGGCCACCGCCACCGTTGTTCCAGTGGGCCAGGGTGACCTTGATCCAGGTTTCAAAGCGCTCGCTGAACTGGATGGCCAGTTGGCCCTCGAAGAAGGTTGTGTCGATCACGCCACCTTCATCGGCACCGGATGTGCCGGTGTTCTTGAACCAGCCCTCGGTCTGCTTGTCCCAGTTGCCGGCAACACGGAACTGCATCCAGTCGGTGATCGGGCCGGACACGGCACCTTCTACCAGCCGGCGGTTGTAATTCGCATAGGTGCCGCGCACTTCAGCGTAGAACTCTTCGGTGGGCTTCTTGGACACGATGTTGATCGCGCCGCCGATCGAGTTGCGGCCGTACAGTGTGCCTTGCGGGCCGCGCAGCACTTCCAGGCGATCCAGGAAGATCGGCGTCTGGCCGGCCTGGACAGTCGAGGTGGTGTAGACGCCGTCGGCATAGACCGCGACGGCAGAGTCAGCGGCCAGGGCATTGTTCAGGCGGCCGACGCCGCGCAAAGAAATCCGGTCGTTCTGGCTGGAATACTGCAGGCCGGGCGTGAAGTTGGTCAGGTCCTGCACGGTGTTGATGCCGACCAGGTCACGCTTCTCGGAGGTGAAGGCCGTGATGGCGACGGGGACGTCCTGAAGGCTCTGTTCACGCTTTTCAGCGGTGACTACCAGCTCTTCGATTTCGTTGGTGGACTGGGCCTGAGCGGCAGAGGCACCCAGCATGGCGGCCATGAGCGCGCCGGACATTAGCAGGCTGTGCTTGAGTTTCATGTGTCGAAAATTTCCCCGGATGTTGGTGAGCGGTTTTTCCGCTTCACGCCGAATCTGTTGAGCTGAGGCTTCTCACCAAATAATTTGGGGTAGGTAAACGCCGATAACTGATTGCCGTTTATGTAGGCAGTCGTCAGGCTAGTGGCGCGTGATTGACCATCCTGCGGCGCAGAGACGACGTTATATGCCGCAATGAGCGGGGTTCTTCGTATGAAATACCCGGTTTAGCCACTTACCGGGCAAATGTCGTTGAAATTACTGCCCCGATTGAATTTTTGATGCCACTGTCAATTGTGGTCCACACGTAGTCCGATCGTGATCAAACCCTTATGTTGCAAGGGAATGCGCGGAAAAGTAATTTTGCGGATGGTGCATAAACGCCACGGCTGAACCCGGGCCTATCTTGCCCCCACATGCCCGGGTTTGGCGGCGGGGCCCTTCCACCGCCGCCGCGACCCCCTTAGAGAGAGCGCTCGCTGATTTCTTGAGGGCGCAGACATGAACCGCAATCCGGACGGAACCTGGAACAAGTCCAGACTTCCCAGTCGCCATGTGACCGAAGGACCGGCGCGTGCGCCGCACCGCTCCTACTACTACGCCATGGGCCTTGGCAGTCGCGAGATCGCCCAGCCGTTCGTCGGCGTCGCGTCCTGCTGGAACGAGGCAGCACCCTGCAACACCGCGCTGATGCGTCAGGCGCATGCGGTGTCGGAAGGCGTCAAGAAGGCCGGTGGAACGCCGCGCGAGTTCTGCACCATCACCGTCACCGATGGCATCGCGATGGGCCATGAGGGGATGCGCTCGTCGCTGGTCAGCCGCGACCTGATCGCCGACTCGGTTGAGCTGACCATGCGTGGCCACGGCTATGATGCCCTGGTGGGCCTGGCCGGCTGCGACAAGTCGCTTCCGGGCATGATGATGGCGATGTTGCGCCTGAATGTGCCGTCGGTGTTTCTCTACGGCGGCTCGATCCTGCCCGGGCAGTGGCAGGGCAGGGATGTCACCGTCGTGGACGTGTTCGAAGGTGTCGGCATGCATTCGGCCGGCCGGATGAGCCTGGAGGACCTTTGCTCGCTGGAGCAACACGCCTGTCCGTCGGATGGTGCGTGCGGCGGCCAGTTCACAGCCAACACCATGGCGTGCGTGTCGGAAGCGATCGGCCTGGCCCTGCCGCTGTCGGCCTCGCTGCCTGCGCCCTATCTGACCCGCGATGCCTATGCGGTGGCGTCGGGCGAGACCGTTGTGCGGCTGATCGCCGAACAACTGCGACCCCGCGACATCGTCACCCGCAAGTCCTTTGAGAACGCGGCTGTCGTCGTGGCGGCGACCGGCGGATCCACCAACGGTGGCCTGCACCTGCCGGCCATGGCCCATGAGTGCGGGATCACTTTCACTCTTAGGGACTTCGCCGAGATCGCGGCGCGCACCCCCTACATCGCCGACCTGAAGCCCGGCGGCCGTTTCGTGGCCAAGGACATGGGCGAGGCGGGTGGCATGCCCATGCTGCTGAAGACCCTGCTGGAGGGCGGTTATATCCACGGCGACTGCATGACCGTTACCGGCAAGACAATTGCGGAGAACCTCAAGGACGTGAAGTGGCGCGAGGATCAGGTGGTGATCCGCCCAGTCTCCAACCCGCTGTCGCCGACTGGCGGGGTGGTCGGGCTTTGGGGTTCGCTGGCCCCGGATGGTGCCATCGTCAAGGTCGCGGGCATGACCGAGCACCGCAGCCATCGCGGTCCGGCCCGCGTGTTCGAAGGCGAGGACGCCTGTTTCGCGGCGGTTGAGGCCGGGGACTACAAGGACGGCGACGTCCTGGTCATCCGTTATGAGGGCGCGCGCGGCGGTCCCGGTATGCGCGAGATGCTGTCGACCACGGCGGCGCTGTCCGGCCAGGGACGCGGCGACAAGGTGGCCCTGGTCACCGACGGCCGGTTCTCGGGCGGCACGCGCGGCCTCTGCGTCGGCCACATAGGGCCTGAGGCGCAGCTGGGCGGTCCCATCGCATTGGTCCGTGATGGCGACATCATCAACATCGATGCCGACGCCGGGGTCATCGACCTTGAGGTTGATCCCGCCGAGCTGGAGATCCGCAAGCGTGACTGGAAGCCGCGGGTGACCAACTATGGCTCCGGCGCACTGTGGAAATACGCCCAGTTGGTGGGGCCCGCTCATCTCGGCGCGCTGACCCATCCCGGCATGGCCGGCGAGAGCCACGTCTACGCGGATCTGTAGGCATGAAAATCCTTGGCCTGATCGGCGGGATCAGCGCCGAGAGCACCACGGTCTACTATCAGCAGCTCAACCGGCTGGTCCGCGAACGGCTGGGTGGATTGCACTCTTGCGAACTGATCCTCTGGTCGGTGGACTTTGCGCCGATTGCAGAGCTCCAGGCGAAGGACGACTGGGAGGCCACCGGCACGATCCTGGCGGACGCTGCGCGCCATCTAGAGGCTGCCGGCGCGCAGGCTATCGTCATATGTGCCAACACCATGCATCTGAACGCACCGCAGGTGGCTGCAGCGGTAAAGGTGCCGTTGATCCACATCGCAGACGCGACGGCGGCGGTGCTTCTGGCCAAAGGCGTGTCGCGCCCCCTGTTGCTGGCAACGCGCTTTACGATGGAAAAGGACTTCTACCGCAACCGGCTGGAGGCCAAGGGGCTGTCGGTGCTCGTCCCTGGAAAGTCAGACCGCGACCGCCTGCACGACATCATCTACGACGAACTTTGTCAGGGCGTGATCCTGGCCGGGTCGCGGGTCGTCGTGCAGGACATGATCGAGCGGGGGCGTGCGGACGGGGCCGACAGCATCATCTTCGGCTGCACGGAAATCGGCCTGCTGCTGGATCCCGACGCGATGCCATTGCCGACCGTCGACACCGCCATCGCGCATGCCGAGGCGGCGGTGAATTTCGCGTTGAGTTAGGGTAGGGCCGCGACGCCGAACAGCAGCGGATGTGCCAGCGTCAGCACCGCCCAGACCCCGACGGCCAGAGCAATCCGCCACAGCCCGATCTCGCCCAGCCGGAGTTGCTGGCGGCCGCCCGCGATGGCCCCGAAGGGCACGTTTGACGTCTGCGCCGCAAAGCTGTCCCAGGTCGCGCCCAGCGCTCGCTTGCGTTTGGCGTCGATGCTCGCTGTCCCGAACAGCGCCAACGCCAGCATGGATCCGAACAGCACGAGACTGGCCGTGTCGCCGTTCACCAGCAGGTGACCCGCCGCCCAGATCGCGACACCCCAGAGGAACGGGTGGCGGGTGATCCGCAGCATACCCTTGATCACATCGGGGCGGTCCAGGGAGCCTTCCTGGCTGACGCTGGTGGGGTTAGGCGTGGTCAGGCCGGGCACGATCAGCAGCAGGGCAACAAGCTGAAGCACCAGCTGGACATGACGGGTCGCCGCACTCAGGTCCCACCAGGCCATATTCCATGCCGCACCCCGGGACTGGGCGAACGCCATTCCCAGCCACACCAGTCCCGCCACAGACGCCAGCGAGAACAGGCCCATGTACGGCCCGGCGCCGATCCTGCCGACGATGCTATCGCGAAGCTTTGTGCCGGACACCACCAGGTGCAGCAGGACGAAAAAGCTGGCCGCGACGATCAGACTGGCCATTGGGCAGGTCCTCGGAAAATGGTGCGGACGTTATGATTTACGATGTAAACTCAAAGGCTCGTCGTCGTCAACCGGCACCTCGTCCCAAGGCGGAACCCCGGCGTCATCGTCATCGTCATCGTCATCGAGCATCGGTGTCGCGAGCTGAATGGTCTGAACCGGACGCGACGCCGCCAGATCGGTCGAGATCCAGACAGGCGTTGCAGTTCGCGCACCCCGGCGCAGGATGGCCTCCATCCGTGCCATCCAGCGGTTTGCCTCCTGCAAGGCGGTCTCTGCGTCCGGGCGACCGTGCAGGTTATCGTCTTCCGGCCGCCACAGGTCGATATCGAAATCGGCGTGGGCGGGATCATCGAAGACAAATCGCAGTCGAACCCGTTCCTCGGGGGCCGTCAGCTGGTCCAAAGGCCGGCGCGACTCGTTTCTGAAAGTGCGCGCGACGACCTGGCGGTCGACGATCAGCTCGACGCCCATCAGTTCATCGATCTCAAAGACAAGGCACCAGACGCCCCGGTCAGACGTTACAGCGACCTTCCGTGTACCCAGATTGAAGCCGATCCCCGCGCCGCGTCCTCGCGCCGTCAGCAGAGGCTTCGGATCGACCTCCAGCACCAGTGTCAGGCTGCGCCGGATCCGCCGGACCTCGTCCAGCCGCCACGCAAACACGCCGCCGAGGAGCGTCAAAGCTGCGCCCACAAGCGCCAGCAGCGTCAGAAGCCTGGCAACGTCGTCCATGGACCAGAGGCTACGCGGTTTCGGTGAGTCGGCTAAGCCAGCGGGATCACAGGGACATGGCTGGCCGAGTCGACCGGGGCGAGATCGTTGAGCCGGGGATCGTCGGCGATCTCGAGCTGTCGGCGGAACGGCCTGAATCCCGAGCGCATATAGAACTGCGGTGCACCTTGATGATCCAGCGTACAGGTGTGCACCCAGAACCGCCGGATCGGCTTTGACCACGCCCGCTCAATGGCGCGGTTCATCAGCCAGCGCGCCGCGCCGCCGCCGATCAGGCCGCCCGTCACGCCAAAATAGACCAGCTCGCAGGTTTCGGGTTCGCGGAAGTCGAGCTCCAGTATGCCGAATTCACCGTCGGAAGTCTCAAGGCGATAGACCTCGACGCCCGGGTCATCGAGATCCATCCGCAGCAGGTCGGGCGGCGTGACCAGCCGCGTAAACCACAGCCAGTCGGTGCCTACGGCACGATAGAGTGCCAGATATTCCGCCGAAGTCGGTGCGGATAGCCGGTGAAGCGTCCACGAGGGATTTTCCACCTCCGGACGCAGCATCGGTGGCGTGGTCATCTCCAGGGAGGTGACGATCGCCGCGATCTTGCCCTCCGGAAGGTCGTGATAACCGTCTGCCAGCATGGGTCAGGCGTCCAGCTCGACCATCAACGGCACATGATCCGACGGCTTTTCCCAGGACCTGACGTCGCGGTGGATCGACACGCCGGTTAGCAGGTCTGCGGCCTGGGGGGAGAGCAGGGCGTGGTCGATGCGGATGCCGTTGTTCCTCTGCCATGCCCCAGCTTGATAGTCCCAGAATGTGTAGGCCCCCGCCGCGCCATCGGCTTCAAGGAACGCCTCTGTCAGGCCCAGGTTCTTCAGGGCCCGGAAGGCGGCGCGGCTCTCGGGCCGGAACAGTGCGTCGCCCGTCCAGTTGTCCGGAAGTTCGGCGTCGCGCCGTTCGGGAATGACGTTGTAGTCCCCCAGCAGAACAAAGGGCTCCTCCCACGTCAGAAGTTCGCGGGCGTGGGCGTTGAGCCGCGTCATCCAGCCCAGCTTGTAGGCGAACTTCTCTGTCGTGATCGGGTTGCCGTTGGGCAGGTAGAGGCAGCCCACCCGCACGGGGCGCGGCCCCGAAACGACGGCCTCGATGTAACGTGCCTGATCGTCGGCATCATCGCCCGGCAGCCCGCGCCGCACATCTTCAAGCGGAGTCTTCGAGATCAGGGCGACGCCATTATAGGTCTTCTGGCCATGTACCGCGACATTGTAGCCAAGGCGTTCAAAGGCTTCAGTCGGAAACTTCTCGTCGACGCATTTGATTTCCTGCAGGCAGGCAACATCCGGCGCGGCTTCCTCGAACCAACGCAAAACCGTTTCAAGCCGCGCGTTGACCGAGTTGACGTTCCAGGTGGCAATACGCATTGACGGCTCCGGTGCTGGGCCTGAGGCTAGAGGGCGAGGGCAGTCACCTCAACCGCGCATGTTGAGACGAGTCGTATGAAACCCGTTGGACTGGCGATTCTGATCGCGCTGATAGCTGCGCCCGCCTCCGCGGCGACCTGCGCCCCGCCGACGCTGACGCGGATCGTGACCCGCTCGGTTGGACCCGACATCCTGCTTGGCAGTTTCAACGCCGAACCTGTCACCCTCTATCGAAAGGGCGAACGGCACCTGCGAAATGAGGAGGCGCCTGATCCTGAACAACGCCGGCACCTCCTGACCATCGTCGCAGAGCCTGACATCTGGATGATCAATCTGATGGATCAGACCGGCAAGCATTTGGTCGACCCGGGTCCGATTTTCGTGGCCCACGCCCCGATTGTGGCGGGGCAGGGCGTGCCGGCAGTGTTCCAGGAGCTGGAATTCGGCTGCGAAGCCGCCTTCGTGAGGGCGCGGGGTCGCGAGGCCGGGGTCAGGACGGTGGACGGAAAGACCGCCCGAATCTATGCGCTGCAGGCGGGTGACCAGCGTCTGGAAGTCCTGCTGACCGACCGGGGTGTCCCGGCGGAGGTCGCCTATTACCGGGGTGCGCGGACGGTCCTGACGATCCGGTATGACGCGTTTGAAATGGGCTTGCCGGACGACCCGACGCTGTTTCAGAAACCCGCGGGCGTGACGTTTCGGGCCGAAGCCCCGCGCTGACGGTCTACCTAAACCGAGAAACTCACCCCGCAGCCGCAGCTGGATTTGGCATTCGGGTTGCGGATCTTGAACTCGGCACCGGCAAGTTCATCGATGAAATCGATCTCCGACCCGGCGAGGAAGGCCAGGGACATCTCGTCCACCAAGGCCGCTGACCCGTTACACTCGATCTTCATGTCGTCGGGCTGGACGTTGTCCACCAGCGCAAACTGGTACTGGAAACCGGAGCAGCCGCCGCCTTCGACCGCGACCCGCAGCATCACGTTGCGGCCCTCTTCGGCCCCGATGGCCTGGATGCGTTTCGCCGCGGCGGGCGTGAGGGTGAGGTCTGTTGTTGTCATGGCCTGTTAGACGAATGTCCTTGCTGGACTATATGAGGGCCAGAGCGGCCTCGTCCAAGGGGTCATGACATAGAACGATTAAATGACTTCATCCATTCCGTTGCGCGCAGCCTTTGCGGAAGCCCCCGGGGAATCACGAGGCCGCAAGGTCGTCGAGCCGCATAGTCGGACGCGAACCGACTTCGCCCGTGATCGAGACCGGATCATCCATTCGACCGCTTTTCGACGGCTGAAGGAAAAGACCCAGGTCTTCGTGGCCCATGAGGGGGATCACTTCCGCACCCGCCTGACCCACAGCCTGGAAGTGGCCCAGATCGCGCGGTCGCTGGCGACGGCCCTGGGTCTGGATGCCGACCTTGCCGAGACCATTGCGCTCGCGCACGACCTGGGGCACCCGCCGTTCGGACACGCCGGCGAGGACGAGCTGCAGGTCCAGATGCATGGCTACGGCGGTTTCGACCACAACGTCCAGACGTTCCGCGTGGTGACGAAACTGGAGCGCCGCTATCCCAATTTCGACGGCCTCAACCTGACCTGGGAGACGCTGGAAGGGGTGATCAAGCACAATGGGCCGGTGATCGATCAGCTGGCCAAGCCGTCGTGGAGCGCGATCTCCGAGTTTGACGCCCAGTATGGCCTGCGGCTGGATACCTGGGCGTCGGCCGAGGCCCAGGTCGCGGCATTGGCCGACGACATTGCCTACAACAACCATGACGTTGACGACGGCGTACTGGCCGGATTGTTCAATCTGGACGAACTGGCCGCCGTGCCACTGATCGGGCCGCACGTGCTCAGCGCGCGTCTGGACTATCCCGAGTGTGAACCCGGCATCCTGCGGCTGGAGGCTGTGCGCCGGATGATTGGGGCCATGGTCGACGACGTGCTGACCGAGACCCGTCGGCGCGCGTCAGCTGGCAAGGTTGGTTCACCTGAGCAGGTGCGTGTGTTGGGCCACGCGCTGGTGGCATTCTCCCGCGATATGCTGGAGGACCTAGGCGCGCTACGGCTGTTCCTGCTGGAGCGGATGTATCGGCACTGGAAGGTCAACCGCACCCGCAGCCAGGCCCGCCGCATCCTGGCCGAAATGTTCCAGCTGTTCATGGCCGAGCCGGATGTCCTGCCGGCCGAGTGGTTTGTTCGCGCCGAGGCCCGCGACGAGGCCGGGCGCGCCCGGATCGTCTGCGACTATATCGCCGGCATGACCGACCGTTTCGCCATCGAGGAACACAAAAAGCTCTTCCATCTGGACGTCTGGAGCTGATCTTGGCCGTCCTGGTAGTCAGAGGCCCGATTTTTCATTCGGCAGGCGACGAGACCGCATTCTTCGGGTGGGTGCGGAAGATCGGAGCGGTACAGCGGTTGAACGGGCGAGGACGTGATCTGGAAATTCACCTACGTCCGGGCCGGATCAGCGTGGATGAACTGCGGGAGCTTCGCGCCGCGTTTCACCGCTATGCGATGGACACCAGCGATCTGGAGGGGTTGGACCGGGCGGGCTGATCCATCCGGTCTGTCGCCAGTCGCCCACAGAAATCAACGCATTCGAGCGATCCGCGCCGCACCCACTCGGATAGAATGTCACTGAACGCGAGCGATTCGTTAGACCCTGAACATCGCAAGCCATAGTCAAGCTCCAGGAGCTCTCGCGATGTCCGACCATGAGCGCGGTGCCTATACACCCCCGACATCTGATGCGCCGCTAAGCTTCGACCCGAGGCAGCCCGTGCGTGGCGCGCGGCCGATCCCGTTCACTCTGATCCTCAGCGTGCTGGTGCTGGCGGCGTTGGTAGCGGCGATCTTCGTTTTCTACCGCTCCGGCGTGCGACAAGCAGCGGAAGCGCCTGAGGTCGTGGGTACTCCCGTAGACGCCATCAAGTCCGCAGCCACCCCGGAATCCCAGCCGCAAGACCCGGCGGCAGGACTGCAAATCTACAAGTCCGACGGCGAGGCGATGGCAACCGTGCCGGCGGAACCGACCTTTGTGACCCCGCCGGAAGCGCCCCAGGCGCGGCCCACTGTGCCTGTTGTCGTGGCCCCATCGACCGCGGCAGCCCTGAAACCAGCTATTGTCACGCCTCCGGCCAAGATCGCACCCGCGCCTCTGGCAAAGGTCATACCCGCGCCCGTTCAGAAAACGCCGCCAACGGTGGCCAAGCCCACGCCGGTCAAGACGGCACCGCCACCTATGCCCAAAGCCGCGGCTCCGCCGCCTGCGAAGTCTGTGGCACCTGAAACCAAGGCCGCCTCGTCTGGTGCTGCCGCCGTTCAGATCGGGGCGGTCTCCTCGACGTCGTTGGCGGACAAGGCCTGGAGTGAAGCGGTGGCCGCGGCTCCCGGACTGGGCGTCGGTAAGGGCAAAAGCGTGGAAAAGATCGAGAAAAACGGCGGCACGCTTTATCGCACGGCCGTTACGGGATTTGCGTCCAGGGCCGACGCGCAGGCGTTTTGCAGCAAGCTGCAGGCCGCCGGGAAGAGCTGCTTCGTCCGGTGAACCCGGCGGCCTGCATTCTGGGCTGCGCGGGTCCCGTCCTGAGCCGGACGGAGATGGCGTTTTTCGCCGAAGTGCAGCCTTGGGGTTTCATCCTGTTTGGTCGCAATGTCGAAACCCCTGATCAGGTCCGGGCATTGGTCGCCTCCCTTCGCGCGGCAATCGACCGGGCAGACGCTCCGGTTCTGATCGATCAGGAGGGCGGTCGGGTGCAGCGTCTGGGACCGCCGCACTGGCGGCGCTATCCGCCGGGGCGAGCCTATGGCACGCTGAGAGGCAACGATCCGTTGCTGGCGCGCGAAGTTACCCGGCTTGGCGCGCGGCTGATCGCTCACGATCTCGCCGCCCTGGGCATCAATGTCGATTGCCTGCCTGTGCTGGACGTACCGGCACCGGGCGGACACCCGGTAATCGGCGACCGGGCCTATGGCGACACACCTGAAGAGGTGGCTGTGCTGGGCCGGGCTGCGTGCGAGGGATTGATTGCAGGCGGTGTCCTGCCGGTGCTCAAACACATACCCGGCCATGGTCGCGCCAGAACCGACAGTCACCTGGAACTTCCGGTGGTGGGGGCCTCCCGGGATGATCTGGCCGTCCACGATTTCCTGCCCTTCAGGGCGCTGTCCGACATGCCCATGGCGATGACGGCACACGTGATCTACCCGGCCCTTGACCAGAAACGACCTGCGACGACCTCACGCAGAGTGATCGACACGGTTGTCCGTGACGCGATTGGCTTTCAGGGTCTGCTGATGAGCGACGATCTCGCGATGAAGGCCCTGGACGGTGACATGGGCCAGCGCGCGCGTTCGGCGCGCAGGGCGGGCTGTGATGTGGTCCTCCACTGTGATGGCAACATTGCCGACATGACCGCCGTTGCCGTAGGGGCCGGACCCCTCCGGGGCCAGGGACAGCGGCGTGCCGAGGCAGCGTTGGCCCGCTTGGCCAGACAGCCCGAGCCGTTTGATGTTGAAGCCGGTCGCGCTCGCTTCGACGCCGCGTTTGAGGGAAGGTGGGCAGCATGAGCGCAGGCTTCCAGCCGTCTCTGGATTTCAACGCTGCCGCCACCGCTGCCGAGGACGGTGAGGCGCTGATCATCGACGTCGATGGCTACGAGGGCCCGTTGCACGTCCTGCTGGCGCTGGCCCGCAGCCAGAAGGTCGATCTTCTGCAGCTTTCGATCCTGAAACTGGCCGATCAGTATCTGGCCTTTGTGCAGGATGCGCGGCACCTAAGGTTTTCCCTGGCGGCGGACTATCTGGTTATGGCGGCCTGGCTGGCCTATCTGAAATCGCGCCTGCTGTTGCCCAAGGCCGAACAGCCCCGCCCTGAGGAAGCCCCCGCCGAAGAGATCGCCGCGCGGCTGGCGTTCCGGCTCGCCAAGCTTGAAGCCATGCGCGAGGCTGCCGAGCGCCTGCGGACCGGACCACAGCTGCGCCGCGAGGTGTTTGGCCGGGGCGACCCCCAGGCGATTCGAATCATCCCTTCGAATGCATTTGAAGGTGACCTTTACGCTCTGATGTCGGCCTACATCGGCCAGCGCGCGAAGGAATCGCAGCGTAGCTACAGGCCTGCGCCACCGGTCGCCTATCCGTTGGAGGACGCCCGGGATCGCCTTCGCCGGCTGCTACCGGACATGGATCGCTGGACTCCCCTGGCTGGCGTCGCTCCGGCAGGGACGCCGACCGCAGGCCCAAGCCGGGCGTCCTATGTCGCGTCCACACTCTCGGCCAGCCTGGAACTGGTCAGGGAAGGTGAAATGGAGGCCCGCCAGCTGGAAGCCTTCGCCGACATCTATCTGCGGGCCCGCAAAAGCGAGGCGACGGCATGAGCTATCCTGAACACCGGTTTGAGACCACGCGCGAAATCGAAGCCCTGTTGTTCGCAGCGGCGGGACCTCTCACAGAGGCCGAGATTGTCAAACGGCTGCCGGAAGGTTCTGACGTCGTCGGGGCTTTGGCGGACTTGTCGTTGCGATATGCGGGCAGGGGGGTGGTACTTGCCTATGTCGCCAACGCCTGGCGATTCCAGACCGCTGACGATCTGGCCTGGCTGATGACGCAGGAGCGCGAAGAGCCGCGCCGCCTGTCAAAGGCTGCCCAGGAAACTCTGGCCATTATCGCCTATCACCAGCCCGTGACCCGGGCCGAAATCGAGGCGGTGCGGGGTGTCCAGGCCAGCCGTGGAACCCTCGATGTTCTGCTCGAGCTCCGCCTGGTTCGCATGCGGGGTCGCCGACGGTCCCCGGGGCGACCGGTCACCTACGGGACGACGGACAGCTTTCTGGAACACTACGGTCTTTCCAATCTGAGTGATCTGCCGGGTATGGCGGAGATGAAGACGGCGGGCCTGCTGTCGCTCGATCTGCCGGCGGACTTTGCGGTGCCCGACCCCAATGCTCTTGCTCTGGATGAGGACCCGCTGGAGCCCGACGCGCCGGAGTTTCACGTGGATTTCATCGGTGAAGACGCGGCGTCCACCTAACTGACCTCCTGGCCGTTGGCGCGGCGGCCCGGGACAGACTATATAGCGACTTAACATCACGCTCGGCGACAGCACCGTTGCCGGACAAGGAGAATTCAGCGCATGGGCGCCTTCAGTATCTGGCATATCGCGGCGATCGTGGTGGTCGCGCTCCTGCTCTTCGGCGGGCGCGGGAAGATCTCTGGCATCATGGGCGACACCGCTAAGGGCATCCGCGCGTTCCGCGACGGCCTGAAAGGCGAGGACACCACCGAAGACGCCAAAAAGACGATTCCTGCAGACGAAAAAGACAACGCCCGCAGCTGACGCTGGTCATTCATCCCCCTACCGCGCCGACCCGCCACGGCTGCGGTCTGCACTTTGCATTTTAGGCCACAGTCATGCTTCCCGAAGTCGGCATGTCGGAACTCGTGGTCATCGCCATCGTGGCGTTGATTGTCGTAGGGCCGAAGGATCTGCCTGTTCTGTTGCGACGCTTCGGTCAGTTCATGGCCAAGCTGCGCGGTATGGCGTCTGAATTCCGGTCCAGTTTCGACGAAATGGCGCGCCAGACCGAGCTGGACGAGCTGCGCAAGGAAGTCGACGCCATGCGCCGGGGCCAGTTCGCCGACATCGCCGAGCAGGACCAGCTGATGCGCGCATCGGTAGGCGAGATCGAACACAGCATGTCCGAGGTCGGCGTCCAGCTGCACCCGCCGATGAGCTATCAGTACGACACCCCTGACGCACCGCCGCTGGAGATTTCGGAAGTCCCCAAGCCCGCCCGGAAGCCGCGCAAGAAGACTGTCGTGGCCGCTGAGGCGACAGTTGTGGAAGCCGCACCCAGTCGCCGCAAGCGCGCCGCCAAGACCGTCGAGGCCGGTTCGTGAGCGTCGAGCATGACGACGATATCGAGGCCTCACGCGCGCCGCTGATGGACCATCTGGTCGAGCTGCGCAGCCGACTGATTATCTGCGTCGTGTCCATCGTCGTCGGCTTCATCATCTGTTTCGGCTTTGCCGAGCCGATCTACCGTTTCCTGCTGCACCCGTTCCAGATGGCCGCCCAGATGTACGCGGCGTCCAAAAGCGGCCAGCCCACCGGGCCGTTCGACCTGCTGTTCGTGCTGATCGGCATCAAGGACGCGCCGCCCGCCACCGGAGATCTCCGGCTGATGTTCACGGCACCGCTGGAGTTCTTTTTCACCAAGCTCAAACTGGCCGGCTTCGGGGCCGTGGTGCTGTCTTTCCCGGTGCTGGCCTGGCAGGTCTACGCGTTTGTGGCGCCGGGATTGTACAAGCGCGAACGCTTTGCGTTCCTGCCGTTCCTGCTGGCGGCACCGGCGCTGTTCACCCTGGGCGGCGCGCTGGTTTACTACATCATCCTGCCGTTCGTTCTGTGGTTCTCGCTCAGCCAGCAGATCATGGGCGCGGGCATCGCGGTTGAGCTATTGCCCAAGGTGTCGGACTACCTGACCCTGGTGACGACGCTGCTGCTGGCCTTTGGACTGTGCTTCCAGTTGCCGGTGGTGTTGACCCTGCTAGGGCTGGCCGGGATCGTCAATTCGGCGATGCTGTGGAAGGGCTGGCGCTATGCCGTGCTTGGCGTCGTCGTCGTCGCCGCCGTCGTCACCCCGCCCGACCCGATCAGCCAGCTGATGCTCGCCGTCCCGATCATCGCCCTCTATTTCGTCTCGGTCGGCTGCGTGAAACTGATCGAACTGCGCCGCAAGAAGGACGACGAGGCGGCGGGGACGGATGTGGCAACCGTCTGAGGTTGGCACCTCTTGCGACGCGCTCTAGAGAAAGCCGCTTAACCCCGAAAAAGCGGACCCCATGCACGACATCCGAGCCATTCGCGAAACCCCCGAGCTGTACGAAAAGGCCTGGGCGGCGAAGGGTTCCTCGGGTCGGGTCGCGGAAATCCTAGCACTGGATGGCAAGCTGCGCGCTGCCCAGACGGTGGGCCAGACGGCGCAGGCCGAACGCAACGACGCCTCCAAGCAGATCGGCCAGGCCAAGGGCCGCAAGGATGAGGCCGAGGCGGTACGTCTGATGGCCGTGGTCGAGACGCTTAAAGGCGTATTGGCCGAGAACACAGAGGCGGAGCGCGAGGCAGGCAACGCCCTACACGACATCCTCTCCAGCCTGCCTAACATCCCCGCCCTGGACGTGCCGGTCGGTGCCGACGAGGAGGCCAACGTCGAGGTCCGCCGCTGGGGCGAGCCCTGGGCCATTGCCAACCCCAGGAACCACGCCGACCTAGGCGAGGCGACCGGCCTGCTGGACTTCGAAGCCGCCGTACGCATGAGCGGCGCGCGGTTCAGCGTGCTGAAGGGTCCGTTGGCGCGGCTGGAGCGCGCCTTGGGTCAGTTCATGCTGGACATGCAAACGGTCGAGCATGGATACCTTGAGGTGTCGCCGCCACTGCTCGTCAACGATGCCGCGGCCTACGGCACAGACAAACTCCCGAAATTCGCCGAGGACCTGTTCCAGACAACCGATGGCCGTTGGCTGATCCCCACCGCCGAGGTGCCGCTGACCAGCCTGGTGATGGACCAGATCGTCGCCGAGGAAGAATTGCCGCTACGATTTACGGCGCTGACGCCGTGCTTCCGCTCCGAGGCCGGTGCCTCCGGACGCGACACCCGCGGCATGATCCGCCAGCACCAGTTCTACAAGGTCGAAATGGTCTCCATCGTCGCGCCGGAAGCCTCCGAGGCCGAGCATGAGCGGATGGTCGGCTGCGCCGAGGCTATCCTGAAACGGCTGGAACTGCCGTTCCGCACCATGTTGCTGTGCACGGGCGACATGGGTTTCGGCGCGCGAAAGACCTATGACCTGGAAGTCTGGCTCCCGTCGCAGGGCAAGTACCGCGAGATCAGCTCCTGCTCCAACTGCGGGGATTTCCAGGCCCGGCGCATGGACGCTCGGGCCAAGAAGACCGGGGAAAAGGGTACGCGGTTTGTGCACACCCTGAACGGCTCCGGCCTGGCTGTTGGCCGGACGCTGGTGGCGATCATGGAGAATTATCAGGACGAGGACGGCCGCATCGCCATCCCCCAGGCGCTGCATTCCTACATGCCCGGCGTGACGCATATCGGCGGAAAAGGGTGATGCGCATCCTGATCACCAACGACGATGGCATCCATGCGGACGGCCTGGAATCCCTGGAACGCATCGCCGCCCAGCTAACTGACGACGTCTGGGTATGCGCGCCGGAGTATGAGCAGTCCGGGGCCAGTCGCGCCCTGACCCTCGCCGATCCGATCCGGGTGCGGCAACTGGGCGAGCGCCGGTTCGCCACCACGGGCACGCCCACCGACTGCGTGATGCTGGGGGTCAACGACCTGATCGTCGGCAAACGGCCTGATCTGGTGCTGTCGGGCGTCAACCGGGGCGCAAACCTGGCCGAGGACGTGACGATGTCCGGCACGGTCGCCGGGGCCATCGAGGGCATGGCGCTGGGCGTGCCGTCCATGGCCCTGTCGCAGATGGGCTTCTATGAGCCGGGCACCAGCTACGAGGCCGCCGAGACGTTCGGCCCGGGCATCATCAAGCGGTTGATGGAAATCGGCTGGCCTAGCGATGTGGTGCTGAACATTAACTTCCCGAACGGCGATGTCGCCAACATCACGGAGGTCGAGGTCACCCGCCAGGGTTTCCGCGACTTCCAGATCCGCCACAACGAAAAGCGCACCGACCTGCGGGGCCGCGATTACTATTGGGTCGGCTTCAAGGCCTTGCGGTCAAGCCCGCCCGAGGGCACTGACCTGCGCGCGCTCTACGACGGCAAGATTTCTGTGACGCCGCTGCACATCGACCTGACCCATCAAAAGACCGTCCATGACCTGAAGGGTCAGCTGGGCGGCGCACCACCCAAGGTTTGAGGCATGTCTGAGCCCGAAGACACGCCCGAGACCCGGATGGCCCGCCTGATCCTGGCGCTGCGCTCACAAGGCGTGACCGACGCCAAGGTGCTGAATGCCATTGAAACCACGCCGCGCCCGCTGTTCACCCAGGAGCTGTTCAAGGCCCGCGCCTTCGAGGATTCGGCGCTGCCTATCGCCTGCGGCCAGACCATCAGCCAGCCGTTCGTGGTGGGCCTGATGAGCCAGGCACTGAAGATCGACCGTCGCGACCGGGTGCTGGAGATCGGTACCGGCAGCGGATACCAGACCACCGTGCTCTCGAAGCTGGCGCGTCTGGTCTATACGGTGGAGCGCTACCGCACCCTGATGGGCGAGGCTGAGGATCGCTTCAAACAGCTGGGTCTGACCAATGTGATCACGCGGTTCGGCGATGGCGGCGAAGGGTGGCCCGAGCAGGCACCTTTCGACCGCATTATGGTCACAGCAGCGGCGCCAGATGAGCCTAGAGCCTTGCTCTCACAACTGAAACCCACCGGCGTACTTGTGGCACCGATCGGGAAGGGGCCGGTCCAGGTTCTGCGGCGATACATCGGCGACGGGCAGGGCGGGTTCACTATTGAAGACCTGATCGACGTTCGTTTTGTGCCGCTGCTCGACGGCGTGGCCAAAGAACTCTGACCTTTTCGTGTTGCGGCCGATTGGGGGTTGGCGAGGTTGGCGACGCGCCATCATCATCATCCCTCCTGACGCCCCGATGATTCTCAAAGACCACCCCGGAGCGGCGATGACGCACCTCGTTCAACGAATAGCCCTGATCCTGCTGGCAGGTGTGGCGCTGCCAACGTTTGCCGGCGCTGCGCCGCAGATCAGCGCGCCCGCCGTGGTCGGCATGGATGCTGCTGCCCGAACGTCAGCCTCGACCTATACGGTGCGCCGGGGCGACACCCTGGCGAAGGTCGCAGTCAAGCTGGGCAGCGATATCGAGACCCTGGCCGCTATCAACGGCCTTAAGAAGCCCTACAGGCTGAACCCCGGTCAGGTCCTGAAAGGCCCGCGGGCCGTGGTCAAGGCGGCGCGCAACGCTCCCGTGCGGGAGAAGGCAGCGTCCGGGGCATCTGCGGAAACCTATGTCGTGAAGCGTGGTGACACGCTGTTCGCCATCGCGGGCCGCCTCGGCGTGACGATAGCCGCCCTGCGGACCGAAAATGGCCTGGGTGGCGGCTCTTCGCTGTTGGCGGGCCAAAAGCTGCGGGTGCCGGGCGGCGATGGGCCCGTTGATGCAACTGAAGAAGTTGCCGAAAAGCCCGTCAGTCGACCCGGCCGCTCATCGTCGCCTACGACGATTACTTCGTCTTCCGATCGGTCGGTGACAGGGCGCGTGGTCACCGTCGAGACGCCAGGCACCGCTTATCGGGTCAAAAAGGGCGATACGCTCGAAAAGATTGCCCGACGGCTGGACAGCGAGATCGATGATCTGGCGCGCATCAACAAACTGAAGCGACCCTACCGCCTTCAGCCGGGCGAGACAATTCGCGGCCCGGGCGCCACGGCCAAAGCCTATGTGGTGGGGCGCGGTGACACCCTTGCGGAAATTGCCCAGCGGTTCGGGGTCTCCGTCGACAAGCTGAGGTCGACGAACGGAATTCGGCGCGGTGCCTCCGTGGCACCCGGACGCAAGCTGCGCCTGCCTGCCGGTTATCGTGATCGCGGGCCCATCGCGGACCCGGTGCAGCCGCTAGACGGAGCGCCCACACCCCCGCGCCCAACGTCCGTTGTGCAGAACCCGCCAGTGTCGCGCCCTGCGGAAACACCCGCGGCGGGCCTTCCGACGACACCTCAACCCTACGTGCCGCCGCCGCGTCCGGTGCGGCGCCCGACGCCGTCAACTCCGCCATCGTCGGGGCCCATTGATGGCGCGCCCGTCGCCAGCCCACCCGCCAGCGACTCCCAGATCACCCAGATGGGCGCAGGTCGCTTTGAATGGCCGTTGCGCGGCGAGGTCCTGTCAAGTTTTGGCTCCAAGGGAACTGGCCAGCGCAACGATGGAGTGAATATCCGCGCCAACACAGGCGATCCCGTTCGGTCTGCGGCGGACGGCGATGTCGTCTATGCCGGAGATCAGGTCCCGGGCTTCGGCAATCTGGTGCTGGTCAAACACGCCGACGGCTGGGTCACAGCCTATGGTCACCTGTCCCGCGTGGGGGTTCGGATGCAGCAGAAGGTCAGTCAGGGGCAGGAAATCGGCCTGGCTGGCTCGTCCGGCGGCGTCTCCGAGCCGCAACTTCACTTCGAAGTGCGGTTCGCCCCTACGCCCCAGGAACGCGCACGACCCGTTGACCCGGCGCTGGTGTTGCCGAGGTAGTGGATTTCACTCCCCTTTATGGGGAGGGACGGACGGAAGTGGGGTGCCAGAGAGTTTGGCCGCCGCTGGCGCTTTTCTCCTCACCCATCGGGGGAGGGGGACCGCCCGAAGGGTGGTGGAGGGGGCTTGCCGGGTCCGGTCCGGATAGAGTCCTGACACAATTGTCCAGATACATCCCTGACAGTTCGCCGGCCGTGCCATGGGCTGAAGTCGACATCACCATCCGAGCGCCGAGACACGGCGGCCCCCTCCACCACCCTTCGGGCGGTCCCCCTCCTCCGGCGGAGGATGAGAAAGACAGCTGCGGCTGCCGAACTCTCCGCCGATTCACTCTCGTGCATCCGGTAGCCATGAAGGGGAGGCAAAAGCTACAGCGGCAGGCTCTTGCCCAATTCCCCCGCCAGATCGCGGATAAACTGCCACGCCACGCGCCCTGACCGGGCCCCGCGCAACTGTGACCACTGCAGGGCGCGGCGGTCCAGATCTGGGACCCCAAGGTCATAGCGCGCAGCATAGCCCTGGACGGCGGCCAGATAGGTGGTCTGGTCCATCGGTGGAAAGCCGATCCACAGGCCAAATCGGTCAGAAACACTGACCTCCTCCTCGGCATCTTCCGCCGTGGCGATCAGGCCGCGATCCTCGGCATGGACGCGCGGCATCAGGTGGCGGCGATTGGATGTCGCGACAAACAGCACATTTTCTGGCGGACCTGATACGCCGCCCTCCAGCGCGGACTTCAGCGCCTTGGCCGCCGCCGCCCCCTCTTCGAACGACAGATCGTCGCACAGCACGACAAATAGCTCGGGCCGGGCCCGCAGCACATCAAACAGGCCGGGCAGGGCGGTCACCTGATCGCGATCCACTTCCACAAGTTTGAGATCGACCACACTGGCCGCCGCTGCCGTGAAAGCTGCCTTGGCCATCGAGCTCTTGCCCGTGCCGCGCACACCCCAAAGCAGAACGTGGTTGGACGGAAGCCCATCGGCGAACCGCCTCAGGTTTTCGACAAACCGCGATTTCTGGCCCTCCACGCCCACTAGAGCGTCCAGCGACATCGGATAATCCGGCGCCGGATGGAACGCGCCGGTCTGTGGATCATGCCGGAACAGCGCCGCTTCCGCGAAGCTGACGTCGGCGCGGGAAGGTGGTGCCAGGCGCTCCAGAGCCTCGGCGATGCGTCCCAACAGCGGTTTCAGGTCATTCTCCATGCATTCAGGCCATAGAGCCAAGCGGGTTCCATTGCAAAAGCAGGGCACTGCGCATAGCTTCCGCCGACTTTCGCGGGAGACCTTGTCTCCACGCGTCCAATTGCCATTTCGGAGAGGCTATGTTCGCAACCCCCGCCTATGCCCAGGCCGCCGGCGCCGCTGCCGCCGGTGGCACCCAAGCCATGCTGCTGCAGTTCCTGCCGCTCGTCGCCTTGGTCGTGCTGTTCTATTTCCTGATGATCCGCCCCCAGCAGCGGCGGTTGAAGCAGCATCAGGCGACCATCGCGGCCCTGAAGCGCGGTGATACCGTCGTCCTGTCGTCCGGCATGATCGGCAAGGTAGTCCGTGTCGAGGACAAGGAGGTCGGCGTCGAGGTCGCGACCGGCGTCACCGTCAAGGTCGTCAAGGCGATGATTTCCGACGTCCGGGTTCGCGGTGAGCCCGCCGCCGCCAACGACGCCAAGGCGTAGAAGACCTAACCCGACATGATGACTCTCTCACGCTGGAAGCTGATTCTCGTCGCTATGGCGGTGGTGTTCGGCCTGCTGTTTGCGCTGCCGAACGTTCTGCCACAGACCGTGCGCGATAATCTGCCCGGCTTCATGCCGCGTGAGACGTTGAACCTCGGTCTGGATTTGCAGGGCGGCTCTTACCTGCTGCTTGAAGTCGACACCGACGCCCTGCGGACCGAACGCCTGACCAATATGGTCGAGGATATCCGCAGCCAGCTGGGGGAAAAGCGGATTGCTTTTTCCGGGCTGGGCGTGGTCGGGGGATCGGTGGTTCTGCGGATTACCGATCCGGCTGAAGTCCCGGCAGCGGCCAGACAACTGCGTGAGAATATCGGTGCGGCTCTCGCTGGCGTGGCCGGTGGCCGCGATGTGACGGTCTCGACCGAGGACGACCAGCGGCTTCGCCTGTCCTTCGTGCCGGAGGCGTTTGCCGCAGAAGCGGCGAGGGCAGTTGAGCAATCCCAGGAGATTATCCGCCGGCGCATCGACGAACTGGGCACCCGCGAGCCCAGCATCACGCGTCAGGGGATTAACCGGATCGTGGTCGCTGCTCCCGGCGAAAGCGATCCCGAGAAACTCAAGTCGATCCTGGGACAAACCGCCAAGCTTACATTCCATCTGGTCGATGAAACCGCCGACATCAACCAGGCCATGGCCGGACGCATCCCGCCTGGCTCTATCCTGGTCCCGGGCGATGACATTCAGCCGTACTACGTGGTCAAGCGTCGCGCACTTGTGACCGGCGAGATGCTCACCGATGCCCAGGCCGGGTTCGACCAACGCGGCGGGCTGCCGATCGTCAACTTCCGGTTCAATGGTACGGGTGGCCGCCGCTTTGGCGATGCCACCAGGGCCAACGTGGGCCGGCGGTTCGCCATCGTGCTGGACAACAAGGTTGTGTCGGCCCCCAATATCAACGAGCCAATCACCGGTGGATCAGGCCAGATCAGCGGCAATTTCACCACCGAGAGCGCCAACAATCTGGCCATCCTGTTGCGCGCCGGAGCCTTGCCCACGCGGCTGAATGTGGAAGAGCAACGCACGGTCGGCGCGGAACTGGGCGCTGACGCCATCGCCGCTGGCAAGACCTCCACCATCGTCGGCTTCGTCGCGATCATGGTGTTCATGCTGATGGCCTACGGAGGGCTGTTCGGGGGCATCGCGATCATCGCTCTGCTGGTGAACAGCCTGCTGCTGATCGGGGCCATGAGCGCGACCCAGGCAACGCTTACCCTGCCGGGTATCGCCGGTCTGATCCTGACTCTCGCCGTCGCCGTTGACGCTAATGTGCTGATTTATGAGCGAATTCGCGATGAGGTTCGCGCGGGTCGCTCGCTGGTGATGTCCATGGATGCCGGGTTCTCGCGCGCCATGAGCACCATCATCGATGCCAACCTGACAACGCTACTGGCTGCGTTGATGATGTTCCAGTTCGGCGCTGGACCCGTGAAGGGTTTTGCCTGGACGCTCTCCATCGGCGTGCTCACCTCGGTGTTCACCGCCGTCCTGATTACGCAAGTGCTTCTGGCCTGGTGGTTCAAGACCGCCAAGCCGAAGTCCTTGCCGATTGCCTAGGGGCCGAGATGAAAAACATGTGGCCTCTGATCAAGATTCTTCCGGTCAAAACCAACTTTCAGTTCGTGAAGTTCGCGCGACTTGCCGCGCTTGTTTCCACCCTGGCGGTCATCGCTGCTGTGACGCGGGCCCTGATCCCGTTTGAAGGCCCCTGCGGCGGACTGAACTGCGGGATCGACTTCAAGGGCGGCACGGTCCTGGAACTGTCCACAGCGCCCAAGGCCGTAGACCTGGGCAAGGTGCGCACCGCGCTGGAGCGTATCGAACTTGGTGACGTGCAGGTACAGGTGTTCGGGTCGCCCAGCGAGGCCATGGTCCGCTTCCAGACTCCTGCAGGTGCCAACCCGGCCAAGACCGTCGACAAGGTCAAGGCAACGGTCCGCCAGGCCCTGGGTCAGGTAAAGTTCGAGCGCACCGATGTGGTGGGTCCAAAGGTCTCCGGCGAACTGTTCCAGGCCGGCCTGCTGGCCCTCGTGCTGTCGATCGGCCTGATGTTGATCTACATCTGGTTCCGCTTTGAGCTGCAGTTCGGCATCGGGGCCGTGGTGGCGCTGTTCCACGATGTCTTCCTGACCTTCGGCATGATCGCCTTCACCGGACTTGAGTTCAGTCTGACGACGGTGGCGGCCATCCTGACGGTCATCGGCTATTCGATGAATGACACCGTGGTGGTCTTCGACCGGTTGCGGGAGAATTTGCGCAAGTACAAGCGCATGCCCCTGCGCGAGGTCATAGACCTGTCTATCAACGAGACTCTGTCACGGACCGTCATCACCGGTTTGACGGCCCTGCTTGCCCTGGCGGGTCTGGCGATATTCGGCGGCCCTACCCTGTTCGGCATGTCCCTGGTTCTGATGTTCGGCATCGTGATCGGCACCTATTCGTCGATCTATGTCGCCGCACCGGTCATCCTCTTGTGGGGCGTCAAGCGTGGTGATGAACCTGCGGAGCCCTTGAAACCGGCTACCGTCCGGCTCTAACGCTGTGGCCCGAAACGCGCCCAGCATCGACGCCTACGGCGACGGCGGGTTTCGGCTGGCCGGGGCGCGACACGAAGGTTCGGTGTTGATCTTGCGCGACGTGGCCGCATCCTGGGAGGTTACCGACATGTCGGGCCTGACGCTTGATGCGCTTCAGCCGGTGTTTGGCGTCGGGGCTGCAGAGGTGGAATTCGTGCTGCTGGGCACCGGCACCCGCAACGCCCTTCCGTCTCGCGAGGTGCGTGAAGGCTTGCGGCAAGCCGGCATCGGCCTGGAGTTCATGGACACCCCGACCGCCGCCCGGATCTACAACCTGCTGACGTCGGAAGGCCGCCGATTGGCCGCCGCCCTGATCGCGGTTTGAGCCAACAGGTCTGATTGCTTCCAGACTGTCGCAAAACCCCCTATACGTGATTGTCAGGGCAGGAACTCAAAGGGCAACATCATGGCTGGCTTACTCGCCAATTTCCGAAACACCATCATCCTCAGCGTTCTGCTGTCGCTGGTTATCGTCGCCGCCTATGCGACGGGGCCGCAAGGGACCGGCGCGGGCTTCATCCAGGCCGTGTTCCGCTGGCTGCACGTCTTCTTCGGCATCCTGTGGATCGGGCTTCTGTATTATTTCAACTTCGTCCAGATCCGGATGATGCCGCAAATCCCGGCCGAGCTGAAGCCGGCGGTCAGCAAGTACATCGCCCCGGAGGCGCTGTTCTGGTTCCGTTGGTCAGCGCTGATCACCGTCCTGATGGGCCTGGCGATTGCCGGGGTCCGTGGTTACTCCGGTGAAGCCCTGAGCATGGGGCTGGCAGGTGGCTACGATGCGGTGCTGGACAAACAGTACGCGCTGCTGGGTCTTGGCATGTGGCTGGGCATCATCATGATGCTGAACGTCTGGGGCATTATCTGGCCGAACCAGAAGCGTGCGCTGGGCATCGTCGAGGCCGACGCCGACACCAAGGCCAAATCCGCCCGGATGGCGATGCTCGGCTCGCGCACCAACTTATTGCTGTCGATCCCGATGCTGACCACCATGGCCATGAGCCAAACTGTTTACGGCTAGCCACTAAAGACATCGCAGAGAGGCCCGCCTCATCGGCGGGCCTTTTTTGTTGAGGAGATCATGGATAGCGCCGGCGACGACCTCGACGACCTGATCCGCCGCGTCGACCCTGAACGCTGGCTGTCCAGCCGTTTTATGGCGGACCCCGTCAAGCGCGCCGACGTGA
The DNA here is from genome assembly GCA_945883235.1 of Phenylobacterium deserti. GTDB lineage: Bacteria > Pseudomonadota > Alphaproteobacteria > Caulobacterales > Caulobacteraceae > Phenylobacterium > Phenylobacterium deserti_A. The sequence continues at coordinate 9,890 of CAMCXF010000014.1, read as the reverse complement.
TCGCGCTCTACGCCTATGATCATGAACTGGCGCGGGCACCCAAGGTGGCATCCAGTTCGCTGCTGGGTGAGATCCGCCTGACCTGGTGGCGTGAGGTTCTGGATGAAGCGTTCGAGGGACGGCCCGTACGCCACCATCCCACCGCCCAGGCCATTGCCGCTGTGATTTCGCGACGACAGCTGCCCAGAGGCCCGCTGGAGGCGATGATCGACGCCCGCTACCGTGAGCTGGATGCCACCCCCATGACCGCTCTGGAGGCTCTTGACTGGGCCCGCGACGGGGGCGGTCAGACAGCGGCCCTGGCCGTCGAGATCCTCGATCCCGAGACGCAGACCGAATTGGCGCTGGCAGCGGGTTCGGCCTGGGCACTCAGCGCGCGCTCCGCAGCGCAACCCGATCTGCAGGACGTGTTCGCCCAGACGCTTGCCACTGCACGCACCGCCGTGCGTCACCTCAGCGTGGCCGCGTTTCCCGCCGTGGCCCATCTCGGGCTTTTGGCGCGTCCATCATCGACGGAATTCGCGAAGCGGGCGCGTCTGACCATGATCGTCGCCCGCGGCCAGATTTGACTTCCCCCGCTGTAGTTGGGAGGGAAAACTATTCCGCCCAGACCTTCAAATCCGCCAATGCCCGCTCGCCCATCATGCGCTTCTTGATGCGGGTCTTTTCCTTCGAGCCAAGTCTTTGCCCCTCGGCGTCGCGCTTCGGCGGGTCCATGGGGGGAAGCAGGCCATAGTTGATGTTCATCGGCTGGAAGCTGCCCTTGCCGCCGTGCAGGTGGCCGCCGGTAATGTGGCCGACCAGGCCGCCCAGCGCCGTGGTGACGGGTGGCGGCGTCATCGGTGCGCCCAGCCGTTCCGCCGCTGCAAACCGACCCGCCAGCAAACCGACGGCGGCGCTTTCGACATAGCCTTCAACGCCAGTGACCTGCCCTGCAAACCGCAGGCGGGGAGCAACTTTGAGGCGCAGTTGTTCATCCAGCAAACGCGGCGAGTTTATGAACGTGTTCCGATGGAGCCCACCCAGCCGAGCAAAGACCGCCTTCTCCAGCCCCGGGATCATTCGGAAGATATCACTCTGGGCCCCGTGCTTCAGTTTGGTCTGGAAGCCGACCATGTTCCAGAGCGTACCCAGGGCATTGTCCTGACGCAGTTGCACCACGGCCCAGGCCTTGGTTTGCGGATCATGTTCGTTAGTGAGGCCCACGGGCTTCATCGGACCGTGCCGCAGGGTCTCGCGCCCCCGCTCGGCCATCACCTCGATCGGCAGGCAACCGTCGAAATAGGGGACATGCTCCCAGTCCTTGAACTCTGACTTGGGCCCGGCCAGCAGGGCGTCGATGAAGGCCTCGTACTGGTCCTTGTCCATGGGACAGTTGATGTAGGCCGCTGCGTCGCCTCCGGGCCCTTCCTTGTCATAACGCGACTGGCGCCACGCCACGCTCATGTCGACGCTGTCAAAGTTCACAATGGGGGCGATGGCGTCGAAGAACAACAGCTGGCCCTCGCCGGTCAGGTCCAGTATGGCCTGCGAAAGGGCGGGCGAGGTGAGGGGCCCAGTCGCCACGATCACGTTGTCCCAGTCAGCGGGTGGCAGGCCGGCGACCTCTGCGCGCGAGATCGTCACCAGCGGGTGAGCTTCCAGCCGCGCAGTGACGGCCTGAGCAAACCCATCGCGGTCAACGGCCAGGGCACCCCCGGCTGGCACCTGATGGGCGTCGCCGCAGGCCATGATAATCGAGCCCAGCGCCCGCATCTCGGCATGCAGCAGGCCCACAGCATTGCCCGTCCAGTCATCGGCCCGGAATGAGTTGGAACAGACCAACTCGGCAAGATGCTCGGTCTGGTGGGCATCGGTGCCGCGCTGTGGGCGCATTTCGTGCAGAGTGACCGGCACGCCGGCCTCCGCGATCTGCCAGGCAGCTTCTGAACCGGCGAGGCCGCCGCCGATGACGTGTATGGGTTTCAGGTTCATGCGTGGCTAACTAGCAACGAACGCGAAGGATCGCGAGCGGGGCCTTGCACCGGGAGCAAGCGGCGCCGCAAGGTTGAGGCCTCAATGGCTGGCCGAGTCGCCCTCGCGCCTGGAAACACAATGGCCCGGTTTTCTCCAAGTGATGCAGCTCTTGAAGGCTTCCGGCTGACCCGTGAACATCCCGGCGTCGTGCTGGCCTGGAGCGCCGTCTATTTTGGCGGCATCCTGCTGATCGGGCTGACGATGATGGCCACGCTCGGACCGCAGTTCATCGCCCTAGCGCGCAAAGGGCAACTCAATACCGATCCCGAAGCGACCGCAGCGCTGCTGACCCAGTCCTGGCCGGCATTTCTTCTGGTTCTGCTGATGACTGCCGTTTTGATGTCGATCATCGCTGCAGGCGTCATGCGCCTGGTGCTGCGACCAGCGGAGCCGGGGTTTGCCCACTTGCGCGTAGGACGCGACGAGTTGCGCCTCGCCGCCGCCAACCTGATCTGTATCCTGATCTATGTGATCTCGGCGGTCGTCGGTGTGATCGGAGCTCGCGGCGCTGCCCAGAGTGGCACTGTGGGCGTGGTCGTCGCGGGTGCGGCAACGCTGATCTTCGCGATCTGGATCGGCGTGCGACTGTCGTTACTGCTGCCGACGGTGTTTGTGACGGGTAAAATCTCGCTCGGCCTGGCCTGGCGCAAGACCGAGGGCCATTTCTGGCGCCTGTTCGGCATGATCATGATGGCCGTGATCTTCTACGTGATCGTCTACATCCTGTTCAGCATCATCAGCGTCGTGGTTGTGGAGCTGTCCGGCGGCCAGGCCGCCATTCAGGACATCGCGCGCCTGACGCCGCTGACGGCCATCACAGTCCTGATCACCCTGGTACTGCAGCTGCTGTTGCAGGTGTTGCAGATCGTCATGATCTACGCACCATTCGCCGTGGCCTACCGCGATCTCGCCCTTGTCACAGACGAGATCGCGGTCGCTGGAACCTAAGCCTGGGCGCTGGGTCGCGCCGTGACCCGGGCGTGCCAGGCCTTGACGTTTGCAAACTCGTCACCGATCGGCAGCCCGATCCAGTCGGCGAAATCCACCGTGCACAGCGCGCAGATGTCGGCCATCGTATAGACCTCACCGGCGATAAACGACTTGCCGGCCAGCTCGCGGTCCAGCCACTTCAGGCTTTTCGCATAGTTCTCCCGGTTTGATTCGCCGAAGTCCTTGAACTGGGTCAGCAGCGCCGCCGTGCGCGGATGGGCGTGACGCCAGAACATGCCGACCGGGTTCATCAGCTGGAACTCAATCCGACGAATCCACATGTCCACATGCGCTCGCTCCAGCGGCGTGGTCCCGAACAGCGCGCCGCCGGGCTGGGTCTCGTCCAAATACCGACAGATCGCTACAGTCTCGGAGATCGCCGTACCGTCGTCCAGCACCAGGGTCGGGATCTGGCCTAGCGAATTGCGCGCACGATGCTCATCGCTCTTGTGTTCGCGCTTCATCATATTGACCAGGGTCTCGGGTAGATCGATGCCCTTCTCGGCGAGGAAGATGCGCACGCGGCGCGGATTGGGAGCCGGGTTCGGCGCGCCGTAGAGGATCATGCGGGTCTCCTTCGGGTTTGGCGCGGACGCCATTGGGAACGCAGTGGTGTGGTAAGGGTCTGGGGTCGTCAGGCCGACCTGAACAGACGGACAGGACTTCGCGGTCCCTTGGTGACGATGCCCTTCGCTTCCAGATCAAGCTGGACAGCCTTCACCCACCAACCCGCCTTGTCCCCACCCGGAAATGACGATTCCGGCAGCAGCGGAAGCAGCGCTGCTTTTGCTTCCGGCACAGTAAGGCCCGGCAACTCCGTAGGCAGGACGGCCATCAGCGCGGCGCGCATTGCCGTGTACTTGGTTCGGTCGACCCGCTGCAAGTGGCCCGGCGACGTGAAGTTCTGGATTTCGATCCGATCCTCTGGCCTGGACATGCCGTTCTCGTTCCCGTCGCTACGAGAGGCTATTTCAAACGGGGCCTGGTGAATAGCGTTGTGGAACGTCGCATTGCAATAACACGGTCGACTTGCCCTTGCGGTCAGTGAAGTCTGCAAGGGTGCAAGAGCGGGGGAAAACTTGAAGCGTATCATGGCGCGGTTGAAGCCGGCATGGCGCTGGATTGTGCGGGTCTGCACGCCTTCGGATGCGGCCTGGGGAGCCGCCGCTTGGGGGCTGATCGGCTGCTGGGTCTTCATCTTCCTGTCGTTCCTGCTGCACGATGTCATGCCCGACTTCGCGGTGGGCAAGGAGCCCGAAAACGCGCCGCTGGACTGGACGGTAGTACTGGTCGATGCGACCGGGGCGGAAGCCCGCGTGCCGCTATCGCGCGACCAGGTGCTCTATCCGCAGATCAAGGGTCAGACCCGCCGCTTCCCGGAAATCGACGGTGCCAAGATGGCCGAGGTCGTGATGCGTCGCTACCGCCTGCCGCTGGCGGACTTCGCCGCCGCCAACCCAAAGCTTGATCTTGCCCGACCCATAGTCGTGAGGCTTGACTTCGATCGGTCAAAACGTGGCGCGATCGTCCTGGACAATGTGGGGATAGCGCCGGGGTAGGGCAGGCCATAGGGGATCCAATCCCTCCCGTGAAGAGGAGGGATTTCTACGCCCCGACGAGCTGCTTCTTCCGCACCCCGCTTCGCTCCCGGTGCCGCTGCAGCAGTTCCGCCAGATACTTCCCCGTCCAGCTCTTGGGGTTGGAGGCGACGTCCTCGGGCGAGCCATAGGCCACGATCTCACCGCCGCCGTCGCCGCCCTCGGGGCCAAAATCGAGGATCCAGTCTGCGGTCTTTACGACGTCGAGGTTGTGCTCGATGACCACCACGGTGTTGCCCTGGTCGGCCAGTTCGTGGAGCACCTCGAGCAGCTTCTTGGTATCTTCGAAATGCAGGCCGGTAGTGGGTTCGTCGAGGATATAGAGCGTCTTGCCGGTGGCGCGTCGGGACAACTCCTTGGACAGTTTCACGCGTTGCGCTTCGCCGCCTGACAGGGTGGTGGATGACTGGCCGACCTTCACATAGCCCAGACCCACGCGCTTCAGCGTCTGCATCTTCTCGCGCAGCACCGGCACAGCCTTGAAGAACTCGGCGGCCTCATCGACGGTCATGTCCAGGACGTCAGCGATGGACTTTCCCTTGAACAGCACCTCCAGGGTCTCGCGATTGTAGCGTTTGCCGTGGCACACATCGCAGGTGACGTAGACGTCCGGGAGGAAGTGCATCTCGATCTTGATCAGGCCATCGCCCTGACAGGCCTCGCAGCGCCCGCCCTTAACGTTGAAGCTGAAGCGGCCCGGGCCATAGCCGCGCGATTTGGATTCCGGCAGGCCGCAGAACCAGTCGCGGATGGGCTGGAATGCGCCTGTATAGGTGGCCGGGTTCGACCGCGGCGTGCGGCCGATCGGCGACTGGTCGATGTCGATGACCTTGTCGAAGTTTTCCAGCCCTTCGATCCGCTCGTGGGCCGCCGGCGCATCCGAGGCATTGTGCAGCCGCCGCGCGGCGGCCTTGTAGAGCGTCTCGATAGTGAAGGTGGATTTGCCGCCGCCGGACACCCCGGTGATGCAGGTAAATGTGCCTACCGGGATCTCGCCAGTGACGCCCTTCAGGTTGTTACCGGTGGCACCGATAACCCGTAGCTTCTTCTTGGTAATCGGCCGACGATCCTGAGGCACCGCGATCTCGCGCGCACCCGATAGATACTGGCCGGTGATGCTGCGGGGCTCGGCCATGATATCGGCAGCCGTGCCCTGGGCGATCACGTGGCCGCCGTGGATGCCGGCGGCGGGCCCCATGTCGATGACGTGGTCGGCGGTCAGGATCGCCTCCTCGTCATGCTCGACCACCAGCACCGAATTGCCGAGGTCGCGCAGGCCCTTGAGGCTGACAAGCAGCCGGGCATTGTCGCGCTGGTGCAGGCCAATCGAAGGCTCGTCCAGCACATACAGCACACCGGTCAGGCCCGAGCCGATCTGGCTGGCCAGCCGGATGCGCTGGCTCTCGCCGCCGCTGAGCGTGCCGGAGTTGCGGCTGAGATTGAGGTAGTCCAGGCCCACGTTGACCAGGAACCGCAGGCGATCATTGATCTCCTTGAGGATACGCCGGCCGATTTCCAGTTGTTTGTCAGTGAGCTGGGTTTCGAGGTCCTCGAACCAGGCCTGGGCCTTGCGGATCGCCAGCCGCGAGACGAAGCCGATGTGTTCGCCGGCAATCTTCACCGCCAGGCTTTCCGGCTTCAGGCGATAGCCCTCGCAAGCCAGGCAGGGCGTTTCTGACTGATAGCGCCCAAGCTCCTCACGAACCCACGAAGAGTCCGTTTCTCGCCACCGGCGCTCCAGGTTCGGCAGTACGCCTTCGAAGGTCTTGTTGACCTCGTACTTGCGCGCGTTGTCGTCATAGATGAAGCGGATCTTCTGGGATCCGGAGCCGTAGAGCACCACGTTTTTCGCCGGCTCCGGCAACTTCCAGAACGGCTCATCCATTGAGAATTCGTAGTGCCGCGCCAATGCCTGCAGGGTCTGGGTGTAGAGCGGCGAGGGGCCCTTGGCCCAGGGCGCGACGGCACCCTTGTGCAGGGTCTTGTCCTTGTCCGGCACCACCATGTCGGCGTCGAAGGCCAGCTTGGCCCCCAACCCATCGCACACCGGGCACGCGCCGTAGGGGTTATTGAATGAAAACATCCGGGGTTCGATCTCGCTGATCGTGAAACCGGAGACCGGACAGGCAAACTTCTCGGAAAACAGAAGGCGCTGGGGAAGTGTTTCCCCCTCGGCCAGATCGGCCCATTCGGCGACCGCGATGCCGTCGGCCAGCCGCAGGGCCGTTTCGAGGCTGTCGGCGTAACGGGTTTCCTGGCCGGCCTTGGTCACGATCCGGTCCACGACGATGTCGATGTCGTGCTTGAACTTCTTGTCGAGGACCGGCGCGTCCTCGATCAGCATCAGTTCGCCGTTGACCTTGACCCGCTGGAAGCCGGCTTTCTGCCACTCGGCAAACTCCTTGCGGTACTCGCCCTTGCGACCGCGAACCACGGGGGCCAGCAGGTTGAGGCGCGTGCCGTCGGGCAGGGCGACCAGCTTGTCGACCATCATCGAGACCGTCTGGCTCTCGATCGGCAGCCCGGTCGCCGGCGAATAGGGAACACCCACCCGCGCCCAGAGCAGACGCATGTAGTCATGGATTTCCGTCACCGTGCCGACGGTGGATCGGGGATTGCGGCTTGTCGTCTTCTGTTCGATGGAGATGGCGGGCGACAGGCCCTCGATCAGGTCCACGTCCGGTTTGCTCATCAGCTCCAGAAACTGGCGCGCGTAGGCCGAGAGGCTCTCAACATAGCGCCGCTGCCCTTCGGCATAGATGGTGTCAAAGGCCAGCGAGCTCTTGCCCGACCCCGACAGTCCGGTGAGCACGACCAGTTCGCCGCGCGGAATGTCGACGTTGACGTTCTTCAGATTGTGCTCACGCGCGCCGCGCACGCGGATCTGGTTATGCAGGTCGGCCATACTGTCCCGGACGTGAAATAAAGCCCGCGAAAGGGTCGTTTCGAGGGGTCACCATTGTAGTCGGCGAGACACATGGATAACACGGGAACGGATCACGAACAAAGTCGTCGATGTTTGACGCGCCCGCGCTGCCTCGCCACCTTTGCAATGTCAGTGCGTGGGCTCACCGTTCGAGCCGAGGACCCGAGTGTGGGGGCGCTGGCCACGACAACGGCTGGCCAGACTTGGGCCAGGGCGGGCACCGGGACAACCAGCACGACAGCGGCGGCGATCAGAAGTTTCGGCAAACGGATCATGGTCGCACTCCAGATGGGCACGATCCCACAACCCGGCCGGACCGCTTTGGTTTCCTCGCCGGGTCGCTCTACTCAAAACAGCGCTTACTTTGGCAAAGTCGCGGACCAAAGCGCTGCTGCCGTTGTAGCTCCTCGTCGTTAAGCTCGAGCGATATGCGCCGCATCACAGTCGCGACCGGCATAGTGAGCATGGATGTAGGCGACGCCTGGAACCGAGAGCGGACGTTCGATGGGTGCCTTCAGGTCCGACCCCGGCGCGACGTCGGCGTCCAGCATCATGCCCTCAGTGTCGAAGGCGCGGAGCGAGATGTAGGGGCGAACGGCCAACGAGACAGGGGCCTCATTGATCACCGTCCGGGGCTCGACGGCGGCCTCTCGGCCAAAGATCGCGTGACGGGCGCGATACGGCTTGTCCGCGGGATGACGGGCCAGTGATTCCGCGATTGCGTAGTTTGCTCCAGCGCCGGACTATGTCAGGCGCTGGAGGCTGGTCGCGCGGATATCGGCCAGACGGGTGACGCCGGCCTGCTGCATGGTCTGGCGAAGCTCCTCGTCGATCAGGCGCATGGCCGCCTCAACGCCCTCCTGACCGAAGGCGCCAAGGCCCCAGATATAGGGCCGCCCGATCCCCACGGCATCGGCACCCAGGGCCAGTGCCTTGAAGACGTCGGAGCCACGACGGATGCCGCCGTCGACGATGATCGGAACCTTGCCGCGCACGGCGCGCGAGACTTCGCCCAGGACGTCAAGGGTCGGCAAGTAACTGTCCTCGGAGCGCCCTCCGTGGTTGGAAACGATGATGCCCTGGGCGCCGTGACGCAGCGCCAGCGCGGCGTCCTCACCGGTCACGATGCCCTTCACGATGACCGGCTTCTTCGTCAGATCCCGGATGCGCGAGACATAGTCCCAGGTCAGCGCCGGATTGTTGACGCCGATGACCCGGCTCATATCCAGTCCCTGAAACATGGGGCGAGTGGTAAACTGACGGGCGCGCTGCTCCGCGGGGCCGTGGCAGGCCGAACACTCACGTGTGTCTTCCCGGGCCAACCGCTGCATTGTCTCGCGACGCATCCCACCGGCGAGCAGATCCAGCGTCAGCACGATGGCGCCCGCGCCGGCTGTGTCGGCGCGCCGGACGAGGGCTTTTGTCACCTCAAAGTCGTTCGTCGGATAGACCTGATACCAGACCGGGCCGCCTCGCGCCTTGATCACATCTTCAATGCCGGTCGATGAGACGGTCGAAAGCACCTGCAAGGCCGATCGTTTGCCGGCGGCCCGGGCGGTGGCGAGTTCGCCGTCCGGATGAAAGGCTCGCTGGCTGCCAAGCGGACTTAGAATGACCGGTGAAGCCCATGTTTCGCCCAATATCCCGCAGTTCAGGTCGACCTTCGACACGTCCACCAGTCGTCGCGCGCGAAGGCCCCAGCGGCTGTAAGCCTGGCTGTTCAGAGCTACCGTCCTGTCATCCAGCACGCCGGTCATCAGGTAGCCGTAGTGGGCCGCCGGGATGTTGCGTGCTGCGACGGCCTGGAGCTCAAAGACGTTGAGCGCCTGGCTTGCGGCGGTAATCGGCACCGTCGTGTTCTGGGCTGAGGCGGGTGCCCCAAGCAATGGACTGGCGGCCAGGAACGCCAGGAAACGCCGGCGTACGACATCGGTTTCAGCAGTCATTGGTTTTCAGGCCCCCCACCGACCTGACAGTCGATCACAATCAGGTCGGTGAGGCCAGCACCTGGCGGTGCGGGCAGCTTCCCGAATATTAAGGGAAGACGCTAAACCAGCCCCGCCGTCATCTGGATGAAGGCCTCGGACGCGGCATAGCGGTGCTTTGCGATAGCCTGATACTCCGGCGACCGCGCCCAGGTCAGGGCGGCGTCGCGGTCCGTGAACGCCAGGATCACCAGCCGCCGCCCGTCCGCCTCGCCCTCAAGCACCTCTGCGGCGTCGTTCACGGCCAGGATCTGGCCGCCGTACTGTTGCAGGATCGGCATGAATCCCGCCTCGTACTGGGCATAGCGTTCGCGGTCGCGGATGGCGATGTGGCCAACGAGATAGTGGGTCATGCGGCTACCTTTCGGACGGTTT
>CAMCXF010000013.1:65000-66345 GCA_945883235.1 Phenylobacterium deserti | reverse complement strand
CCCTTCCATACAGAACCACCGGATCACTATGGCCGACTTTCGTCTCTGCTCGACTTGTCAGTCTCGCAGTCAGGCGGGCTTATGCCATTGCACTCGACGACCGATTTCCGACCGGTCTGAGCCCACCATCGCGCGCCTCCGTTACACTTTGGGAGGCGACCGCCCCAGTCAAACTGCCCGCCACGCCATGTCCCGGATCCGGATAACGGACCTCGGTTAGACGTCAACGACAACAAGGGTGGTATTTCAAGGTTGGCTCCACCGAAGCTGGCGCCCCGGATTCATAGCCTCCCACCTATCCTACACATGTTGTCGCTAACGCCAAGGCGAAGCTGCAGTAAAGGTTCATAGGGTCTTTCCGTCTGACCGCGGGAACCCCGCATCTTCACGGGGAATTCAATTTCGCTGAGCCCATGCTGGAGACAGTGGGGAAGTCGTTACGCCATTCGTGCAGGTCGGAACTTACCCGACAAGGAATTTCGCTACCTTAGGACCGTTATAGTTACGGCCGCCGTTTACCGGGGCTTCAATTCGCAGCTTGCACCACTCCTTTTAACCTTCCGGCACCGGGCAGGCGTCAGACCCTATACTTCACCTTACGGTTTAGCAGAGCCCTGTGTTTTTGATAAACAGTCGCTACCCCCTGGCCTGTGCCACTCATTCTTGCTTGCGCAAGGTGAGTCACGCTTATCCCGAAGTTACGCGTGCAATTTGCCGAGTTCCTTCAGCATGGTTCTCTCAAGCGCCTTGGTATACTCTACCTGTCCACCTGTGTCGGTTTAGGGTACGGTCTCTGTTGGAGTTATTTCCAGGGACACCTTCACTGCCGGGAGCAATCCAATAAGCCCCGACAATATACGGCATCCGTCACTTCCAACTGGCCCAGGAATATTTACCTGGTTCCCATCGATTACGCCTTTCGGCCTCACCTTAGGGGCCGGCTAACCCTGCGCAGATTAGCTTTACGCAGGAACCCTTGGACTTTCGGCGAGAGTGTCTCTCACACTCTTTATCGCTACTCATGTCAGCATTCTCACTTCCGATACCTCCAGCCAGTCTCACGACTGACCTTCACAGGCTTACGGAACGCTCCGCTACCGCGTGCTTACGCACACCCATACCTTCGGCGCATGGCTTGAGCCCCGTTACATTTTCCGCGCAGGATCGCTTGACCAGTGAGCTGTTACGCTTTCTTTAAATGATGGCTGCTTCTAAGCCAACATCCTGGTTGTCAGAGCAATCCCACATCGTTTCCCACTTAGCCATGACTTGGGGGCCTTAGATGATGGTTAGGGTTGTTTCCCTTTTCACGACGGACGTTAGCACCCGCCGTGTGTCTCCCGGA
>CAMCXF010000013.1:0-60000 GCA_945883235.1 Phenylobacterium deserti | reverse complement strand
AGGCGAAGGGACCGATCAACAGCACGCCTGCGGCAAACCCCGCCAGGTGGGCCTCCCAGCCGACCGCCCCCAAACCTCCACCAGGCACCGCCAGTCCGCCGGCAAACGCCATGATGATGTTGATGATCAGCCAGCCTACGCCCATGCCGACCACGGCTCTGGAAAATACCGGCCCCACGCGTCCGTTGCCGCCAATCAGCCGCGCCGCCGCGCCCATCAGGCCCGAAGCCGCACCTGACGCTCCGATCAGCGACGTCTCCTGCCCCCAGTGAAGCGCGGCAAACCCCAGACAGGCCAGCACCCCGCAAAAAGTGTAGAACAGGAAGAAATCGACAGCCCCGCCGGCCCTTGGCCCAAAGAAACGCGCCACCGGGGCCCCGAAGGCGAGGATGAAAGCCGCATTCATCAGCGCGTGCGCCCAGTTGCCGTGTACGAATAGCGAGCTGAGCAGCCCCGCCGGATGCCCCTGCAACAACTCAGCCGGCGAAAACCCCAGAAGCGCGGACACACCCTCCAGCGGAAACCGGCTCTGAACCAGATAGGCGACGATGATCCCCACCGTCAGCACCACCACCGGCCATGGCGCGTTGACCAGCGGCTCTGGCGGCCGCGGTTGCGTCGGGTCATCGGGCGTTTGCGACCGGCCTGCGCCGGGTGAGATTATGTCGGAATAGTCTTTGGTCATCTGAGGGCTATGTAGTCGGTGTCGGTGTCTGGCGCGAGAGGCATCAAGAAGCGGCCTTGCCGTGGCCATAGAGCTTGGCAATGGTGCGCCGCAGAGTTGAACCCATCAGGCAGTATCAATGACCCGTCCTTTCGGCGCAGCCGCTGCGCTCGCCGCCGCCCTACTTCTCGCGTTTTCGCCAGCGACGGCCCAACCCGCCACTGGATTGGCGGTAGGCCAGTGGCCGCAGGCGGTTTCCGACCTGAAAGCCGATCCCGCCGTGCGCTTCGGCGCGCTACCCAACGGCATGCGGTACGCGATCCGCAAACAGTCGATCCCGGCCGGTCAGGCCGCCCTGCGCCTGTGGTTCGACACCGGGTCCCTGATGGAAACCGACGGCCAGCAGGGTCTGGCCCACTTCCTGGAACATATGGCCTTCAACGGATCAAAGGAGGTCAAGGAAGGCGAGATGATCAAGATCCTCGAGCGCCTGGGCCTGGCGTTCGGTGCCGACACCAACGCCTCCACCGGGTTTTCCGAAACAATCTACAAGCTGGACCTGCCGCGCACCGATGCCGAGACGGTCGACACCTCGATCAAACTGCTGCGCGAGGCGGCCTTCAACCTGACCATTGATCCCGCCGCCGTAGATCGCGAGCGTGGCATTGTGCTGTCGGAGGAGCGCTCGCGCGCCTCACCCGGCTATCGGGTGTTCACCACGCGATCAGAGTTCATGCTCAAGGAGCAACGCCTGCCCACCCGCCTGCCCATCGGTAAGGTCGAGGTGCTGAAAACCGCCCCCGCCAGCGCGATCCGGGCCTATTACGACCAATGGTACCGGCCGGAGCGGGCCGTATTCGTGGCGGTCGGCGATTTCGATGTCGATGCCATGGAGGTCCGGATCAAGGCGGCCTTCACCGGATGGACCGCCAGAGCGCCCGCAACGCCGGAGCCCGACCCCGGCCCCGTCGCGCCCCGCCAGGCAGAGGCGAAGCTGGTCGTAGACCCGGGAGTCACCCAGACTCTGCAGGTGGTCTGGATCAGCCCCCCTGACCAGTCTCCCGACACAACAGCCAAACGCCGCAGCGACCTGATCCAGAACCTGGGCCTGGCGGTCCTGAACCGCCGGTACTCCGCCATCGGACGCGGTGCCAATCCCCCGTTCCAGGGCGCTGGCGCCTACAAGGGACCGCAGGAAAACGCCGCCGAGATCGCCACCATCGGTGTTTCGGCCGATCCCGGTCGCTGGCGCGAGGCGCTGGCCGCCGTGGAGCAGGAACAGCGCCGGATCGTGCAGTTCGGCGTCCGCCAGCAGGAGCTTGACCGCGAAATCGTCGAAATCCGCGCCAGCCTGAAGGCCGCCGTCGCCGGTGCTGCCACCCGGCGCCCCGGCGAACTTGCCGATGACCTTGTCGGTTCACTGTCCGACGACAGCATAGTCACCGCCCCAACCGACGATCAGGTCGCCTTCGAAGCCGCCGTGAGGGATTTGAAAGCCGAAACCGTCAACGCGGCGCTCAAGACCGTCTTTCAGGGTCAGGGCCCGCTGGTGTTCATGGCGTCGCCGACGCCGGTCGAGGGCGGCGAGCCCGCCATTCTGGCCGCCCTCGCCGCCTCGCAAACCGTGCCGCTGACCGCCGCACTCGCCGACGCCAGCATCACCTGGCCCTACGAGCGCTTTGGGCCCATCGGCAAGGTGGTCGAGCGACGGGAGATCAAGGACCTGGGGACCACCTTTGTGCGGTTTGCCAACGGCGCGCGGCTTAGCGTCAAGCCGACCACCTTCCGAGACGACGAGGTGTTGGTGCGCGTGAACGTCGGTGAGGGCCTGCTGGGCCTGCCGTCGGATCGCCAGAGCCCGCTCTGGGGGGCCAGCGCGCTGATCGAGGGCGGCCTCAAGAAAATCGGCGTGGAGGACATGGAGCGCACGCTGGCCGCCAAGGTCTACGGCGGCCGCTTCAGTGCCGCCGACGACGCGCTGGTATTCTCGGGCAGCACCCGCACGCAGGACCTGCCGACCCAACTGCAGGTCCTGGCCGCCTTCGTCAGCGAACCCGCCTGGCGCGACGAGGCGTTTCAGCGCGTCAAGACCGCCTACAAAACCGCCCACGACCAGTACGAATCCACCACCGGCGGCGTCATGGCCCGCGATCTGGCGGCGCTGCTGCACGCCGGTGATCGCCGCTGGACCTTTCCCAGCCGCGAAGACATCGCCGGTGCCAGCGTCAGCGGCATCAAAGCTGCCGTGGCGTCGGATCTCGCCGCCGGCCCGCTGGAGGTCGTGATTGTCGGCGACATCACCGTCGATCAGGCCATCGCGGCCACCGCCGCCACCTTCGCCGCCCTGCCCCACCGCGCGGAGCCAAAGCCGCCGACCGCGGCCCAACGCGCGGTCGCCTTCGCGCGCCCGTCGAAAGACCCGGTGATCCTCACCCATAAGGGCCGGGCCGATCAGGCCGTCGGCTACATCGCCTGGCCCACCAGCGACTACTGGGCCGACCCCCAGCGCGCGCGCGACACCGCCATCCTGCGCGAAGTCATGAACCTGCGTCTCACCGATGAGCTGCGCGAGACACAGGGGGCCACCTATTCGCCGTCCGTCGGCTCCCAGCATAGTCTGGTCTGGACGGGCTGGGGCTATATCGCCGCCAACGTCGAGGTGCCACCGGACAAGATCCAGAGCTTCTTCGACGACACCCAGAAGATCGCCGCTGACCTGACGGTGACGGACATCTCGGCCGACGAACTCTCCCGCGCCAAAAAGCCACGCGTCGAAGCCCTTCAGAAAGCCCAGCTGACCAACGGCTACTGGCTAGGCGAGCTCTCCGGCACCCAGGCCGACCCGCGCCGCCTCGACGTAATCCGCCAGTTGATCCCCGGCACGGAACGCGTCACCGCCACCGACGTCAAACGCGCCGCTCAGACGTGGTTCAAGCCGGAGGCGGCGTGGAAGCTGGTGGTGAGGCCGGCGGCGAAGGTCGGTGATTGAAACCACCGACCGATGCGACCAGCCCCTCACGCCTTCACAAACACCCCGTGCAGGCTGACCGGCAGCAAATGCTCCGACCGCCAGGTGCAGATCGGCCCCGCCGCCACACGGCGCGCGTCAAACACATGCAACTCCGTCGCCTTGGCCTTGATGTTGACCGAGGGCGCCATCAGCCAGCCGTCCAGTTCGTCCGAGCCGCCCGGACGGGCCACAAACACCGCCTCCTCCATCAGGTGGGTGGCGCCGAAGTCATAGGTGTCCGACTTGCCGGACTTCCAGTCATAGGTCGCGACCCCATGGAACAGTGGGGTGTTGGGCGCGGTGGCGGTGGCGTGGATCGTGTAGCGGCGCGTGTCGCCTGACCGCCGCCCGTCGACGCGCGGGAACTCGGCCGTCACGCCGGTGGGCTCCAGCGTCACCCGACCGTCCGGCCGCAGCGTGACCAGGGTCAGGATCGAGGCCGGTTCCGGCACATAGGTTCCCTTCATGAAGGCCTTGCCGTTCGCGGTGGCGAACCTTGAGTCCCCGGTCAGGCAGCCGTCAAACCGCAGCGTCCCGTCAGTCTCCTCCCACGCTGAGCCGTAGTGGAAGGCGAAGAACGCAGGCAGCTCATAGATCCGCCGTTTGGTCAGGTCGGCCTTGTCCAGTACCAGCACCTTGGTTCCCATCTCGGGCCGCCAGGTGAAGCTGTCGGAATAGGGCATCACCATTCTGTCCTGCACCCAGGGCTGCAGGATCAGGATCAGGTGTCGCTTGGTGGCGGTGAAGTCATGAACATAGCTGGCCATCGGCAGCTTCACCATGTCCGCGCCCTTCAGGGCCCCCTCCGCCGACACCCGCCAGACAATCGCCTGTGAGCCCGAAAGGCCCAGGCTCCAGACATCGCCGCCAGGATCACGCCTCGGGTGCGCCAGATAGGGCATGTGCACCAGGTCTTCGCGCAGGGTCTTGATACCCTTGGTGGACAGGTCCTTGGGGTCCATCGCGATAGGCGATCCCGCCTCCCACAGGGCCCACAGTTCTCCGCCCATCGACATGACCGAGATGTTGCCGGCGTTCGTATCGTCAGCGTTGCGGACCTGAGCCCCCGGTTTGCCCGCCGTCCCGAACCCGGGCTGCACGACAGCGTTGGCGGCGGTCTCCACGCGGCGCTTGGGCGTATCAATGAAGCGCGCCTCCAGGGTTGCGGCACCATCAGACACCCGGAACGCACGCATCAGGCCGTCGCCGTCAAACCAGTGATCGACGGACCCGCCGGGCCGATGGAACTTGCCGGGTCCATTGCGATAGAGGCTGCCGGCCAGGCCCTCCGGCGCGCGGCCATGAATGCGCTTCATCGGCGCGCGGGCCAGGTCTGCATCCAGGTCGGCAAAGGCGATCTGCCAGTTGATCCCGGAGGCTGCGCCCTGGCTCAACTGGGCGGCGGCCTGGGCCAGTTCCGGAGTCAGGATGGTCGTTGCCGCAACGCCGGAAAACGACTGCAGAAGTTGGCGACGGTTCATGCGTGGGCTCCGGATCAATCGATGGTGATGGCGTGGGTGTTGTCGCCGGCCTTCACGTCAAAGCTGGCGTCGTCCCACTTGGCAGGGCCCATATTGCCGACCGCATTGTTGGAGAACGCGAAGGGCTCGGACGGGATGCCGAACGGATTGGCGTTCATCTTGCCGTCGCCGTTCACATCGTGAAACGCCTTGATCGCATAGCGACCGGGGGCCAGCCCGGACAGAACCTTGCTGGCCGAGTTGGTCGATACCGGCAGCATGCCCTGCGCACTGGCCGGTGCCTTGTCGCCATAGGCCGCCTCGCTGTTGACCACAGTGAACAGGATCGCCCCCGTGGTCGCCTTGATGCCGCTGAAGGTCACGGTCAGGCTGGAGGTTTCGGCGGCGCGGCTGGCGGGCACCAGCGCCGCCAATCCGACGATCAGGCTAAGAACGAGAGGCAGGGTCTTCACGGGTCAGCTCCACGGTTTGGCTTGGCGATGACCTGAACCTACCGGCGATTTCAGCGGCCGCACGCCCCAATGCGCAAGCTGTCGCCTGGAGTACGCCAACGACAACCGGTGCCGTTCACGATGCGCGAACGGCGCCGCTGTTTACGCTGCCCGGATCTCATCGCTGTAAATCGGGGCGTCATCCGCAGGCAGGAACGTGTTGCCCAGGATCGAGTCGGAGACCTTCTCGGCGATCATCATGGTCGGCGCATTGGTGTTGCCCCCGATCAGCGTGGGCATCACCGAGGCGTCGACGACGCGCAGGCCCTTAAGCCCCATCACCCGGCAATCTGCATCCACCACCGCCATCGCGTCGCCCGCCACCCCCATCCGGCAGGTGCCGACAGGGTGATAGATGGTCTCGGCATGTTCGCGGATCCAGGTATCAATCTCGGCGTCGGTCTGAACGGCCTTGCCCGGGAAGAGTTCCTCGGAATTGTAGGGCGCGAGCGCAGCCTGCTCTGCCACGCGACGCATGATCTTGACGCCTTCACGCAGTGCGCGACGGTCTTCCTCGGCCGCCAGGTAGTTGGCGAATATCGTCGGGTCGTCGAAGGGATCAGCCGAGCGTAATCCGACGCGCCCGATGCTTTCGGGGCGCAGCTGGCAGATGTGGAAGGTGAATCCGTCCTGCGCGACCGGACCCGCCTCGCGGTCGCCGTGGTTGCGCATGGCGGCCAGCACGACATGCACCTGCAGGTCCGGACGATCCAGATCGGGGCGCGACTTCAGGAAGGCCCCCGACTCAAGCGGGAACCGGCTGCCCGGGCCCTTCTTGAACAACATATAGGTCAGACCGATCAGCAGGGTCCTGAGGCCCTTGGTCTGGGAATACATGGTGATCGGCTTCGGGCAGGCCCAGGACATACCCAGGTCCAGATGGTCCTGCAGGTTGGCCCCGACTCCTTTCAGCGCATGGACTACCGGCACACCGTGGCGACCCAGTTCCTCCGGATCGCCAATGCCGGACAGCTGCAGGATCTGCGGCGACTGCACCGCGCCGGCGCAGACCAGAACTTCCGTGTTCGCATGGACAATCCTGCGCTCGCGCGTGGTCTCATCAGCGTACTCAACGCCGGTGCAACGACCGCCCTCGAGGATCAGGCGTGTGGTGCGCGCGCCGGTCACGCAGGTCAGGTTGGTCCGCCCCAACACCGGATGCAGATAGCCCTTGGCTGCGCTCCAGCGCTCGCCGCCCGAGATTGTGTGCTGATAGGGACCCCAACCTTCCTGCTGGAAGCCATTGAAGTCGGCTGTCACCCTATGGCCTGCTTGGCGACCCGCCTCGATCGTTGCCCTGAAGATCGGGTTCGGATCGGCGGATTTGGTGACTTTCAGGGGTCCATCGCCGCCATGCCAGGCGTCGCCGCCACCCTCCAGCGCCTCCGAACGTTTGAAATACGGCAGCACGTCCTTGTACGCCCAGCCCTCCAGGCCCATCTGGCGCCACTGGTCGTAGTCTCGCGCGTGGCCGCGGATATAGACCATGCCGTTGATCGAGGATGACCCACCCCAGCCCTTGCCCCTTGGCCAGAACAGCTTGCGGCCATCCAGGTGCGGTTCGGCCTCAGTCCAGAAGCCCCAGTTGTAGGTGCCCTTGTTCGGGATCAACTGGGCCACTCCGGCCGGCATCCGCACCATCAGCGCGTTGTCCTTGACCCCCGCCTCAAGCAACAGCACCGACTTCGTCCCGTCCGCCGTCAGCCGGTTGGCCAGCACACAACCCGCCGAACCGGCGCCGATGATTATGTAGTCGTATCTGTCCACGCCGTGTCGTCCCTGAGCACCGTTAAGTTGCGCGGACACTGGCCTGTAAGATCGCCCGTCGCAAGAGTGACTCCTGCGTCAGGTTTGCGGGACGGACGTAACCCCTACCGCCCCTTCCACGCCGGTGCCCGCTTCTGCGAGAACGCCAGCGGACCTTCCACGAAGTCCTCGGATTTGAACAGCGCCGCCACCGCCGGATACTTATTCTGCCCTCGGATCGCCGCCTCGAGGCTGGGTTCATCCAACCCGCGATAGACCGCCTCCTTCGACGCCCGGATCGACATCGGCCCCAGCTCGCAGATGCCCTTGGCCCAGGTCTTGGCCACTGACATCAGCTCCTCGGCGCTCGTCACCTCGGCCACAAAGCCCAGCTCCTTGCCCTCCGCCGCCGACACCCGCCGCGCCGTCAGGATCATGCTCATCGCCCGCTTCACCCCGATGGCGCGCGGCAGCCGGTGCAGACCGCCGGCCAGCGCCGCCAGCCCTACGCGCGGCTCCGGCAACGCAAACACCGCCTTGTCGGACGCAATGATGATGTCGCAGGCCAGCGCGATCTCGAACCCGCCGCCCATGGCCACGCCATTCACCGCCGCAATCAGCGGCTTGGTCAGGTCGTAGCGCGAGGTCAGTCCCGCAAACCCCGATGGCGGACTACCCATCTTGCCGCCCGTGGCCTGGTGCTTCAGGTCGTTGCCGGCGGAAAACGCCCGGTCCCCGGCCCCGGTCACAATCCCCACCCACTGCTCAGGGTCCGCCGCAAAGGCGTCAAACGCCTCGGCCAACTCGAAATGCGCCGGCGAATGCAGGGCGTTCATCACCTCCGGCCGGTTCAGCGTAAAGGTGGTGACAGGTCCGTCGCGGTCGACGTTGACGAATTCATAGGCCATGGCGTTTCCTCCTGAGCTTTTCCCTCCCCTTCATGGGGGGGGTGGATTGCGCCAAAGGCGCAAGACGGGTGGGGAGACCTCTGCCGCCTCCAGCGCCGTCAATATTGAATACATCACACCGTCGAGATTTTGGCGAATGACACTGTTCTCAAAGCGCATCACCTGAAACTTCCCTCGGGCAAGGACAGCATTACGAATTGCGTCGTGGGCGTGTTTGGTCGCGCAGCCGTATCTCTCCTCCCCCATCGGGGGAGGGGGACCGCGCGAAGCGGGGTGTAGGGGGCTCGCCGCAGCAAAAACCTTCGCCGATACGTGCGGATCCCTGCACCCGCGGCCACCGTCACGTCGGATGATTCTGACCCCCGCCGTGCGACGGCAGCCCCCTCCACCAGACTGCGTCCGGTCCCCCTCCCCCGATGGGCGAGGAGAATCAAACCTCCCGCAACTCCCGCCGATACCGCTGCCAGTTCGCCACATAGTGCGCCGCGCCCAGCGCCACCCGCGCCGCCTGTTCCGGGCTCAGCTCGCGCACCACCTTGCCCGGCTGGCCCATCACCAGCGAGTTGTCCGGGATCACCCGGCCCTCGGGGATCAGGCTCCCCGCCCCGATCAGGCAGTTCTTCCCGATCACCGCCCCGTTCAGCACCACCGAGCCGATCCCCACCAGGCTGCCGTCGCCGATGGTACAGCCATGCAGCATCACCATATGACCCACCGTGACGTTGGCGCCGATCAAACACGGTGACCCGGTATCCGTGTGCACCACACTGCCGTCCTGGATGTTGGACCCCTCCCCCACCGTGATCGGGTCATTGTCGCCGCGCAGGGTCACGCCCCACCAGACCGAGGCGTTCTTCTTCAGAATCACTCGCCCCATAACCGCAGCATTGGGCGCTATCCAGTATTCGTCATCATTTGGTAGCTCAGGTGTCACAATGCCTAAGGAATAGACGCTCACTGCCCCGCTCCATTTCTTGCCGCTGACGGCTGTTTAACGACTCATAAACCACGTTAAGGTCAATGTAGGCGGGGCGATTCGAGAGAGCGACAGCTTTCCCGGTTCCCCGCCTCGGAGGCATCCCCTCCGTGTTCCAGAGCTGGACGGAGTGAATGGCGCAAAGTGTGTTGTTCCCAAGGGCAATGTCGCCCGGACCCGCAGCAGACGGCGAGCCGCCTGGCTCCGCCCGCCGTACCCACCGTTCTCACCTCTATTTCGAAGGGCGATCCCAATCCTGGGACGCCCTTTTTTCTTGCCCCCCCATTTTTCTTGCAACTACGGAGGCTTTTGATGACCAAGCGAGCCCTGAAGCGACAGCTGCGCGAAGGCGCATTCGACGCCAGCCAGTTCGAGGGTGACGATAAGATCCGCAGATTGCCGATCGACCGCGCCTGGTCACCCCTCAATCATCACAACGACGATCGCGAGCAGGGCTACCTCAAAACCATCAAGGCCAAATCCACCGGCCAGCAGGCCCTGATCGACGCCATCGACGCCAAGAACCTGGTGCTGGCGCTCGGTCCGGCCGGCACCGGCAAGACCTATCTGGCTATCGCCAAGGCCGTCGAAGCCCTCGAAGCCGGCAAGGTCGGCCGCATTGTCCTGTCACGCCCTGCTGTCGAGGCCGGCGAATCCATCGGCTTCCTGCCCGGCGACGCCGAGGACAAGCTGGCCCCCTACCTGCGTCCGCTCTACGACGCCCTGTCGGACCGCCTCTCGATGCGCCGCGTCCGCGCCCTGATGTCGGAAGGTGCCATCGAAATCGCCCCTGTCGGCTTCATGCGCGGCCGCACCCTCAACAACTCATTCGTGGTGATCGACGAGGCCCAGAACTGCACCTATGTGCAGCTGAAAATGCTGCTCACCCGCCTGGGCTGGCACTCCACCATGGTTGTCACCGGCGACCCCGACCAGTCCGACCTGCTCCCCACCTTCTCCGGCCTCGGCCCCGTCGCCGACAAACTGCAAACCGTCGGCAACATCGCCGTCGTCCGCCTCCAGGACCGCGACATCGTCCGCCACCCCCTGGTGGCTGAAATGCTGGGGGTTCTGTAGCCAAAACGCGCGCCTCACCTCCCCCATCGCGTGCGATGGCGGGAGGGGGACCGCGCCCCGCAGAGGGCGTGGTGGAGGGGGCAGGCGTCAAGCTCAGCGCCCGGACCGAGTGAGCGTCCCGGCTTTCCCTTCTGAGCGGGCGTCAGATCACCGTCACCCCACCCGCCGGGGTCGCCCGCCTTTGCGCCCGTTCTCGCGCGCCGCAGCCGCCTTGGCGGGTGAGCGGGCGGTGCCGGCTATGCGGGCTTGTTCGCGCGCCATCCAGGCGCGGGTGCCGAACAGGCCCATCAGCAGACCGGGCACGGTAAAGTCGGCGTCGAGCAGGTCCCAGTGCAGGCCATAGCCCGAGCCCAGCACCTCCACCTGCGACAACTCCTGATCGGACGCGTCGCCAAGCCCCTGCAGCGCATGGGCCGGAAAGGCGAAGGTGCACCCGTTCGTCAGGTCCACAATCACCCGTCGGCTGGCGGCGTCATAGCGGGCCGTCACTGCGCGAGGCTCAACAAGCGCCAGCTGGTCGCCGCGCAGGCGGGCCGCGTCGATCTGCGCATCGGTCAGGTCAGCGTCTGGCAGGTCAGAATCGGGCAGGTCAGGATCGGGCGTCATCAATCGAAGTCTCCATGGATGCGCACCCACGCGGCCCGCAACATACCCTGCGACCCCGCAATTTCCGCCATCGCGCGACGGACATCGGCGTTACCGAGGCCCTTGACCCACACCAGTTTGGGCGGCTCACCACCCACGCCCAGCGCGATCTTGGCTTCACCTCCGCCGCTGACCACATGGACATGTGCGGGGCGATGATCGTCCGTAAAGATCACAAACCGCAGGCCATGAGCACGATGAACCGTCGGCACTCTTTAACCTAACTGGTTGGGTTATTCAAGGCGGGACCTAATTCAGTGGGATTTCGAGCGGCAGCGGAGGGCTATCCGCCTTCATATGAGCGCTGCATCAAGGGCTGAGCCTTCGCAAAATCATCGAAGGTCCGAAGCACAACTTCAAGATCGCCGGTGCCGTAGTGGCCGATAGTCCGGACGTCACGGGTGAACCCCTTCTCGAGCGCAACTGTGTCAGGAGCAATTTTCAGGAAGACCGTTACCGTACCTGACTGCGGATAGACCTCGACGCAGGCGAAATTCTTGATCCGCTTGAACGCCATGTACTGCTTCAGTTCCTTCACTTGAACGTCGTCCCCAAGCCCGGTCAGATAGAATGAAACGGCCTCGTAAAGGTCCCGCAGATCTTTCGACGCATTGCCAAGGCGATAGCCGATCCTCTGCGACTGGTAAGGATCTCTAGCAACCACGCCGTTCGCCTCAACGGCATCGCTGTCCGGCGGTGGCGCACCCTGCTGGACGACACGCGCCGCCTTGGGCGCGTGGACCAGTTCGATCATCAGCAGGTCAACCCCAAAACGGCGATAGCGCAGCAGCTCGATGTTCCGAGGGATCTGCTTCACAGCATGGCCGTCGTAGCGAGTGAAGTCCCCGGCGATGCAGATCAGGCGAGGGGCCGACCATTCAACCTTGTTTGCCGCGTCACCGCCCAGTCGCTCCATCACCAGCCACTGGAATTCCTTCTTATGATCCATCAGCCAGTCGAGATAGTAGAGACCCTGGTTGATGACGTTCTCGTTCACCGCCCGCTTGTACTCGATGATGACAGGAGACCCGTCCTCATCCAATCCGAGGGTGTCGATGCGACCGCCATGCACCGGACCCGTCGAATATTCGGTCGCGAGAAATCTCACGCCGAGCAAGACTTCGAGGTTCGCCTCGAACTGAATCTGCAGCGATTTCTCGATCTGCGCGGAGTGTCCGGGCAATTCGGCGACTCCGTCGCCGCCCAGTTTGAACACTTTGATGTCGCTCATCGTGCACCCCCCTACGCCGCCCGCCGCGCTCGAACACATAATCGTTCTGGCGCACGTCCGCCCCGGACACCTGCGGCTCTTCGACCCCCAGCACCCGGCACAACTCCGCCAGAAACATCTGATAGTTGGCCCGCTCCGCGCCACCCTCGCGCGCCGTCCACCGCGTGATAAAGGCCTCGACGTCCACCCGACACTCCCGACTGTCCGCTACCTAAGCCGATGCCCACGCGATGCCCAACGCGACGTTGCAGGGCCTTGGCCGGTGCCCGTCGCGCCACCGTCCCCGGAACACCCGACCGCACGAAAAACTTTGCCATCGCCGTTTATCATGTTATAGAACATATGTAGAACATAAAACACACTTTGTCAAATGAATTCGGTTACTTAACCGGCGGGTAGAAATTCCTGAAACGGGTCCAGACTGTCTGTCCGTATTCGCGCCGGCCACGCCAGTTGCCTTCCGTCGCCTTCGCCTGTTAACCCACGGCCATGAGCGATGTCGAAACGCCCACCGACACCGGCGCCGCCACCCGTGGCTGGTTGATCCCGGCGATCATCGGCTCGGCCCTGATGATGCAGACGCTGAACGCCACGGTGATCGCCAATGCCCTGCCGGCCATGGCCCATGCGTTCGGGGTCGAGCCGCTCAGGCTCAACATCGCCATCACGGTCTACCTGCTGTCGTCGGCGATCTTCCTGCCGCTGAGCGGCTGGATCGCTGACCGCTTCGGGGCCAAGCGAGTCTTCATGGTCTCGATCGTGCTCTACGTGGCTACCTCCGTCGCGTGCGGGTTCGCCCAGAGCCTGGACCAGATGATCCTGGCCCGCTTCGCGCAGGGCGCGGCCGGCGCGACGATGGCGCCGATCGGTCGGCTGGTGCTGCTGCGCTCGACGCCCAAGAACGAGCTGGTCGGGGCCATGTCGGTGATGACCATGCCCGCCCTGCTGGGGCCGGTATTGGGGCCGGTGCTGGGCGGTGCCATCGTCACCTTTGCCGACTGGCGCTGGATCTTCTTCATGAACCTGCCCATCGCCGCCGTCGGCCTCTACCTGGTGAACCGCCACATTCCGGCGGTGAGGGAACAGGGGGCGACGCGGGTTGATCTGCTGGGCGTGCTCCTGACCGGCGTCGGCCTGGCCTGCCTGATCTTCGGCTTCGAGAACCTCGGCCGCGATGAGCTGAGCCCGATCGCGGTAGCGGGCCTGTTCGTCGCCGGGATCACGGGACTGTGGGTCTATGGCTGGCACGCCGGCCGCACACCGCATGCGGTCATCGACCTGAAGATCTTCCGCAACCAGACCTTCAGCGCCTCGGTGCTGGGCGGGGCGTTCATGCGCATCGCCATGGGGGCGAACCCGTTCCTGCTGGCCATGCTGTTGCAGGTGGCCTTCGGGATGAGCGCCTTTTCGGCAGGCTTGATGACCTTCATTTCTGCCGTCGGCGCCCTGCTGATGAAGACCGCCGCCCCGCCCATTCTGCGCCGGTTCGGGTTTCGCACGGTACTGTCGGTCAACGCCGTGATCGTGGGGGTGAGCTTCGTGGCCTACTCGCTGTTCCGGCCGGACTGGCCGCATTGGGCGATCATGGTGGTGCTGGGGGTTGGCGGCTTCTTCCGCTCGCTGCAGTTCACGGCGCTGAACGGCATGGCCTATGCCGACATCGACCAGGACCAGATGAGCCGCGCGGCCACCACGTCCTCGATGATGCAGCAGTTGGTCCAGTCCATCGGCATCGGCCTTTCCGCCACACTGCTGCACTTCCTGATGCAGTGGCAGGGCGAGACGCGCCTGACGGTGGCGGTCGTGTCACCAGCCTTCATCGTCATCGGTCTGGTGACCATGATTTCGATGATCTGGTTCCTGCGGCTGCCCGCCGACGCCGGGGATGAAATGAACAACCGAAAGGGCAACTAGGCAGAACGTTGCCACCCCCATATGTTGCGCGACTCCATTCCTGATTGTCGAGCCCTAGAGCATGAAGTTCCTTGCCGCCGTTGCCGCCGTGGCCCTCGCTCTTACCCTTCCCGCCGCAGCTGCGGCCGCACCGGCAAAGTCTGCCGCCAAGGCCCAGCGCGTCGTGTTGCCGACCCATGTGCGGCCCGACCGCTACGATATCCGGATCACGCCTGACGCCGCCAATCTCAGCTTCACCGGCCATGTCGATATCGCGGTGACCGTGGTCCGCGCCACGGACCGGATCGTGCTGAACGCCGCCGATCTGACCCTGGGCAAGTCCAGCCTGAGCGGCCAGTCCGCCGCACCGCGCATCGTGCGCGACGACAAGCAGGAAACCACCGCCTTCGTGTTCGCCAAACCTCTGGCACCCGGCCGCTACACGCTGTCCATCGACTACACGGGCAAGATCTATCAGCAGGCCTCGGGCCTGTTCGCGCTGGACTATGAAGGCTCGGACGGCACCCAGAAACGCGCCCTGTTCACCCAGTTCCAGAACTCGGACGGTCGTCGCTTTGCGCCCATGTGGGACGAGCCGGGGATCAAGTCGGTGTTCGCCCTGTCGGTCGTGACCCCCGAGGGTCAGATGCCTGTCTCCAACATGCCGGTCGCCAGCGACGTGGCCGGGGGTTCGGGCAAGCGCGACGTCCGATTCCAGGACAGCCCGAAGATGAGCTCCTACCTGCTGTTCTTCGCCTTGGGCGAGTTCGAGCGCATCCATCAGAAGGTGGGCGACACCGACGTCGGCGTCGTGGTCCGCAAGGGCGACGCCGACAAGGGTCGCTATGCCCTGGAGTCTGCGGTCAAGCTGCTGGGCTATTACAATGACTACTTCGACACGCCCTACCCGCTGCCCAAGCTCGATATGATCGCCGGTCCGGGGCAGAGCCAGTTTTTCAGCGCCATGGAAAACTGGGGAGCCGTCTTCTATTTCGACTACATCGTCCTCATTGATCCCAAGCTGTCGACCGAGAGCGACAAGCAGAATGTCTTCGCCGTGATCGCCCATGAGCTGGCCCATCAGTGGTTCGGCAATCTGGTCACCATGGAATGGTGGGACGATATCTGGCTGAACGAGGGCTTCGCCTCCTGGCTGGAGACCAAGGCCACAGACCACTTCCACCCCGAATGGAACATCTGGCTTTCGACCCAGGCCGGCCAGCAGGGCGCCATGCGGCTCGACAGCCGCGCCGGCACCCATCCCGTCATCACCGATATTCCCGACGTCTTCGCCGCAGCCAACGCCTTTGACGCTATCACCTACCAGAAAGGCCAGGCGGTTATCCGCATGCTGGAATCCTATGTCGGCGAGGAGGCTTTCCGCACCGGCGTGCGCAGCTACATCAAGAAGCACGCCTACGGAAACACGGTCTCCAACGACCTGTGGCTCGAGCTGGACAAGGCCTCGGCCCGCAAGATCACCGGTACGGCGCACGACTTCACCCTTCAGGCAGGCGTGCCCATGATCCGGGTTCAATCCACAGGCGGTGGGATCGTCATGACCCAGGACCGCTTCGGCGCCGACGCCAGCCAGCGCACGCCTCGGACGTGGCGCACCCCCGTCAACGTTGTGGGGTCCAACGGCAATTGGCAGGGCTTGGTCAGCGCCGCCTCGCCCGTTGCGGTGCCGATCTCCGGTCCGGTGATCGCCAATGCAGGCCAGACCAGCTACTTCCGGACCGCCTATTCCCCCGAGCTCTGGGCCAGACTGGCACCGGGGTTTGCTGGGCTGAAACCGGCGGATCAGCTGGGCCTGCTCTACGACAGCCGGGCGCTGGGCGAGATCGGCATTGTGCCCATGAGTGACTTCCTGGCGCTCGCGAAGAACGCCCCGGCGGCGGGCGAGCCGATCATGCTGCAAACCCTGTCTGATCAGCTCGGTGCGATGGACTGGTTGTTCGAGGGCCGCTCGGGACGCGCCAACTACCGCGCCTTTGCGATCAACCGCACAGCCCCCATCGCCGCACGACTGGGCTGGGACGCCAAGCCCGGCGAGGCCGACAATGACGCAATCCTGCGGCGCTCGGTTCTGACCACCCTGGGCGATCTCGGCGATGCGGCGACCATCGCCGAAGCGCGCCGCCGGTTCGACCTGTATCTGGCTGATCCCTCGAGCCTGCAGGGCGCAGGCCGTCGCACCGTCCTGTCTATCGTGGCCTCAACGGCGGACTCGAAGATCTGGGAGGCGATCCACCAGCAGGCCAAGGCGTCGAAGGACATCACCGACCGCGCCCGGCTCTACAGCTACCTGGGTGCCAGCTCGGACCCGGTCCTGGCCGAACGGACCCTGAAGCTGGCCCTGAGCGGCGAGCCCAGCCCCACCGAGGCACCCGGCATAATCAATGCCGTGGCCGGGTCTTTCCCGGAGATGGCCTACGACTTCGCCATCGCCAACCGCGCCAAGGTAGAGGCCTTGCTGGAGCCGACCCGGCGTGCGTCGTACTTCCCGCAACTGGCTACCATCTCCCGCGATCCGGCCACGCTCACAAAGCTGACTCGCTACGCTCCCACGATCCCGGCCTCGTCCCGCGGCGACGTCGAGAAGGCCGCGGCGTCGATCCGCTTCCGGCTGGGCTTGATCAAGGACCGGGTGCCGGAGATGGAACGCTGGCTGACGGCGAACGGGGGTTGAGGCCTACTCGGCCGCCTGCAGCACGCGACCGGCGGTGAAGGACGTCTTCATTGCCAGCTCTGCCTTGGCCTGCTCGTACTCATCGGACAAGCGGGCGACCATCTCGGCGACCGTTGGCACGCTCTTGACCGCGCCGATTCCCTGGCCACAGCCCCAGATGTCGCGCCAGGCCTTGGCCTTCTGATTGCCGCCCGAGCCGAAGTTCATGGCCGAGGGATCGGACTTCGGTAGGTCGTTGGGGTCCATCCCTGCGGCGATGATCGACGGCGTCAGATAGTTGCCGTGAACGCCGGTGAAAAGGTTGGTGTAGGTGGTGTCCTCGCCGCTGCTGGCGACGATCATTTCCTTGTAGCCTTGGACGGCGTTTGCCTCCTGCGTCGCAATGAACGCGGAGCCGATGTAGGCGAGATCGGCGCCCATCGCCTGGGCGCCCAGCACCGCGTGGCCATTGCCGATGGCGCCGGACAGCGCGATCGGACCGTCGAACCATTCCCTGAGTGCGTGGACAATGGCGAACGGCGACAGTGTGCCGGCATGACCGCCCGCGCCGGCCGCCACCGGAATCAGGCCGTCAGCCCCCTTCTCGATAGCCTTTCGCGCGAATCTGTCCGTGATGACGTCGTGCAGCACCACACCGCCATAGGAATGGGCGGCCAGATTGACGTCCTCGCGGGCACCCAACGAGGTGATGATGATCGGTGCCTTCCACTTGGTCGAGGCCTCAACGTCATGCTCCAGCCGGTCGTTCGACTTGTGCACGATGTGATTCACAGCAAACGGTGCCGACGGGGTGTCCGGATGATCACGGTCCCATTCGGCCAGTTCTTCCGTGATGCGGTGCAACCACTCGTCCAGCAGTGACGCAGGTCGCGCGTTCAGCGCCGGGAACGATCCGACAATGCCGGCTTTGCACTGGGCGATTACCAGGTCCGGCGTCGAGATGATGAACAACGGACTGCCGATCACCGGCAGGCGAAGGCGGTCACGCAATACGGGGGGCAGAGCCATGGAAGGTCCTCAAACAGTTGTTAGATTTACGTTGTACACACAAGTTTTTGCGCTTCGCAACAGTCTACAGCAGCGGTCGGATCACGTCGGGTGAACTTGACGTCGGCGCAGGCGGGGGCGCAATTCCCCACATGGCCGACACCCACCCCCTCGACCCCGGATTCCCGCCAGCCAGCGAAGACGCCTGGCGCGCCCTTGTCGCCAAAACCCTTGGCGACAAGCCGTTTGAGAGCCTGGCGAAGGCGACGGTGGAGGGTCTGCCAATCGCACCGCTCTATGCCGCGTCGGATCGAGGTCCCATCTTCCCCAGCCGGCCCTTCTGTGTGGATCGCCCCTGGGACCTTCGCACCCTTTCCGCTCATCCGGACCCAGTCCGCTTAAACCATGAATTGCTGGCAGACCTGAACGGCGGCGCAGCCTCCGTGATCGTCAGCGGCCATGCCTCGGCCTCGGCGCTGTCGGTCGCCCTGAAGGATGTGATTCTTGAGCTCGCATCAGTCGGATTGGACGCGGGATTCCTCGGACCCCAGGCGGCAGAGGCCCTGAACGGCGTCGCCAAGGCGTCGCCGGCCGCAAAGCTCAACCTGAACCTCGATCCGATCTCCTCGTTCGCAGAGGCCGGCGAGAGCCCCGGCCCTGTTGCTGGCCATCTGGAAGCCGCGGCGACCGTGGCGGTGCGGCTGGGTCAAACCTATCCAGAAGCGCAACTTTTTCTGGCGTCCGGGCGGTTCGCCCACGAATCAGGCGGCGGTGAAGCTCTCGAAATCGCGGTGTCCGCCACGGCCGCTATCGTCTACGCAAAGTCGCTGGTCGCCGCCGGGTTGACGGTCGCCGACGCGTTCTCACGGATCACGCTCAGCCTGGCCGCTGATGCCGACTACTTCGTCACCATCGCCAAATTTCGGGCAGCGCGGGTCGTTTTCGCACGGATCGCTGGTGCCTCCGGTGCCGCACCCTCCGCCCGGATTGAGGCACGCTCGTCCCGGCGAATGCTGACCGCTCAGGATCCCTGGACCAACATGATCCGGCTGACCGTCGCCGGGTTCGGAGCCGCCGTCGGCGGAGCCGACGCCGTGGTGCTGGGAACCTTTTCCGACGCCCTGGGCCAGCCGACAGCCATGGCCCGGCGCCAGAGCCGCAACTCACAGCTAGTGCTGATGGAGGAGGCCAACATCGGCAAGGTTGCCGACCCGGCCGCCGGATCCGGCTACATTGAAAGCCTGACCGACCAATTCGCACGCGCGGCCTGGGATCGCCTTCAACTGATCGAAGTAAGCGGTAGCCTGATCGCGGCGCTTCAGTCGGGCTTGATCGCCCGCGAGATCCAGACCGCAGTGGAAATGCGCGGCGAACCCAAAATCGTCGGCGTGACCGTCTTCCCGCCAACCAATGCGGCCCCCGCCGCGGTCGAACCGGCAACGGGCGTCGCCTCGCCAGAATCCGCACGACTACCTGGCGACGACAGTCATTGCCCGCCCCTCAAACCCATGCGGCTCTCGGAAATGTATGAGGTGGCGGCATGAGCGCGTTTCCCGACTTCGCCACCCTCCCCTTCGACGGCCCTGCACTGAGTGTGACCCCACCCTCCGCGGACGCCTGGAGTACACCTGAGGGAATCGCCGTCCGTCCATCCTATGCGGCGGCTGACATCACCGGCCTCACGGACATGGGCGGCTACCCCGGCCTGGCGCCATTCGTACGGGGTCCCTACCCCACCATGTACGCCACAAATTCCTGGACCATCCGCCAGTACGCCGGGTTCTCCACGGCCGAGGATTCCAACGCCTTCTACCGCCGCAATCTGGCGGCGGGGCAGATGGGCCTATCCATCGCTTTCGATCTGGCGACGCACCGAGGCTATGACTCTGACCACCCGCGCGTCGCGGGCGACGTGGGAATGGCCGGCGTCGCCATCGACTCCATCTACGACATGCGTACGCTGTTCGACGGCATCCCGCTCGACAAGATGAGCGTGTCGATGACCATGAACGGCGCTGTTCTACCGATCCTGGCGCTCTTTATCGTGGCCGCCGAGGAACAGGGCGTGCCGCATGAAAAGCTGTCGGGAACGATCCAGAACGACATCCTGAAAGAGTTCCTGACCCGGAACACCTACATCTATCCGCCGGGCCCCTCGATGCGGATTGTCTCGGACATCTTCGCCTATACGGCCCAGGAGATGCCGCGCTTCAACTCGATCTCGATCAGCGGCTATCACATGCAGGAAGCCGGGGCGACGCTGGATCTGGAGCTGGCCTACACCCTGGCCGACGGTATCGATTACGTTCGCGCTGGTGTCGCGGCGGGCATGACCGTGGACCAGTTTGCGCCCCGCCTGTCGTTCTTCTGGTGCGCTGGCATGAACATGTTCATGGAGATCGCCAAGCAACGGGCCTCGCGTCTGCTGTGGGCCAAGCTGATGAAGGCCGAGTTCGACCCGAAGGATGCCCGCTCCCTGGCGCTGCGCGCCCACACCCAGACCAGCGGCTGGTCCCTGGCGGCCCAGGATGTCTACAACAACGTAGCCCGCACCGCCGTCGAGGCCATGGGTGCCACCGGCGGACAGACCCAGAGCCTCCACACCAATTCCCTGGATGAGGCCCTGGCCCTGCCGACAGACTTCTCGGCCCGGATCGCGCGCAACACCCAGCTGTTCCTGCAACTGGAAAGCGGCCAGAACCGCGTCGTCGACCCCTGGGGCGGCAGTTACTATGTCGAACGCCTGACCACAGATCTGGCCGAGCGCGCCCTGGTCCACATCGCCGAGGTCGAGGCGCTGGGCGGCATGGCCAAAGCCATTGAGAACGGCCTGCCAAAGCACCGGATCGAGGAGGCGTCGGCACGCATCCAGGCCCGGATCGACTCCGGCCAGCAGACGGTGGTCGGCGTAAACCGCTATCGTCCTGACGTCGCCGATGTCATTCCGATGATGAAAGTCGATAACTCGGCCGTCCGAAATGCCCAGCTCGAAAAGCTTCGTCGACTCAAAGCCGAGCGCGACCCGGAAGCCGTCTCAGCGGCGCTGGATGCGCTGACCGCCGGCGCGGCCGGAAACGGCAATCTCCTGCAGCTCTCGGTCAACGCGGCGCGCGCCATGGCCACGGTCGGCGAGATCTCGTTTGCCCTGGAAAAGGTGTTCAACCGCCACAAGGCCACGGCCGATGCCGTAAAGGGTGTTTACCTCCGCGAGGCCGGCGCAACACCGGCCTCAGACCGTGCGCTGGCTATGGCCGAAGCCTTTACCCAGGCCGATGGGCGCAAGCCCCGACTGATGGTTGCCAAGATGGGCCAGGATGGCCACGACCGGGGCCAGAAGGTGATCGCGTCCGGCTTCGGGGACCTGGGCTTTGACGTCGAGATCGGGGACCTGTTCCAGACCCCTGCCGAGGCCGCCGCCGAAGCCGTCGAGGCCGGGGTTCACGCGGTCGGCGCCAGCTCCCTGGCAGCCGGACACCTGACCCTTGTGCCGGAACTGAAATCCGAACTCGCCCGTCTCGGCCGCCCAGACATCCTGGTATTCGTCGGCGGCGTGATCCCGCCCGAGGATTTCAAGGCGCTGGAAGCAATGGGCGTGGCCGCAATCTTCACACCGGGCACCGTGATCCCGGAGGCGGCGATTACCGTACTGGACCGGCTGAACGAGCAGTTGGGGTATGCGCAGGAGGCGGCTGGCCGATAGGGTTTGACGAGGCGTCTTTCAGAAGCAAGCCCCGCAGCAGAAAAGGGTCGCGACGGGCAATCCCACGCGACCCCCTTCAGATTACAGTGAGCGGTCCGTTTGCCCCTTACAGAAGTCGGACCCCCAAGTTCCTACCGCCCGCCCAGCGGCGTGGACGCTGACGGACCGTCCGTGGTCGTCGCCTGTGAGCCGCGACGACGGTTGCCCATCATTGCCTGGGCGGCCACCAGTTCGGCACGGTCGAGAGCCTGATCGCCGTTCTTGTCGAGCACCGTGAAATATTTGCCCAGCATCTGGCCCGTCTGCCCCTTCATCTCGGCTTTCTGAAGCTTGCCGTCGATGTTGTCGTCCATCATCCCCAGCATGCGGGTCTGGCTGAAGCGAGCGTCGCTATCGATCTGCTTGGCGGCGGTCTCGTCCACCCAGCGGAAGCTGAGCGAGGTAAACAGCATTTCCTCGTGGGACTGTTCACCCCAGGTTACCTTGATATTCGGGTCGGGATTGGCGGGATTGCTCTTGGAATTGTCATAGGTCCAGTTGGCGATCAGCCGTGAACCCGCCGGGATCTTGATGGGTTGGTCGAAGGTATAGGCCCGCTGCCAGTTGAAGTCGTAACGCGGCATGGTCATCAGCAGCGTCTTCTTGCCGTCCGGCGTCTGCAGCCACAGGTCGTTGGCATAGGCACGGTAGTGGGCGTGGGGGAAGGCGGAGTACAGCAGTGCGTCGTTAGGGAACTCGACGTAGGCCACTTCCTTGTGACGCGGCGTATTGGCCGGAATCTCGATGGTGGCGTCGATCACCACAACGCCACGCATGATGTACTTGGGCATGTCGTCGCGGAAGTACACGCCGATCTGCGACTTATCGACCGTTTCCTTGCCGTAGGGCGTGTAGTGCATCTGGTAGCCCACCGCACCCCCTGCCGGCAGGAAGGTGCCGACATCACCGGCATAGATGTTGGACTCGGCACCGACGGCATAGCCGCCAACCGATCCGCGCCAGCGGGTCTCCGACGAGTTCTGGCCGGCGGCCGGAACGTCCTTCATCCAGCCCGTCAGAATGTGATGCACCGCCTGGCGATCACCCGGCTTGACGGTAGAAGCGCGGATCCACCGGCCCTCGGTCAGGGAGTTGGGGGTATAGGGGCGCTGGTAGTCCACCACCCCCGACGCCGGCACCTTGTAGGCCGGGATATCCAGGATCATGTCGGGCTTGCCCAGCGGCCAATCGGCGGCCACGTGCTTCACGGCACCCAGCGGGTCAACACCCTCGCCGCGCGGCGCGCCAGCTTCGATCCAGTAGACCAGCGTCTTGATCTCGGCGGGCGTCATATTCTTGTTGTCGGAGAACTTTCCGACGTGCGGATCGGCGTTGTAGGGCGGCATCCGGTCGGTGCGGAGCACCTCACGGATCATCGGCGAGAAACCTTTGACCATGGCGTAGCTCGACATCGCAAACGGACCAATGCCGCCTTCCTGGTGACAGGCCACGCACTTGGCCTCGAGGATCGGGGCTACGTCCTTCACATAGGAAATCCGGGTCGCCATGCCGCGATCAGGGAAGGCAATGGACGCGCCGTTGCCGGCCATCACCGAGGCCGGTGCCGGTTTGCCGCTCATCAACGCATCAACCGCCGCCGCCGCGCCGGATACCGGGCCGCGATAGAATACGGTCCAAGTCTTGGGGTTGATCACATAGGCTTCCGCCGAGCGGCTGACGCCCAGGCTTCCACCCACCAGCTGGTTCACATCCATCAGGATCGGCGTCTTGAAGCCGACCTTCTGTGCTTCGGCCAGGATCGCCTCCCGGCTGTCCTTGAGGCTCGAATTCATCATCAGGACCTCAACGCCCATGGCGCTGTAGTCAGCAGCCATGGCGTTGACCGCCGGTGCCAGCTTCTGGATCGCCGCATCGCCGTTGGCCTGGGTGATCAAGACCACCGCTGGTGCCGTCGTCATCCGATAAAGTTCGTGTGCGTCCAGATTGGTATCGACCAACATGAAGTTGTCGACACTCATCGGGGCATTTGCCGAGGCGTTCACCGCGATCCCGGCGCTCATAGCCTGTGGCGCGCTATCGGTGGAACAGCCGGCAATAAGGGCGGTGGAGGCCAAGAGACTCAGGACACCGAGACGCGCAGTGATCATCGTGATTCCCCCAAAATTTGGCGCGCGATCTGGTCGCGCATCAACCTATCCTCGTTCAATGTTGGCAGATCAACATTACAAGAATATTTCGGTTCACGACCGTCGCCTATGGCAGTTCCTCGGCGGTCACCTTGAAATCGGCCAGGAACGCCGGCCCGAAATTGGTGATGATCGCAACGTCGGTGGCGTCACGCCCCATGGCCATCATGATCCGCCCGATCCGCGGTGTGTTGTGACGCGCATCCAGCGTTCGCCATTGCCCCCCCAGATAGACCTCGATCCAGGCGCTGAAGTCCATGTCGCCGACCGGCGGAAAGTCGATATCGCCAATGTAGCCCGTACAGTACCGGGCCGGGATGTTCATGCAGCGGCACAATGTGATCGCCAGGTGCGCATAGTCCCGGCAAACGCCATTGCGCTCCTCATGCGCGTCAGTCGCGGACTTGTTTGGCCGGGCGAACTCGTAGCCAAAGGTGATCCGGTCGTGAACGTACTGGACGATGGCCTGGGCCCGCGCCCAACCCGCCGGGACATCAGCAAACAGGCTCCAAGCGACTTCATTCAGTTCCTGTGTGTCGCAGTATCTTGAGCCCAACAGGAAGACGATCACGTCGTCCGGCAGCAGATCGACCGGGATCTGCCAGGCGTCCGCAAATACCGGATCCGGCAGTCCGCTATCCCGGATCACGAAATCGGAGCTCAGCGTGAACCGGCCGGCGGGTGCCAGGATCCGGCTGCAGAGATTGCCAAACTGATCGCGGTACTGGGTCAGTGGGATCGGGGGAGAACTGCGGATCACATCCGGGGTCTCCAGATCCGACAGCCGCTCCGGCCGCACATTCAGCATCAACAACATGGGCGTGGGTGCCGGGCACTGGTAGGTGATCTCGTAACCGCACCGAATGCGCATCAAGGTTCCTTGGGCCAACAGCCCGATTCATGTTTTCGGGATCGCCGCGATCGGGTCGAGCCGACAGCCTTGACCGCTACGCCCGCTTCCATACCAAAATCGCTGGACGAAAGCCAAAGGGACAACCATGCGAACCGGCTACATGGGATGGGCGGACCCGGCACTTGTTGCCAATTCAGGCACCTCGTCGCCGTTTCTGTTGCTGGGCGATCATGCGGGGCGCGAGGTGCCGCCGGAACTGGCGCAGCTGGGCCTCATGGAGGCCGATCTGGCCCGCCATATCGGCTGGGACATCGGTGTCTTTGGCCTTGGGCAGCGACTGGCTCGCACCCTGGACGCGACTTTCATTTCACAGCGTTTTTCCAGGCTGGTGATCGACAGCAATCGCGATCCGATGCGCGCCGACGCCGTACCGGAGATCAGTGACGGAACAACGGTTCCCGGCAATCTTGCAATTGACGAACACGAGCGGTCGGCCCGCGTCGCCGGCATCTTCACGCCCTACCATAATCGCATTGCGGCGGAGCTCGACGCCCGGGCAGCGCGTGGGATGCCCACGATTGTCGTGGCCCTGCACTCATTCACGCCGGTGATGCAGGGGTTCCAGCGTCCCTGGCAGTTCAGCGTGCTGCATCTGGGCGGCAGCGCCTTTTCCGATGCCATGCTGGCCCAGTTGCGCGCTGAGGCTGACCGGCCCCAAGTCGGCGACAATGAGCCCTACAAGATGGATGGCGTCGACTTCACGGTGCCTTATCACGCCATCCGGCGCGGCCTCGATTACGTGGAGCTGGAGGTGCGCCAGGACCTTCTCGCCGACGCAGCGGGTCAAAAGGCCGTCGCTGAACGCCTGACGCGGGTGCTGCCCGCCGCGCTCGGCGAATGCGGATACTGATCAGGTACCGCTCTGCGCCTTGCCGCCTGGTGCCGATACGATCATCTTAACCAGCGCTTCAGTGACCCTGGGTTCCAGGCCTTCGGTGTGGCCCTTGTCCATCCGCACGACGTCGGCGACGACCCGGTCGCCCTTGCAGTTGGGATAGGTGAACACCTCGGATACGCCCGGCCGCGCCTTCATGCCCCAGACCTTGTAGCCGGCGCGGGCATAGTCCCAGACATAGCCGGCCCTGGTGTCGACAA
Source organism: Phenylobacterium deserti (assembly GCA_945883235.1). GTDB lineage: Bacteria > Pseudomonadota > Alphaproteobacteria > Caulobacterales > Caulobacteraceae > Phenylobacterium > Phenylobacterium deserti_A. The sequence continues at coordinate 34,305 of CAMCXF010000013.1, read as the reverse complement.
TGTCCTTTTCGCGGACACGGGTCGCGCACTGGAAGCGCTCGGCGAAGGGTGATGTGGTGGGCAGGGTTTCGATCTCATACTGACCGATCGTGAAGACGTGGGAGAAGTCGCAGGCTGGTGCCGCGCCGCTACCCAACGGGCTCGCGCCGCGCGGGCGCGGGTCAGGGGGTGATCCGTCTAACTTGGGCGGGCCGAACGCGACCACAAACGGTGCTTGGCCGACTCGGCCACCGGACAGGCTGAGCCAGCCGTCCACCTTGCCCCTGAAAAAGTCGTTGCAGACGATCCGGCTGGAGGTGAACCCGCCCTGGCTATGGCCAGCAAGCCACATCGAGCGAATTTTTGACCTGCCAAAGGCACCGAACACGAAGTCAGTGATGTTCTGCAGATGGGCGTCGTCGGCAGCGGCGTCCCAGCGACGCACGCCAGGTCCGGAGCCCATCGTCCCGAGCGTCGCGGCTGTCGGCGTAGCCACCACCAGCCGGTGTGTTTGAACGTAGTCGGAGGCGGGAAAGTAGTGACGCTGCCAGTTCCCGACGGACCCGGCGCCATGAAGGTTCAGGATGAACGTGACCTGCTCGCCTGGCTTCAGATCGCAGGGATAATCGAGAAAGAACTTCCGCCCCGACTTGGCGTCGGTGGCGTTGCCCAGGTCGGCCAGCGCGCCGCCGGTCGAACAGGCCTCGCCATCGCAACGCACCGGCTGCGGCGTCTTGCAGGCAACGCCGCCGACATCCCGGGCCAGAGCCGGGCCGGCCACCAACATGCCGAGCGCGGCAAGCACCATCAGTTTCAGCGTCATCGTCGTTCCCCTCCCCGTTTTGTTGCTTCATCATCAGCCTTCGCAAGGGCGCGCTCACCTGTCCAAGAATTCCTACTAGACTGACCTAGGGTCCAGAGCGGATTCTTCCCTCCAACCACGGCTATCCATTGCTCGAGGAAACATCATGACCGAAGCCTACATCATCGACTCCTGCCGCACCCCGCGCGGCATCGGCAAGGTGGGCAAAGGCGCCCTCGCCGACCTTCACCCGCAGCGCCTGGGCGCCGCAGTCCTGAAGGCCCTGGCAGAACGCAACAGCCTGAACACCGCCGATGTCGACGACATCATCTGGGGTACATCGTCCCAGCGCGGGAAGCAGGGCGGTGACATGGGCCGCATGGCCGCTCTTGACGCCGGTTACGACGTCAAGGCCAGCGGCGTCACCCTGGACCGTTATTGCGGCTCCGGCATCACCGCCGTGAACCTTGCCGCCGCCCAGATCATGTCAGGCATGGAAGACCTCGTCATCGCCGGCGGTTGCGAAATGATGTCGTATACGGCCTCAAGCGCCCCGAAGCCGGATCCGGAAGCCGGCCCCATGCTAATGGACTCCGGTAACCTTCACCTGCGCGCCCAGCACCCCCAATCGCACCAGGGCATCTGCGCGGACGCCATCGCCACCCTGGAAGGCATCAGCCGCGAGGCGCTGGACGACCTGGCCCTGGTCAGCCAGCAGCGCGCCGACTACGCCATCCGCAACGGCCACTTCGACCGCGCGCTGATCCCGGTGTTCCATGACGATGGCACGCTCGCGCTCGACCACGAGGAATTCCCCCGTCCGCAGACCACGAAGGAAGGCCTGGCCGCACTGAAGGCTTCGTTCGAGGCGATGGCCAATGTTCTGCTGGACGCCAAGGGCACCACCTTCGCCGGCCTGATCAACCGGGTGTACCCCGACCTGAAGATCCAGCACTTCCACCACGCCGGGAACTCCTCGGGCGTCGTCGACGGTTCCGGTGCGGTGCTGCTGGCCTCGGGCGACTACGCAAAGAAGCACGGCCTGAAGCCCCGCGCCCGCGTCGTGGCCATGGCCAACATGGGCGACAGCCCGACGCTGATGCTCAACGCTCCGGTGCCGGCGGCCCTGAAGGTTCTGAAGAAGGCCGGCCTGACCCCGGACGACATCGACCTGTGGGAAATCAACGAAGCCTTTGCCGTCGTCGCCGAAAAATTCATCCGAGACCTCAAGCTGGACCGCGAGAAGGTCAACGTGAACGGCGGTGCCATGGCGCTGGGTCACCCGATCGGTGCCACCGGATCGATGCTGATCGGCACCATCGTCGACGAACTTGAGCGGCGCGGCCTCAAGCGCGGCCTGGTCACCATGTGCGCCGCCGGCGGCATGGCACCTGCCATCATCGTCGAGATGCTCTGATGGCCCTCTCGCTCCAGCGCCGGTTCGTAACCCCGGGGCCGGGCGAGACCGTGGAAGAGATCGCCGATCGCGCCCTGCCCGATCAGGATCAGGGCGCGGCGGTCGATGCTATCCGCAGCTGGAACCTGCACATCTTCGCGATGCGCAGGCCGCCCGGCCTGCTGCTGGGGTCCGACGTTGTTTTCATCGAACCACCCATCGGATGAGCGCCGAAGCCATCATCATCGGGGCCCAGATTGTCGCCGGTCATGACGGCTCTGCGGAGCTGCTGGTCAATCTGCGCCATCCGAATGGCGCGGAGAGCCCAGTGGTGCTGGATGAGGCCACCGGCCTGAAACTGATGAAGACCTGTGGGGCGGCCCATGTGGATGAACTGACCGGCCAGTCCTGGCGCCGGATCGTGGAGGGTCTGTAGGATGTACGACGTCATTGTTCGTGGCGGGCTGGTCGTGGATGGCTCCGGCGCGCCGGGGTACCTGGGCGATGTCGCGGTGCAGGACGGCAAGATCGTCGCGGTCGGCCAAATCACGGGCGATGCGTTGCGTTTCGTCGAGGCTGAGGGCCGCATCGTAGCCCCCGGGTTCATCGACCCACATACCCACTTTGACGTTCAGCTACTCTGGGACGGCGCGGCCAAGCCAGCCCTTGAGCACGGCATAACCTGCGTCGTGCCCGGCAACTGCTCCCTGTCGCTCGCACCCTTGCGGGCGGCGGATCGCCAGCAGGTCATCGGCATGTTCCAGCAGATCGAGGAAATGCCGCCAGCCGCCTTCACTGAGGCGTTTGAATGGACCTGGGAAGACTTCGCCGGCTACCGCGCCGCCATCGAGAAGAGCCTCTCGATCAATGTCGCGCCCTTGGTCGGGCACAGCGTCATCCGCCTGTGGGTCATGGGCCCGCACGCACAGGAACGCGCCGCCGACGCAGGAGAAATCTCGGCCATGCAGGACATGTTGCGCGAGTGCCTCGACGCCGGTGCCGTCGGCCTGTCCACCAGCTTTGTCGACGTCGACGAAAATGGCCGCCCTGTGCCCAGTCGCTTTGCTCAGTTCGAAGAGCTTGACGCCCTTTCAGCCGTGCTCGGCGAATACGGCCGGATGCTGCAGATCGTGCCCGAATTCTACGCCATCGACATCACTATCGCGCGCATCGACCAGCTGGCCGAGCTCAGCCTGAAGCACAACATACCCACCACCTTCTCGCCGGTGTTCGACAGCACTGCGACGCCCGATAACGTGGCCCGCACCGTGGCCCGCGTTGAGGAACAGTTCTCCCGCGGTGCACGGGTCTGGCCGCAGATGCAGACGCGACCCATCGACATCAGTTTCAGCCTGCTTCGCCCCAGCCTGTTCTTTGCGCGCCTGCCCCGCTGGGTCCGCATCCTGCGCCAGCCGCTGGAGCAGCGCATTGCCGCTCTGCGCGACCCCGAAACCGTCGCGAAAATGGTCGCAGACACCGGTCCCGATGGTGGTGAACGTATGATGGGCCGTCTGGTTGTCCGGGGTGGCGACGGCGCGCCTGTGGAACTGACGGGTAGAACGCTTTCGGATATCGCCAAAGACCGTGGCGAGGTGACGGCCCTGGCCCTGATCAATCTGTCGCTTGAGCACGGCCTTGATGTGGCCCTGCTCAGCGCGAACGCCGGGCACGAAGTCACCGACCGCATCGGCCCGATGCTGGCCCACCCGCTGGTGCACATTGGGGCCAGCGACGGCGGCGCACATCTGGCGTCGTTCTCGACCTATGGCGACACCGGCTATCTGTTCAGCGAGTTCGTTCGGAAATCCGGCGCGCTCAGCCTTGAACAGGCGGTCGCCAAGCTCACCGCCGAAACCGCCGACATCTGGGGCCTGAAGGATCGTGGGCGCCTGGAGGCTGGCAAGGCTGCGGACATCGTGATCTTCGATGCGGCCACCATCGGTCGCGGCGAGGAGCGGCCCGCCTTCGACATGCCCGGCAACGGCATGCGCTACGTCCGCGCCGCCACGGGCATTGATACCGTGCTGGTCAACGGCCAGGTCGCCTATGCGGGCGGACAGTACTCTGAAGCGCGCGCAGGCGTGGTCTGCGTCTAACCCAAGGCGGGAGCGTTAAGCCCCGATTTCCTGCACTGCTTCCGGATGCTGGCGGGCCAACCGGCCGGCGGCGGCCTTCAACGTTTGTATCGCGTCCTCGACCTCTTGCCGCTGAGTTTCCAGTTGCTCGATCCTTTGCCGGAATACGCGCAGCGCCTGGGCGTTCTGTACGGCTTCACCCTTTTCTTCGTAGAGATCGAGGATGTCGCGGATCTCGGCGATCGAGAGCCCTACGCGTCGACCGCGCAGGATCAATTGCAACCGCGCACGGTCCTTGTAGGAGTAAACCCGCGCCAGATCACGACGGGCCGGGGTCAACAGTCCCTGCTCCTCATAGAACCGCAGCGCACGCGGGGTCGCGCTGAACTCACGGCAAAGCTGGGTGATGGAATAGGTCCGGTAAGGCGGCCGGCGCAGATTGGTCAGCATGGTCATCGACGGTTCCCTCTTGTCACAACCCCAGCACGAGCCGGGCGATGATGTCCCTCTGGATTTCGTTGGAACCGCCGTAGATAGAGGCGGCTCGATTGTTAAGATAGCGCGGCATGGCTGTCATGCCAGCCCCCGGACCGACCGGATCGACATTTGATCCGGGTTCCCGCGCGGATGGTTGGTCGACGCCAGCGTACAAACCCAGCGCGGTGATCGCGATTTCATCAAGGCGTTGGCGCGCTTCGGTGCCGTTGATCTTCAGCATCGATGACGCGGGCCCTGGATTCTTGCCGCCGGCTAGCAGGCTCAACACCCGTTTTTCAGACATGTTTATCGCTTCGATTTCGATCTGGGCTTCGGCCAGGCGGCGGCGATGGTGCGGGTCATCGCCGAAGGCCTCGGCGGCAACTTTGGCCGCATGCTCGAGCCCCACCTTGAGACCCGGCGCGGAACCGCCGCCGCGTTCAAACTCGAGCAGATACTTGGCGACCGTCCAACCCTGGTTCTCCTCGCCGATCCGATTGGCCTTCGGTACCCGGACGTCGTCGAAGAACACCTGGTTGACTTCATGCTCGCCGGCCAGGGTGATGATTGGCTTAACAGAAACACCCGGCGAAGCCATGTCGAGCAAGAGGAATGTAATGCCCTGCTGCGGCTTGCCTTCACTGTTGGTACGCACCAGGCAAAACATCCGGGTGGCGAATTGCGCATGTGTTGTCCAGATTTTCGAGCCGGAGAGAACATAATGATCTCCATCACTTGTAGCGCGCAGCTGCAGTGACGCGAGATCCGACCCGGATCCTGGCTCGGAGTAGCCCTGGCACCAGTAGTCCTCGCCGGACAGGATACGGGGCAGATAGTGGGCCTTCTGTTCCGGCGTGCCGTATCCCATGATCACGGGACCCACCATGCGCAGGCCCATGGGCGACAGGCCTGGCGTGCCCGCGCGCGCACACTCGGCGGCAAATATCGAGCGCTGCAACTCGTTCCAGCCCGGACCGCCATATTCCTTCGGCCAACTGGGCGCCGCCCAGCCCTGCGCATTCAGAATTCGCTGCCAGGGCAGACTGAACCTGGGCTCGCAGAATACGCTGGTCATCAGGCGCCCGGCGGCGCGGAGTTCCGGCGTCAGTTTGGCGTCGAGGAACGCCCGGATTTCGCCCTGAAAGGCCAGGTCTTCGGTGCTCGGTTCCAGATTCATGCCACATTACTCCCTCTACGCCGTCATCATGGGCCACAAGCTGGGCCTGGTGCGGGCGGTCGGACTTGAACCGACACTTCGTTACCGAAAACGGATTTTAAGTCCGTTGCGTCTACCGATTCCGCCACGCCCGCATTGCCCCTAGCGATAGGCCGTCACGGCGGGGGAGTTCAAGCGACCATGCTGATGACAATCGCGCGACCCGCGACTTCCGGGCTTGGATGACGGCGACAGATCAGCGCATTGTTCTGGGAATTTTCAGGAGGATACCTCATGGCTCGCTCGGCAGTCGTCGTCTTCCTTTGCGCCACCGCGCTCGGCGTCTCGGCCCCGCCGGCGTCTGCAAAGGGTCTGGCATCGCTCTATTCGTGCAATGCCGAAGGCAACACCAACACCAAGGGTGCCGTCGTGGGGGGTCTTGTCGGCGCTTTGGCCGGCAGTCAGATCAGCAGGGACAACCGCGCTATCGGTGCCGTCATTGGTGCCGGCCTCGGTGCCGCTCTAGGAAACAGCATCGGATGTCGGATGGACCGCAAGAGCCAGCTTGACGCCCAGCGGGCGTTCCAGCGGGCACTGGACACCGGCACGGCCCAGAACTGGTCCGATCCACAGACGGGAACCAGCGGCCAGATCCAGGTCTTGGATCGCTCCTACAGCCGGCAATCCAGCACCATGTCTTCCGGGCGCTGGCGTTTTGCCGACGGCGTGACCCCGGCGTCGCGGGTTTCCAGCGTCGGTGGCACCTATTCGGCGACGTCGCGCGTCAATGTCCGCGCGGCACCCAACACCAGCTCTCCGGTTGTCGACCGCCTTCGGGTCGGCGAGCAGTTCCAGTCCACGGGAACTGCTAACGGTGGCTGGCTGGCCATGGTCGAAGACGGCCTGGTGCAGGGCTACGTCTCGGGCGCAATGACGCAACGGGTCGATGGTGGCCTGAGCGGCGACTGCCGCCGCGTCGAGCAAACAATCAACGGGCGCGGCCAGCCGACTATTCGCGAGCAGTTTGACGCCTGTCGTGATGCCAACGGCAGCTGGAACCTGACGTCGGTCTGACGCTGGAAGCTTGACCATTGGCCCCGGGTCGCACATTTCGGTGCAGCCACGCTTCAGCGGGAGCGCCTATGTCCTCGTTCCAAAAGCTCTACCTGCTAAGCGTGCTGATCGCCTTGGCCTGCGTCAAACCAACCTTGGCCCAACCGTCAAATCTGGCCGGATTTGACGCAGACAAGGATGGCCGAACCTCGCGCGCGGAGTACCGCAACGGCCTCGTGTCGGAGTCCATGAAGTTCGACAAGAACCGCGATGGTCAGGTCACCGTATCGGAGCTGCCAGCATTTGCGCGCCTGCCTGGCGTCAAGGGTGCGGTCCAGAAAATCTTCAAGGCCAACGATCTGTCCGGCGACGGCGCGCTATCGCCCGAGGAACTGGCTGCGCGGGCAGAAGTGCGATTTGGTGAAATAGACACCAACAGGGACGGCTTTCTGAACCCGGCAGAGATCAAGGCCGGGCGGCGGGGGCGTTGAGACTTCCGGACCGTCATGCTGTCGCCGGCACCTCAACGCAACGTCGGTCCGCGGCAACGGGAATCAGGTTCAGTCTTCCGGACTTGAGGCAACAGCGGGTCGACAACCGGCACCGCTCGTACAGCAGGCTCTTGAGCGTGACAGCCTGAAGTCGATACCGGTTCAGGCGCCCGTCACGCGCTAAATGTATGAAGAACGAGCCTGTTTATCCGTTTCAGATGGTTCCATCTGAAACGGACAGGCTCTAAACGAATTTCGGCTTGCGCTTTTCGCGGTGTGAGGCCAGCCCTTCGGCGGCTTCCGGACCCGTGAAGCCCAGGAACTCCAGCGCCAGCGAAGCATCAAACGCGGGGCCCGCCGAGCGGAGCCAATGGTTCAGGGCGTGTTTGGTCCAGGCGATCGCTCGCGGCGCACCGTTGGCCAGCTTGGTCGCCACCGCCAACGCCTTGGCATCCAGTTCGTCGTCGGGAACGCACAGCGAAATCAGCCCGATCCGCTCGGCCTCCTGGCCGCTCAGGGGGTCGCAGGTCAGCAGATAGTATTTCGCCTTTGCCATCCCGCACAGCAGTGGCCAGATGATCGCGGCATGATCGCCCGCCGCCACGCCCAGGCGCGTATGCCCATCGATGATCCGGGTGTCGGGCGCCGCGATCGACACATCCGCAAGCAGGCCACACACCAGACCCGCGCCCACCGCTACGCCGCGCATGGCGCTGACCACCGGGGTCTGGCAGTCGATTATGTTCATGACGATATCGCGGGCCTCGCGCATCGATCGAACGCGCACTTCGAAATCATCGACAATGCCCTGGATCATGTCGAAATCGCCGCCCGCCGAGAAGGTGTCACCCTCCCCGGTCAAGATCGCGCAGCGGGTGTCGGGGTCGGCATCCACATCCCGCCAGACCTCGGCCAGCTCGCGATGCATGATGGCATCGGTGGCATTCAGCTTGCCGGGATTGCTCATCACAATCCGCAGCACGCCGACCGCCGGTCGTTCGAACTTCAGCCGCGTATAGCGGGCGTAGGGATCGCTCATGCCGGGTCTCTCAATAGATGGTGTAACCGCCATCGATGACGAAGGCGTCGCCGGTGTGGAACTTCGAGGCGTCCGACGCCAGATAGACCGCCAGGCCGGAGAAATCTTCGGGCTCACCCCAGCGACGCATCGGCACGCGCCCAATCACCTGATCGTTGAACTTGTCCCACTTCTGCGCCGCCGCCGTCATATCGGACCGGATCCAGCCCGGCAGGACCGAATTGGCCCGGATGCCGTAACGCGCGTACTCCACCGCCAACCCACGCACCATCGACAGCACTGCTCCCTTGGTCGCCGCATAGGCCTGATTGCGCGGCGCACCGTGGATCGCCGAGGTGGACGAGGTCACCAACAACGAGCCGCCGGGATCGCCGGCTCGCGCACGCTCGACCATGTGCTTGGCGGCCTCCCGGAACGTCCAGAACACAGCGTCCAGGTTCACCGTCGTGACGCGCCGCCACTTCTCGGTGGTCATCTCTTCGAACGGCGCCCCGCCGCCCAGGCCCGCGTTGGCAGCACAGAAATCGATGCGACCGAACTTTGCCAGCACCTCGGCGACGGCGGCCACCACAGCGGCCTCGTCGGCCACGTCGACTTTCTGGACCAATACATCGACGCCGTACGCTTTCAGCGTCTCTTCAGCCTTGGCATTCTTGTCCGGGTTCTGCCCCCAGACGGCGACCCTGGCCCCCGCTGCCGCCAGCCCTTCGGCCATGCCCAGACCAATCCCGCCATTGCCGCCGGTGATCAGACCCACCTTGCCGGTCAGGTCGAATGGATTGAACGCCATGTTGGTAAGCCTCCCGAGTTTGGAGACGACTTGTTGCGGGCGCCCCTACGTCGGTCAAGCTACTCTGCGGGGCGTTCAGGCCGCTTCGATCTCGGCCACGTTCTCGATGCCGGCTGCTTTCAAGGCCGCGATCAGCTCGATGACCACGTCGCCCAGCTGTGTCGCGTCACGGCTTCGCAGCACCAGGTTCGAGCCATAACCGTCGGCCCCGTAGAACGGATAGCTACCAAGCGACATATCCGGGTGCGCCTTGGCGACGGCTTCCAGCGGGGCAGCGATCACGCCCTCGCCAGAACCCTCCACGCGCACGGTGCGTGACACCGTCGGTCGTCCGCCCCGCATCCGGGGGCCGACATCTTCCAGCATGCCACGCATGATCTGCGGCACGCCGGCCAAGGTGAAGACATTGCCGATGGTGAAGCCAGGCGGCCCCTGCACCGGGTTCTTGACCATGTCGCCACCGACCGGAATGCGGGCCATCCGACGCCGCGCGGCATTGATCTCACCACCCCAGCGCGAAGCCATCATGGCGATGATATCCGGGTGTTCGTAAAGCTCGACCCCGAAAGCCTGTGCCACCGCATCGGCCGTGATGTCGTCATGCGTCGGCCCGATGCCGCCGGTGGTGATCACGTAATCATATCGCGACCTGAGTGCATTCAGCGCATCGACGATCTCGTCCATCACATCCGGCACCGTACGGGTCTCGGCCAGGTCCACGCCGATTACACCCAGATAGCGGGCGATGTCGCGGGTATTGGTATCCTGCGTCCGGCCAGAAAGGATCTCGTCGCCGATCACCAGCACGGCGGCGGTGACACGGTCGTTGGTCGGCTGGCTCATTTCGGCTCCCGGAAATTGGTGACCGGTTGTAGCCGCGCGCCGGCGGCTCACCAACAGGTGCAACGAAAATCAATCTCGTTGCGTTGGCCAGTCGAGGGATCCACCTCCGGGGTACGCCACATGAACAACGCCGCCATTCTCGCCGCCGCCATCCTGGCCATGAGCCTGTCAGCCTGCTCGCAGACTCAGGAAGCCGATCCGCCGGCTCCCGCTGCGACGACCGAGGTCACCGTCACGCCGCCAGCGGTCAACATCACCACGCCGGCCCCTGAAGCCAGCACCAGCACGACCGAGTCGACCACCACCACGGCACCCGACGCCATGACCGGTGATCCCGGCTCCACCACCAGCAGCACGACCACCACCGAAAAGCGATAGGTTCGGAGAGCCCGATGGCGCGACGCCCAGCGTCGCGTGATCGCCGAGGTTGGGACCCTCGATCCGGATCGAACCGGATCGAGGGTTTTCGAATGCGCCGCACAGGAGGTACACAAGCCATGCGCCACATGGCGTAGTAGCTCCCAGGTGTTATGGATTTCCCCTCACCCCTCGAACGCGGCGTTCTGGTCAGCCGCTACAAACGCTTCTTCGCAGACGTCGTACTGGACGATGGGCGCGAGATCACCGCCCACTGCCCCAACCCAGGCGCGATGCTGGGCCTGAACACGCCGGGGCTGCCGGCCTGGGTTTCCCGCTCCGACAATCCCAAACGCAAGCTGGCCCACACCTTGGAACTGGTAGAAGCCGACGGCGGGCTGGTGGGGATCAACACCATGCACCCCAACCGACTGGTCGCCGAGGCACTCGCAGCCGACGCGATCCCTGAGCTCACCGGTTACGCGACCCACCGGCGCGAGGTGCGTTACGGGGTAAACTCCCGCGTGGATTTCCTGCTGGAAGCCCCGGACCGCGCGCGGTGCTGGCTGGAAGTGAAGAACTGCCACCTGCGGCGCGCGGGCACGCTCGCCGAATTTCCGGATTGCGTGGCCGCGCGTTCGCTGAAGCACCTGTGGGAACTCACCGCCATGGTCGAGGCGGGCGAGCGCGCCGTGATGCTGTTCGTGATCCAGCGCAGCGACTGCGACGCCTTTGCCGCCTGTCATGATCTCGATCCAGCCTATGCGGCGGGCCTGACGGAAGCAGCGGCGGCGGGGGTGGAGGTGCTGGTGCGGGCCTGCGAGATTACGACAGTGGCCGTGCGGATCGCTGATCGGGTTCCCTGGGCCGGCAGCCCCGGTTGAATCTTCACTCCAAAAGAGCGACATAGGCCGCTGGAGCCTCCTATGACCGACATCCTCGACGCCGATCACCGCACGGGCCAGATCAAGCTGCATGACGCGGCGGGTTTCGAGGGCATGCGCGCCGCTGGACGGCTGGGCGCCGAGTGCCTGGATATGCTGGCGCCCCACGTCGTTCCGGGCGTGGTCACCGACCACCTCGACACCCTGGCGCGCGAATTCATCCTGGACCATGGCGCGATCCCTGCCTGCCTGGGCTATCGCGGCTATACCAAGACCACCTGCATCAGCCCAAACCACATCGTCTGTCACGGCATCCCCGGCGAGCGGGTGCTGCGCGAGGGCGATATCGTCAATATCGACGTCACCGTAATCGTCGACGGCTGGCACGGCGACACGTCGCGGATGTATGGTGTCGGGCCGGTCGCGCCCCGCGCCAAGCGGCTGGTGGACGTGACCTATGAGTCCTTGCGACGCGGGCTGGACGCGGTGAAGCCCGGCGCGCGAACCGGCGACATCGGCCACGCCATCCAGACCTATGTCGAGAGCATGCGCTGTTCGGTGGTGCGCGACTTCTGCGGCCACGGGCTGGGCCGGGTGTTCCACGACGCGCCAAACATCCTGCACTTCGGGCAGAAGGGCACGGGCGAATTGCTGCGGCCGGGCATGTTCTTCACCATCGAACCCATGGTCAATCTGGGCAAGCATCCGGTGAAACTGTTGTCGGACGGCTGGACGGCAGTCACTCGTGACAAATCGCTGTCGGCCCAGTGCGAACATTCCTGCGGCGTCACCGAAACCGGCATCGAGGTTTTCACCCTGTCACCCACCGGCCAGTTCAAACCGTCGATCCTCAGCGCCTGACGGTTGCGGAGCGGGCCGGACCGCGCGATGCTGTCCCCGGACCGCGAGGGGAAACGGCTGTGAAATTTGCTTTGGCGCTGGGCGCCGCCATGGTGCTGGCTTCTCCCACCGGTCTCGGTGCCAGCACGGTTGAGGCGGGGATCAATCTCATCTGCGGCGCCGAGACCGCCATTGAAGCCGCGGTCGCGGCCAACGGCAGGATTCGCGACGGCGTCGGCACCAGCACCTTCCAGGCCGACACCACCAGTGCCGAAGTCCAGGCCTGGTTCACCTATGGAATAAACGCCTATCACGGCTTCCTGCACGCCGAGACCAAGCAGGCGCTCGCCAAAGCCGCCGCGCTGGACCCCAGCTGCGCGCTTTGCGTCTGGGCCGAGGCGCTGTCGCTGGGATCTACGCTCAACTACCAGGTGACGCCCGAGCAGACCGCCGCCGCCCTGGCCGTGGCCGACCGCGCCGCGAAAGTCGTGAAGCCGGGCGACGAGCGCGCCGCCGCCCTGATCGCCGCCCTGCAAATCCGCTACCATCCCGTCGCCCCGCCCGAAGGCCGCGAGCAGGCGTTCGGCAAGGCCATGGACGCCATCGCGCGCCGCTATCCGGACGACGACGCCATCGCCACCCTGACGGCGCACGCCCTGATCATTCCCGCCCGTCAGGAGGACTACTCGGGCGTGCCCCGGGCCCAGGAAATCCTGGAAGCGGTGCTGACCCGCAAGCCGGATGAGACGGCGGCGATCCACTACTACATCCACGCCACCGAGTTCGCCGGCCACGCGCCGCTGGCCCTGCCCTACGCCAAGCGCCTGGGCACGCTCGCGCCGAGCGCAGGCCATCTGGTCCACATGGGCACCCACACCCTGATGCGGGTCGGTCTCTACCAGGAGGTGGCCCGATCCAATGCTGCGGCGATGAAGGTCGATGCGGAGACGGGGTCCGCCCTCTCCACTATCGGCAACGCGCCGGGTACCCGGTACTACCTGCACAACTATCTGTTCGGCCTGGGCGGGGCGATGATGTCCGGCGACCGGAGCCTGGCCCTGAGGTACGCCGATCACGCGAGGAAGGGCTTCCCGGAAACGACGACCGACCGCCAAAGCATCACAACGGCGCGCAGCCTTGTGGCCCTCGGACGCTTCGCGCCGGACCGCGCCCTGGCGCTGACCAGCGCGCCGTCGGACACCCGCCTGCATAAGATCTACTTCCACTATGCCCGTGGCGAGGCCTTCGCCGCAAAGGGCGATGCGGCAGCCGTCCTGCGCGAAGCCGATGCGATTGCAGCGTTGCGCGCGGAGGCCGCCAAACTCCCTGCCGGAGGCCCGCCGCAGGGCAATCCCACAAACGTTCGGGGAGAAGCCAGCCAGGCCACGGAAGCCAACAACCTGCCAATAGCCGAGGTCGCCGGCGGCGTGCTGCGGGGTCGCGCCGCCATGCTGCGCGGAGACGCCAGCCAGGCCGCCGTGATCTTCGCCCGTACCGCTATCGCTCAGGAAAAAGCCTTCCCGGTGCCCAAGAATTTCGACCCACCCCCCTGGTGGTATCCGGTACGCCGCAGCCTGGCCGCCGCCCAGCTCAAGGCCGGTCGATACGCCGAGGCCGAACGCGCCGCTCACGCCAGTCTGGCCGAATGGCCGCAGGACGCGCTTGCGCTGAGGATTCTGTCAGAAGCCGAAGCCCGCCAAGGCCGCCGCGGTGCCGCCCGCGATCACCGCGCCGAGGCCCGCAATGGCTGGCGCGGCGGCGACGTCGGGGCGGTGCCGCTGGACCTGATCTGACGGCTCGCTCAAGGCGCGACCGTGAGATCGACCGACCGCTAGATCGGCGACACGACCAACAGCATCACTACGGTGACGGCCGCCGCCATTACCCCGAGCAAAGTCCCGAACTTCATATGCGTCTCGCCCCCATGCCGCACAGAATGGCGATCGGACCCTTGCGGCGCGTCCCCTGATTGGGGGTCTTGAATCACACTTGCCAATTCAGAACAATTACGGAACATTGTGTAGATGACGCAGATTGGCTCCGTCGAGGAAGTTTCCATCCCGTCCGACCTGTGGGCACCGCAGCCGGTGCCTCGGCCCCACTATGCCGGTCATCGCGCGCGGCTGCGGGATCGGGCGGTGGCAGGCGGACTGCCGGCACTGCCGGACTATGAGGTAGTGGAACTGCTGTTGTTCCGCTCGGTGCCGCGTGGAGACGTCAAACCGCTGGCCAAGCAGTTGCTCGCACGGTTTGGCTCGCTGGGTGCTGTGCTGGGGGCGACCGCAGCAGACCTGCGCATCGTCGCCGGCGTCGGCGAAGCGGTCGCGCTCGACTTGAAACTGATACATGAGGTCGCCCTGCGCACAGCGCGCGAACAGGTCGTGCGGAGACCCGTGATTTCATCCTGGGCCGCCTTGCTGGCCTATGTGAAGACCGCGCTGGCCCATGAAACCCGCGAGCAGTTTCGCGTGCTGTTCCTCGACAAGAAGAACCAGTTGATCGCCGACGAGACCATGAACCAGGGAACCGTCGACCACGCCCCGGTTTATCCGCGCGAGGTCGTCCGTCGTGCGCTGGAATTTTCAGCCAGCGCCGTGATCCTGGTGCACAACCACCCGTCAGGCGACCCCACGCCCTCGCAGGCTGACATCGACATGACCCGCCAGATCGCCGAGGCGGCGCGGCACCTGCGCATCACCATCCACGATCATCTGGTGGTCGGTCGCGACGGCGTCGCCAGTTTCAAGGCACTGGGGCTGATGTGAGCCGCCTGGACTGCTGCGCAACGTAGCTGACTGCGCTATTCCACCCACTCGCGCACCCCGGAGCCAGACATGACGCTTGCGACCAAAACTGCACTCATCACCGGCTCTACCAGTGGCATCGGGCTGGCCATCGCCCAGGCCCTGGCGAAAAAGGGTGCCAATATTGTCCTGAACGGCTTCGGCGATGCCGCCGCTATCGAAGCGGAACGGGCCGGCATTGAGGCTCAATTCGGGGTCAAGGCTACCTATGACGGTGCCGACATGACCAATCCCGCCGCCATTGCCACCATGGTCGCGGCCGCCGAGGCCAGGTTTGGCGGCGTGGATATCCTGGTCAACAACGCCGGCATCCAGCACGTGGCACCTATCGACGAGTTTCCCATCGAAAAGTGGGACCAGATTCTGGCCATCAACCTGTCCTCAGCGTTCCACGCCATGCGCGCGGCGATACCCGGAATGAAGGCGCGCCGGTGGGGCCGGATTATCTCGACCGCCTCGGCCCACAGTCTGGTCGCCTCGCCGTTCAAGTCAGCTTACGTGGCTGCCAAGCATGGTCTGGTCGGGCTGACCAAGACCGCAGCGCTTGAAGTTGCGACCTCAAAGATCACCGTCAACTGTATCAGCCCCGGATACGTCTGGACCCCGCTGGTGGAACGCCAGATCCCCGACACCATGGCCGCGCGCGGCATGACCAAGGATCAGGTGATCAACGACGTGCTGCTCGCCGCCCAGCCGACCAAGGCGTTTGTCACCTCGGATCAGGTGGCCGCCATGGCCGTGTTCCTGTGCTCCGACGCCGCCAGCCAGATCACCGGCGCGAACCTGTCCATGGACGGCGGCTGGACGGCGGCCTGACCCCCGGCGCTAAGGCGGGTGCTTGCCGTCTTCGCCGGGCGCGAAGACCCGTGCCGGCCAGGCCAAAACCCACGATCATGAACGCCCAGGTCGATGGCTCCGGAACGACGGTCTGCTCGAGCGTCAGGCGATAGAACTGGTTGGAGTCTGCTGTCAGATCGCCGTTCGGATTGAAATATCCAAGCGTCCAATCCGTTCCTGACAGCTTCGGACCACCCGCGAAGCCCGCTGTGATCCTCAGGGTGTCGCCGATCAGGAATGGCCGGATATCAATCACGGCGCTGCCGCCGTTCGAAGCCTCCGGATCGGCGCTGAACCGGAAGAAATCGCCGGGATCAAAGCTGGTCAGACCATAGCTGATGCTGGAGGTGACGCCGTTATTGGTGTCGAAAGTCGCCTCTTCGCCGATCAGCAGTGTCCGTGTGCCGCCGGTCGGATTGACGATGTCATAGGGCGCCGCGACATTCAGAACCCAGTCCCAGGGCGGACCATCGGAAACGGCCACGCCCGAAACCTGAACGCCAGGGGTCGACAGGTTGGTGAAGGTAAAAATCGGCGCAGAGAAGAGGACGCCCGCTTCACTCCGCACCACGACATCCAGCTTGAACGTCGTGGCTGCCATCGCGGGTGCCGCGGCGCCCGACAGCGCCAGGGCCGTCACCGCATACAAGAACGCTTTCATATTCAACTCCAGACGCGCCGGCGCACCTTGCCGATGATCGTATAGTCTGGAGACGTATGGCGATTTTCTTCTCCCCTGATTGGGGCTGTCACTAATGCCGACCCAGAGTAGCCGCGTTTATCGTCTCGACGCCCTGGGCGAGGTCCTGGCCGAGGAAGGCTAACCCTCGACCACAAAACTCAGGCCCGCATGGGCCTGCAGCCGCTCGACCAGCCGACCCTGCAGCGCCGCTCCCGGCGTCCAGACGCCGCCGGCCACATCGGGCGCCCGCACCAGGCAGATCGCCGCCTCGGCCAGCATCTTGGATGTTGAGCCATAGCCCGGATCCATATCGCCCTTGACCGAAACCCGCACCTGACGCCCGTCAGCGGCGATACCGACAAAAAGGATATCGTAGAAGCCAGCCTCGCGCTCGGCCTTGGTCGGCCCTTCGCCCGGCTTCGGGATGCCGCCTGGCAGTGAGGCCATATCCGTGAATCCCGGCCCGCCGGACTCAGGCGAGCCCATCACCATCTCATCGTAGACAAATTCCGCACCATAGGCGTGACCCATAAGCAGGTTCGAGCGGTGGACATTCTTGGTGTTGATGATCGCCATCATGAAAGGCGCGACCGGCCCGACATCGGGGTCGTCGCCGGCTACGTGGCCCGCAGGCTGGGCCGGTCCCTCGAAGCCGGGCGTCAGGCCGAATGGGCTCATCATCACCGCCATTATGGACGGATCCTTCTGGATCGCCGCCGTGGTGGCCACCCCGCTGGCCGCCGTGCCGCCCGACAGGCCGCCCTGCATTCCGCGCACGCGACCCTTCACGCGCGGCACGATCCCGCCCAATTTGTCTTTGGCCGTTTCCTGGCAGAAATAGACGCCCAGCTCGAACGGGACCGAGTCAAAGCCCACCGAGAACAGGATCCGCGCGCCCGACGCCTTGGCGCTCTCCTCATGGGCGTCGATCATCTGGCGCATCCAGTTGGGCTCACCACTCAGGTCCAGATAGTCCGTGCCCGCCGACGCACAGGCCGCCACGAGGTCCGAACCATAGAGCTGATAAGGCCCGACCGTCGTGATGATCGCCTTGGCGCATTTCACCATCGCCGCGACCGAGATCGCATCCGTCGCGTCGGCCACCACCAGCGGCGTATCCTTCGGCGCACCGATCTCGTCGCGCACCTCAGCCAGCTTGGCTGCCGACCGCCCGGCCATGGCCCATTTGACCTCGCCGCCGACGCCATATCGCGTCGCCAGATGCTGGGCCACCAGGCGACCTGTATAGCCGGTGGCACCGTAGACGATGATGTCGAACTCGGCGTTGGGGTTCATAGTGTGGTCTCCTTTTTCGACGGCGAACTTACAAATTCACATCGTCAGCGCAACGGCCCCGGTTAGTCTGGCACCATGACGACAGAACTCGGAATCATCGAAGGCTTCTTTGGCCGCCCCTATAGCTGGCCTGAGCGGGCGGAGATGGTCCAGGCCTTGGCACCGCATGGATACGGCTTCTACCTCTACGCCCCCAAGGCCGACGGCTATCTGCGACGCAGCTGGCGCGAGCCCTTTCCCGACGCGGACCTCGCGGCCCTGGCCACCTTTGCCGGGGTATGCCGCGACGCGGGCGTTCGCTTCGGCGTGGGCCTCAGCCCCTATGAGCTATTCCTTGGCTTCGATGCGGCCGCCAAGGACGCTCTCGCCGCCAAGCTGGCCCAGCTCGACGGCCTGGGACTGGCTGACCTCGGCGTGTTCTTCGACGACATGAAGGGCGACCTGCCCGACCTGGCCGCGCGCCAGATCGAAATCGTTCATTGGATCGCCGGGCGGACCACAGCCTCGCGCCTGATCGTCTGCCCCAGTTATTATACCGATGACCCGGTGCTCGACCGTGTCTTCGGCCAACGACCCGCCCACTATCTGGAAGACCTCGGCGCGGGCCTCGATCCGCCCATCCAGCTGATGTGGACCGGCGAGGAGGTTTGCAGCCGCGAGTATTCCCCCGGTCATCTGGCGCGGGTGGCCGAACAGATGCGCCGCAAGCCGTTCCTCTGGGACAACTATCCCGTCAACGATGGCCCCCGGATGAGCCAGCACCTGCACCTTCGCGCCTTCACCGGCCGCCCCGCCAGCATCGCGGCGCATATCTCCGGCCACGCCGTTAACCCGGCCTCACAGGCGGTGCTCTCGCGCATCCCCGCACTTACGCTGGCCGAGAGCTACGCCCGGGGGGAGACCTACGAATACCTCGCCGCTTTCCGTCGTGCCGCGGCGGCTGTGCTGGGGCCGGACCTCGCCGACGCGGTCGAACGCACCCTGCTATTACTGGAAGACACCGGCCTGAAAGGCCTGGATGACGAGCGTAAAGCGCGCCTGCGCACCCGCTTCGCCGCGTTCGACCATCCGGCGGCGCGCGAGATCGTGGCCTGGCTGGACGGTGCATTCGACATCGAGGCCGGTGAACTGCAGACCCAGTAGCGGCGCGGTCGCTGCATCGCCTCTTTTCGTTTCGCGCGGCAGGGCTATTCTCGCGGCAACGGTCTCGAAGAACCGGTTTGTCGGGAGGCAATTCCAGATGATGTTACGTATTGCGGTGTTGGCGCTGGCCGCGCTGATTTCCCCACCTGCCTGGGCGCAGACCTATAAGGCCCCGCGCACCGCGTTGGGCCAACCCGACTTGCAAGGCGTCTGGACCAACGCCACTATCACGCCGCTGACCCGCCCCGCGAAATTCGGCGAACGCAATGTCCTGACCCGCGAGGAAGCAGCTGCCCAGGAACAGGCCAACGCCGCCCAGATCGCCCGCGCCGACGAACCGACCCCGCCGGATCTAAGGGTCACTGACCTGAAAAACGCTGATTGCGGTGCTGACGGCCTCTCCGGTTTCAATTGCGGCTACAATCAGGGTTGGAAAGACCCCGGCACCAACGTCATCGACCTGAATGGCGAGAAACGCGCTTCGATCCTGACGTCACCCGCCAACGGCCAGTTTCCGTTCCTCAGCAAGGCTGGCCAGGCCAAGCGCCGCGCCCGGGCCGAGGCCGGCGGCAACTACGACGGGCCGGAAAAGCGCGGCCTGGGCGAGCGGTGCCTGTTGTCGTTCGGCTCGTCGGCCGGACCGCCCATGCTGCCGCTGATGTACAACAACACCTACCAGATCGTGCAGACAGCGGACGCGGTGCTGATCGAGGTGGAGATGGTCCACGACACCCGCATCGTCCGGCTCAACAGCCGGCATCATCCGGCGGGACTCAAAACCTGGATGGGCGACTCGATCGGCCGTTGGGAGGGCGACACCCTGGTGATCGAGACCATCAACATGCGTCCCGAACAGGGCCTGCGTGGCAGCGCCGAGGGCCAGAAGGTGACCGAATGGCTCACGCGCATCGGCGCAAACAAGATTGCCTATCGCTTCACCGTCGATGACCCGGCGACCTACGATCAACCCTTCTCGGGCGAGGTGGCCTTCAACGCGACCAAGGGGCCGATGTACGAATACGCCTGTCACGAGGGCAACTACGCCATGGAGGGCATTCTCGCTGGCGCGCGCGAGGCAGAAAGGGGCGGTCGCGCAATCGAAGGTGCGCGCGGTGAGGTCCGCGAAGAGGGCGCGAATTGAAGCCCCTTCCTGTTTTGCAGAACCGGCCTATCCTGCGCGCCAACGGATTGGAATATCCGGTCTGCCGGGAGACTTGAAATGACCCTTCGTGCCCTTGTGCTCGCTACCGCGTGTCTTGTCGTGGCCCTGCCGGCCGTGGCTCAAGTTGCCAGCCCCGCCGCAAAGTCGTCTGCATGGACAGCGCCTCGCAACGTGTGGGGCCAGCCCGACCTTTCGGGCGTCTGGACCAACGCGACCATCACGCGACTGGAGCGTGATCCCCGGTTTGGCGAGCGGCTGGTCCTGTCGGAAGATGAGGCGCGTCGGATCGAAGGCGTGACGGCCAAGGCCATGGACGTCGCGGGCCGACCCACCGACCAGAAGACGGGCGTTGATGATCTGCCCACCTGCGGCGACGGCGTGAGCGGTCCGGCCTGCGGCTACAACGCTTTCTGGGTGGCACCCGGCACCAAGGTGATCCGTATCGGCGGCGAGGCACGATCCTCGATCCTGGTGGCGCCGAAGAATGGCCGTTTGCCGCTGAACGAGGCCGCCGTGGCGCGCCAGCGGGCCGCCTTCGGCAACGCGCGACTTGGCAATTTTGATGGCCCGGAACGCCGGCCCCTGGGCGAGCGTTGCCTGGTCGGATTTGGCTCGACGTCGGGACCGCCGATGCTGCCGGTCCTGTACAACAATCACTATCAAATCGCCCAGACCGGTACTGAGGTAATGATCCAGGTCGAGATGGTGCATGACACCCGCATCGTCCGCCTGGGTGGTCAGCACCCGCCTGCCAACGTTCGCCTTTGGATGGGCGATTCTATCGGCCACTGGGACGGCGACACCCTGGTCGTCGAGACCACCAACTTCCGCCGCGACCAGACATTCCGGGGTGCCACCGAGAACATGAAGGTGATCGAATACTTCACCCGCATCTCGCCGCAACAGATCAAGTACGCGTTCGAAGTGATTGATCCCGCGACATTTACCGAACCCGTCAAAGGCGAGCAGGCGCTCAATGTCTCCGACGAGTCAGTCTATGAGTACGCCTGCCATGAAGGCAACTACGCGCTGCACGGCATTCTGGCCGGTGCGCGCGAGGAAGAGCGCCAAGGCCGGGAAATGGAAGGCAATCGCGGCGCGGTGAAGGAGGAAGGCGGCGAATAGCTGTCGTGCTCTAGGCCTTCCCGCTAATGACGGCGGCAACCATCAGCTTGTTCTTGCGCCATCCGCCCCAGCGGAAATAGATCAGGGCCAGCATGGCGGACCCGACGGTCCCGAGGGGAAAGCTCCACCAGATCGCCGCCGCGCCCAGCACCGGCAGCAGGGTCAGGGCGAACGGCACCCGCATGATCCACATGGTGGTGGCATAGATCAGGGTCGGTGCCAGCATGGCCGAATTGGCGCGCACCATCGCCGAAAGGCCGTTGGTCACAGCCAGGAATATCCAGCCCCAAAGGACGATCTCATTGATATCGCGGGCGATCCTCAGCGAGTCACCGCCGTCGGGCAGGAACAGCTTGAGTGGCAGGTCTCCCAGTCCATAGACGATAACAGCAGCCAGCAGTGTGAAGCCGACCGCCACGAGGCAACCTTGCCAGGCGATCTTCCCGATCCGATCCCAACGCCCCGCGCCGATGCAGATCGCGGCCATCGCTGACATCGACTGCGCGATCGCACCCGACGGCATCTGCACATAACCCCAAAGCTGGGCGGCGGCGGCGTACGCTGAGGCTGTCGCGGCGCCCTGGGCGTTCACGAGCGAGAGCAGGACGAAATAAGCTCCCTGCACGATGATATTCTCGGCCGCCATTGGCGCGCCCTTGGTCACCAGCATCCGCAACAGGGCCAGGTCCGGCTTGAAATGATGCAGGTCCTCGCGCCGCAGCGCCAGAGGATGGCGACGGCCATAGAGGTACCCCACCAGGGCCAGCAACGCCGCGCTATAGGCAATGACCCCGCCGATCGCGACACCTGCAATCCCCAGCTTCGGAAACCCGAAGCTGCCCAGCAGCAGCGTCGGAGTCAGGAACAGACCCAGCCCGATCGCGATCAGGGAAAACCGGAACGGGGTCCGGGCATCTCCCACCCCGCGCAGCATCATCATCAGGAAGGAGAAGGTGAACACCGGCGGCATCGAGACACAGGTGAACCTCAGATAGTCGATCGCCATGTCCCGCGCCGCCGGTGGCAAGTGGATCAGATCCAGCAGGTTCGGCGCGAACACAAAACCCAGCACACCGGCGAGCAGCGAGGTACCCAATGCAAACGTGATCGAGTTGCCGGTCAGGCGCTTGACCACATCGTGGTCGCCGTGACCCAGCGCCTGGCCTATGGCGATGCCCGCCGCAGAGCCCACGCCCATGACGCTGCCGGTCAGCATCCACATGAACAGATTGGCGTTGACCACGGCGGTGAGCGCGTTCGGACCCAGCGCATGGCTGGTCCAGACCGCCCCCCAGCTTCCCGACAATGCCATCAGGGTGTTGGTCGCCAGCAACGGCATGCCGAACCGGACCAGCGTCGAGGCCACAGGCCCGTCAATCAACCGCCGCTCATTCACTTGCGAGCGTTGGGTCGCCGGCGGGAGGTCTATGACGGGCTCTTCAGACGACATACTGGCTTTTCGAAGGTCCGACTCGGTCGCAAAGCCCGACCATAGCGTTTCACCCGGCCTCGACCTACAGCTTCAGGCCCCTCAGCCGCAACGCGTTGCCGATCACGCTCACCGATGACAGCGCCATGGCGGCGGCGGCAACCTGGGGCGACAACAGCAGGCCAAACGCCGGATAGAGCAAGCCCGCCGCCAGTGGCACACCAGCAACATTGTAGACGAAGGCGAAGACCAGATTTTGACGGATGTTGCCCATCACTGCCTTTGACAGTCGCCGTGCCTTTACGAGTCCCAACAGGTCGCCGGACAACAGCGTCACGCCCGCGCTTTCCTTGGCCACGTCGGCACCCGCTCCCATGGCAATCCCGACGTCGGCGGCGGCAAGGGCCGGAGCGTCGTTCACCCCGTCGCCGGCCATGGCGACGGCGCGCCCTTCCCCGCGTAGCCGCTCGACCACAGCAGCCTTGTCCTGCGGCAACACCTCAGCCTCGACGTCCTCGATCCCCAGTTGCCGCGGCACGGCCAACGCCGTGGTCCTGTTGTCGCCGGTCATCATCACCAGCCGGACGCCATCGGCCTGCAACAGGCGCACAGCTTCCGCTGAAGTGGCCTTGATGGGGTCAGCAATGGCGAACACGCCAGCCGCAGCACCATCCACCCCGGCGAAGATCGCGGTCGCGCCATCGCGGCGAAGTGTCTCGGCCTCAGCGTCGAGCCCCGCGACATCAATCCCCTGCTCGGCCAGGAACGGCCCCGACCCCAGCACCACGCGCTGGGCATCCACCTCGCCCACCACGCCCTTGCCCACCGGCGAGTCGAAGGCAGTAGGTTCCAGCAAGGTCAGGCCGCGATCACTCGCGGCCCTGAGGATCGCGGCGGCCAACGGGTGTTCACTACCCCGCTCAAGGCTTGCCGCCAGCCGCAACAGTCCAGCCTCATCAAACCCCGCCGCAGGCCGGATCGCGGTCACCGCCGGACGCCCTTCGGTCAAGGTGCCGGTCTTGTCGACGATCAGGGTGTCGATCTTTTCCAGCCGCTCCAGGGCTGCAGCGTCGCGGATCAGCACACCGGCCTGCGCGCCCCGGCCGACGCCCACCATAATCGACATGGGCGTCGCCAGGCCCAGCGCGCAGGGACACGCGATGATCAACACTGACACCGCCGCCACCAGCCCATAGGCCAATCGCGGCTCCGGCCCCACCAAAGCCCAGACCGCGAAAGCCGCCACAGCCGCCGCCAGCACCGCCGGCACGAACCAGCCCGAAACCTGATCGGCCAGCCGCTGGATCGGCGCGCGACTCCGCTGCGCCTGGGCCACCATCTGCACAATACGTGATAACAGGGTCTCGGCACCGACCCTGTCCGCGCGCATGACAAACGAGCCGGTTGTGTTCAGTGACCCGCCCACCACAGCATCGCCCACTGTCTTGGTCACCGGCATGGATTCGCCGGTCAGCATGGATTCGTCGATGGCCACGCGGCCTTCCAGCAGCACGCCATCGGTGGGCACCTGTTCGCCCGGCCGCACCCGCAGGCGGTCACCAACCTGGACCTGATCCAGGCCCACCTCTTCGTCGGTTCCGTCGACCTTCACTCGGCGTGCGGTCCTGGGTGACAGGTCCATCAACGCCCGGATCGCACCGGACGTCTGGGCCCTTGCCCGTAGCTCCAGCACTTGACCCAGCAACACCAGCACGGTGATCACGGCGGCGGCCTCGAAATAGATCGCCACCGTCCCGCCATCGCCACGGAACGCCGCAGGGAAAACTCCCGGCGCCAGCAGCGCCACAAGGCTGTAGATCCACGCGACGCCGACCCCCAGGGCGATCAGGGTGAACATGTTGAGATGGCGCGTCTTCAGGGACGTCCAGCCACGCGCGAAGAACGGAGCACCGGCCCACAGGACGACCGGCGTTGCCAAAGCGGCCTGAATCCAGCCGGACAGGACGGGCGATATGAACTGGTGCATATTGAAGGCGTGACTGCCCATCTCAAGCACAAAAACCGGTACGGTCAGGGCCAGCGCAATCCAGAACCGACGGGTCATATCCACCAGCTCGGGATCGGGACCTGCGTCGGCGGAAAACACCTCCGGCTCCAGCGCCATCCCGCAGATCGGACAACTGCCGGGTCCCGCCTGGCGGATTTCAGGATGCATGGGGCAGGTGTAGATGGTCCCGGCAGGCGTCGGTGCCGGCGGCGTGGGCTGCTCCGTGAGGTAGGGCTCAGGATCGCCGATGAACCGGGTGCGACAGCCGGCTGAGCAGAAGTGAAAGGTCCGCCCGGCATGTTCGGTGTGGTGCGCCGACCTCAAGGGATCAACAGCCATCCCGCAGACAGGATCGATCACCCCAGCGCCCGGATCAGCATGCGCTTCGTGGTCGGTCGGCAACAAGGGGGTCGGGCACATCGCGAAGACTCCGCCGTCCGACGATTGCGTCCGTCGCGTCCTCGATAGGGTAGCATCAGCGTGTGGCCCGGGATTTGATCCCGATCATGGCCCCCAAACCCTAGCTGCGATGCCGCCGGGCGAGGGCCACCTTCAGGTCGCGCCCCAGCCGGATCCACAGAAGGACCAGACCGCTGAAGACTACCGGCAGGGTCAAACCTGCGGCGGCGATGATCAGGGGGTGATTGAAATTGTTGCCATCCTTGAAGTCCAGGATGTGGATGCGCCAGAACATGTCATAGACGCGCCAGACATTGGATCTGCGGCTGACCACCTCGCCTGTCTCCGGAGACAGGTAAAAGCTGGTCCGCTCGGCGTCATCGAAATCCACCCGCCATAGTGGCCCGGGCCTGCCCGCTTCCTGCGGCGCGACCGTAAACCAGCGTGGAACCGCCGGTTGACCCTTGCCCTGATACTGCGCGCCGGCCAGCAGACGCGCCTCCGCCGCCGGCAACGGCGTGACATGCCGGCCACTCCGCGCATCGACCACATGCGTGGTGCCATCGCTATCCTTCAAAACCCACAGCGGTCCCCGCAAGGTCGACTTCAGCGTCGCCTCAACCGGATTGAGCGCCATGGCCCTGGCCGCGTCGGCATAGCCGACCAGTCCTGCTGTCGGCAGGGCGTCCGGCTGGAATTTGGCGATGTGGTGCTCGCTGCGCACGCGCTCGATGGGGATGGCGGTCATCACCAGCCCGCCCAGCACCCAGCCCAGCACCTGCAGGCCCACAATAAGGGCCAGCCACTTATGGATTTGCGTCGACAGTCGATTCATATCGAACTCATGCCTCGGCTGCTCCGGGCGCGCCACGGATACCGCGATCCAAAGGATGACGGATTTTGCACGCCCGCGGGACGACGTCATCCGGGGCGACGATCTGTCGTTAGAGGCTGGCCTCGATCTTTGCTGCTGCCAGATCCAGATCGCGGCCTAACGCCGACGCGGAGACATCTTCCAGGCGACAGCAGCGCCGACGGTCACCCCGATGGCCAGCCCGATGGCGCCCATGGCCAGGGCCTCGGCGGCCATTGCGGCGCGCGCATGACGCTGAGCCGATCGGGCGAGGGTGATCAACCGAGCCGGACCCGCCGGATCCTCCTGATAGCCTTCGTAGACGTCGTAGTACCCGGGTTTTCCGCTCATCGTGTTGGCCTTGTCGGTCGTATCCATCACAGTCCTGGCGCGAACGGTGTGTCCGCATGATCTGTCGCCCTTCCTCAACGCGCCAGATGGCGGATCGATGGCGAACCTCAGACTAGGGCGCAAGATATTAAAGCCCCGTCGACGCAGATATAGGAGAACCATGACCCTTTTCCGAAATGCGCTCGCCGCCCTTGCCCTGACCATCGCCGCGACACCGGCTCACGCCCAGCACGCCAGCCCGATCTCGGCCCAGCGGCTGTCGGACATCACCCGCGAACTGGCGTCCGACGCCTACGCGGGGCGTGCTCCGGGGGGACCCGGCGAGCAGAAGACCGTCGATTTCATCGTGTCGCAGTTCAAGGCCCTCGGCCTGACCCCCGCCGGCGACAGCGGCGGCTGGACCCAGACGGTGCCTCTGTGGCGCTTTCAGACCCAGCCAGGCGGGACCTACACCCTGGCAGCCGGCGGCACGTCGAAAGCCCTGCACGAGCAGACCGATCTGCGGATCGAGACCCAGCGCCCCGTCGACCGCGTCGCGATCCGCGCGGCACCGCTGGTCTTTGTGGGCTATGGCGTCACCGCGCCTGAGCGGGGCTGGGACGACTTCAAGGGCGTGGATGTCCGAGGCAAGATGCTGCTGGTGCTGATCAACGACCCCGATTTCGAGGCCGCCCCCGATGAGCCCGTCGCCGGCAAATTCGGTGGCCGCGCCGCCACCTTCTATGGCCGCTGGGTCTACAAGTATGAGGAAGCGGTGCGACGCGGCGCGGTCGGCGCGCTGATCATCCACGAGACCGCCGGCGCGGCCTACGGCTGGAGCACCGTGATCGCCGGCAACAACGAGACCTACGATGTGGTTCGCAAGTCGCCGGCAAAGGACAAGCTGCTGCTGCAAGGCTGGATCCAGCGGGACCTGACAGCTGAGCTGTTCCGCAACGCCGGTCTCGATTTCGAGGCCGAAAAAGTCCGCGCCCGCCGCGCCGACTTCCAACCAGTCGAACTGAAAACCGCAACCTTCTCAGCGGATTACCAAAACACCTTCATTCGCCTTGAGAGCCGCAACGTGCTTGCCGCCCTGCCCGGCGCGAAACGTCCCGACGAGACGATCCTCTACGCCGCCCACTGGGACGCTTATGGCATTGGCCCTGCCGACGCGTCCGGGGCCACCATCCGCCCCGGCGCAGTGGACGATGCTGTGGGTGTGGCGGGCGTCATCGAGACTGCGCGGGCTTTTAAGGCCGGCCCCCGGCCTGATCGCACCATCCTGTTCGCCGCCTGGACCGCAGAGGAACGCGGACTGCTGGGCAGCGAATTTTACGCCCAGCGTGCCGAGCCTGCGCTCGCGAAGATGGTCGCCAACTACACCTTCGATGTCCTGCAGACCGCAGGCCCCGCTCGCGACGTGATCCTCGTCGGCGCGGGGCAAAATGAACTGGAAACCGGCCTCGCCGCCGTCGCGGCGCGTCATGGCCGCACCATCACGCCCGACGCAAAACCCGAACGCGCCCTGTTCTATAGAGCCGACCACTTCTCGCTGGCCAAACGCGGGGTGCCGGTGATGCTGTTCATGGGTATGGGCGGCGGTGCAGACCTCGTCATCGGTGGCCGCACGGCGGGTGACGCGTGGGTCGAGGCCTATACCGCCCGCTGCTACCACCAGACCTGCGACCGCTGGGAGCCCACCCAGAACTACCAGGGCGCGGCTGACGACGTGAGCCTGGCTTACGAGGCAGGCCTGGCCCTGGCCAATTCCACCCGCTGGCCAGACTGGAACGCGAGCTCCGAGTTCAAACCGATCCGGGCGAAGACGTCGGCGGCCAGGAGGTGAAGGTGACGTTCAGCCACGGTTCAGGCGCGCAACCGTTAACTGCCTCTCAGACCCAGGAGGTTCCCATGCGCAAGTCCCTGACCATCGCCCTCGCCGCCATGACCATGGTCGGGGGTGTACTCGCCGCCGCAACGCCCGCGTCGGCGGACCGCTATCGCCACAACAGCTATCGCAGCCATCGTGGCGGCTCGGACAAGGCCGCCGTGGCGGTCGCCGCCGGGATCGCAGGCCTCGCCCTGGGCGCTGCACTCTCCAGCAAGAGCAATGGCCGTAGTGGCTATGGCAGCAACTACAGCTCCGGCTATTCCAGCCGCAGCTACCCCAACAGCAGCGGCTACGCGTACGACCCGCGCGACGACAGCTATGGCGGTGGCTACTATGATCAAAGCTATGGCTACGACGACAACTACCGACGCGCACCTGCCGTCTGCACCACCCGCGAGCGTGTGTACGACCGCTACTCCGGCCAGCGCGTGATCGTGGAGCGCCGCTACGCCTGCTGAGCCTCGCCAACCACTACCCGTTCCTGCCCCCACCATAACGGTGACTTCGGCAGGTCGATAAACCGCCGCTCGTCCTCGAGCAGCAATGCACCCGCCGCCTGGGCTTCCGGGCGGCGGCCGTTTTCGGCCAGAGCCTCCAGACTGTCGAACCAGAGCTGGGCCACGCCATCGAACTCTGGCGGTGCCTGCCGACTGGCACCGATCCCGGCGTTTGCCGCTTCGGGCAGGCTATGGAGTTGCACGTATCGCCGGATCTTCAGCGTCTCGGCGACGCTGGCGACCAGCGGCGCGTGGGTATCAAACCAGTAGGCCTGAAACGCCTCGCGGCTCAGATGTGGCAGCCGAACGAGACAGAAGGTGAGTTTGATCATGAGCCCAACCTGAAACCTGAGCCTGCCAGTTAATCAGGATTCAGCATGTCCGTCAGCCAAGCCTTAAATTGCCATCGGCTATGACCTGAGCCAATCGGGCGCATTCCCCGCGCACCGGACCGGAGCCAGACCGTGACAGAACGTCCGGATGCTGACGGCAGGCCGCTCACGGTCCTGCACGTCGATGACGACCCCATGAACCTGCGCGTGGTGCAGGAGATCCTGGGCGCGTTCGGCCATATGGGCGTCATGGCAAATTCGGGCGAGGAAGCCCTGGAACGCCTGGCCACCGAGGCCTTCGATATCCTGCTGATCGACATCCACATGCCGGTCATGACCGGGATTGATGTTGTGCGGTTCCTGCGCGCCTCCGGCGGTCCCCAGAGCGATATTCCGATCATCGCCCTGACCGCGGACGTCTATTCACGCCGCCCGGCCGAGTATCTGGCCCTGGGTTTCAACGATTTCGTCTCCAAGCCGATCCTGGTCGCCGGTCTGATGGAGACAATCAAACGCTGCCTGGTGGCTTCGCCGGTAGCCCTCAGCCGGGTGGGCTGAGTTCAGTCCGCTTTGGTCTCAACAGCCACAGCCGCCAGCGGTCCGGGCTCGCCGTTCAACGCCGCCGCCAGCTTGCCGCGATCCAGCTGACCTTCCCAGCGCGCCACCACCAGGGTCGCCACCGCGTTGCCCATGAAGTTGGTCACCGCCCGGCATTCGCTCATAAACCGGTCGACGCCGAGGATCAGCGCCATGCCGGCCAACGGCACGCTGGGCACCACCTGTAGCGTTGCCGCCAGGGTGATGAACCCAGCCCCCGTCACGCCCGCCGCGCCCTTGGAACTCAGCATCGCCACGCCCAGCAACAACAGCTGTTCCTCCAGCGAAAGCTGGATTCCCAGCGCCTGGGCAATGAACATCGCCGCCAGCGTCATGTAGATATTGGTGCCATCCAGATTGAAGCTGTAGCCCGTGGGCACCACCAGCCCGACCACCGACTTCTCGGCCCCGGCGCGCTCCAGTTTCTCCATCAGCGACGGCAACGCCGATTCCGACGAGCTGGTCCCCAGCACCAGCAGCAGCTCTTCCTTCAGGAAACGGATCAGCTTCAGGATCGAGAACCCGTTCAGCGCCGCGATGGCCCCCAGCACCACCAGCACGAACAGGATCGACGTGGCGTAGAACGTCCCCACCAGCGCTGCCAGGCTGACAATCGAGCCAATGCCGTACTTGCCCACGGTGAACGCGAACGCGCCAAACGCCCCGATCGGTGCGGCGCGCATGAAGATCGCCACCAGCTTGAAAAACGCCTCGGCCGTGGCGTTGAGCACGTTCAGCACCGGGGCTGCCCGCTCGCCGATCATGGTCAGCGCAATGCCGAACGGGATCGCGAAAAACAGCACCTGCAGGATGTTTCCGTCCACAAACGCGCCCACCACCGAGGTCGGGATCACATCCATCAGAAAGCCCACGACCGTCATGTCGTGAGACTTGGCCGCATAGCCCTTGACCGCTGCCGCATCGAGCGTGGCCGGGTCGATGTTCATCCCCGCGCCCGGCTGCACCACATTGGCGACGGTCAGGCCGACGACCAGGGCGAAGCTGGAGACCACGATGAAATAGGCAAAGGCTTTCAGCGTCACGCTGCCCACCTTGCCCAGGTTCCGCATCCCGGCGATGCCGGTAACGACCGTCAGGAAGATAACCGGGGCGATGATCATCTTCACCAGCTTGATGAAGGCGTCGCCCAGCGGCTTCAGCGCCTCGCCGGTCTCGGGCCAGACGTATCCGATCAGCGCGCCCAAGGTGATGGCGACGATCACCTGCAGATAGAGCTGCTTCCACAGCGGCCGCTTCGTTGGCGGCTCCGCCATCGTCATCGTTCCCGCCACGCGATTCACTCCCTCGAGATCTTCGACTTAGCCTACATCACGACATGTCTGAGTCAGAAACATCCGCGCAAAATGGATAGTCCAGGATTGGATAATCAGGGATGCTGGCCCTGATAGAGTCCGTCAACGGACCGTGAGCCGGGAGGGCTGACCATGACCACCTTCGATCGCCGCAACCTGGTGTTCGCTGGCGCAGGCGCTGCCGCCCTGGCCGCCCTGCCCGCCTGGGCGAAGATCGCGGTGCAGCCAGCCGCCTCGGCGGGGTTCTCCGCCGCGGGAGTCGCCGCCCTGAACGCAGAAATGCATGCCCTGGTCGACCAGCAGAAGCTGGCCGGCGTCGTCACGCTACTGGCCCGCAAAGGCAAGGTCGTGAACCTGGATGCCTATGGAAAGCAGGACATCTCTGCCCCCGCGCCGATGGCCCCCGACAGTATCTTCCGCATCGCCTCGATGACCAAGCCGATCTGCGGCGTGGCGATGATGCAACTGCGGGAACAGGGCAAATGGAAGCTGGACGATCCCGTCGCCAGACACATCCCGCAGTTCGCCGGGCTGAAGGTCAAGGCTGCCGACGGCACGCTGGTCGAACAGGCCACGCCGATGACCATGGCCCAGTTGATGAGCCACACCGCCGGTTTCGGAACCAGCGCCGTCTACACTGACGCGGGTCTGGGGGCGAGCGACCTGCAAGGCATGATCGACAAGCTGGCTGCCCTGCCGCTGGCCAGCCAGCCGGGCACGGACTGGGCCTACGGGCCGGCCGTGAATATCCAGGGCTATCTTGTTGAAAAAATGTCCGGAATGGATCTAGCGGACTATATGCAGAAACACATATTCACGCCGCTGAAGATGCCAGACACCCAGTTCTGGGTCGACCCGGCCAAGACCGCCCGCGTCGTGCGCATCCACACCTATGCCGAGGGCAAGCTGGTCACCGCCGGCGAGCCGCGCATCCAGACCACCAAGCCGCGGTTTCTCGCCGGTTCCGGGGGTCTGTCGTCCACGGCGTCGGACTATTTCCGCTTCTGCCAGGCCCTGCTGAACGGCGGCGAACTGGACGGCGCGCGGATCCTTAAGCCTGAGACCGTCAAGCTGATGCGCAAATCGGTTCTGCGCCCTGGCGTCGGCGTCGATCTCTACGGCCCCGTCCAGAAGGGTGTCGGCTTTGGTATGGACTTCGCCGTCCACGAGACCCCGGCGATCAGCGGTCTGGCGCAGGGTCAGGACAGCTACTGGTGGGGCGGCGCTTTCGGCACCTGGTTCTGGATAGACCCTACCAACGACATCGTCTTCGTCGGCATGATCCAGAATTTGAGCGGCTCGGTCCCCGGCGGCGGCACGCCCGCCGTTCGCGACATCAGCCCCAGGGCGGTCTATGCCGCGCTCACCGAAAAGAGGGCCTGAGATCCATGCGCCGATTGATCCTGCCGCTGCTGATCGCCGCCCTTGCGACTGCAACCCATGCCCAGACCTGGAAGGCCCCTCGCAATGGCTTCGGCCAGCCCGACTTCGAGGGCGTCTGGACCAACGCCTCGCTGACCAGCCTGGAGCGTCCGGCCAATTTCAAGACCCTGACCATCACCGAAGACCAGGCCAAAGCTGCCGAACAGGCACGCGCCCGGATGATGGCGTCGACCAACCGGCCCACCAATCCCAACGACCCTGCGCCCCCCAAGGCCGACGATCCCGGCGGCTACAACACCGTCTGGATCGACCCGGGCGTCAGTTTTGGCCGCATCGGCGGCGAGGTCCGAACCTCGTGGTTGATCGACCCTGCGGACGGCAAGCTGCCCTACAGCCCCGCCGGTCGGAAGCTGTTCACCGACACCCTGGCCAGCGCCCGCACCAACTTCGCCGGTCCAGAGAGCCGCCCTCTGGGCGAGCGCTGCATCCTGGGCTTCGGCTCCACCGCCGGCCCGCCGATGATGAATGTGCTCTACAACAACAACTATCAGATCCAGCAGGGCCGCGATCACGTGGTCATCGTCGTCGAGATGAACCACGACGCCCGTATGATCCCCCTCGTCGACCGGACGAAACCCCGCACCAGCCTGCAGAAGTGGATGGGCGACAGCATCGGCTGGTGGGACGGCGACACCCTGGTGGTCGAAACCACCAACTTCAACCCGCAGGAGAGCTTGCGGCCCTATTTCGGAGCTAGCCTGTATCTGACGCCGACCGCCAAGGTTAGCGAACGCTTCACCCGCACCTCCGCCAGCCAGATCCTCTATGAGTTCAGCGTCGACGATCCCAAGGTCTTCACCCAGGTCTGGCGTGCCCAGATGGCCATGAACGCCACCACGGGCCCGATGTACGAATACGCCTGCCACGAAGGTAACTACGCCCTGCCCGGCATCCTCGGCGGTGCCCGCCTGGCGGAGAAGGAAGGCAAGGCGGTCGAGGCGGTGGATCTGGCGGAGTAGCCCTCAGTACCAACCCAGCTCAAAACGCTTGTCACCGACGATCAGGCCCTTCAACCGCGCCTTGCCGTCGCGACCGATCGACACCACCGCTCGCACAACCGCAGGTTCGCCTCGCCCGATCTGAAGCGACTTCTGGATGGCCTCGGCCTGGGCCTGGTCGATGTGTAGCCGGTCGACGCCCGGGTTCATGACCACCCGGCTGGAGTCTTCCGTCGGGCCCGTCTGGCAATCCAGATCGCCCCGGACAGCCAGTTCGCCGAGCTTCGGGGCCGCGTCCCGGCTGGGGGCCACGCCGGTTGCAACGTGATGGTCGCCCCGGCGGCGCTGGAACGCGGCGTCACCAACCGCGTCGCCGGTTGGCTCCCCCGCTGTCCGTCAAGCCTGCCGCGCGTCTGACTTCGTGGCGAAATCGTGGCTGGATTTCGCCACTCCGGCCAAATAGCGCCGCAATCTCGCCAGAGTTGATTGACCTAGCGTCCGCCATGCCGGACATTCGCAAACAAGCACCGCAAAGGTGCCATGTCAGTCAATAGCTTGGGGAAGACGTCCAGATGATTTCCAGAAAACGTATGCTGCTGTCTTGCGTGTTCGCAATGACGGCCGCGACGGGCGGATCCGCCTTCGCCCAGTCCACCAACGAAATCGAAGAGCTGGTGGTCACGGCCGAAAAGCGCGAGCAATCGCTGCAGGACGTGCCGGTCGCCGTCTCGGCCTTCACCGATGAGCGCCGCGAACTGGTGGGCATCAACTCGGTGCAGGACCTGACCAACTTCACGCCGGGTCTGTCCTATTCCACCAATAATGACCGGATCGCCCTGCGCGGCATCGGTCGCTTCTCCAACAACCGCTCGGTTGAAGGTGGCGTGGCCCTCTACAACGACGGTGCCTACACCTCGTCGGTGACCGCCTTTGCCCAGTCGACCCTGTTCATTGAGCGCACCGAAGCGCTCCGCGGCCCACAGGGCACCCTCTATGGCAAGAACGCCATCGGTGGCGCGCTGAACATCATCTCCAAGCGCC
>CAMCXF010000012.1 GCA_945883235.1 Phenylobacterium deserti | reverse complement strand
CCGACACCACAAACCGCGCAACACGCTCCCGAAGGTCCAGCGAAAAGGGTCGAGTCATGCAGACTGGCCTCCGGCCCAGCCTCCACCTTGAATCACGATCCGCAAACCTCGTGAATCCCGAATCCGTCAGATGCGGTCACGCTCTAGCGGTAAGGTGTGACACCCTTGCGAACCGGCGTTGCGCCTGACGGTCAGCTGTTGCGTTTCACAAAATTGCGAATCGCCGCGATGATCCGGTCCTGGACGTCGGGCTCAAGATAGGCGTGCATCGGCAGGCTGATGACCCTGGCCGCTGCCGACTCCGTGACCGGCAGGCCGCCGGGCTGGGGATAGTGGGCGTAGGGCGCCTGTCGATGCAGGGGCAGCGGATAGTAGACGGCGGTCGGGATATCCTGGCTGCGCAGATGGGCGGCCAGCCCGTCCCGGTCGCCGGTCTCGATGGTGTACTGCGCCCAGACCGAGACACCGTCCGCGATGACCGGCGGCGTCCGGACCACGTCGCCGAGGCCCTCGGCATAGCGCGCCGCCACCCGGTTCCGCGCCGCGATCTCGTCAAGGAAAATAGCCAGTTTCTGCAACAGGACGGCTGCCTGAATGGTGTCCATCCGGGCGTTCATGCCGACCCGCATGTTCATATATTTGGGATCGTGGTCGAAGGTGCGGCCCTCCAGGTCCGACTTCACGGCCTGACCGTGCACCCGCAGCGATACCATCAGATCGTGCAGCCGCGCGTCGTTGCATAGCACGGCGCCGCCATCGCCGTAACAGCCCAACGGCTTGGCGGGGAAAAACGAAGTGGTGGTCACATCGGCCCAGTGCAGCGGGTGATGGCCGTCCAGAGTACAGCCGAACCCCTGGGCGCTGTCGGCGATCAGCTTCAGGCCGTGTCGGCGGGCGATGGCGGAGAGCGCGGGATAGTCGGCCGGCTGTCCGAACAGGTCGACGGCGATGATCGCGCGGGGGTTCAGCTTGCCCTCAGCCTTGATGGCCAGGATCGCCGCCTCCAGTTTCGCGGGGTCCAGATTGTAGGTATCCAGCAGCACGTCCACGAACACCGGACTGGCGCCCACCAGCGGCATCACCTCGGCGGTGGCGGCAAAGGTAAAGGACGGGCAGAACACGGCGTCGCCGGGTCCGATTCCCCAGGCCATCAACGGCAGGATCAACGCCTCTGTGCCGGAGCCACAGGTCAGGGCGTGCACCGCCTGGCCGAATGCGCACAGCTCGGCCTCCAGCTGCGTGATTTCCGGACCCATGACGTAGGCCCCTGACCGCACCACCTTGAGGATCGCGTCCTCGAGCGGCTGGCCGAGGCGCGCACGTTGGGCCTGCAGATCGATGAACGGAATCATTGGAGAGGCTTATGCCCTGCGTCGGCGTCCGGTGCCAAAACACGCTTGGTGACGCGGTGTTGCGGGCTCAGGCGCGGGTCATGAGGGCCGGGCCGAACATCGCCGGATCGGTGACGGTGTCGCGACCGGATTCCAGCCGTCCTGCAAGGCGTCGCAGCCAGGCCGGATGGTCGGCGAGGGTCAGCGACAGGTCGTGCCAGCCTTTGGTCCCCGCCAGCGCCCAGGTATTTGAAGCCGTCGCACCAGGGGCCACCGTGACGGACCAGGACTTGTGCCCATAGGCATTGGCCGTGGTCCTGACCGACAGCGGCGCTGGCCCGGTGTTGCGCAGGGTGATCGTCAGCTTCAAGGCCTTGCGGTCGAACGCGTTCGTGACGACGAGGCCGGGATCAGCAGCGCTGCGGAACTGTCGATGGAAACCGTTCGGTCCCAGAATCCAGAGGTCATAGCCGCCCGACGCCAGCGGCCAGGATGCCGAGTGCGTGTCGTCGGCGCTGAGGGTGTAACGCTGCGGCGGCGGCGCCAGATCGTTCAGGTCATAGACATGGACCACGGCGGCTGCGACGCCAGCATTGGCGAAATCGATGCGCGCGGTACCGTCCGCCACCGACATCGAGGCATCGAGCTCATAAGGCAGGGCGCGCGACAGGCGCACGCCGGCCGCCTGCACCGGCGCAGCCAAGGTCACAGGCGTCGGTGGCCGCGTGGTCTTCAGCGCGCCGGCGCGATCCGCCAGTGCCTGGGTCGCCGGCAGCTTCGGCGGAAGCCGCTCGCGGTTCGGCGTCAGGAAATCAAAGCACGAGGTCAGGTCGCCGCAGACCGCGCGCCGCCAAGGCGAAATCTCCGGGGCCGCCACCCCGAATCGGGTCTCGAGAAACCGGATCACCGAGGTGTGGTCAAACACCTGGGAATTGACCCAGCCACCCCGGCTCCAGGGCGAAATCACATACATCGGCACGCGCGGCCCCAGCCCATAGGGCCGTCCCCGATACGTCGGGACATCGATGGGCTCGACCGGGTTTGGTGTCAGGTGATGCTCGCCCGTCAGATCGATGCTCGAGGCACCCAGTAGCTCGCCGCCTGCATCACGCGATGGCGGCGCGGGCGGCGGCATGTGGTCGAAGAAGCCGTCGTTCTCGTCGAACATCACCAGCAGCACCGTCCGGGCCCAGACCTCCGGATTGGCGGTCAGGGCGTCCAGTACGCGGGCGGTGTAGTCCGACCCCTGGGCCGGGCTGGAAGGGTCGGGATGCTCGGAATCCTTCGCGCCCGCCACGATGTACGACACCCGAGGCAGCACGCCCGCCTCGACATCGGCCCTCAGGCGGTCCAGCCGGTAGGTCGACAGCCCGTGCGCGGCCAGCGCGGGGTCAGAGCCCGGAACCTTGTCGTAGGCGGCGCGGAAGCTGGCGAAGCCCTCCAGCGGGTTGTCGCTGAAGTTGTCGGCCATGTCCTGATAGACCCGCCAGGTGATGCCCGCGGCCTGCAGTCGTTCCGGATAGGTCTTCCACGTGTAGGCGGTTTTCGGCCCGCCCTTTTGCGGCAGGCTGTCGTGAGAGTTACTGAGCGACGGGCCGCCATCAAGCCCCGCCGGATCGTTGGTGCCGGTGAACAGAAACAGGCGGTTGGAGTTGGTGCCGACCTGCATCGCGCAGTGATAGGCGTCGCAAAGGGTAAAGGCGTCGGCCAGCGCATATTGGAATGGAATGTCCTCAGGCTGAAAGTAGCCCATGGAATGCGGCCGTTTCGCCGCCGGCCAGTCGGCCATGCGGCCTTGATCCCAGGCGGCCTGCGCATCGGTCCAGCTATGCGGCGTGCCCTCGACCCGCATGTGCGCAAAGGTCTGGGTCGTATTCAACGGGAAGGGCGCAATGTGCGAGGGCTGGGCACCCGGCACATTGGCTTGGGTCCAGACGGTACGGCCATCGGGCAAAGGAATCGGGAAGCGGTCGGCGAAACCGCGCACCCCGTTCATCGCGCCGAAATAGTGATCGAAACTGCGGTTTTCCTGCATCAGGATCACCACGTGCTCGACGTCTTTGATCGTCCCGGTTCGCACATAGGCATTGATTCCGGCAGCCCGCGCGATAGCGGCAGGCAGGGCGGTACCTGCGGCGGCGGCGATCAGCAATTGGCGGCGGTCGAGCATGGGGGTCCCCTACGGCTTGCAGAGTACCCCCACCTTCATGACGAAACCAACCTTCTGCAGGGAGTTCTCAGATCTGCCGCGCGCGACCTTCCCAGTAGGGTGCCCTTACCTTGCCGCGCTGGATCTTTCCGGCTTCGGAGCGGGGCAGTTCGGTGACGAAATCCAGGCTGCGGGGCACCTTGAAGGCGGGCAGGCTGTCGCGGGCGAAGCCAAGGATTTCCTGGGCCAGCAGGTCGGACGGCTGGTAGCCGGGTTTCAGCAGGATCACGGCCTTGACCTGTTCGCCCCATTCGTCGTGGGGGATGCCGACGGTGGCGCTGTCGGCCACGGCGTCGTGTTTGACCAGCTCGTTGTCGACTTCCTGGGGATAGATATTGACCCCGCCGGAGATGATGGTCTCGGCGCTCCGCCCGGTCAGGAACAGGTATCCGTCGTCGTCGAAGTAACCCATGTCGCCCATG
Source organism: Phenylobacterium deserti (assembly GCA_945883235.1). Taxonomy (GTDB): domain Bacteria; phylum Pseudomonadota; class Alphaproteobacteria; order Caulobacterales; family Caulobacteraceae; genus Phenylobacterium; species Phenylobacterium deserti_A. The sequence goes on along the minus strand of CAMCXF010000012.1, from coordinate 79,947 downwards.
GTGAAATAGTCGCCGACGCGGCTGGCCGCCGTCTTCTTGTCGTCCTTGTAGTAGGTGAACGCGCCGCCTGGCGGCAGTTGGTGATAGATCGTGCCGGAGACGTTCGGCGCGCACTCGTTTCCCTGGTCGTCCAGGATTTTGGAGCCCAGCAGTTCAGGACGCTTGCCCACCGATCCGGGTTTGCGCAGCCAATCATGGCTGTCGATCATGAAGCCGGCACCGCCCTCGGAGCCCGCGTAGTACTCGCTCAGCACCGGGCCGAACCACTCGATCATCGCAAATTTCACCTCGGGCGGACAGGGGGCCGCGCCGTGGACGATGTAGGTCACGCTCGAGACGTCGTACTTCGCCTTGACCTCCGGAGGCAGCGCCAGCAGGCGCTGGAACATGATTGGCACCAGATGCATGTGGGTGACCTTGTGCCGGTCGATGGTGGCCAGCACGTGTTCACTGTCCCACTTGTCCATGAACACCAGCGGGCAGCCCGCGCCCATGGCAGAGCGCACGTCGAACACCAGCGGCGCGGCGTGGTAGGCGGGCCCCGCGCACAGTTGTACTGACGTCTCGTTGTAACCCCGCAGCGCGTACATCATCTGGGGTGTAACCGCCGGAACCGCGCGGAAAACGCCTTTGGGTCGGCCGGTGGTGCCGGAGGTGTAGAGCATCTGGTTGCCAAGCGAAGGGTCTTCGATGTCGGACCCGTCGAGTCCTGAGAGGGCCTCGTCATAGGGTGTGAAACCTTCGATCGCGCCCCCGATGGCGATCTTGATCTTCAGGTCAGGTGCTGCGTCTGCTGAGGCTTTGGCGGTTGCGACCTTGCCTTCGGCAAACAGGGCCAGAGCCTCACAGTCGTTGAAGATATAGCTGATCTCGTCGACGTTCAGGTGCCAGTTGACCGGCGTCAGACGAAAACCACCGCGCAGGGTGGCGGCCTGGACCTCGACGAACTCGGCGCGGTTCGAACTGAGGATCGCCACGGCGTCGCCCGCCTTCAGCCCGGCATTCCGCAACAGGCGCACGATACGGTTGGCGTTGGCATTGACCTCCGCGAAGGTGCGGACTCTGCCATCGGGGTCGATGACCGATGGCTTGTCCGGCAGGACAGAGGCCCAGACCGCCGTGTTCATCCCGACCATGGCGGCCGCTTCCAGCCGGGCATTCAACGCTTCACGCTCGCTCACTGATTCCATCCCATTGCCTGGCGCGCCACTTCAGCGGCATCATCCCCGTTCTTCGAAAACACCATGGCATGAGGGGAGCGCGGCGGACAATCGCCATCGCGCGGAAAGGTCAGGCGTTCAGTCGCCGAAACACCCATCCCCCCACTGTCGCCCCGAAAGCGGTGATGAAGGTGCCCCAGGTAATGTCGATGATGGTGATGTGGGTCGACCAGACCCGGAGCGTCGCCTGGTTGGTCAGGTCATAGGTGGCGTAGCACATGGCCCCCAGCATCGCCCCGGTCAGGGTGGTCTTGATCAGCGGCTTGTCGCGATTGGGCCAGATCGCCAGAGCCATCACGCCGACGATGTAGGCAAAATAGAACACCGCTGCCGGCCCAAGCCGGGCGCTGGGCAATGCCACTGGATCCAGTGTCGGGAAATAGACCTTGGGGCCAAACTGGGTCAGCCAGATGTAGTCGACGGCGGCAAAGGCTACGCCCGTGGCAAGGTAGGTCAGGATCAGACGCCGCATCGACAGGGTTCCCAATACATTCAGGCCGGCCGCAGCCGATAGTGGCTGACGCCCCATTCCGTACCGCCACGGTGCCCGAACAGACCGGCGGTGGCGAGAAAGAAAAGCCGCCAGCGACGGTGCCAGAGGGTAGCGTCCTTGCCGTAGACACTTTCCAGCACCGGGCGGATCTTCGCGATATTGGCGTCGTACAGGTCCAGCCAGTGCAGGGCTGTCTTCTGATAGTGGATCCCGCTCCAGCGCCAATCCTGCTCCAGAACGAACAGGTCCGGGAACTGCGTGATCAGCCCATGGCTTGGCATCACCCCGCCGGAGAAGAAATACTTGCCGATCCAGTCGGCCTCATCGTTGAGGTCGAAGCGATAGGGTGCGGTCTTGTGTGTGAACACGTGGATGAACAGGCGTCCGTCCGGTTTCAGCCAGGTCTTCACCCGGCCCAGAAGGGCGCGCCAGTTCGCCATATGCTCGAACATCTCGACCGAGACGACGCGGTCAAATTCGCCCGGCGCCTCGAAGTCGTTCATATCGCAGGTAATGATTTCCAGGTTGGTCAGGCCGCGCTCGGCCGCGCGGGCCATGATGAATTCACGCTGGCTGGCGGAATTGGAAACGCCGGTGACGCGGGCACCGGGATAGGTCTTTGCCATCCAGAGCGACAGCGACCCCCAGCCGCAGCCCAACTCCAGGATGCGCTGACCGTCCTGCAAATCGGCGTGTTCGGCGGTTTCCTTCAGGCCGTATTCCTCGGCCTGCGCAAGGGTGTCTCCGGGGTTCAGATAAAGGGCGCTGGAATATTTCAGCTGCGGGCCCAGGCAGTTGAGAAAGAACGCGGCCGGCACCTCGTAATGCTGGGCATTGGCCGCGTCCGCGTGCTCGGCAATCGGGCGCTCCGACATTTCCCGGGCGAAGGCAGCTTCGGTTTCCGGTCCCGAACCGGAAAGCTGTCGACGTGCATTGGCGACCAGCAGGCTGATGGCGGTTTTCCGTACAACGTCGGGCAGGGGCGCGCCCTCGAACGTGTCGATGGTGGCGGAGATCAGGCTCATACGGAACTAGGCTCGCTTGGGGGGAAAGGGGAAGAAGACGCTGACGCGCCGTTGATAGTCGCGGAACAGATCGCCGCGGGATTTCAGCATCGTAGCCTCCAGCAGCGGCACGCCGGAGACGTAGCGCAGCAGGCCGAACATGACGACCGGGGCCGTCAGGCTGAGCCAGGAAAGGGGTTGGCCGATGTGCAGCACCATCGCCGGATAGACCATCCACCCCAGCCACTGGAAGAAATAGTTGGGATGTCGTGACCAGGCCCAGAGCCCCTGATCCATGACCCTGCTCTTGTTTGCCGGATTGCTGCGGAACCGTTTCATCTGGCGGTCGGCGAGAGTCTCGCCGACGATGGCGATCAGAAAGATCGCCGCGCCTATTGCATCGCGAAGGTCGAGGTCGACCTCGGGGCGTCTTGCCGCCAGCACCACCGAGATCGCCAGCAGGGCCGACGCCGGGGCCTGCGGCAGGGTTACGAACAGCATCCGCCAAGGATAGGTCTTCGGGTCGCCGTCGCGGAACGCAGCGTAGCGGATATCCTCGGGATGTCCGGCGACGCGCGGCGTCAGATAGAGCCCGAGGCGCACACCCCAGATCAGCATGAAAGCCGCCACCAGCCATTGGCGCGGCCCCGGCGCGGCCTCGTAAATTGGATAGAGCGCGGCACTGGCCAATACGATGCCGGTGCCCCAGGTCCAGAACACGTCGGTCCAGCCGCCGTTGCGGCGTGCCATCCCGAACGCCCAGGCCGACAGCATCACGCCCAGCATCGCCGCCAGCACGCCCAGAACAATCATCGCCGGCATTCAACACTCCTGCTGCGGCATACGGCCCCGGCCCGGACGCGGACGCATCCGGCACTGTGATCGCGCCGTAGCCTTTGCTAAGCAGGCGCGCGTGAGGATCGCGCACGCCGACTTTGTGCAAATAGGAATTGATTCGCTTGGAAACGAGTTCGGACCATCGGCTGAATGTGGCCGTCATCGGCGCAGGTATTGCGGGACTGTCTGCGGCCTGGCTGTTGTCCGGCAAACATCAGGTGACCCTGTTCGAGGCCGACCATCGACTGGGCGGCCATGCCCACACCGCCGACGCGCCCGGCCACAACGGCACTGTGCCGGTCGACACCGGCTTCATCGTCTATAACGAAGGCAACTATCCCAACTTCACGGCGCTGCTTGAGCACCTGGACGTACCCAGCCTCAATGCCGACATGTCGCTGAGTGTGTCGCTGGACAATGGCGCGTTTGAGTATTCCAGCTTTGGCCTGGGCGGCGTGTTTGCCCAGAAACGTAACCTGCTGTCACCGCGCTTCTGGCGGCTGTTGCTGGACATCACACGCTTCTTCTACACGGCGGCAGCGGATGTGGCGGACCTGGAGCGCAATGCGACGCCGCTGGACGACTATCTGAAAGCCAAGGGCTATGGCCCGGCGTTCCGGGATGACCATCTGCTGCCCCAGGCCGCAGCCATCTGGTCGACGCCGCTGGACCAGATCGGAAGCTATCCGGCCGCCTCGCTAATCCGTTTCTTCCTGAACCACGGGATGATGACGATTGCGGGCCGGGGCCTCTGGCGCACCGTCGAGGGCGGGTCACGGGCCTATGTGGCCAAACTCTCAGCGGCCTATCAGGGCGAAGTCCGCAAAGGCGTGCGTGTTGCCGGCGTGCGGCGCGATGTCAACGGCGTGGAATTGAGACTGGCCGGTGGTTCGCGCGAACGCTTCGATGAAGTGGTGATCGCCACGCACGGCGACGCCGCGCTTGCCCTGCTGGACGATCCGACACCGGACGAGCAGCGCCTGTTGGGGGCCTTCAAATACAGCCGCAATCTGATCGCGCTGCACACCGATACGGTGCTGATGCCGAAACGCCGGGCGGCCTGGACCAGCTGGAACCACATCGGCATGCGCGCTGCGCCGGGCGAGGGCTCGGTGACCTACTGGATGACGCGCCTGCAGAGCCTGAAGAATGCACCGGACCTGTTCGCTACGCTGAACCCGAACAAGGAGATCGCGGCGGACAAGCTGATCAAGACCGAGGTTTATGACCACCCGCTGTTCGACGCCGGCGCCATCGCCGCCCAGCAACAGATCTGGGATGTTCAAGGGGTCCGACGGACCTGGTTCTGTGGGTCCTACCTGGGCCATGGCTTCCACGAGGACGCCCTGCAGTCCGGGCTGGCGGTGGCCGAACAGCTGGGCGGCGTGCGCCGACCTTGGACCGTCGACAACGAGAGCGGCCGCATCCATGTGCGGACACCGGAACTGGCGGAGGCTGCGGCCTGATGTTCGCCTCGGGCCTCTATCCGGGGGTGGTGACGCACGCCCGCCTGAAGCCTCGGAAACATGCCCTGCGCTACCGGATCTTCATGCTGCTGCTGGACCTGGATGAGCTTGAGGTTCTGGATCGAACCTTGAAACTGTTCTCGCTGAAGCGGTTCAATCTGGTCAGCTTCGATCCGACCGCACACGGCGACGGATCAGATATGCCCCTGAAAACCCAGGTCGAAACCCAGCTGGCGGCGGCGGGGATCGCGCGCGGCGGACCTGTGCGGATGCTGGCCATGCCACGCATTCTGGGCCTGGGATTCAACCCGATCACGGTCTTCTTCTGCCATCGCGCGGACGGGGCGTTGAGCGCGATCCTCTATGAGGTGAACAACACCTTCGGCGAGCGTCACAGCTATCTGATCCCCGCGGACGATGCGCCCCTGGTGAAGCAGGCCTGCGAAAAGGGCTTCTACGTCTCGCCCTTCATGGACATGGACCTGAGCTATGCGTTCCGCATCCGGCCACCCGGCGATCAAGTGCAGGTGCTGGTGGATGTCGATGACGCCGAGGGTCGAGTGCTGGCGACGGGATTTGTGGCGGCGCGTCAGAACCTCACCGACGGCGCGCTGTTCAGGGCCTGGCTGTCCCACCCCCTGATGACGGTGGGCGTGGTCGCGGCCATCCACTGGGAGGCGCTGCGGATCTGGCTCAAGGGCGAGAAGGTGCGACAACGACCGGCAAAGCCGGGGTGGTCGGTGACGGTGGTGACACCAGCCTCTCTCGCCGCCTAAACTTTCCGGAAAACCCAGATATCGCCGTCGCCACCCTGGTCGATGGGCTGGCGGTCGAGGGTGAAGCCGGTGGCCTCGGCGAAGGGCTGCGGGTCCTGCATGTAGAGCACCAGGCGCTCCGAAGAGCGTTGCACTTCCACGCCAGCAGCATCGACCACGGCATAGTCCAGCACCTGTTCCAGCCGGTTCAAGCCGGGCCGGAAACTACGTTCCCGGACATAGATCAGCAGGCGTCGACCGTCGCCCATGGGCTGGTCCATCACCCTGGCCTTCGGGTCGATGGCACCCAGCCCCTGCATGACCTCGAGCTTGGGCAGGTGCACCGCAAATAGCCCGCCCGGCACCAGATGCCGGGCCGCCGTCAGAAACCCGTTCTTCCAGGCTGCACCCGCCGGAATATGGGCCAGGGTGTGGTAGGGGCAGATCACAAGATCAAAGGTCTGCTTCAGGTCCAGCGCGGTAAGATCTCCCAGGCGAAGGGTGACGTGGGCTGCAACCTCGGGCTCCAGCGCGCCGACGCGCTTTCGGGCCTGAGCCAGCATGGCCGCAGCGATATCGACGCCCGTCACTGTGAACCCGCGCGCGGCCAGGTAGCAGGTCAGCCGACCTGTCCCCGCACCCAGTTCGAGGATTTCGGCCCCCGGTTGCGCCAGATCGACGTAGACCGCTTCATCGCCCCGGACCCGCGCGTCAGCGGCGGTGACGACGTCGTAGTACAGGGCGCTCAGCGCACCTTCGGCGTAGTAGGGCTTGGCTTTGACCATGGAACGTCTTTTTGCGCGCGCCGTTGCGCATGATCAATGCGCGGTCCACAAATCGCACTCAACCTGGGAACGCCGATGAATACCCTGACCCAACGCCTGGCGCGCATCGCCGTGCTGATGATCGCCCCGCTGGCCCTGGCGGCCTGCGGAATCAATTCCATCCCGACCAAGGAGGAAAAGGCGAAGGCCCAATGGGCGGAGGTCCAGAACCAGTATCAGCGCCGCAGCGACCTGATCCCCAATCTGGTGGCTACGGTGAAGGGTTATGCGGCTCAGGAAAGCTCTGTCCTGATCGGCGTGTCGGAGGCCCGTGCCGGAGCGATGCAGGTGAAATCCGACGCCAGCATCACCACCGATCCGGCGGCGTTCCAGCGCTATGCCGCAGCCCAGAACAGCCTGTCGGTCGCCCTGGCGCCCATGCGGGTGCTGCAGGAGAACTACCCCGACCTGAAGTCGAACCAGAATTTCATGGCGCTGCAGAGCCAGCTGGAAGGCACCGAGAACCGGATCGCGATTTCACGGCGCGACTACAACGAAGCGGTGAGAGACTTCAACACCACGCTGCGCACCTTCCCGCAGGTATTCTGGGCGAAGACGATGTACGCCGCGTCCAAGCCCATGGAGTTGTTCCAGGCCACCGCCTCGGCCCAGTCGGCGCCCAGCGTGGACTTTGCCCCGGCTGGCGCGGCTCCAGGCTCTGCGCCGCCTGAACCGAAATAGGGTGATGGCGGTGTTCAGGGCGATCATCCTCGCGCTGGCGCTGGCGTTGCCTGCGGTCACTCTGGCCGCGCCGACTTTTCCACCGCTGACGGGGCGGGTGGTCGACAACGCGCAGCTGCTGTCGGCCGAGGCCGAAGCGAAGCTGACCGACGAGCTGGCCACACTCGAACAAGCGACCGGTCGCCAGCTGGTGGTCGCCACCCTGCCCAGCCTTCAGGGCTATGAGATCGAGGACTACGGCTACCAGCTGCTCCGCGCCTGGGGGATCGGGCGCAAGGCCGAGAATGACGGTGTGATCCTGATCGTCGCCCCCAACGAAAAGGCGGTGCGGGTCGAGGTGGGGTATGGGCTCGAGCCAGTGCTGACCGATGCGCTCTCCAGCCTGATCATCCAGCGCAGCCTGCTGCCCGCTTTCCGGGAGGGCCGGTTCGAGGATGGTGTTGTTGCTGGCACCACTGAGCTCCTGAAACAGCTGAGCCTGCCGGACAGCGAGGCCCGCGCCCTGGTCGCCCAGGCTGCGGCTCAGGATACGTTGCGGAAGGCGAAGCCGGGATCCAGCTGGCCGGTGATCATCATGATCATCGTGGTCTTCCTGATGTTGACCGGCGCGCTTCGGGCGTTTGGCGCACGCCGCACCGGCGCGGGCTTGTGGTGGTTGGCCTCAGCGTTGCTGTCCAGCAGCGGTCGCGGCGGCGGCTGGAGCGGTGGCGGTGGCGGCGGTGGCTTTTCGGGTGGGGGCGGATCGGGTGGTGGTGGTGGTGCCTCGGGACGTTGGTAAAATGAGCAAGGACCTTCTCTCGCCCCCGGACCTGGCCGCCATCGAAACAGCGGTGCGCGAAGCCGAAATCCGGACGTCGGGCGAGATCTATTGCGTCGTGGCGGCGGAGAGCTCGGACTACCACGGCACCCCCATCGCCTGGGCGGCCGGCGTGGCGCTTCTGGCCCCGGCACTGCTTTTGCTGTCCGGGATCAGGGTCACCGCGCCCGACCTGTTGATGTACGGTGGCTGGACCGCCAGCCAGGTCGAGAGGGTCGGAGAAGCGACCGCACACGCGGCACTGATCGGCACCCTGGTGCTTCAGGCGGCCCTGTTCGCCGCCACGCTGGTGATCGTGTCAATTCGCAGGGTCCGGCTGGGGTTGACGCCGCCCGGGATGAAAACTGATCAGGTGCGCAGACAGGCCCAGGCGCAGTTCCTGGCCAAAAACCTGCACACCACGCGCGAGCGCACCGGCGTCCTGATCTATGTCTCCATCGCCGAACGGATGGCCGAGCTGATCGCCGATGAGAGTATTCACGCCCAGGTGGCTGACCGGACCTGGGACACGGCCATGACCGCGCTGACGTCCGGCCTGAAGCGTGGTGAGGCGCTGGATGGCTTCAGGTCCGCGATCGGTCAATGCGCGGATGTGCTGGCACAAAACTTCCCGGCCCGGTCCGGCGACAACCCCAATGAACTCTCCGACGCGGTCGTCATTCTGCCGAGGGTTTAGGGCGTTCAAGCCCGTATTTCGCGCTTGTCATGCAGCCGCGCTTTGCGGCGTCACAAACGCGAGGTAATATCGCTCAAATTCGGGAGAGAACCGGGCCATGGCCTATACGCTCAACGTCAATGGAAAGGCGCTTAGCGCCGATGTGGACGGCGACACGCCGTTGCTCTGGACCCTGCGGGACACGCTGGGGATCGTGGGTCCCAAGTATGGCTGCGGCGTCGCGGCGTGCGGGGCTTGCACTGTCCACGTGGATGGCCAGCCGATGCGGTCCTGCCAGATCCCGACCGAGAGCGTCGGCAAGGCGAAAATCACTACCATCGAGGCGATGAGCACGCATGCGGTCGGCAAGAAGGTCCAGGCGGCCTGGATGGAGCTGGACGTGGCCCAGTGCGGATACTGCCAGCCCGGCCAGATCATGTCGGCCACGGCCCTGTTGACCCGGACGCCCAAACCCAACGATGCCCAGATCGATGAGGCCATGAACGGCAATATCTGTCGCTGTGCGACCTACACGCGGATCCGCGCCGCCATCAAGCGCGCCTCCGGCCAGAAGGAGGCCTGAGCCATGACCTATCATGACGTGAAGGCGAACCGCCGCGAGATCCTGGCTTCGGTCAGCGCCGCCGGCCTGACACTGACGTTCGCCGTGGCCCCCAAGGCGAATGCCGAGGACGCTGGCCTGAAGCCACTGAATGCCTATGTGCGCGTGGCCCCCAACGGTGTGGTCACCATCATGGCCAAGAACCCGGAGGTCGGCCAGGGCGTCAAGACGATGCTGCCGATGCTGATCGCCGAGGAACTGGACGTGGAGTGGTCCAACGTCCGCGTCGAACAGGCTGGCAATGATCCCAAGACTTTCGGCCGCCAGTTCGCGGGCGGCAGTATGGCGACGCCCATCCACTGGGACGAGTTGCGCCGCGTCGGCGCTGTGGCTCGCGCCATGATGATCCAGGCTGCGGCATTGGCGTGGAACTGCGGACCCGGCGACTGCACCACCACCCCCGGCAACGTGGTCCACAAGCCGTCGGGCAAGTCGCGGACCTACGGTTCACTGGCCATGGCCTGCGCGACCATCACGCCGCCGGACCCCAGGAGCCTGACGCTGAAGGATCCCAAGGCCTACCGGATCATCGGCAAGCCGATGGCCCAGTACGACGTGGCCAAGATCGTAACCGGCCAGCCGCTGTTCGGCATCGATCAGCGCCAACCGGGCATGCTGTACGCCAGCATCATCAAGGCGCCGGTGTTCGGCGCCAAGGTGGCCAGCGCGGACCTGGCGGCAGCCAAGGCCGTCAAGGGTGTGAAGACCGCCTTCGTGATCGAGGGCGACCCCAATGGACTATTCCCCCAGGGAATGATCGGCCAGGGCCTGCTGCCCAGCGTCGCCGTGGTCGCCGATAGCTGGTGGGCCGCCAAGAAGGGCCGCGACAAACTCGACGTCAAATGGGCCGAACACCCCACCTCGAGCCAGTCCAGCAAGGGCTTTGCCGCCCAGGCCAAGACGTTGGCCGCGGGCAAGGGACAGCGCACCGCGCGTAATGACGGCGACGTCGATGCCGCGCTGGCCGGTGCCACCAAGACGGTCGAGGCCAACTATTTCTATCCGTTCCTCAGCCACGCCAATCTGGAACCTCAGAACTGCACCGCCGAGTTCAAGGACGGTAAACTCGAGGTCTGGGCACCGACCCAGAACCCGGAGCCCGGTCGCCAACTCTGCGCCCGGACCCTGGGCATGAAGCCCGAGGATATCACCGTCAACATGGTTCGCGGTGGCGGCGGTTTCGGTCGTCGTCTGGCCAATGATTACATGGTCGAGGCCGCCTGGATCTCCCGCGAGGTCGGCGCGCCGGTCAAGCTGGTGTGGACCCGCGAAGACGACATGCAGCACGACCACTACCGGCCGGCCGGCTTCCACCACTTCCGGGGCGGCGTCGATGCGGCGGGCAATATCGTGGCTCTGCACGATCACTTTGTGACGTTCGGCACGGCGACCACTGCGGTCTCCAGCGCCGGCATGCCAGGGTCGGAATTCCCGGCCCAGTTCATCCCCAACCTGCGCTACGAGATCAGCGCGATACCGCTCGGCATACCCACGGGTCCGCTAAGGGCACCGGGGTCCAATGCTCTGGCGTTCGTCTTCCAGTCGTTCATCGATGAACTGGCTCATGCGGCCAAGGCTGATCCGCTGGCCTTCCAGATCAAGCTTCTGGGCGACAAGCCCGTGGTCGGCACGGCACCCGCCTCATACGGCGCGGCACGGATGGTTGGCGTGCTGAAGGCAGTAGGCGAGATGTCGGGCTGGGCAAACCGGGGCAAACTGCCCAAGGGCGAGGGCATGGGCGTGGCCTGCTACCTCAGCCACCTTGGCTATTTCGCCGAGGTAGCCCATGTGGCCGTCGCACCGGATGGCGCGATCAAGGTGAAGAAGGTCTGGGTGGCCGCCGATGTGGGTCGTCAGATCATCAACCCGCACGGCGCGCTGAATCAGGTGCAGGGTTCGGTACTGGACGGCCTGTCAGAGGCGCTTCATCAGCAGATCACCATCGACGCCGGCCGGGTGGAGCAGAACAACTTCACCGACTACCAATTGATGCGGATCTCCGAAGCCCCGGCGGTGGAGGTGAAGTTCGTAATCACCGACTTCTCGCCGACCGGTCTGGGCGAACCGGCCCTGCCGCCGGCGATCCCGGCGCTCACCAACGCCATCTTCGCCGCCACCGGCAAGCGCATCCGCAGCCTGCCGATCCAGACGGATATGCTGAAGGCGTAGAGCCTCATCGCTCCTCCCTTGTCGCGAAGACGACGGGGGAGGTGGCGGCGAAGCCGACGGAGGGGGCTGGCGCGTTCGCATCCGGGTTGCGCCCCCTCCACCACTTCGTGGTCCCCCTCCCCCGAAGTGTGCCCTTCGGGGGAGGAACCCGAGCAACTGTGAAAAAGCTTCTGATCGCCAACCGGGGCGAGATCGCCGTGCGGATCGCGCGGACCGCTGCCGAGATGGAGATCGCGACGGTCGCGGTGTTCTCGGAGGACGATGCAGCGTCACTGCACACGCGCAAGACTGACCAGGCGGTTGGGCTGAAGGGCTCGGGCCCTGCGGCATATCTCGACATCGAACAGGTAGTGGCTGCGGCCCGCGATTCCGGGGCCGACGCGGTGCATCCGGGATATGGGTTCCTCAGCGAGAATGCGGCGTTCGCGCGGGCTTGTGCAGCGGCGGGTCTGACCTTCGTCGGACCAGGCCCGGACACACTTGAACTGTTTGGCGACAAGGGCCGGGCGCGGGCGTTGGCACAGCAATGCGGCGTGCCGGTGTTGCCCGGAACCGACGGGCCGACCACTCTTGAGCAGGCGAAGGCCTTTTTCGCGACCCATGGCCCGGTGATGGTCAAGGCCGTCGCCGGCGGCGGCGGACGCGGCATGCGGCCGGTGACGGCTCTGGTGGATCTGGACGAAGCGTTCGCACGCTGCGCCTCCGAGGCCCGGTCGGCGTTCGGCAACGGCGACCTCTATGTCGAACGGTTCCTGACCCGCGCGCGGCACATCGAGGTGCAGATTGTCGGGGACGGTATAGCGGTCAGCCATCTGTACGACCGCGAATGCTCGCTGCAGCGGCAACGCCAGAAGGTGGTGGAAATTGCGCCCGCCGATACGGTGCCGATGGCGATCCGGGAGCGCCTGTTCGGATACGCGGTCGCGCTGGGACGGGCCGCCGGCTACCGGAGCCTTGGCACTATGGAATTCCTGGTCGACGGCGACGCCGTCGTCTTCATCGAGGGCAACGCGCGGCTTCAGGTCGAGCACACCGTTACAGAAGAAGTGCTTGGTCTGGACCTGGTGGGCTTGCAGCTGCGGATCGCGGCAGGAGCTACTCTTGGCGACCTTCACCTGAATATGGCTGAGATCCCTGCGCCTAGAGGTCATGCCGTACAGGTCCGTATCAATCTGGAAACGATGGCCCCAGACGGTTCGGCGCGACCCGCGGGCGGGGTCATGAGTGCTTTCGAGCCGCCGTCGGGGCCCGGGATTCGCGTGGATGGCTTCGGCTATGCCGGCTATCGGACCAGCGCGCGTTTCGACAGCCTGCTGGCCAAGCTGATCGTGCACTCAGGCGCAGGCGGTTTGCCTGCCACCATGGCGAAGGCCTACCGCGCCCTCTCGGAGTTCCGTATCGAAGGTTCATCCACGAACATTGCGTTCCTGCAGACCCTGCTGAGGCAACCGGCTGTGGCGTCTGGCGACGTCCATACGCGCTTTATTGAAGAGCACATGGCCGAGCTGTCGAACGCACCAGACGCGCACCGTAGGCTCTATTTCGAAACAACTCCGGCGTCCGGCACCAGGGTGGCCCTGAAGCGCGCCGGGTATCAGGTCGACACCGTCGATCCCCTGGCGATCCTGGCGCTGGGCAAGGAGACCGCCGAGGTCGAGGCCTCCGAGGATGAACCCGAAGGCCCGGAGGGAACCCGGCCCCTGCGCGCGCCCTTGCAGGGCACTGTGATCAGCGTGTCCGTGGCGACAGGTGACACGGTGCGCGCGGGGCAGGCGTTGATGATCATGGAGGCCATGAAAATGGAGCACGTGATCACCGCCGAGGTGTCCGGCGTCATCCGTCAGATCACCGTGGAGGCAGGCGACACGGTCTTCGAAGACCATCACCTGGCCTATGTCGAGGAAGCCGAAATCGCTGGAGAGGGCGAGGTGGTTGCCGAGGCGATCGACCTCGATTTCATCCGGCCAGACCTGGCCGAGGTACTGGACCGCCATCGCCGCACTCTGGATGAAGCGCGACCCGAGTCGGTTGCCCGGCGTCGCAAGACCAAGCAACGCACGGCGCGCGAAAACGTCGCCGATCTGGTCGATCCGGGAAGTTTTGTGGAGTACGGGCCGCTGGTGGTGGCCGCCCGTCGTCGGCGCAATACCCTGGAAGAACTTATCGACACCACGCCTGCCGACGGCATGCTGATGGGCCTGGCCCAGGTGAACGGGAGCCTGTTCGGTGAGGACAAGGCCCGCTGTGCAGTGATGAGCTATGACTACACCGTGCTGGCCGGCACCCAGGGCGGCAACAATCACTGGAAACTGGACCGCATGGCCGAGCTGGCCGAGCGGTGGAAGCTGCCGGTAGTGTTTTTCACCGAGGGCGGCGGCGGCAGGCCGGGCGATACCGAGGGCGGCGGCTTTACCCGGGGGTTCGAGTTCTGGGGTCGCCTGTCGGGGGCAGTGCCCCTGGTGGGGGTGAATTCTGGCCGATGCTTTGCGGGGAATGCTGCCATTCTCGGCTGCTGCGACGTGATCATCGCCACCAGGGACTCGACGCTGGGCATGGGCGGACCAGCCATGGTGGAGGGCGGCGGGCTTGGCATCTTCCGCCCCGAAGAGATCGGCCCGATCAAGGTGATGCAGGAAAACGGCACCATCGATGTGCTGGTCGAAGACGAGGAAGAAGCCGTCTTCGTCGCCAAGAAGTACCTCGGCTATTTCCAGGGGCGGTTGCCTGACTGGTCCAGCGCCGACCAGCGCCTGCTGCGCCGTGCGATCCCGGAGAACCGCCTGCGGGTTTACGATATCCGCAAAGTCATCGAGCTGATCGCCGACAAGGACAGCGTGCTGGAACTGCGGCCCAAATTCGGCCTGGCGATGGTCACCGCCTTCATGCGCATCGAAGGTCGCCCGGTGGGTGTGTTCGCGAACAATCCGATGCATCTGGGCGGTGCCATCGACAGTGATGCGTCGGACAAGGCCGCCCGGTTCCTGCAACTATGCGAAGCCTTCGACATCCCGGTCGTCTCGCTGTCCGACACACCGGGCAACATGGTGGGTCCGGAGGCGGAGAAGACCGGTCTGATCCGGCACTGCTCGCGGCTGTTCGTGATCGGCGCGAACCTCACCATACCGATCTTCTCGGTGATCCTGCGAAAGAGCTACGGCCTGGGTGCCATCGCCATGACCGGCGGTAGCTATCAGGGCTCCATGTTCTGTGTCTCCTGGCCCACCGGAGAGTTCGGCGGCATGGGCCTGGAGGGCTCGGTCAAGCTGGGCTACCGCAATGAGCTTGCGGCCATCGTCGACCCCGCCGAACGCAAGGCCAGGTTCGACGAGATGGTCGCCCAGGCCTATGCGCGCGGCAAGGCGCTGAGCCAGGGCAGCGGTGTGCAGCTGGACGACGTGATAGACCCGGCGGACACCCGGCGCTGGATCGTCGCGGGTCTGAAAAGCCTGCCGCCAATCCCGCCGCGAACCGGCAAGAAGCTGCGGTGGATCGACAGCTGGTAGCCGATTTTGGTCAGTGCGTATGCGCGCACAGCGGATGACGCTAGGTCACAGTTGCCAGTGCTCGCCCAAGGCCTACCGTTCTCCTGACAAACAAAAAAATCGGGGGAAACGTTTTTGGCATTGGCAGATGAGCGCTCCGACGGGCCATCCGCGGCGACGCCTTCCGATCCACCCCGATTGAAGGTCGGCCTCAAGCTCCTGTACGCCTTTGGACAGTCGGTCGAGTCCGGTTACCTGACCGTCGCTCCCTTCATCTTCTTCTACTATACGGCGGTCCTGGGGTTGTCGGGCAGCCTCGTCGGGCTGGCCCTGGCGATCAGCATGGTCGTCGACGCAGTGCTGGATCCGCTGATTGGATCGCTTTCAGACAATGTGCGTTCGAAATTCGGGCGCCGCCTCCCAATGATGATTCTGGGCGCACCCTTGATGGCGTTGACCGTCGGGCTTCTGTTCGGGCCGCCACTGGCCGTGGCACCGTTCGTTCTCTTCCTCTGGCTGACGATCACCAAACTCGCCGTCCGCGGTTTCGCATCCGTGTTCAACCTGCCCTATTTCGCGTTGGGAGCAGAGATGGCCGATGGATATGTGGAACGCTCCAGCATCGTCGCCTATCGCACGATTGCGGGCATTCTGATCGGCGTCCTGATCACCATCATCGCCTATTCGGTGTTTTTCGCAGGCGAAGGTGGATTGCAGCGCCAGGGAAGCTATCCGGCGTTCGGTTGGGCAATGGCGGTACTATGTCTCGCAGGTGGCGCGATCTGCTGCCTCGGCATCTGGCGCTTCGCGGCGGGCCTGCCGCAACCCAGGACGCCCCAGACGTCCGTATTGCGGTCCTTGGGTCCGGAAGTGATCGAGATCTTTCGCAATGCCTCGTTCCGGACACTCTTCCTGTCCGCCCTGGTCATTTATGTGGGCGTCGGGATGAACGCCGCACTCAATAGCCATGCCTACATCTTTGTCTGGAAGGTACTGCCGGAGACGATCCAGCTGATCACCTTCGCCTATCTCTTCGGTCTTATCATCGGGGTTCCAATTACCCCGATGCTGCTGAAACGGATGGAGAAGCGCACGGTAGTGCTTCTGGGTCTGGCGGTGGTCATTGCGACGTGGATTGTCCTGCCAAGTCTGCGCGCCGCAGGGATCCTGACGCCCACGGGGGTAGCGGCGTTGCCCTGGCTGGCTGGCAGTGTGTTTATCGCTGGGGTCGGAACCGGATTCCTCGCCATCGCCTATCCCTCGATGATGGCCGACGCCGCCGACGAGCATGAGGTGAAGTTCGGAGCCCGACGGGAGGGTCTCTATTTTGCCGGGCTCGGGTTCGCGTCAAAGTCCGCCGCCGGGCTTGGCCAGTTGCTTGCTGGCGTCGCTCTGGATTTTCTGCGCTTTCCCAAGGAGGCCGGAAGACAAGTGGGCGTCATCCTCCCTGATTCACTGCAGAGCCACCTCATGATCCTTTGGGGACCACTGCCGGCTATCCTGGCCATCATCTCGGCGCTGATGCTGCTACCCTATGTGATCACCCGCACGCGCCACGAGGGCATCGCCACCGCGCAGAAACTCAAGCGCGCCGAAGACGTCAGCGCAGGACGTAGCTCCTGAGTACCTACTTGATCATGCACTTCAATCGCTCGATCTCGCGAAAGGCCTGGTCAAGGAGCAGACCCAAGCCCAACTGTGCATGACGCATTCGCCATACCTCAAGAAAGTTCGGATGGGCGGGCTGACCCAAAGTCATCGTTGCCATGCCCGGCCGTCAGCCTCACTTTGACTTCAACCCGATGAATTTCGGGACCGGGAGGACGCCAATTGACGGTCGAAGATGATGGCAACAGCGCTCCAGCGGCAGGTGCGCCAGTTGCCGGCGATCTCAAACCGCCGAGAGCGATCAAATTCTACTACAGCATCGGGCAAGTGGTGGAATCCGGGTACCTCGCCACCAACGGGTTCATATTCTTCTATTACACAGCCGTTCTGGGGCTCTCCGGCAGCATGGTTGGCCTCGCACTGGCCATCAGTCTGTGCCTGGACGCCGCTGCGGATCCGTTGATCGGGTCGTGGTCAGACAGCGTCCGGTCGCGCTTCGGCCGACGCCTGCCGGTGATGCTCATCGGCGCACCGCTGACGATGGTGACCATGGGGCTTCTGTTCGCACCACCATCCGGGTTGTCGCCCCTTCTGCTCTTCGGGTGGCTGACGATGACCAAGATGACGGTTCGCGCCTTCGCCTCGATGTTCAACATTCCCTACTTTGCCTTGGGCGGCGAGATGGCCGAAGACTATGTGGAGCGATCCAGGATCGTGGCCATTCGCCTGCTGTCCGGAATTCTGGTGACCGTGGTGATCACCGCCCTGGCCTATTCCGTGTTCTTCGCCGGTGCCGGCGGTCTCCAGAGTCCGGATCGCTATCCGGCCTTCGGATGGAGCATCGCAGGGATCATGCTGGTTGGCGCCTTGATCTGCTGCGCAGGCATGTGGCGCTATGCTGCGGCGCTTCCGCAGCCCACGACAGCGCCGGAGCCGATGACCCGACGGCTGCTGGGTGAGTTTTCGGAAGTGTTCGGCAATCCGACATTCCGGATTTTGTTTGGATCGATGTTGCTGTTCGCCAGCGCCTCCGGGGTCCATGCGGCGCTGCAGAACCACAACTATGTGTTCGTCTGGAAACTGCGGCCAGAGACCATGCAGATCCTCAGCTATGCCAGTCTTGCCGGCATTCTGGCGGGCATTCCGCTGACTTCGATGCTACTTCGCAGGATCGAGAAAAAGACTGCCGTAGCTCTGGGATTTGCGCTGGTTGTCGCGTTCTGGACAATTCTTCCGGGACTCCGTGCCAGCGGCGTGGTGACCTTCACCGGCGCTGACGCCCTGCCATGGCTGGCAGCTTCGACCTTTGTGGTCGGAATCGGGATCGGGCTGATCTTCATCGCCTACCCCTCCATGATGGCCGACGCAGCTGATGAGCATGAGCATCTGTTCGGCACCCGACGCGAGGGCTTGTTCTTTTCCGGTCTCGGATTTGCCGGCAAGGCCGCTGGCGGCATCGGCACCCTGGTTGGCGGCTTTGCCCTCGACCTTCTGCGCTTTCCACGCGACGCCGGGCGTCAGATCAACGCTGTCATTCCGGAGGATGTGCTCGCTAACCTGGTTCTGGCCTGGGGACCGCTGCCTGCTGCCCTCTGTGTGGTGGGTGGCTTGGTGTTTGCGCCCTACGCCATATCCCGCGCCCGGCAGGAACATATCTCCGCAGACCTGAAGATCCGACGGGCAGAAAGTCTCAGTGCGGGACGTAGCTCCTGAGCACATCCTCGATGATGCGCTCCAGCTGCTCCAGGTTACCGCACTGTTTGGCCACATGACAGAAGCGCGCATAGCGGTGCATGACGCTGTCGCCCTGGGCCCAGTAGCTTTCGGGTTCGGGGTTCAGCCAGATGACGGCGCGGGCGCGGTCGTGGATCTGGCGCATGATGTCCAGGCGCGGGTCGGCGAAATTTGACCGGCCGTCGCCCAGGAAGATCACCGTGGTCCGCCGGTCTATCTTGTCCAGATGCTGTTCGGCGAAATCCTGCAGCGAGCGGCCATAGTCAGTCTGTTGGAAGCCAATCTCCTGCAGCACCTTCAGGATGGCGGTGTCGACGCCGTGGTCATCCAGAATATCGTTGACGCTGATCATGCGGCCGGAGAACGCGAACGCCTCCATCCGCTCCACCACCTCGTTCAGGGAATAGAGGAAGGTCAGCAGGAACTGGGCCGACGCGGCCACGGACTTCGACACATCGCAGATCGCCACGATCGACGGCTTGTCGATCTTTTTCACTTTCCAGAGGATCTCGAACGGCACCCCGCCGTAGCCCATGGAGCGGCGCAGGGTCTTGCGGACATCCAGGTGGCCCTTTCGGGCGGCACGGCGGCGGCGGGAATATTTGGCGGCCAGGCGCTTGGCCATCTTCTTCACCATCGCCTGCATCAGCTGATAGTCGACAGGGTCGACCCCGCCGTCGGCGTTCAGCTGTTTGCGCAGCAGGCGTTCCTCGCGCAGCTCACGGGCCGAGCCTGCGGCGTAGAGGTCGTGTTGGCGGGCCACATAGGTCTGGGCCTGTTCGAACAGGCTGCGGCGGGCCTCGTCCAGGCGATTGGCCAGACCCTCGCCCTGGCCGTCCGGCATCCGGCGGGCATTGGCGATAATCCGCTCGATCTCCTCCAGCCCCATCTCCTCCAGCAGCCGCCGGGTCAGACGCGAGCGCTGGGTGGTGAGGCGGATCTCGGCGACGCCAGCCCGGGCGGCCGCCTCTTCCATGGATTGCTGGACCGCTGTCGCATCGCCCTGCAGCACGGCCTGGGCAAGCGGCGATCCAGCCGCCTGGGCCATGTCCTGTTCCGACGGCTCGGTCCGCTCCGACCCTGCCGGCGGCGGCGGCAAGGTGACGGCGGCGCGACTGAAGAAGGTCTCGAACACTGCGTCGAACCGGTCCACCTCATCGGCGGTCTTCGCCAGGGTGGCGCACAGCGCGTCCTTGAACAGCACCCGGTCGCCATAGCCGGTGACCAGCACCGCACGGCTGGCGTCAATCGCCTCCGCCGGAGAGATCCGGACGTCGGCGGCCCTGAGCGCGCGGAAAAACTGTTCGAGAGTGTGCTGCATTATCGCCGGTGCAACAGTTCCGAGATCTGGGGCTCGATCGCGACGATGTCCTGCTCGAACTTCAGGATCACGTTCAGGGTGTCCCGGACCATATCGGGGGACAGGCTGTCGGCGTGCAGCAGGATCAGCGCGCGGGCCCAATCCACCGTCTCGGAGATCGACGGGGGCTTGCGCAGGTCGAGCGTGCGCAGCGTTTGCACAAACGCCACCAGTTCCCTGGTCAGGCTGGCTTCGATCCCGGGGACGCGGGTGGCCACGATCCGCTCTTCCAGCGCCGCTTCGGGTAGCGGTATGTGCAGGTGCAGGCAGCGGCGCTTCAGCGCGTCGCCGAGGTCGCGGACATTGTTGGAGGTCAGGAAGACCAGCGGCGGCGTCTTGGCCTTGATCACGCCCAGTTCCGGCACCGAGACCTGATAGGCCGACAGCACTTCCAGCAAAAATGCCTCGAACGCCTCGTCCGACTTGTCGACCTCGTCGATCAGCAGGACGCAACCGTCATCCTCGCGCAGCGCCTTCATCAGAGGCCGTGGCTCGAGGAAGGGTTCGGAGAAGAAGAGGTCGCCCATCCCGTGCAAACGCACCATGGCGGCGTCCATGTCGGGCGCGTCGGCCAGCGCCACGCCCATCCGGTCCTTGAGGATCTGGGTGTACAACAGCTGTTTGCCATACTTCCACTCGTACAATGCCTTGGACTCGTCCAGGCCCTCGTAGCACTGCATCCGGATCAGCGGCAGGCCGAGCAAGGCTGAGGTAGAAAGCGCAAGTTCCGTCTTGCCAACGCCGGCTGAGCCCTCGACCAGGATCGGCTTTTGCAGATTGACCGCCATGTAGAGCGCGGTGGCGATCCGGCGCGAGGCGATATAGCCGACGCTGCCCAGGCCCGCGATCAGAGCATCGACCGAGGCCATGGGATCGGCCGCGCCGGCGGCGCGCGCGGTCGTCGTGGAAGTGGTCAAGGTCAGGATCTTTCGAAATACGTCGGGCCCGGAAGCCCGATTGTGCCAAGCGCTTCGACCAGAAGCAAACAAGCGTTTGGATTGCCGCGCATTCCCGGCGGAATCAAGCGTCACGTACCTAAACCTCGAACCGAACCCCCTGGGCCAACGGCAGGCTGCGACCGTAATTCACCGTGTTGGTGGCGCGGCGCATGTAGGCGCGCCAGCTGTCGGACCCAGCCTCACGACCCCCGCCGGTTTCTTTCTCGCCGCCGAACGCCCCGCCGATCTCGGCACCGGAGGGGCCGATGTTGACGTTGGCGATGCCGCAATCCGATCCGCCTGCAGAGATGAACAGTTCCGCCTCGCGCAGATCGTTGGTGAAGATCGATGACGACAGGCCCTGGGGCACGTCGTTCTGCATCGCGACGGCCTCGTCGAGTTCGGCATAACGCATCACGTAGAGGATCGGCGCGAAGGTCTCACGCTTCACGACGTCGGTTTGGCCGGGCATCTCCACGAGGGCGGGACGCACGTAGAAGGCCTCGCCGGTCCCGACGCGCTCGCCCCCGGTGACGACCCCGCCAGCGGCCCTGGCATCGCTCAGCGCCGATTGCATCAGGGCGAAGCCGGCGTCGTCGATCAGAGGCCCGACCAGCGTATCGGCCTCGCGCGGATCGCCCACTTTGACCGAGGCAAAGGCAGCTTTCAGGCGCGGCAAAAAGGCATCGTAAACGCTCTCATGGACGAACATGCGGCGCAGCGACGTGCATCGCTGTCCGGCGGTGCCCATCGCGGCGAAAGCCACGCCGCGCAGGGTCAGATCCAGATCGGCGGAAGGGGCGACGATAGCGGCGTTGTTGCCGCCGAGTTCCAGTACCGACCGGGCGAAGCGGGCGGCCAGGCGCGGGCCGACCGCACGGCCCATCACCGTCGAGCCGGTCGCCGACACCAGCGAAACGCCGGGGTGATCGACCAGCACCTCGCCGACCTCGCGACCTCCGATCACAAGGGCGGACAGGCCTTGGGGCGCGTCACCGAACCGGGTCACCGCCTGCTCAAACAGCGCCTGCACGGCCAGCGCCGTCAAAGGCGTCTTCTCGGACGGCTTCCAGACACAGGCATTGCCGCACACCAGCGCCAGCGCTGCATTCCAGGACCACACCGCCACCGGGAAGTTGAAGGCCGAGATGATCCCCACCACACCCAACGGATGCCACGTTTCCATCATCCTGTGATCGGGCCGCTCGGTGGCGATGGTCAGGCCGAACAGCTGGCGCGACAGGCCGACGGCATAGTCGCAGATGTCGATCATCTCCTGCACCTCGCCCAGCGCCTCGGAGACGATCTTGCCGGCCTCCAGGGTAACGAGCGCGGCCAGGTCGGTCTTGGCCGCGCGCAGTTCCTGACCGAACAGCCGCACCAGTTCGCCGCGCCGGGGGGCCGGGATATTGCGCCATCTGAGGAAGGCCGCGTGCGCTACCTCGACAGCGACGGCGACTTCGGCGGGCGAGGCGTCTTGCACCTGCGCCATGATCTCGCCGGTCACCGGTGATCGGACCGCGCGGTTGCCGCCGGTCCACAGGGCCTCGGCGACGCCCAGGCGGCCAAGCACGGCGGCGGCGTCCGGAACAACGGATTGGAGCTTCATGGGATCGGTCATGACCTACTCGGCGGCGGCGCGAAAGGGGGCCGCATCGGGGGCATAAAACCGCCCGAACCGGTTGGCCAGAAACGCCGGCAGCGGAATGTCTTCCTGCCGTATGAACCCCGTCTGGGCCAAGGTCCCATCGGCCAACATGTCCAGCACCGCACAGATGGCCCCGGCGGTGGTGATCTGGATGGCACTCTTCACCTCGCCGCCGATCTCCTGGGCATAGACCTTGTTGACGTAGGTCTCCTGCATCAGGTGCCCCGCCTTCATCCCCGATACCGTGACGAACACGATGACCACGTCCTGCAGGGTGGCAGGCACGGCGTTTTCCAGGATGTCCTTCAGCACGTCACGACGATTGCGCAGGTTCAGGTCGTTGAGCAGCGCCTTCATGATCGCCGCGTGGCCGGGATAGCGGATAGTCTTGTAGTTGAGGTTGCGCACCCGGCCCTCCAGCGTCTGGCACAGCGTGCCCAGCCCGCCCGAGGTGTTGAAAGCCTCATAGGTCACGCCATCCAGCGCAAAGGCCTCGCACTCCTCCAGCGCCGGGGTTTCGCGCAGGACGCCGCCGGTGATTGCCTCGCAGGGTTCGCAGTATTCGTTGATCACCCCGTCCGTGGACCAGGTCAGATTGTAGTTCAGCGCGTTGGACGGGTAGCGCGGCAGGGCGCCCACCCGCAGGCGCACATCGTGCAGCTGGTCGAAATGCTTGATCAGGTCCCAGGCTGCGATGGTGATGAACCCGGGTGCCAGGCCACATTGGGGGATGAACGCGGTGGCGGCGTCTGCGGCCAGGTCGCGAACGATCCGGCTGGAGGCCACATCCTCGGTCAGGTCCAGATAGTGCGCGCGCGCCGTCTTGGCCGCCCGCGCCACGACGGTGGTCAGGTGATAGGGCGCACAGTTGATGACCGCGAAACATCCCGACAATGTCGCCGCCAGACATTCAGCGTCGTCGACCGTGATCGCGACCGTGGATACCCGTTCGCCGCGCGTGACCCCGGCCAGGGCCGCGTCCGACCGGTCGATCACCAGCGCCTCATAGTCCCCCGTTCCCACCAACAGATCCACGACGGTCGAGCCGATCTTGCCCGCGCCAACGACAGCAATTTTTCGCATAGGCCTGACCTCCGATGACGACACCGCAGTTTTCCGCCCGCACCAACCACTTTCAATTGCCAGATCGGCGATATAGGCGGATAGTCTCGTCATAACGTCGAAAACTCTGTGCAGAACGCCGATGGATGACCTGGACGAACACCTTCTGACGCGGCTGCGCGACAACGCCCGTGCCCCGGTTGCGGAGTTGGCCCGCGCGCTCGGCCTCTCCAGAACCACGGTGCAAAGCCGCCTCGCCCGCCTGGAGCGATCAGGCGTGATCGCTGGCTACGCCGTCAAACTGGCTGGTGCTTACGAGGCCGGCCGGGTCCATGCGTATGTGATGCTGACCATCGAGCCAAAACAGGCCACGGCCGTGGGCGCCGCGCTCAAGCGCATGCCCGGCGTCCGGCGGCTGGAATCCGTGAGCGGCCCGTTCGATATGATCGTCTCCATCGAAGCTGCAGGCGTCGCCGAGATGGACGCCGTCATCGACGAGATCGGAGCGGTCAGGGGCGTGGAGCGGACCAACTCGTCGCTGGTGCTCTCGACCAAGTTCGACCGCTGACCATGGCGCACATCCTGGCCCTCCACGCCCATCCCGACGACATCGAGATCTTGGCCGGGGGAACCCTGGCGCTGCTGGCCGCAGTGGGTCACACCATCACCATCGCGACGGCCACGGCGGGCGAGGGCGGCTCGGCCGTCCATGATCCCGCCGGGACCGGACGCATCCGCCAGGCCGAAGCCGATGCCGCGGCGGCGTTAATCGGCGCGGACTATCGCTGCCTGGGCTTTGCCGACCTGGGCGTGTTCAACGACGACCCCTCCCGCCGGGTCGTCACCGAACTGATCCGCAGTGTGGCCCCGGACCTGGTGATCACCGCCTCACCCGTCGACTATCACCCCGACCACGAGGCGATCAGCGTTCTGGTCCGCGACGCCTGTTTCGCCGCGCCCGTGGCGAACTACAGGACCGGACCAGCGGCCGCGACGGCCACCATCCCGGCACTCTACTTCATGGACTCCATCGGCGGCCGGGACCGTGAGGGTGTGCGGATCCGCAGACACTTCGCCGTCAACGTCGCCACAACCTTCGCCACCAAACAGGCCATGCTGGCCCAGCACCAGAGCCAGGCAGACTGGGTCGCCAGACAGCACGGCATCACCGACCACCTCGCCGACATGGCCGCCTGGACCCGCCGCGTCGGCCGCGATTTCAGCGTCGACTACGCTGAAGGCTTCCGCCAATACCGCCACCCGCCCTATCCGACGGTGCCGGTGTTGCAGGGGTTGTTGGGGGAATTGGTGGTGGTGGCAGAGACCTGATCCGACACCCGAAAGTCGGGACACATGCGACTTCGCGCACCATCCATACGCTTGGACTGACCCCCCATCGGTGAGCCGCGCAAGCTCGGGACAGACCCCAATCAAACCGGGTCCGCGGTCATTCCTCCGCCTCGCCCGCTCGATGGGCCTCCCATCCAAACTTGACGATGCCCTCATCATGTTCTATATATGTTCTCAATGACCACGCCTGTTCCCTCAACTGAGATGCTCGATGCGCTCACCCAGTGCGCCTATCGCCTGGGCCTGGCGTTCGGGGCCGAGGCCGAGCGCACGCAGGGCAAGGCGATGCTGGAGGCATGTGAGCGGTTCGACCGCTGTTTCTTCTCAGTTCGCATGGGCATTGCGCTGCAGCTTCGGCTACGCCAGGCCCAGCCTATCCGTCTGGAGGCGGAAACCGGGGGTGTCCCCGCCGAGCGCGATCCCCTGGAACGCGAACCCTCCGACCATCTCGTCCGCGCCGAGCCCGTTGAACGCGAGCGCGACCGCGAGACCGAGCGGGCCAGCGTACCCCTGTTGCTGAATGCACTCGAGTCGGTGGCAGCTGATGCCGCGTTACTTCCCGGGCCGGCCCCGGCGGACCTGCTCACCCTGCGCGAGTTGCTGGCGAAGTTCTCTTCGGCCCCCGCCTCCGCTCCGGCCCCGGTCGCCACCCCGTCGCCGAGACCGGCCGGCGACCTCCGAACCCGGCTCGCGGCCAGTACGTCGGCATCGGTTCTGACCGCCCCGCCGCTCCGCCGCGGCACCGGTCCGCCGCGACGTTGATTCCGGTCTGCGCAGGCGTCTGAGACACTACCGCGAACCCACCCGAACAGGTCGAGGCGCACCCGCGCCTGGGCTCACGCAGCATGTTCGTAGATCAATCCCAATTCAACTCGTCATCACCCGACTTGGTCGGGTGACCCATAGACGCTGGCTGTTTTGAATGGATCCCGGCGGCGACGCCTTGACCTCGTTCGACTGACCTCGGTGTTTATGGGTTACCCGGACAACCCGGGTAATGACGAGCTTTTGGGGGATGTCAGACAGCCTGTCAAACGTGTGACACACCTCAACCGTCGAACGCTCTAAACTCGCCCTCGCGCCGCATCGAACCGAGCCCACATCGGCCCGCACTCTAAGATCTGTCGGTCGTCCATCGCCCGGTCGATGGCCATCACCGTCAGCCCAGCCTCCAGCGAGTCGTAGGGCGTCACGGGAAACGCGGCCCGCCCTTCCAGCGCCGCCAGTAGGTCCAGCGCCATCGCCTGATCCGCCCCGTTGTGCGCGTCGGCTGTCACCCCGCCGTACTCGATTTTCTCGGGCTTCCCCCGGAACAATGCCCGACGCACCATCAGCTTGTTACGCACCAGGTCGGCGATCAGGGTGCCCTCGGTCCCGGCCACGTACCAGCGCCGCTCGGTCAGGGCGGTGTGGCTGTTGGCGTGGAAGGACAGGCGGACGTCATTGGCATATTCCACCATCGCCACCTGATGATCGGTGACATCCATGTCCGACTGGAAGGCGTCATTGGCACCGGCCCAACCGGCGTCCCGCAGGGCATAGGCGGCTGAGCCGTCTTCCCAGGTCCGGGGCCGATCGGCGCGCTCGGGGGTGAATATCCTGCGTCCGCCGAAGCTGGCCACCCGCTCGGGGCGCGCACCGACGATGCGGCCGAAGATATCGAAATCGTGGACCACCTTGTCGAGGAAGTAGGATCCGCCCCAGGCCTGTTTGCGGCGCCAGTTTCGCGCGAGGTACCCGCCGTGCTCCGGCGGCAGGTGCTCGGTGGCGTCGATGGAGACCACCTCTCCCAGCTCACCCCTATCCACCCGCGCCAGCACCTCGCGCACGATAGGCAGGGAGCGCATCACCAGCCCGACGAAGACAGGTGGGGTTCCGGCCCGCGCCAGACGGCGGGCCAGGGCTTCGGTTTCGTCCTCGGTCCGCACGATAGGTTTCTCGGCGAAGATCGGCACCCCCACGTCCAGCGCCTGAATCAGGTGCTCAAAGTGCAGGTGATTGGGCGCGCCCAGCATCAAAAGGTCGAAAGGGCCTTGGCGCAGCAGGTCCGGGATATCGGCGCACGGTCGTCCCGCCGGGATGCCCGCCACTCCAAGGATCGGTGCACCGACCGGGGCCGGATCGACATGGGCGACGACGTCGAGGTTCCAGCCCACCTCCTTCATCGCCGCCAGCACATGGGCGATCCGCTGGCCAAGCCCCACGACACCGATGCGGTATGTGCTCATTTCGTTAGGCCCCTCTATGGCGACGTCAGATAGACCGGATTTCCCAGCAGCCACAACGCACCGTCCGGCCCCCGCACCTCGGCGCGCAGCCAGCCCTTGAGTTGTGCCGGAAGTCCGACCCTCAGGGTCTCATCGTCGCCCGGAAGGTCGCGAGCCGGCATCAGTGGCGCACCCGGGCCGACCAGAGTGACCTTGCCCCCGGCGCCATGCGCCACCCGTATTGTCAGCTGGCCGGCTATCTGGCTGACGTCCAGCAAACGATTGCGGGTTCCCTGAACGTCGATGAACACGCGACCGGCGCGGATCCCGGCGAGGATGGCGTCCTGCGACAGGTTCCGGGCGAAGACCACCGTCGTGGGGCGGCCCACGGAGTTGGTCTTTGTCAGGTCCAGCGTCGCATCGTGGTTGTCCGATCCGCCCACGGCGGTGAGGCGATGGCCTTCTCCCAGTCGCGCGGCCCAGAACGGCAGACCGGACAGGGGACCACTGACGATCCCGCCATTGATCACCTCCACGCTTGCGATACGGCCAAAGTCGACCGGCGCCGTCCAGCCGCATCCCATGCACGCTTCGCCCGAAGGCAGTCCCGGATGGTTGATAGTTACCAGTGCGCCGGCGGCCTCGGCCTGACCCAGGATGTGGGCAAAGGTTGGCGCGCGGCCGCTGCCGAGCTGGAAATCCAGCGGCGCGGTCATGCCGATGATGTTGGCGTGGCCCTGGAAGGTGGTGACCTCGCGGCCCGGGATGATCAGCAGTTGGTCGTAGTGCGGTTGGAG
The DNA here is from genome assembly GCA_945883235.1 of Phenylobacterium deserti. Lineage (GTDB taxonomy): Bacteria > Pseudomonadota > Alphaproteobacteria > Caulobacterales > Caulobacteraceae > Phenylobacterium > Phenylobacterium deserti_A. The sequence continues at coordinate 52,218 of CAMCXF010000012.1, read as the reverse complement.
TTCCGCCAGCGCTTGGAAGTGGCTGGAGGTATTGTGGTCGGTCACCGCCACGAAATCGAGGCCCCGCGCCACCGCCGCGTCCAGGGTTTTGTGAACTGGACAGGGCGCTTTTGCACCCGACTGAGCCGCGCAGGACCCATCAGAGTGCCCGGTGTGCAGGTGCAGGTCACCGCGATACCAGCCGGGTTTGTCATCCAGCGGCGCGGCGGTGAACCCGTGGAAAGCGCCGCCTCGATCCAGAGTTATGGTGGCGGTGTAGGCGGCGCGGGCGTCCTTGCGCAGGTTCGGAACACCCAGGATCAACTTCCATTCGCCCACCGGCAACGGCCCCGACAGATAGGACGGCGTCGCCCAGATCTCGGTCAGGGTGAAGGTCGTCTTGTTCCCGCCGCTCCAGCCCCGGAACCGCTGGGGATCGCGGATGCCGAGGTCGATGACCGACTTCTGATCCTGGCCTGTGTAGGAGAACGCTACCGTAATGGCGGTGGTCCCGGCGGGTATCTGGAACGGGACCTCGCGATAGGTCTGATGGTCGGCACCGGTCATCACGCCGGTGAGCGTCAGGTCCGGCTTGGGCTGGGCCGCCGCAGGTGTTGTGACAAGCAGCGCGGCGACGAGAACCGTCGCGCCTGCCAACCTGCGACTGATCAGACCACCCCGCATCAGAAACGATATAGCACGGCCGCCTTGTACGTCCGGCCGAGTTCAGGCCGAGCCAGATAGAACCTCGCGCCGGCCTCTCCGGAGATGAACTGTCCAGCCCGCGGGTTGCCCTCGGTCAACCCGATCTCGTTGGTCAGGTTCGTCCCATAGGCATAGAGCGAGAGCTGGTCCGTGACGTTCCAGCGCACTTGGGCGTTGACCAGATGATAGTCCGGGATCGATAGTGTGTTGGCCAGGTCGGCGAACCGCTTGCCATAGTACTGCAGGTCAAGTTCGGCCCGGACCCGGCCGTCGAACAGGTTCAGCCCTGGCGTGGCCCGGACACTGATTTTCGGCGAGCGCACGATCGTATTGCCGGAGAAGTCGCGCGGGCGCAGGCAGTCCGCACCGGTCGTTGCGGTATCGCTGGCCAGCGGACACCCGCCGGCAACCTTCGCCACCCGCTCGTTGAAGATAAACCGTCCGAGGTGCGGGTCCTGCACCGTGGTGTTGAAGGTCATGTCGAACCATGCCGTGGGGCGGATCGTGCCTTCCAGTTCGAAGCCAAAGGCCTCGGTGGAGGCGAACTCCGTGCGGCTCACAAACGCGTTGGTCGCCTGGTCGAAACGGGTTTCGGTGAACCCCTGGCTGTCGAAGGCGGTGTAGAAGGCGGTCGCATAGACGTTGAACATCGGCCGGCTGAACTTGACGCCGGCCTCGGCCAGATCGATGCCCGCGCTGCGCGGATCCGTCCGGGTCGGGTTGGTGATGAAGTCGCCCAGCGACGGCAGCCTGAATCCCTTGGTGTAGCGGGCGAAGACCCCAAAATCGGGCCTTACCTGGTAATTGACGCCGATCGTTGCGCCCCAGTCGTCAAAGCTGCGGTCCAGCGCGTCGAACACGCCCGTCCCGCCGATGGCCTGGTCGTCGGCGAAGGTCGGCGATTGGCCCAGGTTGGTGGTGGCGCTGCGCTCGTTGCGGCCGGACAGCTCGATGCGCTCCCAGCGCGCGCCGAGGTCGACCCGCAGTTGGTCTGTGATCCGCCATTCGTCAGACGCGTAGAGCGCCCAGGTGTCGGACGACCCTTCGGCGTTGTTGAACTGGCTGCCGAACCGCGAGAAGCCGCCGTCGGTGAAGGTCGCCACCACCGCGCCCTGGGCGTTGAGGCCCTGCAGGTTTAGCAGGCGCGCGTTCTCCCGCACGTCGACCAGCACGGCGGCACCCTGCTGCAGGAAGGTCTCTTCTGCACCGGCGTAATAGACGCCCAAAGCCACGTCGTGGGACTGGCCGCCCACTTCGAAGCTCCGTTGGAACCGAAGATCGTTGATGACCTCGTCAAGGGTGATGTCCTGCTCGCGCAGGAACGCATCCATCACCAGACCCGTGCCGTTTTGGTTGGCCACGTCGAAAGCCGCCCCGCCGTTGACGTAAGTCAGGCGCCCCGATGTCACGCCAAGCGAGGCCCCGCGCGCTACGTCCTGGGCGATTCGCGCCGAGGCGGCGACCGGCGTGTTAGGGAAGAAGCCGGCGCGGCTCAGGTCGCTGGTCCGGTAGCGGAAGCCTTCCTTGATCTGCCAGCCGGCAAACTCCAGCGTGCCTTGGGCGGTATACTGGGTGAGCTTGAGGTCGGCGCCGCGGGTCTGGTCGAAGCTGTAGGGACCCCGGTTGGTGCGGAACGTCAGACGACCGGTTTCAGGCCCGGCCAGGGTGCCGTAGTTTGGGTCGAAGCCGGGGATCCCTGCGGTGTCACCGTCGCTGTCGAAGGTCAGCGGCACGGGCAGGTAGAAGATGGTGTTGTCGTCTATGTGCTTGACGTTGAGGTCGAACGAACCGCCCTCGAAGTCCCGACCGACCGAGAAGCGGACCTGACCGCCCTTGTTGGCATTCTCAAACCCCGGATCGCGAACACCCTGGTCGGCGCGGTAGAAGCCGCCCAGACCGACCCGGAACCCGGCGACCGGTCCGCCAACCCAGGCGTCGCCCCGATAATAGCCCCAGTCGCCGATTTCGGCCTTTGCCAGGCCTTCGAACTGGTCAGAGCCCTTGCGGGTGATGAAGTTGACCATGCCGCCGGGCGAATAGGAGCCGAAGATCGAGGACGGACCGCCGCGAACCACTTCGACGCGGCGCACCGTATCGTCCAGCCGGAACGAAAAGTCGGTGTTCAGAAAGCCCAGTCCGCCGTCGTGCTGGACGGGCAAGCCGTCTTCCTGCATCCCGATGGCGGCGAATCCTTCGATGGGGATGCCACGGGCGCGGATATTGGCGCCGCCAACCCCGCCTGAGGCCTCGACCCAGAAACCGGGAACGTTCTTCAGCACTTCCGCCACACTCGGCGGCGACTGCATGCGCAGCCGCTCCTCCGGCACAGTCGTGATGGCGTAGGACGCCTCGACCTTGCGCTGGGCCTCGCCGCCAACGCGGCCAGTGACCACCAGTTCGTCAACCTCAGTGGCACCGGCGTCCTCGGCGGCATAGGCCGGGAGGGCCAATGACAGGGCGTAGAACGCGGCGGCGGCGAACAGGGCGGATTTCATTTTGGGCGACTCCAGTCAGTTACTGGAGCCGCCCATAACGATGTCGCCTATCAGATTGGCGACGACCGTGTGTCAGTTGTGCTGCGATGCAGCAAAGACACGGTCACGGTGCCTCGTTCGAGAAGATGATGGTTCCCGAGGCCCCGAACATGCCACCCACACCGTGACAGACGCTGTTCTTCGCGCCCGGAACCTGGGCAGCCGCCGTGCCGCGCAATTGCCGCACGCTCTCCTGCAGGGCGTACATGCCGTACATGCCGGAGTGCATGTACGAGAGTCCGCCGCCGTTGGTGTTCAGCGGAAGTTTGCCGCCAATCGCGGTGTTGCGCTCACGGATGAACGCAGCCGCCTCGCCGGGCTTGCAGAAGCCCAGATCTTCCAGGCCGTATAGCGGCAGGTGGGCGAACGCGTCGTAGATCATCAGGTGGTCGACATCGGCGTGCTTCAGGCCCGCCTCGTCAAACGCCTTCTTGCCCGAAACCCGGAACGCCTTGGAGGAGGTGAAGTCCTCCATCTGGCTGACCAGCGGGGTCTCGACGCTCTCACCCGTGCCCAGCACATAGACAGGCTTCGCCTTGAAGTCCCTGGCGCGCTCGGCCGAGGTCAGGATCAGCGCACCGCCACCGTCGGTGACCAGGCAGCACATCAAGAGGCGGAATGGCCAGGCGATCATCGGCGAGTTCAGCACATCGTCGACGGTGATCGGGTCCCTGAACGAGGCGCGGGGATTCTTGCCCGCCCACTCGCGCTGGATCACCGACACCCAGGCCAGGTCCTCTTCCGTCAGGCCGTAGGTTTTCAGGTAGCGGAGCACGGGGATGGTAAACATGGTCGGCGGGCTGGTCACGCCGAAGGGCATCTCGAACTGGCCCATCAGGCTGGAAGGTGCCCGGCCAAAGCCACCGGCACCGACCCGCGACTTGCCCGATTCGCCATGGGTGATCAGCACCGTGGTGCAGAGCCCGGCGTTGATCGCCGCCGCCGCGTGACGGACGTGGAGCATGAAGGAACAGCCACCGACGCTGGTGCCGTCGGCGTAGGTCGGGGTGATACCCAGATAGTGGGCCAGATCAGTGGGACTGATCCCGGCGCAGGCCACGCCGTCGATGTCTGAGGGCTTCAGGCCGCAGTCGGCAAGAGCATTGAGAGCGGCGTCGGCGTGCAGGCCGATCACGGACACGTCCGGGATGCGACCCATCTGGGTGGTCTCAGCGGCCCCGACAACCGCAACGGATTTTTGCTTCATAGGGGTCAGGCTCCCGCCGGCTTGAAGAACGGCAGGGCGATGGTGTCGCTCATCTTTTCAAAGGTGACCTCCAGGGCCATGTCCAGTTGAAGGGCTTCCGGTGTTTGCGGGCAGCCGACTATGTTGGTCATCATCTGCGGACCTTCTGCCAGCTTCACCACAGCGATGGCATAGGGCTCGGTGCCCATGTCGGGGCGCGGCCGGTGGTTGATCACATAGGACCACAGCACCGCCTTGCCGGAGGCCTTGAACACCTCGACGTCGCGGGAGCCGGTGCCGGGGCAGAACGGACGCGGCGGGAAATAGACCTCGCCGGTCGCCTGGTCGCGTTGAAGGAGCAATTCACCCTTGAGGGCACCCTCCCAGAAGTGCCGGGTCTCCGGCGTGGGTTCAGGCAACATGCGTGGCGGCATCTGGCGTTCCATCACTTCGAACAATCGGTTTGGAGCGCAACAAAGCCGAGACCGCGCCGCTTGTCGACAGGCACCGACCGTCAAAGTGGTCGGAAGCGACCTTTGTGGCGTATTTCCAGGGCGCGCTCGGCGGCGCTGATCGCCTTGGGGTCTCGGCGCAAGGCCTCCAGGTCGGTGCTCAGTATGCCGTCTTCGGCGAACACCCCGACCTGCATGCGATGCATTGTGGTGAACAGTTCGCCGTTGATCCGGTTGACCAGAGCGGACCCCCGGGCGGCAGGGTTGGACTGCATCTCGATCAGCCAGGGGTGGCCGTCGGCATCCAGCAGGATATCGAAACCGATCAGTTTGGGTCCGAAGGCCCGAGCCGGGCCCAGCGCCGCCTGACGGGCGAACAGGCCTTCGCGCTCGACGTGGCGCAGGAACCAGCTGACCAGATCACAGATTTGACCGAACACGGCTTCGCGCGAAAACCCTTCCCGCTCCATCCGGCGCAGCACCGCCGAGAGGCTCCAGATCGAACCGTCGTCGTCGCGGGTATCATCGTCACTGATCTTCAGGCCGGGATGGTCCAGATGCAGGGCGGTGTTGGTGACGTGCATCGCCACCTCTGACAGGCGTTCAGGCCGGGGGTCATAGGGTTCCGGCGCGATGCGGACGATACCCTCCTGATAGACATAGGCCCGCAGCGGCTGGACCCCCGCGATCAGGGCATAGATCCGCAAATGACCTTTGCGACCGTCGATCAGGTACGGCCGGTCGATGTAGCGCTGGACCACCACATCGACCTGGTCTGCCGCTGCCAGGACGTCGTCGGTCACGGAGATGCCTTGCCCGCCCGACCCGCGCGCGGGCTTGACGATGTAGAGTGTCCCCGCCGGAGCCGTCCGGGCAAACGCCAGCAGATCCACACGCTCGTCCGGCAGGTTGAAGGTCTCCGGCACCCGGGCGACGCCGGGCTCTGCGGCCAGCCCCCGGCGCAGAAAGCTGCCCAGAGCAGTTTTGTCTACCAGGCCGAACCACTCGTGAAACGTCGTGGTCTGGTCGCGGTCCACCAGCCCCGAGGCCACCAGCACCGGGTTCAGCCGGTAGCAGACGTTGAGCATATGGGCATAGCGGTCGGCAGCCAGCGGCTGCCCCATGTCGCGCAGCAGGCTCGTCATGCCGCGCAGGGCCGGCAGGACGTCAAGGCTGCCCGGTGCCGTGGTCGCCAGGATCTGGTCGTAGACCTTCGCCGCATCCGCCAGCCGGCCCAGCCTGTGCAGGAGCAAGCCCGCCATTGCTGCGGAGAAGCCGGATCGGGTCACCGACCAGGCGCGCCGATACGCCGCCAGCGCACCTTCGTAGTCTCCACGGGCCATCAGGCTGAACGCCAGTTGGTGCAGACCCTCATCATGGCGGGGATCGAGGTCGAGCAGCCGCAAGGCCGCCTCGGCACATGCGGCAAAGTCCAGGCATCGATGATGCGCGGTCATGAGCATTGCCCAGGCCGGCACGGAGGTCGGCTGTGCCCGGGTCAGCGCGCCAAGCGCGGTCAGCGCCCGGGCGCGGTCGTGCTCGATCATGTCGTGGAAGGTCGCCTGGAAGGCCGGATCGTCCGGGCCAACCGGGGCTGTGGCCTTCGGGGTTTCCATCGCGGCCATCGCCTCCACGCCTCGTCGTCAGCACGGGATCGCGTTAGGACGCGCGGGCCCAGCTGTCGAGACCCCCTCGACGGGCGCAGCGTCCGGGTGCAGAGAACGCCGCATGAGCGCTGCCTACGAGCTCGCCCGGTTCGTCCGGGCCCAGGATACCGCCTCGGGCGACATGAGCACCTATGAGCGGGCGCTGGCGGAACTTCGCGACGGCGAGAAGACGACCCCCTGGATGTGGTTCATCCTGCCGCAGCTCCGGGGCCTGGGCTCCAGCGAGATGTCGCGGGCGTATGCGGTGATCTCGCTGATGGAGGCCAAGGCCTATCTGGCGCACCCGGTGCTGGGGCCGCGCTTGCGGGAGTGCGTAGCGACGCTAAACGCTCTCGAAGATCGCACGGCATTCCAGATCTTCGGCCGGCCGGATGACCGCAAGTTCCGGGCCTGTCTCACCCTGTTCGGCTACGCCACCGGCGATAACGCAGTGTTCGAGACCGCGCTGAACAAGTACTTCAAGGGCGCGATCGACAAGCAGACGGTGAAGATGCTGGGGTTCTGACGTCGAGCCCGCCGGACGATTCATCTCGACATCGACCGGGATCGGATCGACGTTGCGTGAAAATCAGCAGGGAGATCGCCGATGGCCCGGGTCGAAGTTGTCGAATTCACCGACGCCGTCTGTTCGACGGCCTGGGGCGCGGAGCCACAACTTCGTCGCTTGCAGTGGCGATTTGGCCAGCATCTGGGCTGGCGCAAGGTGCAGGGCGGGCTGATCGGCGATAGCTCCAGGGGCAAGACCGACTGGGACCGGGTGCGCGCCGCCGAGCCCATGCGGGCTTACTGGAAGCGGGTCTGGCAGCTGACCGGCATGCCGTTTCCCAACCCCATGCACGTAATGCTCAAGTCCACTGACCCGCTGGGCCAGGCGGTCAAGGCCGCCGAGCGCCAGGGCCAGACGGTGGGCGGCGCGGTACTGCGGCGGTTCCGCGAGCAGATCTTCGTGTTCGGGATCGGCCCTCAGACCAGGGACGAGTTCGTGGCCGCCTGCGTCGGCATGCCGGGCCTAGACGTCGCCCGCTGGCTGGCCGACATCGACCTGCCCGAAGTCGCGGCTGCCTACCACGCCGATTGGCAGGAAACCCGCGAGCCCAACGACTGGGTGCGCAACCTGAAACACGACAGCCCGATGAACGGCGAACTGAAACACTCGGAAGGCCACGACCGCTACGCCCTGCCGACGCTGATCTTCCGGGGCTCGGGCGGCGAGCACACGGTGGCGGGATGGGTGCTGTATGAGGAATACGAAGCCGGGCTGGAGGCGGCCGAGCCTGGGGTGACCGCGACCCCGCGCCCAGATCCGACGCCGGCGGAGGCGTTTGCCGAGTGGGGCGTACTGACCGGTAAGGAACTGGAGTTCCTGTGCGGTGTGGGGGCTGTGGCCCCGGCAGGGGTGCTGGCCCACGACTGGGGCGAGGGGTTTGTGTATTTCTCGGCGGCTGAGGCGCGGGCGCGGGGGCTGGTGGAGGCGGCGTAGGACGAATTATTCTGGAGCCATGCGATCTGGCTTTTCTCCACGTACGAAGCGGTCAATGGCGGCCTCGACGCGGCCTTCGCTCGGCGGGTCGCCGCCCGAGCGCTCGTTGCGAACCCAGGCCGGCGGCAGCATCCGGGCGCTCCACGCCAGCCATTGGACATTGAGGGCATTGGCCTTTTCCGGGTGGGTGGCGGCGAGGTCGTTGCGCTCGCCGATGTCGGTTTTAAGGTTGAACAGGCGCAGCTTGTTGCCGGTCCGGACCAGCTTCCAGTCGCCGGCCCGGACGGCTCCTTGTGACCCGGCCCTCCAGAACAGCGCCTGGTGCGCGTCGCCGGTTTTCTTGCCGGTCAGGAAGGGCGCGAGATCGACACCGTCGAGGCCGGTCTTCGGAAGCGCGCCGCCGGCCTGCAAGGCCGTGGCCGTCAGGTCGAAGCTGATGGCCGTCGTATCGACGACCTTGCCCGCGGGCAGTTTTCCGTCCCAGCGGACGATAGTCGGCACCCGGATGCCGCCTTCCAGCACCAGGGTCTTCACGCCGTTCAGCGGGGCGTTCGAGGAGGTGGTCTGCTGTGTCGGGCCGCCGTTATCGCTGGAGAAGATGATCAGGGTGTTCTTCGCCAGACCGTTACGTTCGACGGCGGCGACGACGCGGCCGACGGAATCGTCCAGCGCGGCCAGCTGGGCTAGGTGGATGCGGCGGGTCTCGTCCTTGATATGAGGAAACCGGTCATAGTAGGTCTTGGTGGTGTCCATCGGATCATGGACCGCGTTGAACGGCAGATAGACGAAGAACGGGCGCTGCTTGTTCCTGTCGATGAAGTCGATGGCTTCTGTGGCCAGCGCTTCGGTCATGTGCGCGGCCATCGGCTCGGGTGTGGTTCCGCGCAGGACCGTCCGGCCGCCGCCCACCGTCGCCTCGCCCTGGCCGACCGAGTTGTCCCCGGCGCGCGAGGACGTCGGCGTATAGGCGTGGGCACCGGACAGGAAACCATAGAATTCGTCGAACCCCTTGGCGGTGGGAACCCGGTCCGGTTGGAAGCCGATATGCCACTTGCCGAACATTCCGGTCGCGTAGCCGACGGCCTTCAGACGTTGGGCGATGGTCAGGTCGGCGTCGGGCAGGCCGAACTTCGGCGAGGTGTTTCGCGGCGAGCCGGAATTGTTCTCGAACCCCATGCGGTGCTGGTACTTGCCTGTCATCAGGGCCGCCCGGGTCGGCGAACAGACCGGGTGATTGGCATAGAAATTCGTCATCCGCACGCCGTGGGCAGCCAGGGCGTCGATGTGCGGCGTCACCGCCTGAGCATCGCCCTGCACGCGCAGGCCGCCGTAGCCGAGGTCGTCGGCGAGCAGGATGATGATGTTCGGTTTCGGATCGGCACTCGCGGGCCTGGCGAGCGCCGCAGAGGCGTCTGCCATCGCGCAGGCCGCGAGCGCGGCAATGATCCGCCACTGTGTCATCTGGTCAAACCTCTTTGGGGCGTCTGACGGGGCGTCGCCTCACCACTTGTAGCGCGCCTGCGCCCCGAACAATCGCGGCTGGTTCCAGCGGCGCACGGTCTCGGATTCAAACAGGATGTAGTCGTAGTCGGTGATGTTGGTCGCATAGAGGGCCAGCTCGAGGGTGCCGTTCTCGATGCCGATACGGGCGTCCATGGTGTAGCTGTCGTGGAGCTTGGGGAACTGCTCAATCTCCTGGATGCCACCTTTCTGGAACGAGTAGGTGACGTTGCCAAAGCCCCGGAAGCCCCCGGCCAGGTCGTGCCGGTAGTCGATGTTGAGCGAGCCATTCCAGACCGGCGTCTGGGGCGTGGTGGCCCCCTTGAAGCGGCCGGCGATCACCTCCCCTTTTTGGCGCGCGCCGTTGGCATTGATCCGCAGCGGTCCGCCGAACAATTGAAAGCGCATTGCGACATCGGCCTCGACGCCATAGATCTCGGCCTTGCCGCCATTGATCAGAAAGCTGGTCGAGGCGACCGGACACAGAGGATTGGTTGCCAGGCAACCGTTGTCCTGCTGGACCAGGAAATCCTTGATCGTGGTCCGGTACGCGGCGGCCGTGACATAGATATTGGGGGTGATATTGCCCTTGGTGCCGATCTCGAAGGTCGTGGATTTTTCGTCGCCGAAGTCGGGGGGAATTGCGACCGGCTGCCTGGGGTCGCCGGCGGCGGTATTGAAGCCGCCCGACCGGACCCCGGTGCCGACCTTGCCATAGACCAGCCAGAGCGAGGTGGGTTTATAACCTGCGGTCAGGTTGTAAATTGCCGCATCGGGTGAGGATTCCGCCTGGGTGATCAGTCGCGCGCCGGTGGTGATCGGCAGGTTGGTCGAGCGATCAAAGCGGTTGGTGTTGACCTCGCGCTTGTCCTTGGAATAGCGGCCCTCGGCCTCCAGATCGAGCTTTTCGCTGAGCTTGTAGCCTACCGATCCATAGATCCCCGCCGAGCGGATGGTAGCGAAGGTGGGCGTGAAGTTGCCGATGGAGCGGTTGGCGGCTGTGGGGGTACGGTTGGTCGTGCTGGTCTGGTTCTGCTTGATCTGCAGAAGTTCGAAACCCGCCAACCAGGTGAAGCCATCCGCCTCGGCTCCGGTCAGGTGCATGTCGTGGTAGAGTGATTCCGCAAGATTATTGTTCACCGTGCCGGCATTGGTGTCGGTCAGCAGCAACTGGTTGCCGCGCGCCCGCTGTACGGCCAGCGCCACGGGATTTGTGGCATCCCCGTCGAAACTGGACTGCGATTCGCGCCGTCGGTACATGGATGTGGACTCGATCGAGGCCCAACCCATGTCATAGCCAAGCGACAAATTGACGGTTGCGACATTCTGCTTGGCGCCGGGCGGTGTGTTCCAGTCGGATTCGTACTTCTTGCCGAACAGGCCCAACGGGTACCCGGCCGCCACATTGGGCTGGATGGCATAGGTGTAGAACAGGCCCGGCGTGCTCGCGATCTGGTTCTCCGCCAGAAGGTTCATCACCAGCCCGTCCTTGTCATATCGGATCTGGGCGCGCAGCAGCGAACTGTCCTCGTCGTCGTGATACTGGTCGACGAACGGCGCGTAGAAGAAGCCCTTGGACTGGCTGACGCCATTGGCACCCAGCCGGATGGCCACGCTGTCGGACAGCGGCACATTGACCACGAGCTGAAGCTGGGAGCGCTGGTTCTCGAAGCCGTGTCGGGCGTCGGCGAAGCCGGAGAACTTCTGGGTGGGGATTGCGGAAATCACATTGATCGAGCCGCCGACTGCGTTACGGCCGTAGAGCGCGCCCTGTGTGCCGCGCAGCACCTCAACCCGGCCGATATCGAACAGGTCCGCGGTGGAAAAGTTGCGACCGCCAAGATTGCCGCCGCCGCCGATGTAGGCACCGTTGCGATAGAGCCCGACCGCCGCCTCGGCGGACGTACCGCGGCTGGTGCCCGCGCCGCGAAGCGAGATTTCGGAGTTGGCCGGGGTGCTGGTGTTGAAGTAGCGCAGGCCAGGCACAGTCGAGAGAAGGGTCTGGACATCGCTGACACCGCCGCGCGCCTGAAGGCTTTCGACATCCAGCACCGTGGCGGCCACGGGCACGTCGCGCAGACGCTCCTCGCGCTTGCGGGCAGTGACCAGCACCTCGCCAACGGTCACCTCGTCATCTGCCGCGCTGGTCCTGTTCGACGCCGCCTGTGCCTGAGCAGCGCCCGCGCCTAGAACACCAGCCGCCAGCACCGAAGCGCCACCCAGCAGCGTTGCCCTCTTGCCCCAAGACATGGCGTTCCCCCTTGTTGTTCCTGCCGCGCGGTCTGACGCCACTACGGTCCATGGTAGACGGGGAAATTGATCCCTCCGAAGCCCGCTGTTGGGAAGCGGGCAATTGTAGCTATTCCGCCATGCGGAACGCTGTAGAGTGACCGAATTCCGGACGGCCCGGGGTATGTCCGGCGGGAGACCATCCAGATGGATCGGGACGATACGGTACAGTCGGTTCAGCGGGCGCTTCGCGTCCTCGAACGCCTGAGCCGTCAGCCCGTCGTCAGCCTCGCCAAGCTGCATGGCTCGACTGGCCTGCCAAAGGCGACATTGTCACGTCTACTGGGAACCCTCGTTGCGGAAGGCTACGTCCGTCGTGTCTCGCATGCCGAAGGTTATGCGCTCACCAGCAAGGTCCTGCACCTGTCTGCGGCCATTCGGCAAAGTGACCGCCTGGTAGAGCTGGCGCTACCCTTCTTGGAAGCCTTCACCCATGAGCATCAGTGGCCGATCGGACTGGCAACCCGTGAGGGTGACGCTATGCGTATCCGCGCCACCACCCAGGGCATCAGCCCCCATGGTTTCGGTCGGGACGGGCTGAACCAGCGCTACGGTATTCTGTTGAGCGCCATGGGGTGGGCCTATGTGTCCTATTGCTCCGCAGACGAGCGCGAAGCGATCCGCAGGATGACCAGGTCCTCCGGTACGGGCAGGGCGGTCGCTGCGGCCAATCCAGCCCGCGTCAACGCCAAGATAGAACAAACGCGACGAAACGGCTTTGCGGCCGTTCGACTGGTTCCGGGTAACGTCTATCGGCGGTTTGCTATTCCGATCCTCGCGCCGACGACGACGGACCACGTGCTGGGCGTACTGCTGATCCGCTGGTTTCCGTCCGTCATGACAACCGCGCAGGCCGTATCCAGATATCTCACCCCGATGTATGCGTTGGCAGAGAAGATCGCCATCGCGGTCCAGGCGGGAGACCGGCAGGATGATCTGCGGATTGGATCCACCGCGGGATGAGGCCGGCATGCCGGGCAGTTGCGGCTGCTCAGACCGGCGCGGTCGAGAGACGACGGCGGTCGGTGGAAATGATCAGTTCGGCCCAGATGCGAGTCTGGAGGGCTTCGTCACCGTCGGACTCAGCGCGGGTCTGGAGCGTGATCAGAGCTTCGCGGAGGCGGTTGTTTTCGGCTTGCAGGGCGGTCAGCCGCAAGTTTTCGTCACGGCCGACCTCGCCGGTGAGGGCGCGGATCGCCTGGTTTTCCTCGACCAGGTGGTGAGCGGCGGCGTCCCAGGTCTCGGCGGCGATGGCCAGCAGGCTGGCGGTAAGGCCCAGCGCATTGGCGCGTTCGCCATCAGGAATGCCGGGGGCAGCACTGCGGATCGCAAGCGCGGCCAGTTCGGCCAGGACGGCGGGTACGGGCGGGGTCATAGGCGTCCCATCACCTGCAGCATGGCGCGCTCCTGGGCGTTGATCAGCCACCAGGCCGGATAGATCATGATCGGCGCGCGGTTGCCGCCGGAGGTGAAGGCCGCCGCTGAGCCCACCCAGATGCCCTGGCCCTTGACGCAGTTGAACAGGGTCCACCAGAGGAGGGCCGCCGGGTCGGCATGGAGGCCCGAGGCGCGTTCCCATATGGCGACGGCCCGGGCAGAGGGGCAGAGGCCGCCGGCAAGGCCCTGGCGACCGAAGGTCCAGACCGGCTGCAGGCTCCAGCCCAGATCTTCCAGCGGGTCGCCCAGATGGGCCATCTCCCAGTCCAGCACGCCATGGATGTCTCCGTCGGCGTCGAACAGGAAGTTGCCGGTCCGGTAGTCACCGTGGACGATGGAGAGCCGCTGGGCCGGCGGCGGCGGGTTGGCACGCAACCAACGGATGGCGGCCTCAGTGATCGGCAGCGGCTGGTCGGCGTCGCGGTCGATGAGGCCGGCCCAGTGGTCGAGCTCGCGCCGCCAGCATTCGTCCAGCGCGGGCGTGGGCAGGGTGGCGGCCAGCGGCGCAGGATCGGCCGTGGCGATGTCGCCGAGGATCGACCACTTTCGCTCGGCCACCCGAGCGAGGACCGCCTCGGTCGCGCCGGCGAACAAGGCCGCGGGGCCGGCCTGGAAGCCCGTGATCTCCTCGGCGATGAAAAACGGGTGGCCGAGGGCGTCGGAGCCCTCTTCCAGCCAGAGCATCTCCGGCACGGGCACTGCGGAGCCGTGGAACGCGCGGTAGGCCTCGAACTCGACCCTGCGCTCGGTATCGATCAGGCTGGCGGGCGGATCACGTCGCAAGATGAGCTTGCGCGTCCTAGTTTGGCCGCCCTCGATCCGGGACAATAAGAACCGATACGTTTCACGCGAGGCACCGCCAGAGATTCGCTCCAGATTCGAGACCGTGACGCCGGAGGCCTCAGGCAGGCGTCCGGCGATATAGGTCGCCAGCCGGGGTTCCAGCGGGTGGGCCAAATGCGGCTCAGCTCATCCTGAAGCGGATGGGCAGGCGCTTGGGTCCGTTGACGAAGAAGCTTTCGCTCATGGCGGGCGCGCCGGCCATTTCGACAGACGCAAGCCGGGGCAGCAGTTCCTCCCAGAGGATGCGCATCTCCATCTTGGCCAAGTGCTGGCCGAGGCAGAGGTGGGCGCCGTAGCCGAAGGCCAGGTGCTTGTTGGGCGAGCGGTCGACCCGGAATTCGTCGGGCGCCTCGAAGACCTCTTCGTCGCGGTTGCCCGAGGCGTAGCAGAGCATCAGCCAGTCGTTCTGCTTCATCTGCCGGCCAGCGAACTCGGCGTCGGCGGTGAGCGTGCGCATGAAGGTCTTCACCGGGGTGGTCCAGCGGATGGATTCATCCACCAGGCCGGGGATCAGCGACAGATCGGCCTTCACCTTGCGCAGCTGTTCCGGATTGTCCACCAGGGCCCACATGGCGCCCGCCGTCGAGGACGAGGTGGTATCGTGGCCGGCGGTGGCGACGATGATGTAGTAGCCCATGGCCTCAAAGTCGGAGATGGGCGCCCCGTTGATCTGGCTGTTGGCGATCAGGGAAGCCAGATCATCGGTGGGATTGGCGCGGCGGGCGGCTGACAGGGCGCTGAAATATTTGTTGAAATCGATGATGACGCCCATGTCGAAAGGCGCTTCGCCGGTCGCGGAGGCGGACGCCTCGTTCGGCTTGCGGCCCAGCTCCGGATCGGTGGCGCCGAACAGCTCCTGGGTCAGCTTCAGCATCCGCGGCTCGTCGCTCTCGGGCACCCCCAGGATGGTCATGATCACGTGCAGCGGGAAATGCAGGGCCACCTCATTGACGAAATCGCACTCGCCGCCCCTGGCCGCCATCTTGTCGACCGAGGCGCGGGCGATGACGCGGATGCGATCTTCCAGCTTCTTGAGGTTCTGCGGCATGAACCAGCCCTGGGTCAGCGCGCGGTACTTGGGGTGATCCGGGGCGTCCATCTGGACCAGGGTGCGCAGCAGATGGGGGCTACCGCCCATCATCTCGCGCACGCGCTTATCGGCCGCCTGGCTGGTGAGCGTCGCCGCGCGGTCGCCGTTGTGGAACAGGTCGTTCTGGCGGCTGACCTCGAGGATGTCGGCGTGTTTGGTGGCCACCCAGAAGGGATCAATGCCGTCGATCTTCGCCATGCCCATGGGCTCGTTGGCGCGAAGCCAGCGGTAGGTGTCGTGGATGCGGCTGTCGGCATAGGCGGCCGGCATCGCCAGATGATCGGCATAGGACTGGGGGATCATGTGGTCGGCGGCGGTGGTGGCGGACATTAGGCCTCCGGGTCGTCGGCCTGACGTAAGGTCACGCGAGACGACGACATCTGATTGTTCTTATCGTAGGTGGAGTTGATACCCCCAACGCGACGGCCCGCAAGTGTGACCGCGCGTCAACCGGAGACGCCACGCGATGCTGACCAAGGGTGATGACTATCCGATCCACCAGACGCCCGAACCGATCGCCTATTCAGGCTCGGACCGGAACTTCTATGATCGCTATTTCTTCAACGCCTATGCGCCGGACGGATCGGCCTTCGCGGCGGTGGCATTCGGGGTCTATCCGGCGCTCAACGTGGCCGATGCCCACATCGCCATCGTCAAGGACGGCAAGGAGCGCTGCCTGCACGCCTCGCGGGTTCTGGGCATGGAGCGGATGGACCTGAAGGTGGGGCCGATCGCCATCGAAATCCTGGAGCCGCTACAGAGGCTGAAGGTGACCGTCCAGAAGACCGAAGGCATCGCCGGCGAGATCACCTTCGAGGGCCGCGCCTTTCCCATCGAGGAGCCGCGCTTCGTCAAACGCAACGGCCCGCGCCTGTTCATGGACTACACCCGCCTGACGCAGAATGTGCGCGCGTCGGGCTGGCTGGAGGTGGACGGCGAGCGGATCGAGGTGTCGGGCTGGGTCGGTACCCGCGACCGCTCCTGGGGCATCCGCCCGGTCGGTGCGCCGGACACGCAGGCCACCCCCGGCGGCGGAATCGCCGGCTTCTTCTGGCAGTGGGCACCGCTGAATTTCACCGATACGAGCGTCTATTTCCACATCAACGCCGACCCGGATGGCAAGCCCTGGAACACCCGCGCCGTGATCCTGCCGGACGGCGCAGGGCCGGAGGGCGGATATCACTCCGATGTTCCGGTGATGGAGACGGAGATCCTTACGGGCACGCGGCATGCGAAGTCGGGGCTCCTGACCATTCCCCTGGAGCAGGGCGCGGCGACGGTGAAGATCGAGCCGATGTCGACCTTCCTGATGCGCGGAGTCGGCTATGGCGGCGCCTGGCGCCACGGGTCGCTCAAGGGCGAACTGGTGGTGGAGCGCGAGGACCTCGACAGCGTCAACTTCGATCCCAACGACCCGCTGAACCTGCACATCCAGGCCATCAGCCGCACCACCCTGTCACAGCCTGGCCGCGACGATCAGGTGGGAATCGGCGTGTTCGAGCAGGTGATCATCGGGCCCTACCGGCCGCTGGGGTTCTAGATCCCCGCGACCTTCAGGGCCTGATCGAGGTCGGCGATGATGTCGTCCACGTGCTCGATGCCGATGGAAAGGCGGACGTAGCCGGGGGTAACGCCGGTGGCGGCCTGTTCGTCCGGGGTCAGCTGAGAGTGGGTGGTGGAGGCCGGGTGGATCGCCAGGCTGCGCGCGTCACCAATGTTGGCCACGTGATAGAGCAGCTTCAGGGCGTTGATGAAGGCGGCACCGGCCTCGACGCCGCCGGCCATTTCGAAGCCCACGAGGCCGCCGTAGCCGCCCTTGAGGTTGCGGTCGGCGCGGGCACGGGCCTCGCCGGTCTGCAGGCTGGGGTGGATCACGCGGGTGACGCCCGCTCGCGCGGCAAGCCAGGCCGCGACCTTTGAGGCGTTCGCGCAATGGCGCTCCATCCGCAGCGCCAGGGTCTCGATGCCCTGGATGATCTGGAAGGCGTTGAAGGGCGAGATGGCGGCGCCCAGATCGCGCAGCAGGATCACCCGGGCGCGCAGGATGTAGGCAATGGGCCCCAGCGGCTTGACCGCCTGGGTCCAGACGGCGCCGTGATAGGACGCGTCAGGGGTGTTGAGCTGGGGCTGCCGCTCGGGGTTCGCCTCCCAGTCGAAATTGCCGCCGTCGACGATCAGGCCGCCGATGGAGGTGCCGTGACCGCCCAGGTATTTGGTGGCGGAATAGACGACGATGGCCGCGCCATGATCCAGCGGCCGGCAGACCAGCGGTGCGGCGGTGTTGTCCATGATCAGCGGAATGCCGAATTCACGTCCGATGGCGGCGACCTCGGCGATGGGAAAGACCTCAAGCTTCGGGTTCGGCAGGGTCTCGGCGTAGTAGGCGCGGGTGCGGTCGTCGGTGGCGCGGCGGAACGCCTCAGGGTCGGCGGCATCTACGAACCGGACCTCGATCCCCTGATCCTTCAGCGTGTTGGCGAACAGGTTCCAGGTGCCGCCGTAGAGGGCCGTGGAGCTGACGATGTTGTCGCCCGCCCGCGCCAGGTTCTGGACCGCATAGGCCGACGCCGCCTGACCAGAGGCGACCGCCAGCGCGCCGACCCCGCCCTCCAGCGCCGCGATGCGCTTTTCGAGCACGTCGGTCGTGGGGTTCATGATGCGGGTGTAGATGTTGCCCAGCTCGGACAGCGAGAAGAGCGCGGCGGCATGGCCGGCGTCGCGGAACTGGTAGGACGTGGTCTGGTGGATCGGCACCGCCACCGAGCCGGTGGAGGGATCGGCCCGCCAGCCGGCGTGAACGACGAGGGTTTCGGGGTGAAGGGGCGTTTCAGACATCTTGAAGTCCTCGCGGGAGAGGGGGGCAGGTCAGGCGGCGATGCAGCTTTCGAAACCGGCCAGCAGGCCCGCCTCGTCCAGATTGCGACCGATGAACACGAGGCGGGAATAGCGGTTGTCGGTGTCCTTCCAGGGGCCCTGGAAATCGCCTTCCAGGATCATGTGGACAGCCTGAAAGACCAGGCGGCGCTCCTCGCCCTTGACGTCAATGATGCCCTTGGCGCGCAGGATGTCGACGCCCTGTGTCTGCAGTACGTTGTTGAGCCAGGCGGTGACGCGATTGCCGTCGATGGGCGTGTGGCTGGTCAGCGAGATTGAGGAAATCCCGCTCTCGGCGACGTGATCATGGATGTGCACGTGATCATCGTGGTCATGGTCGTGGCCGCAGTGCTCGTCGTGCACATGATGATGATCATGGTCGTGATCGTGTCCGCAGTCCTCGTCGTGGACATGGCCGGCCTCACCGTGCGCCGGGTTCAGGAAGTGGGGCTGCAGCTCGGTGATGCGGGTCAGATCGAAGGCGTGCTGGCCGAGGATCGTATCCAGCGGCACGTTGGAGCGCTCGGCTCTGCGGATTGGTGCCAGGGGATTGAGCGTCCGGATAGCCTTTTCGACTTCCAGCAGTTCCGCCTCGGTCACCAGGTCGGTCTTGTTGAGGATGATCTGGTCGGCGAAGGCGATCTGTTCGGCGGCCTCGCGGCTGTCCTTGAGGCGGAGCGGCAGGTGTTTGGCGTCGACCACGGTGGTGACGCTGTCCAGCTGGGTGCGGGCGCGCACATCGTCGTCCACGAAGAAGGTCTGGGCCACCGGGGCGGGATCGGCCAGGCCCGTGGTCTCGACGATAATGCCGTCAAACCGGCCCTTGCGCTTCATCAAGCCCGAGAGCACCCGGATCAGGTCGCCGCGCACCGTGCAGCAGACGCAGCCGTTGTTCATCTCGAAGACCTCTTCGTCGGCTCCGACGATCAGGTCATTGTCGATGCCGATCTCGCCGAACTCATTGACGATGACAGCGTAAACCTTGCCGTGCTTCTCCGAGAGAATACGGTTCAAGAGGGTGGTCTTGCCCGCCCCCAGGTAGCCGGTCAGGACGGTGACTGGGATCTTGTCGGAAAGGTTCTCGCTCATGGGAGGTCATGTAGAGACATCAAGGCGACTTATGAAGGCCCCTTCATGGGTCTGGTGTTTGGTCGGAAGGGTGTTATAAAATAACAAATGAACTTCGCCGACCGTCCCGACGTCCTTGAATCTGCGCCGCTGGACGCTTTCCGGGAAAACCGCACCTATCTGGGCGCGGATCACCGGCGCAATGAGCGCAGGACCTGGATCGTCACGGCGATCTGCTCGGCGACGCTGGTGGCGCTGGTGGTGGGCGGGGCGACGACCGGCTCAATCGCACTTACCGCCAGCGGCCTGCACATGGGCGCTCATGTAATGTCATTGCTGGTGGCCTCGGCGGCCTATGGGTTGGCGCGTCGTCACGCGGGCAATCCGGCGTTCAGCTTCGGAACCGGCAAGCTGGGCTATCTTGCCGGGTTCACCAACGCCCTAGTGTTGATGGCGACCGCGGCGATGATCGCGTTCGAAAGTGCGGCGCGACTGATGCATCCAGCAGAGGTGCATTTCAGCGACGCCTTGCCGATCGCGGCGGGTGGACTGGTAGTCAATCTGATCTGCATCGCACTGTTGCGGCCGACCGGTGTGGCGGCGGCGCGCAACGATCCACAAGGCGACCTGAACCTGTCCGCCGCCCACCTGCATCTGACGGCCGATGCCCTGGTGTCGGTGCTTGCGCTGGCAGCATTGATGGCGGGACGCGAACTGGGCTGGGGCATGGCGGACCCGCTGGCGGGTCTACTGGCGGCGGGTCTGGTGGCGCACTTTGCCTGGACGCTGCTAAGGCGTGCCGGATCGGCCCTGCTGGATATCAATCCATCGCGGGACCTGACGGCGGAGGTTCGGCGGCGTTTGTCGGATCAGGGCGAGACGGTGGTCGATCTGCATCTTTGGCGCCTTGGACCGGGCCACCATGCGGTGATCGCGGTGATCGCGGCGGCGCATCCGTTGCCGGTGGATGTCTACCGCGCGCGGCTGGCGGGTCTGTCGGGTCTGTCGCATGTAACCATCGAAGTGCATGCGGGCGATCAGGGGCCCGACGATCATCACGGCCACAGCCACGGCTGATCAAAGTGTGGGTCAGGTCAGGAAATCCTGACGGATCGTCCGCCGGGCCATCCAGAAGCTGATGAAAGCGCCCAGACCGGTGACGACCGAGGCGATCAGCGCCCAGCGAACGCCTTCGGCGGGACCCATGCCCAGGCCGTGATTGAAATAATCCGAAAGCAGGCCAAGGACCAGCGGGCCCATGCCTGCGCCAAGCAGGTTGATAGTGAAGAGTATAATCGCCGCGCTTGTGGCCCGCATATGAGACGGCACAACGGACTGGCCGACACTGAACACCGGCCCCCACCAGAAGCCGCCCAGAAAGGCTGAAACCGCGAGAAACGACAAGGCCACCAATGCGGAATCAACCGTGTAGATGGTCAGCCGGACTGGAATGATCAGGAGGGCGGCGATGGCCGGTGCCACGATGTAGTTGCGAAGGTCACGGGTTCCGAAGCGATCCGTAATCCAGCCCCCAAGCCAGATACCCAATGCGCCGCCGACGTTTGTCAGACCAATCGCCAGGCCAAGAAACCCAACCGCCTTGAGGCCGAGGCCCTGAGCCAGCAGGTTCATTTCGGCGGTGTGGTTACGCAGGAAAAACGATGCGGTGAAGGCAACGCCGCCTCCAAAATTGAAGATCGTGGCACCGAAAGCCACGAACCAGAACGTTGGGGTCTTGGCCAGATAGGCCATGGTCTGACCGAAAGTGCTGGATGCTGCGGCGACGGTTGTCGCGTGCTGGGCCAATCTGCGGCGGGGTTCCTTCAGGGTGAAGAAGGCCAGCACGGCAAACAGCAATCCGGGTGATCCGGCCACCATGAAACTGACGCGCCAGCCAAAGGCGTCATAGACCAGTCCGCCCATCACCAGCCCCAGCAGCGTGCCGATGGCACCGCCCAGCGAGTAGAACGCGATAGCTGACGCGCGCTTCTCGATCGGGTGGTAGTCCACGATCAACGAGTGGGCGGGCGGCGTGCATCCCGATTGGCCGACGCCCACGCCGACCCGGAACAGGAGCAACTGCCAGAAGTTACCGGCGAAGGCACAGAGAACCGTAAACCCACTCCAGGTTACCGCGGCGGCGGCAATGATCCGGGGACGATGGCTGCGCTCGGCCAGGCGCGCTACGGGGATGCCCAGGAAGGTGTAGAGGATCGCAAACGCCAGCCCGCTCATCAAGCCAAGCTGCCAGTCAGCCAGGTTCAGCTCCTGCTTGATCGGCTCGGCCAGGATGTTGATGATCGAACGGTCGACGAAATTGACGATATACACGCCCAACAGCAGCCACATGGCGTACCGCGTATAGGCTTTGGAATACGTCGGGGTCGGTGCCGCGTCGCCCGCGACGGCTGGAGCCGATCCTGAGTCTGCCGCGATGGCCATGTAAGGCTCTTTTTCTGGACGTTGTGTTCCCTGCCATCGAGAAGACGCGACCCCGCGCAGCAACGCAAGATGCCAGCTTCGCATTCCGTCGAAGGTGCCCTACGCCAGCCGGGCCACGAAGGCGTCGACGACGTTGTTTCCGCTCGGGTCGACGACCTTGGGGGCGACGATCTGGCGCGCGAAGTCTGAGGTAATGTAGCGGAAGTCGGGGTTTGGCGTGGTGGCTGCGTTCAGGATCACGGCACCGATGTCAGCGCCGCTCTGGCCAAACTGGGCGAAGACATTGCCGGTGGCGCCCATGTATTTGGCGACAATGGCGTCATAGGGCGCGGTGAAGCCAGAGAGGTCGCTGGACGCGCGAGCGCTGTTGACGAACTCGGTGTTGATGGGCCCGGGCTCGATCAGGCTGACCTGCACGCCCAACTGTTTGGCCAGGGGGGCCATGGCCTCCATCATGCCCTCGACCGCGAACTTGGCGGCGCAATAGGCGTCGTTGAAGGGTTGGCCGATCAGGCCCCCGACACTGGTGACCGTGATGATACGACCGGACCCTCGGGCGCGCATGTGCGGGAAGACCGCCTTGGTCACGTACCAGACGCCGAAGAAATTGATCCCCATAGTCCGCTCCAGATCCTTGTCGGAGGTCTGTTCAAGGCCCCCCAGGAATCCCGCGCCGGCATTGTTCACCAGCACGTCGATGTCGCCGTACTTCCGCAGCACCTTTTTGACGCAGCTCTCTATGGATTTCTTCTTCTGAACGTCCAGGCGCTCGACCTTGATCTTGACGCCATTGGCTTTGGCGAGGGCAAGGAGTTCATCCTTCTTCGACGTGTCGCGCATGGTGGCGATGGTCTGGTAACCGGCCATGGCGAAGGCGATGGCTGTATGCAGGCCGACGCCGGTTGAGGTGCCCGTGATCAGGACGACAGGGGCGGTCTTGGATTTGCTCATGGGGGTTCTCCTCGGTGACCTGGAATGCCGCTCTCCGGGCGACGTAACAGGCAAGTGCGTCAGGTCTTCATCGCCGCCTTCACAGCCTCGGCGCGGATCGGCAGGTCGCGGACCCTTGCGCCTACTGCCCGGAAGATGGCGTTGCCGATAGCGGGTCCGACGACCGTGGTCGCCGGTTCGCCCAGGCCGACAGGCGCCTCGCCGCTGGCGATGAACTCGATGTCCAGGTCGGGCACGTCGCCCATACGCAACGGCATATAGCTGTCGAGATTGGTGTCCTTGACCTGACCGTTCTCGAACGCCGTCCCCTCGAACAGGGCGAGACTCAGCCCCCAGAGCGCAGCGCCTTCCATCTGGGCCAGGGCGCCGTCGGGGCTAACGATGGTGCCGGCGTCGGCGACCAGGGTCAGTTTCTCGACTTTCACGGCGCCGGTAGCTGGATTGACGTTCACCCGCGCGGCGCAAGCGGTCCAGGTTGGCATGTCGCGTTCCTGGCCGAAGCTGGTGGCGAGGCCAAGGCCGGTATTCTTCGGCAAGGGCTTGCCCCAGCCGGCCTTGGCTGCGAGCCGGTTCAGGACCGCCGCCTGTCGCTTGGCACCGCCGACTGCGTTGGGGGCAGAGCCGGCATTCTTGCCGCCGGCGTCCAGCAACTTCAGGCGGAAGGTCAGCGGATCAACGCCGGCCTTCGCCGCCGCCTCGTCCATAAAGCTTTCCAGCGCCCAGTTGGTCCAGCCAGGACCCACAGACCGAAGCCAGCCAGGCCGAAAGGTCTGGTTGGCCAGGTCGTTGCCGACGGCGCGTACGCGGTGGGCCCCGACATTGTACCAGTGGTTCGCGCCGCTGATGGCGAAGGGGTCGTAGGCGACGCCATTGGCACCTTTCGGCATGAAGAACGGTGCCATCGCTTCCGTGGGCCATCCCGCGCAGGCGACGTGCTCCATGGCGGTGACGCGGCCGGCCTCGCCGAAGGCCATCTTCACCGTCTGGACCGAAGCGGAGCGTGGGCTGTCGAAGCGGCTGTCGTCAGCCCGGGTCATGACCATCTTCACCGGCTTGCCGCCGATGGCCTTGGAGGCGAGCGCCGCGCCGACGGCATAGTCCCCATTCAGCCGCCGTCCGAAACCGCCGCCCAGAAGATAGGTTCTGAGGACGATAGTGTCTTCCTTGCGGCCCAGCGCCTGGGCCAGCCAGGGCAGTACCAATGACTGCCACTGGTTGCCGGTGTGGACCTCGAACTTGCCGTCCTTCTCGAAGGCCAGCGCATTGACCGGCTCCAACTGGAAGTGAAGGGCCGTGGCCGTGGTGTAGGTCTGCTCCAGGGTTGCCGTTGCAACTTTGAAGGCGGCGTCGACGCCCGGATCCTCGACGACCAGACCGCCTTTGGTCTTGTCAGCAACCAGCATGCGGGCGCGGGCCTGGAGATCGGCTTCCGAGACCTTGATGGCGTCCGGAGATGTCCAGACCACCTTCAACGCTTCGGTGGCGCGGTCGGCGGCGACGAAGCTGTCGGCATAGACCATCACCCAGCCCGGGACTGTTCCTGATGGGTCCTCCAGCGCGATGGCGCGGATGTAGCCCGGCACCGCTTTTGCCCCACTTTCGTCGATCGAAACCACCCTGGAGCCATAGCGCGTTGGCGGCAGTTTCGGCCGGGCGTAGACCATGCCCGGAACCTTGGCATCAAGGCCGTAGACGCCCTTGCCGTTGGTCTTGTCAGGGATGTCGCGCGCCGGTGCCGGCTTGCCGATCAGCTTTCGCTGGGCGGGAGTCTTGATCGGGAGTTTGGCGAGTTCGGCCTCGGTGAACCTTCGGCTGAGGTCGCCCCTGGCGATGATGTCGCCGTAGGATACCGAGGCCTTCCCGGCGACCACAGCGCTATTGCGGGCGGAGCAGGCGGCGACCGGCACGCCCAGCAGCCTGGCCCCGGCTTCGATCAAGGCGATGCGACCCGCTGCGGCGGCCTGGCTGTAGAGCGGATAGCTCTGCCAGATCGACCAGCTGCCGCCCGTGGCCATCAGGCCCCATTTGGGATCGGAGTCCACATGGTCAAACTTGACCTTCGACCAGTCGGCTTCCAGTTCGTCGGCAACTATCCGGGCAATGGCGGTGCCCACGTGCTGGCCCATCTCGGCGCGGATGATGTGGATGGTGATCGTCCCCGCCCGGTCGATATCGAACCAGATGGTGGGGGCGAAGCTGTCGGCGGCCTGAGCTGGCACCGTGGCGCTGAACATGGCGCCGGCGGCCGTTACCGTGATCAGGAAGCCGCGTCGGGACGGGGTGAAGTCGGCCACCGGGCCGTTGTCGAAGGAGACGCTCATGCCTTCACTCCTGCGGCCAGCTTGATCGCTTTCTTGATCCGGACATAGGCCATGCAGCGGCAGAGGTTGCCGGCCATGGCGGCGTCGATATCGGCGTCGGTGGGTTTGGGTTTGGTCTTCAGCAGGGCCGCGGCCTGCATGATCTGGCCGGACTGGCAATAACCGCACTGGGGGGCCTGGGTCTCGATCCAGGCCTTCTGCAGCACGTGTTCGCCGCCCAGACCTTCGATAGTGGTCACCGCCTTGCCGGCGACGGAGGACACGGGCGTCAGGCAGGAGCGCACTGCCTCACCGTTCACATGCACGGTACAGGCCCCGCACTGGCCGATGCCACAGCCGAACTTGGTGCCGGTCAGCCCCGCGTCATCGCGGATAGCCCACAGCAGGGGCGCATCATCGGGGCCGCCCACGGTGACGTTCCGCCCGTTCAGTCGAAAGGTGGTCATGGCGTTTCCTCAGGCCAGCGTTTGAGAGACATCGGACGCCAACACGCATCGCGCCGCAAGTCTGAATAGACGTGACGCTGAAATCGCATGGCGTCGCCCTGCAGCCCCTCTAAGGTGACCGCAAAGAACCAGACGCTTGAGGAAACGCACATGAGATTGAGCCAGCCACGCATCGCCCCGCTGTCTGACGCCGAGATGGGGCCGGAGCAGAAGGAGGCGCTGAAGGACTTCGGAGCCGATATCCTGAATATCTTCCGCACCCTGGTGCGCGCGCCCAAGGCGCTGACGCGGTTCAATGCCTGGGGCGGCTATGTGCTGTCGCGGCGCAACGACCTGCCGGCGCGGCAGCGGGAGATCGTGATCCTGCGCGTGGGGTACATGTGCAAGTCGGGCTACGAGTTCACTCAGCACACCCGGATCGGGTTGCAGTCGGGCCTGACGGCGGCCGAGATCGAGGCCATCAAGCGCGGGGCTGACGCGGGCTGGAGCCCGGCGGATGCCGTGCTGATCCGGGCAGCGGACGAGCTGCACACCGATCAGTTCATCAGCGACAGCACCTGGAACATGCTGAAGCAGCACTATTCCGAGAAGCAGTGCATGGACGTGGTGTTCACCGTTGGCCAGTACACCCAGGTGTCGATGATGCTGAACACCTTCGGCGTCCAGCTGGACGCCGGTCAGGTGCTGGATCCCGAGCTCAAGGGCTTCTGAGGTGGCGGGTCGCCTGGAGGGCAAGACGGCTGTCATCGTCGGTGCGGGCCAGTCGCCGGGGGAGACGCTGGGTAACGGGCGCGCTATGGCGCTGTTGTTCGCCGCCGAGGGAGCCCGGGTGCTCTGCGTCGACCGGATGGGTGAGCGGGCGGAAGAGACCGCCGCGATGATCCTAGAGGCCGGCGGCGAGGCCAGCGCGATGCAGGCCGATGTGACGCGGGCCAAGGAGGTCGCCGGGATCGTCGAACAGGCCGTGGCGCGGCTGGGGCGGATCGACATCCTGGTCAACAACGTCGGCATCGGCGGTGGCGACGGGCCAGCGCACCGGGTCGAGGAAGCGGCATTCGACCGCATCCTGTCGGTCAATCTGAAAGGCATGTGGCTGGTCACCAAGGCGGCGCTGGCGGTGATGCGCGAGCAGAAATCCGGCTCCATCGTCAACATCTCGTCGCTGGCGGCGCGGGCGGGCGGCATCCAGTTGGCCTATGAAATTTCCAAGGCCGGAGTAAACCGGCTGACCGCCAATGTGGCGATCTCCCAGGCCCGGTACAGGATCCGCTGCAATGCGGTCCAGCCGGGTTTGATCGACACGCCGATGGCGGTGGCCGGGATCGCCGGGGCCAGCGGCCGCAGTCAGGCCGAGGTCCGCGCCGAGCGCGATGCCCGGGTGCCGCTGGGCGGCAAGATGGGCACTGCCTGGGACACGGCGCATGCGGCGCTGTTCCTGGCCTCCGATGATGCGAAGTTCATCACCGGCGCGATCCTGCCGGTAGACGGCGGGATGGGGGTCAGAATCGGCTGAGGCGGGTCCGATTCCATTGGTCCCGATGCCTCCCGGAGCCTAGAATCTGCATATGAATTTGCTGGGCGCGCCGCTGGAGTTTTATCTATTTGGCATGACCCTGCTGGGCGTTGCGGTGTTTCATCGCCGTACGCTGGAGGTGGCGCTGGCCGGCCTGGCGGCGATTCTGATCTATCAGGGGGTCTGGGGCGCGTTTCCTACTGGCCAGGGGTTTGCGGCGTTGGGCGAGCACGCCCTGCATGAGTGGGTGATCCTGACCAATATCCTGCTGCTCCTGGTGGGGTTCGGTCTGCTATCGAACCAGTTCGAGTTGTCAGGCTTGCCGGACCATCTGCCCGGGGTTTTGCCGGATAGTTGGCTGGGCGGGCTGGCTATGCTGGCGACTGTGCTGGTGCTGTCGGCCTTCCTCGACAATATCGCCGCCGCGATCATCGGCGGGGTGATGGCGCGCCACCTCTATAAGGGCAGAGTGAGCATCGGCTTTCTGGCGTCCATCGTGGCGGCGGCCAATGCCGGCGGCGCGGGCAGTGTGATCGGCGACACCACCACCACGATCATGTGGCTGAAGGGGATCTCTCCGCTGGAAGTGCTGCCGGCCTATGTCGCGTCGCTGGCGGCGTTTGTGGTGTTCGGTGTGGCAGGCGCCCTGGCCCAGCATCGCTATCAGCCGATCCTCAAGCACGACGAACCGGGGCACCAGATTCAGTGGCGGCGGGTGGGAGTGGTAAGCATCGTGTTGGTCGCGGCCGTGGCGGCCAATATTTCGGCCAATCTGTTATCGCCAGGCGTGGCGGCGGCACCCTGGCTGGGGCTGGCGGTGTGGGCGGCTTTGCTGGCCACATCCCTGATCGCCGCCCCAGACTGGACAGTGGCAAGGTCGTCGTTCAAGGGGGCCCTGTTCCTGGTGGCCCTGGTGGCGGCAGCGTCTCTGATGCCGGTCAGCGCCCTGCCCGATCCGACCTGGCAGACCACCTTTGGCCTGGGGGTTACATCGGCCGTATTCGACAACATTCCGCTGACGGCACTGGCGCTGGAACAGGGCGGCTACGACTGGGGCCTGCTGGCTTATGCCGTGGGCTTCGGCGGCTCGATGACCTGGTTCGGATCGTCCGCCGGCGTGGCGCTGACCAACCTCTATCCAGAGGGTCGCTCGGTGGTCGCCTGGCTCCGGCAGGGCTGGCACGTGCCGGTGGCTTATGTCGTCGGCTTTGCTGTGATGTTCAGCCTGCTGGGCTGGCGGCCGGGTTAGGATCGGGAACAGCGGCGGCGCTTTCGACGTTAGGCACCGGTGGACGGTTCCACCGGAGAGCGAAACTGATGAACAACATCATTTATATTGTCGGCCTGGTGGTCGTAGTGCTGGTGGTCCTTGGGTTCTTCGGTCTGCGCTAACGCTGCGGCGCGACTGCGCTGAGGAATAGACTTCCGACCGTCTCCGGCAACTCCACCCAGCTGCGAGTCAGTGAGGTTGGTCTGGATGGCCAGTACCAGCTTCTGTCCGGGGTACATCAGGATGATGGAGTTGCCGCCCACCGAGCTGCCGGTGTGCCGGAGGGTGGGAACGCCGCGCTTATCGGTACCGACGCCCCAGTTCATGCCGTAGCCGGTCACTTTGCCGTCAGCGGTTTTCTGCGAGGTGAACAGCTGGCTAAGGGTAGCGGCCTGCAAAAACCCCGGCTGCAGATGCGCGTTTCCGAACGTGACCAGATCCTCCGGCGTGGTGATGTAACCGCCAGAGGGAAACTTGTTGCTGTTGTCGGTATAGGGCGCGTTCAGCAGCACCCCGCGCTCTCCATTGCCGCGCGATGATTTGCGGATGCGATAGGTGGCCTGCCCGCCGGTGCGCTCATAGTACCGGGTGCGCCCGGGGATGATGTCCTCAACGCGATCAGGCGACGTCGAGGTCAGCCCAAGAGGGCCGAACACCAGGGTCTGCATCAGTTCGAGGAACGGCTTTCCGCCGGCCGCCTGGGTCATGGCCCCCTGCAGGTTCGTGCCATTGCTGGAGTAATTGTAAACCTCCCCCGGCAGGCCGACGAGCGGGTCGTTTTTGAAGACCTCCAGAGTCTCAAGCACGTTGTCATAGGGGCGGGTATTGAAGAATTCCGAGCCGTCCGGCGGATAGTGGCGGAACCCGCCCACATGCCCGGCCAGCATGCGGAAGGTAATCGGTCTGCCCTTCTGGGGGAAGTTCGGGATCAGCGCCTGGACGCGAGTGTCGAAGTCCAACTTGCCCTGATCGTGCAGGACGGCCGCCGCAGCCATGCTCATGGGCTTGGCGGTGGAACCTGATCGGAACCGCGTAGAAGGCGTCACCGGCACCCCCTGCTCCACATCAGCGAACCCGAAACCCTCGGACCAGACCCGGACGCCGTTGATCGAGACCGATACCGACAGCCCCGGCACGCCGCGCCTGGTCATGTAGTCGGTCATTGCCGTCCGCGCGGCAGCGATGGCCGTGGCGTGGATCGGCGTCGGTTGGATGTTTGATCAGGGCTGAGCCGTCTGGGCCGCGACTGTGGCCGGGGCTATCGCCAGCGCCGCCGCCAGTCCGGCTGTCCGCAAGATCCAGGGCATCTCCGGCCTTCCTTCCTGACTCAGCCGCCGTTCTTGCGGATCCAGCGACCGAACAGGTCCGGCCAAGCCGAGCCAGAGCTGTCTTTCGGCAGGCCGAGACCAAAACCGTGCCCACCAGTGGCCACAAGATGGGCCTCGACCGGGCGCTTCGCTGCGCGGCTGGCGGCGATCCAGTCCAGGCTATGTTCCATCGGCACCAAGGGGTCGTCGAAGGCATGGACAAGGAATGACGGTGGCCCGTCCGCGGTCACGCGTTGGACGGGCGAGCGAGCAAGCAGAATGGTGTCAGGTAACCCGGGCATCAGCATCCCTGACATCCGGCGGTCTCCCGAGGGAGAGATCAGGCTGGTGACCGGGTAGACCAGGCCCGCAAAAGCGGGTTTGGCGGAAAGCTGATCGGCGGCATCCACCGGCGGATAGAGGCTGTCGGCGTGGGACACCACGAGATCGCTCGCCAGATGGCCGCCCGCCGAAAACCCCAGAACACCCAGGCGTGCTGGATCAATCCGGAAGTCGGTGGCGCGGGCGCGGATGAACCGCATCGCGCGCTGTGCATCCTGTATCGCCACCAGATGCGGGGTCGACCAACCCTCGCGCGGCAGCCGGTAGACCAGCACGAAGACAGTCGTGCCCAGGGCGTTGAAGTGCTGGGCCACGGCCAGGCCTTCGTTCTGGACCGAGACAAAGCCGTAGCCGCCCCCGGGGATAGACATCAGCGAGGAGCCATCCGGAAACGCAGGGCGGAAAACGTGCAACTCGGCATGGGCGACGCCGCGGATCCAGAGCTGCCGCCGTCCCGAACGGCCATTCATCGTCGGGTTCGGGGTCGGCAGGTTCGCCAGAGCGCCCGGCTGTTTGCCCGGCCAGATCCGGTAAACTTCACGCGACGGCCAGGCCGGCGCATCGGGATCCACAGCCGCCGGGGTCGGCGGTGGCGGTAGCGCCGGCACCTGTGCGACGGCGGCCTGGCTCACAGCCAGACCACCCGTCAAGCCCGCAGCCAGCACGGCGCGCCGGTCCATTTTCATCGTCGCATCCCAAACATCAGCGCCCATGTGTCATCGCAGCCTTGACCACTGGCGGGGCCTTGGCAGCTTCCTGCAGCAGGTAGGCCCGCAGCTCCTCGGCACTGGCTTCGTTGAAGAAGCGGCGGAAGGGGGCCATGCCATGCGGCTTCCTGGCACCGTCCAGCACGATGGCCTTGAAGCCCACCGGATCGAGGATCGCTGGCGACCGCGTCAGTACTGGCAGATAGCCACCGTCGTTGTGGCAGGTCCGGCAGAACTGGGCGTTGAGGGCCTCTCCCTTGGCGACGTCGCCCTTCGCGGGCGTCGCGAACGCGAGATCCAGGGGCGGCAGCACGACCGGCGCCGGGAACGGCTTTGGTACCATCTTGCCGTTCAGCTTGAACACCAGCAGGCGGCCCTTACGACGAGGCTCCTCGCCGCCCATGCCGCCGGCACCACCGAAGCCCACCATCAGGGCCACATATTGCTCATCATCGATGGCGTAGGTCGAGGCGGCCGCAATGGCACCCGCACCGGCATCGTATCTCCAGAGCGCCTTGCCGGTTGCGGCGTCAAACGCGATGAATTCGTGCCCGGCGGCGTGAAACACCAGGCCACCGGCGGTTGCCAGCACGCCGCTGCGCCAGGGTTCGGCGAAGGCGGCCTTCCATCGCGCCTTTTTGGCCACCGGATCCCAGGCGATAAGCTCGCCCATGGGCGCAGGCTTCTTTACCTTGGGTGCGTCCACCCCTCGGCCAAGACCTAGGTTCCAGGCACCGGGGATGAAGCTGAACTCCTTGGGGTCAGTGTAGCTCCCATATATCGTCTGGGCCGGAATGAAGACCAGGCCTTCCTTCGGGTTGAAGGCCATCGGCTGCCAGTTGTGGCCCCCCAGCGCGCCGGGAGTCTGGGTCTGCACGGTGCCGTCCTCATAGCGCGCGCCCGGTGCCTCGACCGGGCGCCCGGTCTTCAGATCCACCCCGGTCGCCCAGTCGACCGGCACAAACTTATCCGCCGACACGAGCTTCCCGCTGGCCGCGTCCAGCACATAGAAGAAGCCGTTCTTGTTGGCCTGCATGACAACCCGTTGGGTCTTTCCACCGATGGGGAGGTCGGCGACCATCAGGTGCTGGACGGCGTCGAAGTCCCAGTCGTCGCGCGGCGTGGTCTGGTAGTGCCAGATGTATTCGCCGGTGTCGGGTCTCAGAGCCACAATAGAGGCGGCGAACAGGTTGTCGCCCTTGCCGCCGGTGCGGATCTTGCCGTTCCAGGGCCCGGCGTTGCCGGTGCCGACGAAGATCAGGTCCGACTTCACATCATACGTGACCGCGTCCCAGGGCGTGGCTCCACCGCCGCCTTGCTTCCAGGCTCCGTCGTTCCAGGTCTTGTAGGCGAAGTCCTTCATCGCCTTGTCCGAGGCCGCGCCATCGGGCGCGCCGGTCGGGTTGGGCGTCATGTGAAAGCGCCAGTCCAGCTTGCCGGTCTGGGCGTCGTAGGCCGAGAGATAGCCCCGCACCGGATACTCCGCGCCACCATTGCCGATCAGGATTTTGCCCTTCACCGCGCGGGGTGCGGCGGTGATGGTGTAGGGTTGTTTCGGGTCTGTGGTCTGAACGGACCAGACCACCTTGCCGGTCTTGGCGTCCAGCGCGATCAGGCGACCGTCCAGCGCGCCAACATAGACTTTACCCTTCCACAGCGCGACGCCACGATTGACCACGTCACAGCAGGCGTCGAAGCCCTTCTCGCCCGGCACTTGCGGATCGTAGGCCCAGAGTTGCCTGCCGGTTTTGGCGTCGAAGGCGAAGACCTTGGACCAGGTAGAGGTCGTGTAGAGCACGCCGTCAGCGACCAGCGGCGTCGCCTCCTGGCCCCGGTCGGTATCGAAATCGGCGCTCCAGGCCACGCCGAGGCGGGTGACGGTATCCTTGTTGACCTGATCCAGCGGGCTGAACCGTTGTTCGTCATAAGTGCGGCCATAAGTGAGCCACTCGCCGGCAGCGGCGGCCTCGATGCGTTTGGCGTCCACACCGGACTTGCCGCACGAGACGACCCCCAGGGCGATGCAAAGCACCGCCGCGCACTGCAGCATGCGAACCATAGACGCTTCCCCCAAAGTCTCTTGCGCGCACTGTCGCAGAGGTTTGGCGGACGCGCGAGCCCCGTGAGCCGCGTTTTGCAAGGCGATTGACCTAACGTCGCCCTGCAAACACCCTTACGCAGGCGTCGTCACAGGTTCCGACACCGTGGCCACTAGCGCTCGCAGCGCCGCGCCGCTGGCCTTCTCGCCACCCATGCTGTCGGCGGAATTGGTGGCCACCAGCACGCCGTTGCCGGTTTCCGGGAACAGCGCCACTAGAGCGTTCCAGTTGCCATCGGACCCTGAGTGGGTCAGCACCGGCCCCTTGCGACCCATGATGCGGTTGGCGACGCCCCAGCCCAGCGCCCAGCCCTGCCCGTTCTGACCACCCTGGGCAGTATGCAGAAACCGGTAGGTCTCGGGGCGAAGCAAGCGGCCCCGACCGCGCTCGCCCTGCAGATGCTCTACACAGAACCGAGACCAGTCCGGCAGGGTCATCCGCATGGCACCCGCCGGGGCGAACATCGGGGGATTAACGTCCAGCATCTTGTCGGCCACCCGGCCGTCGACATGGCCGCAGGGCTCGCCCCGGCCGCCAAACTGATCGAACCGAACCGAGGTCATGCCCAGGGGTCGGAACACCTCGCCCTGAATCAGGGTTTCGAACGACTTGCCGGTGGCGTGCTCGGCGGCGGCGGCGGCGATCAGCAGGCCGGTGTTGGAATAGGACGGCTTGTCCCGCTTGGGGCCGACGGGCGCGTCGGCGAGCGCGGTCTCGATGTACCGCAGCCGCTGTGCGGTGAGCGGGGCATTGTCGGTGAAGAAGGTGGCGAAGTACTTCAGTTCGTCGTGGTTTTCCGGGAGGCCAGAATGATGCGACATCAGGTCGGGCAGCGTCACGTCGCGATACTCAGGCCGCATCTTCGCCGCCAGCGATGGCAGCATCTGCTCCAGGGGCCGGTCCCAGGCCAGCACGCCGCGCTCGACCAGTCGTGCGACCAGGGTGACCGTCATGGCCTTGCCGTCCGACCCCGGATGCCAGCGGTCCCCGGGCGCGATCAACCCGGGCTCACCCAGCCTCCGGATGCCGGCGACCACCTCGGGTTCGGCCTTGAAGTCGCGGATGACGATGGCTGCCATGCCCGGGGTCTTCGTCCCCTCCATAGCCTTGGAGAGGATCGACGAGGCGACAGGCGGCGCTGCCCGCGCCGAAATCGGAGCCGCTGCGGCGCACAGTCCGATCAGGATCGAACGTCTGGATGGGGTCAACATATGGGCCGGATAGCGGCAGGGCCGGAGGCTGTCGCGTTACGGATTGGACACGAAACCGCGCCCCAAACAAAAGAGGGGCCACCCAAAGGCAGCCCCCCATCTAACTCAGGCCTGGTCCCCTACTCAGCTGCAGGCTTCGGCGCGTAGCCGAGGATGGCTTTGGTTTCCAGGAATTCGTGGAAGCCGAAGTCGCCCCATTCGCGGCCGTTGCCGCTCATCTTGTAGCCGCCGAAGGGGGCCATCATGTCGCCGCCGCCACCGTTGATCGAGACCTGACCCGCGCGCAGCTTGGAGGCCACCTTGCGGGCGGCATCGAGGTCGGCACCCTGGACGTAAGCGGCCAGGCCGTACTCGGTGTCGTTGCCGACGGCGATGGCTTCATCAACCGTGTCGTAACCCAGGATCGAGAGCACCGGGCCGAAGATTTCTTCCTTGGCGATGGTCATCTCATTCGTGACGTTGGCGAAGACGGTGGGTTGGACGTAGTAGCCCTTGTCGAGGCCTTCCGGACGGCCCACGCCGCCGATTACCAGGGTGGCACCCTCGTCGATGCCGGCCTGGATCAGCTTCTGGATCTTGTCGAACTGCACGCGGGAGACCACCGGGCCCAGTTGGCTGTTACCATTGGGGTCGCCTACCGTGACCGTCTCGGCTGCCGCTCTGGCCACCGTGATCGCCTCGGCCATCCGCCCGGCGGGGACCAGCATGCGGGTGGGCGCGTTACAGGACTGGCCGGAGTTGGTCATCATGGTGGCGACACCACGGCCCACGCCCTTGGCGAACGCATCGTCATCGAGGACGATGTTAGGGCTCTTGCCGCCCAGTTCCTGGGCCACGCGCTTGACGGTGGGGGCGGCGTTCTTGGCCACCTCGATGCCAGCGCGGGTAGAGCCGGTGAACGAGACCATGTCGACGTCCGGGTGGCTGGACATGGGCACGCCCACGCCGATGCCGTCGCCGTGGATCATGTTGAACACGCCGGCCGGCACGCCCGCCGCATGCATGATCTCGGCGAAGATCTGGCCCGAGAACGGGGCCACTTCGGAGGGCTTCAGGATCATGGTGCAGCCGGTCGCGATGGCCGGGGCCACCTTGCAGACGATCTGGTTCAGCGGCCAGTTCCAGGGGGTGATGAAGCTGCAGACGCCGATCGGCTCTTTCACGATCAACGTCGGCCCTCGATCTTCCTCGAACTTGAAGGTCTTGAGGATTTCGACGGCGGTGGCCAGGTGGCCCATGCCGATCGGAACCTGGGCGCGTTGGGCCAGAGAGGCAGGCGCGCCCATTTCTTCGGTCACGGCCAGGGCCAGGTCGCCGAAGCGCTTCTGATACTCCGCCAGGATGCGGCCCAGCACTTCCAGACGCTCTTCGCGGCTGGTTTGGCTCCAGGTAGTGAACGCTTTTCGGGCGGCCTTGACGGCCTTGTCGACGTCGGCGGCGGAACCCACAGCGATTTTGCCGCAGACCTCTTCGGTCGCCGGGTTCTCGACGTCGAGGGTCTTCATTTCGACCGGCTCGACCCACTTACCGTCGATGTAGAATTTCAGGTACTCGCGCATGACGTCCTCCAGGCTTTCGTTGTTGGTGGCCGATGGAGCCGTCAGCCCCGATCTTCAGACATCCGTTTTACAATGATCAAGGAACAGGTTGGAAGCCCTGATGCAGTCTCGAAGCGGGTATCTTGCCGATACCCTGCGACAGATGCACGACAGACGCCTTGCCCGGACGGGGCTGCGTCGCTAAAGCCGGGGCGTTACAGTGGCCCCACGGAGCTCCCATGAGCGGTGTTTACATGATCGGCGCTTTCCTCGCCGTAATGCTCGCGCTGAACTGGTTCGACTTCGGTCGTCTAGACTGACCCAGCGCATCTGATGGCCAGCCGCGGCGCAGCACTGGTGACGGGCGGTGCACGGCGGATCGGTCGGGTGTTGGTCGCAACGGCAGCGCAAGCCGGGTTTGACGTCGCCATTCATGTCCGCAGCATGGACGATGAGGCCGAGGCCGCCGCCGGTGAGGTGCGCGCCCACGGTCGAAAAGCCACGATCCTGACCTGTGACCTGCGCAAGGAAAGCGCCAGTGTCGCGTTGGTCGGAGAGGCTGAGGCCGAGCTTGGGGCCATTACCCTACTGGTCAATTCCGCCAGCGTGTTCGAGAACGACGCCTTCTCCGACATGAACCGCGCCTCGTGGGACCTGCATATGGAGACCAATCTTCGCGCGCCGCTGGTGCTGTCGCAGGTGTTTGCGCGGCGTCTGCCTGCCGACCGTGAAGGGCTGATTGTCAACCTGCTGGATCAGCGGGTGCTGCACCCCGCACCGGAGTTCTTTTCCTATTCACTGAGCAAGTCGGCACTCTGGGATGCCACACGCATGCTGGCCCAGGCGCTGGCGCCCAGGATTCGCGTGAACGCCATCGGGCCGGGGCCGGTGCTGGCTTCAATCCACCAGGACGCCGCCGCTTTCGACGCCGAGGCGCGCTCGACGCTGCTGGGTCGCCCTGCATCGCCAGCCCAGATCGGGGCGGCTTTGCGCTATCTGATCGACGCCACGGCGGTAACCGGCCAGATGATCGCCGTGGATTCCGGCCAGCACCTGTCATGAGTGGAACCCGGCTGATCAGCTCGAAAGTCTTTGTCACCGGCGTCAAGGTGCAGGCCCCTATCGGCGTCTACAAGCATGAAATCGGGCGGTTGCAGCCGTTGATCATCGACGTGGAGCTGGACGTGCCGACGGACGCGTCAGACCGGCTGAGTGACACCTTCAACTATGAGGCCATATTGAAGGCGGCTCAGGATGTGGCCGCTGGAGGTCATCTGGCGCTGGTGGAAACCTTCGCCCACCATCTTGCGGATCGCTGCCTCGCAGACCCGCGGGTCAGCCGCGTGCGGGTTCGGGTGGAAAAGCCCTTGGCCCTGGCCCCGGATGCTGTCGGTGCTGGCGTCGAGATCATCGTCGGCCGCTGAGATTGCACAAGACGTAACATGACCCCACTTTAATTGGCGCAGTGGTCGGATCCGGAACATTATCGGTAACAACGGCTGACCTGAGGATACGCCAGTGACCGACATCTACTCGACCGACACCCGCGCCGAAGACAAGACCATGCCAGCGGTTTGCTACGGACTCTATCTGCTCGCGTTCGCCACCGGAGGGATTACGGCGATCATTGGCCTGGTGATCGCCTATGCGCAGCGGAGCTCGGCAGGCCCGGTCATGGCGACGCACTACACCTTCCTGATCCGGACCTTCTGGATCGGGCTGGTGCTCATGTTGGTCAGTGGCGTGGTGGGCGGGATCATCTTTGGTATCGGAGCCGTACTGAGCGTGATCCTGATCGGCTTCCCGATCATGGCGCTGGCGGGACTGATCTGGGGGGTGTCGGCCGTATGGTTTGCCGTCCGCTGCATCCTGGGCCTGGTAGTGCTCAGTCGTGGCGACGCCTATCCCCGCCCCTATGCGATACTGGCTTAGCAGCCGCCCACGTCAGGGCCGCTCGATGCCCTTGACGATGGTGAGCTTGATTGGCTCGCCCTGCCAGTCCTGGGACGTCCAGACCACGCCGAGCGCGCCGCTCGCCGGAAAGGCCGTGCAGTAGCCGAACGGCGCGGGGAAGGGGCGGGACTGCCGCAGGCAGACCTTCTGATCCTGCAGCGACCACCTGCCCGACGACCGCTTGCCGCGCCGACCGACAGCTTCCCAACTTCCATCAGCACGAAACCACAGTCGCTGATACTTGCCATCGGCATAGAGTGCCTTGACCGTATTGCCAAACGCGACGGTGACACCCGGCCGTTCGGCCGACGCCTGCAGCGGCGATGCCACCGAGAATGTAGTGGCCAGTACGGCGATGACATAACGCATGGATCAGGAACGGCTCGACGGACGATGAGGAATGATCTGTGCCATCTGGCCGACGAGATGTGAACCAAAGCTGACAACGGCGATCTCTTATCAGCGATTGGCGTCGACCCGGGTCGCGCTGACGTTGGTCCGTCCCACGCCGTTCACCTCATAGAGCACTTCAAAGGGTGTTTTGCCGGAGACGTTCAGGGCCGCCAACGCCTTTCGGTCGGCGGCAATCTCGGCGACCTGCATGACGCCGATGTCCCGGTTGCCGGCCACCACGACGATGTGTGCGCCGCCAGGGCCCTCGAACGCGGCCAGATAGCCGTAGTCGCGATTGGGCCTGTCACCGGACACCGCTCCAGCGCCGGACACGAAGCTCTTGCCGCTCTTACGCTCGACCAGTTCGTCATAGGTGGAGCCAATGGAGTAGCGGGACCGCTCGAACACCGGGTCTTGCAGCACCCGCAGCGCCGAAAGGTAGCCGACGTAGACGATGTCGTTGGTCTTCAGCATATCCGGGGTCAGGTGCGAGGCGGTGATGACCCTCACGCGGTCCGGGCCGCCCGCGGCGTGTATGACCAGAGGCATGATCTCACGCAGGGCCAAAGTCGCGCCGACCGGGGTATAGTAGGTTTCGAGATCGACATAGCGGCCCTGGTATTGAGGGTTGTCCATCAGCCATGCGTCCAGATCAGCCGGCGAGTTGATCTCGAACGCCCGGACCATGCGTCGGGGCTCAGGGCCGTGGTCCGTGTCGCCAAAGATGTAGTAATCGCCCACCACCAGCAGCACAGGCCGGTCGCGACCGATCGCCGCCCAGATCGGTGTCGCCGCAAGCTTGGCAAACCCGCGCTCCGGTGCCGTCATCCGGGAAACCGCCCACCACCCGCCCAGGTTCACGGCGATCAATACCCCTGCGATGGTGAGGGCCGGCCAGAGCCAACGGTTGCGCACGGGTGGCGGTACCCTGGTCTCGACCCTCATGGTTTCGACTACGTCCAGTCGGTACTCGCCCAGCGGAATCACTAGCCTGTGGGCCTGATCAGCACCTGGACCTGCGTAGAAGTCGTCGAGCTTGCGGCGAAGGCGATGCACATAGACACGCACTGAGGCGTCGCTGGACAGCGTCAGGTCTCGACCGAAGACATCCTGCGCCACATCGGCCTCGCGCAGGCCATGACCCATTTGGTCGGCACCGGCCAGGTAATCGAACAGCCGCGACAAGCCATGGGACCGCCCGAGGGTGCCGCTCTCACGTACCCGCGCGACCTGCGCCAGAAGTGCTTCCTGTAGCTTGGCGTTCATACCCGGCATTCGACCTCGCAGAGGTCCTGTAACCCTCTGTAACGGTCAGGGGAACCGCATTGTCGAAAGGTGAGGTCGCGTCTCGCACGGGTCACAAAGAAAACCCCGAAGCTCGGTTGAGCCTCGGGGTGGGGATCGTGCAACCGTTCAGGGGTGCTTATTTCTTCATGGCGTCGGCAGTGGCGGCACCGGCGGCCTTGACGGCATCGGCCTGCTCTTCGAGGGCCTTGGCTTCCGCGCCGGCTATATTCTTGGCAGCCGCAGCATCTTGGGTCAGGGCGTCGGCCTGGGCCTCGCCTGCAGCCTTGGTGGCGTCGGCTTGATTCTCGAGATTGGTCGCCTCGACATTGGCAACGGCTTCGGTGGCGTCGGCCTTGGCGTCGACAGCTTGTTCCGTCTTGTTGCAAGCCGTGAGGCTGAGGGCACCGAGGGCGGCAACGGCGATGATCGCAATACGCATGGTCTCTCTCCTGATGTTCATCCAGCGAGAGCGCACGAAACCGTGAATGGTTGCGTGAGAACCATAAAGAATCCTCGCGCTACGCCTACGGGAGGTCGCGAGGCTTCAGCTTCATTGCCAGTCGCTCCACCAGAAACCAGCTCAGGACCGCAAAGGGAAGAACACAGATCACGCCCGTCAGAAGGTCCAGTCGGCCGTAGGCCGCCAGCATCTGCTGCACGGGGAAAGCGTAGATATAGACGCCGTAGCTGAGATCGGCGGAAAGCTTGCCCGGTCGCATCAGGCCCAGAACGGCGGTCGGCAACGCCAGCGGCCCGATCAGCGGGAACGTCACCACCGAGACCCCCGCCAGCCACAGCGGTGTCTTCCAGCGACTGAGGAACAGCGCTGATCCGGCAAAGAACAGCAGACCGTTGCGCGCGCCCAGATAGGCGATGCGGGTGACCCGGTCCTGCGCCCAGTCCGGATACGCGAAGGTCATGTAGAGCCAAGCGCCTGCACAGACGGCACCCAAGGCCAGCACCAGAGCCAGCCGCGCGCGGATCAACATCAGGACCAGGTAGAAGGTGAACTCCAGACGCAGGGTCCACAGTACGCCATTAACCACATTTGGCACCGGGACCGTCTGGAAGACGCCCGGCAGCTCATAGGTCGCCGGATAGAGCAGCGCGTTTCGCAACACATAGAGCGCCGCCCTGGGCCAGTAATCGGCGGCCGGTGCCGTGGTGAAGAACCCCAGCAGCACAACGGTGACCACGAGGGACGCGATCAACCCGGGCTCAATGCGCAGCAGGCGTTTGACCAGATAGGTCCTGGGGTCGCGCTGATAGCTGCCGGTGACCAGATAGCCGCTGATCACGAAGAAGATCGAGACGCCGAGCGCGCCCAGATCCTCGACGCCCATGATGCGCAGCGGCGGCTGGCCGGACAGCGGATAGGTGTGGCTCACCACCACCAGCAGCGCCGCCACCAACCGCATGAGGTCGAAGTTCATCGTCCCATGGGTAAGGCCATTCGGGACCAGATGAAATCACCTGATACAGACGCCTTGGCTCCGGGCCAACTTCAAGGGGCGGACGACGCGGCGTCCAGCGGCCGCACCCAGATGTTGCGGAAGCTGAGCGGCGCGCTGGGGTCGCCGTGGGCCTGCAGCTTGATCGGTGACGGGCCGTGGGCGCGATAGGTGGGCTTGCCGATGTAGCGGGTCTCGCCGGGCAGCACGAAGTTGTTCTGCACCAGCACGCCATTGTGGAGCACTGTCACACCGGCCGACGATCGCACAGATCCGTCGGCGTTGAATACCGGTGCCGTCCAGATCACATCATAGGACTGCCACTCCCCTGGCTTGCGGCTGGCGTTCACCAAGGGAATCGACTGCTTGTAGATGCTGGCGGCCTGGCCGTTCACATAGGTCTGGTTTTCGAAGGAATCGAGGATCTGCAGTTCGTAACCGGCGTCCCCCGCGCCGGGCGACGCCATGAACAAGCCGCTGTTGCCCCGCCCCTGACCTGTGCCGGAAATGCCCGCCGGGACTTTCCATTCCAGGTGCAGCTGATAGCTGCCGAACGTCTGTTTCGTCTCGATGTTACCGGCGGATTTCTTCACCGTCAGTACGCCGTCGGCTACGGTCCAGCCGGCGGCGGATTTGTCACGGGTAGCGACCCACTGGCTGAGATCGTGGCCGTTGAACAGGACCACGGCGTCGGATGGCGGATCACCACCGCGAACCCCGGGCGTCACCCTAGCGGGGACAGGCGTGTGGACCTCTGTGTCGGCGGGTCTGGCTGGCTGTGCGGTCACCGATGCGGCGGCGAACGTCAACGTCGTAGCGATCAGGACAGTGGCGGATATTGAACCTTGGCTGCGACTGGTTATCAGGTAGCCCATGCGCGACCGATCTCTTTCAGGGGGACGCAACCACGATACTCGCCGGGAAACGGATCGTATCGCAAAGTCTTTGTTGCACCGGTTTCCGAAGTGAAGAAGCCCAGGAGGGTTGCGTGACGGATCAGCGCAAAAAAGTGCGCGAGCGGCTGTCGGGTGGCTTCGGCGTCATAGCGGGTAAGGAGTTCGGTCTGCCTCCCCGCGCCCAGCGATACGAACGCCGCACCGTAAGCAGCCTCCGCATCGGCCTGCATCCGGTCGAGGCCGTCGCGCATCGTCTTGACCTGGCCGGGATCATAGAAGTTGCCCATGGCCCGGTCGATGAACCGTGCCACACCGGCCTCCCGCGCGCCTGGCGTATCGGTGGCGGGGATGATCAGGTCGACGGCCACCTCCAGCACCTGGGCCTGAGCCTGCGTCAGCACCTTTGGCGACCAGGACAGCGTCGTCTGGGCCATGGCGACAGATGGCAACGAGAGCGTGGTCCAGAGCGCGCTGAAGGAGAGGGTTGCTCCGAACAGCGCCTGTCGACGGCTGGGCAGGTTTGACATCCGAGAACGCCTCAAAGCTCGCCCTTCCTTCTGGAACTGACCGCGTGATCCACAGCCCGCGCCGTCAGCGCCATATAGGTCAGTGACGGGTTCACGCAGGAGGCCGAAGTCATCGCCGCGCCGTCGGTGACGTAGACGTTTTTGCACGCATGCACCTGATTTTGGGCATTCAGCACCGAGGTTTTGGGGTCGCGGCCCATGCGCGCTGTGCCCATTTCGTGGATACCCAGGCCCGGCCCATACCCCTGGTCGGCACCCACCACGTTCTTGAAGCCGGCGGCGTCCAGCATCTCCATGGCGGCCAGTCGCATGTCCTTGCGCATGGCGATTTCGTTTTCGCGGAGACTGACATCGAAGGTCAGGGTCGGCAGGCCGTGCTTGTCCTTCAGCGCTCTGTTCAGGGTCATGCGGTTGTCGGCATAGGGCAGGATCTCGCCGAACCCGCCCAGTCGCACCATCCAGGGGCCTGGCTGGCTGAGGGCCGCCTTGCGGTCCGCGCCAAACCCCGCCGCGTTCAGGCCGCGTTCCCAGCTGGGTCGCCCTGCGCCGCCCTGATAGCCGAAGCCACGCAGATAGTCGGAGCGCGCACTGGCCCTGTCGCCGAGATTCCGGAAGCGGGGCACATAGATGCCGTTCGGCCGACGGCCGGAATAATACTTGTCTTCATAGCCCGGCGCCTCGGCTTGGGCACCGACCCCCAGATGGTGGTCCATGATGTTGCGGCCGACCTGATCGCTGTCATTGCCGAAGCCGTTGGGAAACCGGGTGCTGGTCGAATTCAGCATGATCCAGGCGGTGTTCAGAGCCGACGCGCAGAGGAAGACCACGTCGGCGTAGAACTCGACCTCCTGGCCGGATGCTTCGTCCAGCACCCGCACCCCGGTCGCCTTGCCTTTTTTCTCATCCAGGATCAGCGATGTGACGATAGACCCCGACCGCAGGGTGAGGTTCCCCGTGCGCTCGGCCGCTGGCAGGGTCGAGGAATTGGAGCTGAAATAGGCCCCGAACGGACACCCTCTGATGCACAGGTTTCGGTTCTGGCACTTGCCGCGACCCTGAGCCAATTGCTCTTCCGTGGGTGCCGTCAGATGAGCAACTCGGCCAATTGTGATCCGCCGATCCGGGATTTTCGCCTCGACCCGGACTTTCAGATCCTTCTCGACGCAGTTCATCTCCATCGGCGGCTGGAAATGCCCATCCGGCAGTTGGGCGAGACCCTCGCTCTGGCCGCTGACCCCGATGAAGCGCTCCACATGGTCGTACCAAGGGGCCAGATCATGATAGCGGATCGGCCAGTCGACGCCGACGCCTTCGCGCGCGTTGGCTTCGAAATCCATGGGGCTGTGCCGATAGGTCTGCCGCGCCCACAACAGCGACCGTCCCCCCACGTGATAGCCGCGGATCCAGTCGAAGCGCTGGGTCTCGGTATAAGGGTGTTCGTCATCCCTGACGAAGAAGTGCCGGGAATACTCGGTGAGGGCATAGCCGGTGCGCGCCTGCACCGGGTAGTGCGCCTTCATCTCCGCCGCGGGCAGCTTGCCGCCGGGGTACTTCGTTTCCCACGGGTTCATCGTTGCGGTGGGGTAGTCTTCCAGGTGCCTGACCATCGGGCCGCGCTCCAGGATCAGGGTCTTGAGTCCCTTTTCGGTCAGCTCCTTGGCCGCCCAGCCGCCGGTGATCCCACTGCCCACGACGATGGCATCGTAGGTATTTGTCTGACGCGCCCGGGTGTTGAGGTTGGCCATGTCACTCCCCTGAGGCGTCCCGATCTCAGTCGGGCGGCCCGTTTGAGGGGGCGGATCCGCCGCCGCTCATTGGACTGGAAGGTTCCATGAAATCGATTACATTTCAACCCGCAGCAGGGTCAGTCCAAGGCTTGGCGACGCGGTCGGTGGAGGATGTCATGCGTGAGTTTTTGCGGCCTGCAGCGCACGTGGTCTGTTTAGCAGTCCTGGTCCTGGCAGGATCACAGGCTCACGCAGACGCTCGCTGGCGGCCAATCTTCGACGGCAAGTCGTTGAAGGGCTGGACCCCCAAAATCGTCGGCCACCCGGCCGGAGAGAACTTCCAGAACACCTTCATCGTCAAGGACGGGGCGATCCAGGTCTCCTATGCGGGCTACGAAATGTTCGGAGCGCGGTTCGGGCATCTGTTCTACAAAACCCCGTTTTCAACCTATCGCCTGCGGTTCAACTATCGGGTGCTGGAGCCCAGCCTGCCCGACACCCCCGGCTGGGCGCGTGGCAACAGTGGTGTGATGTTTCACAGCCAAAGCGCCGAAAGCATGACCCTGAACCAGCCGTTCCCGGTTTCGGTGGAGTTCCAGATCCTGGGCGCTGACGGACCGAAGCCTCGGCCCACCGGTGCCGTCTGCACGCCGGGCGTCAGCATTACCATCAGCGGCGTGCGTCAATCGATCCACTGCACCAACTCCAGCGGTCCCACGATTCCCAACGGAACCTGGACGGCTCTGGAACTGGAGATCCAGCCCGACGGCCAGGTAACAGAGAAGATCAACGGCGTCGTGGTCCATCGTTACGCCGACATAGCCCTCGACCCTGCCGACCCCATGGC
Source organism: Phenylobacterium deserti (assembly GCA_945883235.1). Lineage (GTDB taxonomy): Bacteria > Pseudomonadota > Alphaproteobacteria > Caulobacterales > Caulobacteraceae > Phenylobacterium > Phenylobacterium deserti_A. The sequence continues at coordinate 7,886 of CAMCXF010000012.1, read as the reverse complement.
CGCTGTCGACGCGCGCCGCCTGATCGCCGGACGTGGCGGGGTCTTGCCGGTGACGGCCGGATACATCGCTTTGCAGAGCGAGGGCCATCCGATCGAATTCAAGGACATTGAGGTCCAGGTCATACGGTCGTCTCGCTAACCCCTGCCAGCTTTCGCTAGCCGGACGAGACGGTTTGCCGACTCCCGATCATCGTTCAACAACCCTGTGTTGCGTCATAAGCTTGTCGTTAAGGCTTCCCCACTAAGGTCTCGCTTGTTGGGAGGCGTCACAAAAACGCCTCTGCTCAAGAGGATCGCGACGGTCATGGACGCCGCAGCGCAGAAGCGCCTGTCATATGTCGAGGCTGCCGAGGCTGCATTCGCAGATCTGGGCCCCGATTTCGACCCGACGGTACTGGACACTCTACGCACTGTTGTGTCCGGATACCCCGATACCGGGTCGCCGGGGCCCGGCGAAGTTTCGGCCAGCCTTTTCATGCTACTCGAGCGGTTGATCGCCGATAGACGCGTGGACCGCGACGCACTGGAAATCCACTTGCGAGCCTGGCGGCTGTTATTGTCGACCGAGCCGGATCCCGAGGCAGCGCAGGTGCTGATTCAAGGCCTGAAAGCCATCCGCGACCACAGCACTCAGGCAAAGGCCGCGTGACGTCGCGTTGACGGACCCGTCGCCGCCCCCCAAATCGTCATAGTGCGCGTTTTGGAGACCAGGCCGGCCATGACCAACCACCACTGGCTCGTGAAGTCCGAGCCCGCCAAGTATGCCTTTTCGGATCTGCTGCGCGATGGCCGCACCGTCTGGGACGGGGTGCGCAACAACTCCGCTGCCCAGCACTTGCGCGCCATGAAGGTCGGCGAACAAGTCTTCTACTATCACTCGGTAGAAGGATTGGCGGTCGTCGGGATCGCCGAGGTGGTGCGCGAGTCCTTCCTGGACCCGTCCGACCCTGCCGGACGCTTTGTGGCCGTGGAACTGGTGCCCGTCAGAGCCCTGGCCCGTCCGGTCGCCCTGGCGCAGATGAAGGCCAATCCGGCGCTGGCCAACATGGCCATGCTGCGGCTATTCCGCCTGTCGGTCTCGCCGGTCACCGCAGAGGAGTGGGCTGAAATCCTTGCCATGGCGGGCGAAGCATAGGTCGGGAGACCGCCTGGCCCGGGTCGCTCAACTTGCGTTACGACGCCGCACGGCGTAACGGGACGCTCCCTTAAAGTTCAGGAGTCATCCAATGGGTTACCGGGTCGCCGTTGTGGGCGCCACGGGCAACGTGGGCCGTGAAATGCTGAACATCCTGGAGGAACTGAAGTTCCCCGTGGACAAGATTCACGCCATCGCCTCGCGCAAATCCATCGGGGTCGAGGTCTCGTTCGGTGACCGCATCCTCAAGTGCGAGGACATCGCGCAGTTTGACTTCGCCAGCGTCGACCTGGTGCTGATGAGCGTGTCCGGCACCTTCTCTAAAGAATGGTCGCCGAAGATTGGTGCCGCAGGCCCCATCGTCATCGATAACTCGTCTGCCTTCCGCATGGACCCTGATGTGCCACTGGTCGTGCCGGAGGTGAACCCGGACGACGTGGAGTGGGCCAACCGCAGGAACATCATCGCCAACCCCAACTGCTCGACCGCCCAGCTGGTGGTAGCACTGAAGCCGCTGCATGACATGGCGAAGATCAAGCGTGTGGTGGTCTCGACCTATCAATCGGTGTCCGGTGCCGGCAAGGAAGGCATGGACGAGCTTTTCGACCAGACCAAGAACGTCTTTGTGCTGGGGGCCACTCCGCCCAACAAGTTCCCCAAGCAGATCGCCTTCAACGTCATCCCCTTCATCGGCGAGTTCCAGGACGACGGCTACACCGACGAGGAACAGAAGATGTGGAAAGAGACCCACAAGATCCTCGACGCCGACATCAAGCTGACTGTGACTTGTGTACGCGTGCCGGTGATGGTGGGGCACTCCGAAGCGGTCAATGTCGAGTTTCACAATCCCATTGACGAGGACGAGGCCCGCGACGTGCTGCGCGAGGCCCCTGGTCTGATCGTGATCGATAAGCGCGACAGCACCGGTTACATGACGCCTAAGGAAGCCCAGGGCGAGCACCCGGTGTTCGTCAGCCGCATCCGCAAGGACCCGACCGTCGAGCACGGCCTGAACCTGTGGGTGGTGGCCGACAATCTGCGCAAGGGCGCAGCGCTGAACGCCGTACAGATCGCCGAATTGCTGCATGAACGCGGCCTGATACGCCAAAAAGCGCTGGCCTAGCCTGATGACCCCGCCGTCCGTGCCAGGGGCAGACGCCCGCCTGGCTCTGGGGGCTGGGATTGGCTGCTACCTGATCTGGGGCTTCGTGCCGCTGGCGTTCCAGGCCATGGGCCGGATGGGCATAACGCCGTGGGAAATCGTAGCCCACCGGACAGTCTGGGCGGTGCCGGTAGCGTTGGCGTTTGTGCTGGCGGCGCGTCAGGGCCGCCAGGTGTTGGGCGTTTTCCGAAATCCGCGCGTGCTGGGCTGGCTGACACTGTCGGCGGTGCTGATCGGTGGCAACTGGCTGCTCTACATCTGGGCTGTGAACTCGGGCCGCATGCTGGAGACCAGCCTCGGCTACTACATCAATCCGCTGCTCGCCATGGCGGCGGGCGCGCTGGTCTTCCGTGAGCGGATCGACCGGGTCGGGATGGCCGCTATCGGTCTCGCCGCCGTCGGCGTGATCATCCAGACTGTGGCGCTCGGACACCTGCCGGTGATTTCGCTGGCGCTGGCGCTCAGCTTTTGCGGCTACGCCATCGTGCGCAAGCGGGTGGCGGCGGACGCCCAGACCGGCCTGCTGGTCGAGTGTCTGCTGCTGGCCGGGCCAAGCCTGATCTATGCGGTCTGGTTGCAGAGATCCGGCGGAGGGTACTTCGGCGCGGGCCTGTCTGCCACAATGTGGCTGCTGGCCTGTGGACCGCTGACCGCCACGCCGCTGATGCTGTTCGCCTGGGCGGCGCGGCGCATCCCGCTGTCGTTCATGGGCTTCCTGCAGTTCATGGGCCCGACCATCGGCTTCTTCATCGGCATTTCCCAAGGCGAGGCGTTTACGCCGGTCCGCGCCGCCTCGTTCGTGTTCATTTGGGCAGGTGCTGGGGTGTATGCCTGGGGTGCGTGGCGGCGGTCGCGAATGGTTCAGCCTCAGCCGTAGGCCGCCGCAATCAGCCGCTTCGGGCGGGGATCGCCCATGAGCGCCACGCCCTGCTTGTTCATCACATAGGCACCGCCCAGCTTGCGCTCCGGGTCGGCAAAGGCGCAGGCACCGCCCCAGCCGGCGTGGCCGAAGGTACCGGCGCCGGGACCCCAGGGGAAGTTGGGTTCGTTGCGCATGAAACCGGCGGCCCAGCTCATTACGAACGGCAGCACAAGGTCCTGGCCGCGGGCGCGTTCGCGCGACGCCTCGGCGATCAGGGCCGGTGACAGCAGTTCGCCGCCGTCCAGCCATCCGTCGTTGGCGAGGCCGCCCATCAGCCGGGCCAGAGCCTCCGCGGTGGCGTAGCCGTTGGTGGAGGGGATATCCAGGCGTCGATAATCCTCGCTTGCCTTGCCGGCGGCTGAGGACCAGGGCGTCAGGAAGGCGGCGCGGGTGGGGGCGTTGATCTCGCCGAACTCCGGCAGCCCGCCGGGACGTTGCAGGTCGGCGACGTGGTGTTCGGCACCGGGCGGAAGGCCGATCCAGATATCGAGGCCAAAGGGTTCGCCGATATCCTGGCGAAACGCCGCGCCGATTGAACGCCCGTCAGCGCGTCGGAAGATCTCGCCTACGATATAACCGACCGTGACGGGGTGATAACCGCTGGCCGATCCCGGAGCCCACATCGGAGCCATAGCTGCCAGCCGGGCGCTGATGGCGGCCCGATCCAGCCAGAGCGCCGGGTCCATGGGGTCGGGGAACCCCGGCAGACCCGCCTGGTGGGAGATCACCTGCTCGACTGTGACTGCAGCCTTGCCTGCTGCGGCGAACTCCGGCCAGAGGCTGGCGACGGTCTGGGCGTAGTCCAGCTTTCCCTGATCCACGAGGCGCGCGATCATCAGGGCGGCGAGGGCCTTGGTGGTGGAGAAAATGGGGGCCAGGGTCTGCTCGTCCCAGACGATGGTGCGCTTTCGGTCGGCCCAGCCGGTCCAGAGGTCGAGCACCACCTCGCCGGCCTCGACCAGGGTGAAGCGCGCACCCAGTTCCTCGCCCGCCGCGACGTTTGCCGCGAAGGCGTCTTTCACAGTGGCGAACCGTGCCGGGGCAAAGCCCGAGATTTCGAAACTCACAGCACCTCAACCCGCACCTTGGCGGTGGGGTTCACCAGCCGATCGGCCATAGCGATAATGGGCAACTCGGCGGATTTCCAGAGCCTGGACGCCAGCACGATCTCAGCGGCGGCGCGGGCGGTGCGTTCTGCGGCGTCGCGGGGATCCATACCCTCGACAAGGCCCGCGCCGAAGCTGGCGGTCACCAGATCGCCGGTACCCTTGGGCGTGTCCTTGACGCGCGGATGGGCGAACAGGACTGCTTCCTCCTTGTCGACATAGAGGAGGCCGATCTCATCGGGTCCGGCGGGCGCAGAGGTGACCAGAGCCGGCTTGCCCAGCCGCCGAACCGCGTCGCGCGCCTGGTCCACCGTGGTGATCTGGCGGTCAGTCAGAAAGCCCAGCTCCCAGAGATTCGGCGTGATCCAGTCACCCAGCGGCACGAGCAAGGTCTCGACCCCCTCGGCGACCTCTGGACTGACGTAGAGTCCTCCCGGCGCATCGCCCAGCACGGGGTCCACCAGCACCAGCGGCCTGGGGCCCCAGTCGTTGCTGCGCTTGGCCTTGCGGACCCGCTCGATGACGCCGGCGGCGATCTCGACCTGTTCCGGGTTGGAGAAGTGACCGGTGATGATCAGATCGACGAGGCCGAACAGGGCGTCGGCCTCGATGTCGCCCAGCATCCTCCGGAAGACGTCGGGCTGGGTCACCTCGCCTCTACCACCTCGGGCCGGCGTACGGCCGAACATGACGGTGGGTGCCAGCACGGGGTCGATCCTGTGCGCCGCCAGCACATATTGCTGCGCCGCCCCGCCAATGCGTGACGCAGCAACGAACGACGAAAGGATCAAAGCTGTGGGCACGCCAAGGCCGTTAGCCCAGAAGCTGGTGGCAAACCAGAGATATTCTACTCAGCATGGTGACAGTAGTCGTAGATACCACCTGAAGTAGGCATATCGGTTATTCACCCGGCGACGGGTCGGCTTGGTAGGGGCTGCTGGTTGGACATCGCCGGGCGGCACGCGCAGTCAAAAGTCACCCACAGAAACACTTGAAGACGCTTCGTGTGGTCAAGATGGGTTGGGGTTTCTGGTGACACTGGTGACGGGTGCGTGACCGCAGGACACGCACAACTACGCCGCCGGAACCTGGGGGGTCCCGGCGGCGCGCTTTGGTCAGCGTCTGGCCCGGGCCTAGTAGCGGTAGTGGCTCGGCTTGAACGGCCCCTGGGTGGGCACGCCGATATAGTCGGCCTGTTCCTTGGACAGCACAGTCAGCTTCGCGCCCAACTTTTCCAGGTGCAGCATGGCCACCTTTTCGTCGAGGTGCTTCGGCAGAACATGGACGCCGATTTCGTAGTTGGCGCCGTTTTGCCAGAGCTCCATCTGGGCCAGCGTCTGGTTGGTGAACGAGGCGCTCATCACGAAGCTGGGGTGGCCAGTGGCGTTGCCCAGATTGACCAGGCGACCTTCGGACAGGAGGATGATCTTCTTGCCGTCCGGGAATTCTACATGGTGAACCTGGGGCTTGATCTCGTCCCACTTGAAGTTCTTCAGGCCCGCGACCTGAATTTCGCTATCGAAGTGGCCGATGTTGCAGACGATGGCGTTGTTCTTCATCGCGCGCATGTGGTCGACGGTGAGCACGTCCTTGTTGCCGGTGGCGGTGACGAAGATGTCACCCTTGCTGGCAACGTCGTCCATGGTCTGGACGTCATAGCCTTCCATGGCCGCCTGCAGGGCACAGATCGGATCGACCTCGGTGACGATGACGCGGGCGCCGCCGTTGCGCAGCGATGCGGCCGAGCCCTTGCCCACGTCGCCATAGCCCAACACCACCGCGACCTTGCCGGACAGCATGACGTCGGTGCCACGACGGATGGCGTCGACCAGGCTCTCACGGCAGCCGTACAGGTTGTCGAACTTGGACTTGGTGACGCTGTCGTTGACATTGATGGCGGTGAACGGCAGCTCGCCGCGCTCGTGCATCTGATACAGGCGATGGACGCCCGTCGTGGTCTCTTCAGACACGCCCTTGATGGAGTCGCGGATCGCCGAATAGAAGCCGGGCTTCTCCTTCAGGTAGCGCTTCATGACGGTGTAGAGGGCTTCTTCTTCCTCGTTTTCCGGGTTGTTGAGGACGCTGGCGTCCTTCTCGGCCTTGGGGCCGAGCACGCAGAGCAAAGTCGCGTCGCCGCCGTCGTCGAGGATCATGTTGGGGTAGCCGCCGTCGGACCACTCAAAGATCTTGTGGGCATATTCCCAATACTCGATCAGGTTTTCACCCTTGATCGCGAACACCGGCGTGCCCTGCGCCGCGATGGCGGCAGCCGCGTGGTCCTGGGTCGAGAAGATGTTGCACGAGGCCCAGCGCACGTCGGCACCCAGCGCCTGCAGGGTCTCGATCAACACGGCGGTCTGGATGGTCATGTGCAGGGAGCCAGCGATGCGGGCGCCCTTGAGCGGCTGGGATTTGCCAAACTCGGCGCGCGTGGCCATCAGGCCCGGCATCTCGGTTTCAGCAATATTGATTTCCTTGCGACCGAAATCGGCCAGCGAAATGTCTCTTACCACATAGTCGGTCATAGTCTGTCCTAGGTCGAAAAGGCTGTGATTGGCGGCCCCTATAGCCGTCTGCCCGCCTTCTAGCAACAAGGACATAAAGAAATCCTTATGTTCCATTCTGGGGCAGGTGGTGCGGGTTTCAGTCGCGAACCGGCGGGCAGATCACTATGACACGCGGTTCAGGAGCACCCGTGACCGCCATCATAACCATCGAGTCCTTGTCGAAGATCTATGCCGGTGGCTTTCAGGCCCTGAAGGCCGTTAACCTGAGCATTGCGCGGGGCGAGATCTTCGCGCTGCTGGGCCCGAACGGGGCGGGCAAGACCACGCTGATCGGGATTGTCTGTGGTCTGGTCAAGCTGACCTCCGGGTCGGTGGTGGCCGACGGGCATGACATACAGAAGGATTTCCGTGCGGCTCGCGCCAAGATCGGGCTGGTGCCGCAGGAGATCTCCACTGACGCCTTCGAGACGGTCTGGGACACGGTCAGGTTCTCACGCGGCCTGTTCGGCAAGCCGCGCAATGACGCTTACCTGCAAAAGGTGCTGACCGACCTAAGCCTCTGGGACAAGAAGGACGCCAAGATCCAGACCCTGTCGGGGGGCATGAAGCGCCGCGTGATGATCGCCAAGGCGCTGAGCCACGAGCCGGCCATCCTATTCCTGGACGAGCCCACCGCCGGCGTCGATGTCGAGCTGCGCCGCGATATGTGGCAGATGGTCCGGGGTCTGCGGGACCAGGGCGTGACTATCATCCTGACCACCCATTACATCGAGGAAGCCGAGGAGATGGCCGACCGGATCGGGGTGATCTCGGGCGGTGAGCTGATCCTGGTGGAGGAGACGTCGGCCCTGATGCGCAAGCTAGGGAAGAAGCAGCTGACACTGCATCTGCAGGAGCCGCTGACGGCGTTGCCGGGTGAACTGGCGGGCGAGCCGCTGGAGCTCGCCGCCGACGGAGCTCAGCTGATCTACAGCTTCGACACTCAGGCCGAGCAGACCGGCATCGCCGACCTGATCCGCCGGCTGGCCGGCCACGGCATCGACTTCAAGGACCT
>CAMCXF010000011.1 GCA_945883235.1 Phenylobacterium deserti | reverse complement strand
GCTCTCAAACCACGTCTTCAAGGACTACGACGCCATCCTCGACGCCGTCTGCGATGCCTGGAACCGCCTCATCGCCGAGCCAGACCGCATCCAATCCCTCGGATCACGACAATGGGCCAGCTGCGGTGGAGCTTAAGGGCGGTTGGTATAAAGGGCGCGGGGCATTTGATATCATGTCACTGAAAATAATCCCCACCCCCGATTTCGTCATCCCACGGTCGCGAAGCGGTCCGGGGGGCCCATGATCTCCGTGCTGCAGCAAGGCGCAGGGCGGCGCCGTTGGCGCGCATCAACGACCACTGTGATCCTGGGTCCCCCGGACAAGCCGGGGGATGACGAGCTTTTTTTGGGAGGGGTCTGTACTGGGCGGAAGTGAAGCGGCAGAGCCTACAGCTTCACGTTCTCACTGCTGGATCACCACGCCCCCGAGGGGAAAGTGGTGGGTGCTGGGGGATTCGAACCCACGACCCGCTGATTAAGAGTCAGCTGCTCTACCAACTGAGCTAAGCACCCGTCCCGACGCCGCATCCCGAAGGGTTTGGCGCAAGGGCGCGGAAAATACGCAATACCGCGCCTTTGGCAAGGCGCGTTTCTTGATTGGCACAAGATTGGCCGCGGCGAACGGTTGATACGATACCGCCCGCCGCATCCGCTTCGCAGAAAGACTGCGTCAGGCTGCTGCGAAGGTGTGCTGTGAACGGCGACGGCGGAGCATGGAACCCGCACTACCGAAGCCAAGGACTATGAGTGCCCAGTTGGTGGGCTCGGGGCAGAGTGTGGCCGGGTGAACAGGCACCGGGTACCTCCCGAATCCGGGAGGTTGACCGCACGCGTTCCCAATTGGTCCATGTCTTGCTAGACTGCGGACAGGGATGGCTGAGCGAAGCGCCTGTCCCATGCTGAAGCGTGCCCTGGAGATTGCCGAAGCGGCGATTACAGCGCCGACGCCGGAAGCGGCGAGCGAGGGCTTCTTCGCGTCCCTGGGCGATCTGGGTGCCTCGTACCTGCAGACCCGGATTTATCGGCGGCCGCTGACGTCCCTGACGTCAGGCAGCCATTTCGCAGCTGGCGGGCTGGCGGTGCGGCATTTGACTACGTCTGTTTCGAAAACAATCCGCTGCTGGAAGCCATCCGGGGCGGACAGACCCGCTACATGTTCACGGATTTCGCGCCCCGCGATCAGGCGTCTTACGGGACCTACTGGGAGGCCATGAGCGAAGCCGGCATCGCCGACGCCGTTTGTGCAACGTCTTACGGTCGCCACAGGACCAACGCCTCGCTGCACCTGGGGTTCCGCGACCCGGACTTGGCGCCCGGCGACACGCTGGCCATTCAGCTGGCCGGCCTGATGTTGACCGAACGCCTGATGACGTTTGCAGCGCCGCCCGACGCCGACGAGATCAAGCTGACCGATCGCGAGCGCGATTCACTGGCGTGGGTCGCAGAAGGCAAGTCCGATTGGGAAATCTCGAAGATCCTCGGCGTTGCCGAATCCACCATCCGCTTTCACGTGGACAACGGGCGCAAGAAGCTGGGCGCCGTGAACCGGGCGCAGGCCGTCGCGCGGCTGGCGGCGGCCCGGATGCTCTGAGTGCACTCAGGGCCCGGTGTACAGCTCACCCAGTGACATCGCCGCCTTGCCCCTGGCCTGATCCAGATGATCGCGCACGATCGCCGCTGCCGCGATGGCGTCGCGCTTGCCGTCCATTCGCGCCAGTGCCTGGCGTAGCAGCGCTGGTTCGGTCGGTGTCGAGATCGCCACCACACTGTCGACCCCGAACGGTGCCGAAGCGCGGGTTCTGGCCATCACCACCCGGACCTGTCCGGCAGCCATCTTGCCATCGCCATCGCCCTCAAGCGGATAGAGGCGCTGAACCGTACCATCACCGGCCAGGTTGAACGCCGTCAGCCATGCGGCCTCGCCCTTGTGGGTGACGGCCAGATCGACGGTCTCGCCGTTCTTGTAGAGCTGACCCTTCTTCCGTGGGCCAATGTCGACGCGTAGAACCCGCTCGTTGGCGGACCCCGCGAGCTCACTGACCGCGCGCCGCTTGTTGATCACGCCGGTCAGAGCCTCGGCGCTGGTCAGCTTCTCCGCAATCCGGTCGCCGCGACTGTCCGTCACCCAGCCTTCCTTTACCGACCAGGTCAGGTCCGGCGATCCGCGTGGGATGGATGCCCAAGGGCCGCGTCCGGCAAGGATGTCCGCGGCCTGATCGTCAGCGGCCTTGACCTCAACGGGCCTGTTGACCGCCAGTTGCGCCTTCAGCGGCTGGAAGATCACGCTGCGCTCATTGCGCGCCGGTACCGAGGCGCTGGCCCATTGGCGGGTTGAGGACAGTTCACGGGTGCGGGTTTCAAGACTGGAGGCCAACTCCGCCAGCGACAGTTGACCGTCGTCATCGGAATCGGCGGTCAGGTGGCCGTTGGCCCGACGCTCCTGCAACGCCCCCTCCAGCGCATAGGTCAGCAGGCCCCGTGAGGGCGAATCCCCTAGAGGCAAAGGCCCCTCCAGCGCGAATTGATCATCCTGGGCGGCACCCACATAGACCAGGTTCGGCGGATCTTCGGACGACGGCGCGATTGCCGCCGGATCCGGCGGGCCAACCGGCAGGGTCAACGCCATGGGATTGTCCAGCGCCGTTCTACTCTTGAAACGGCTGGGTGCGGTGATGGCCCGGTTCAAAGTCCCCGAGTGGCAGGCGTCAGCAATCTGCAGCACGTTCACGCTGGTTGGAAAAAAGTTCATGAGCCAGCCGCGCAGGTCGTTATCCAGAACGAACTGGTTGGGATCCGGTTTGGCAACCCGGAAGCCGCCCAGGGCCATGAATTCATCCATGCCGTCGGCTTCGGCCGCGTCGCGCGCCTTGGCCTGCGCCCCATGGCCCGCGTAGAAAAAGATCACCCAATCGCCGGGCCGTGATCGCTTGCCAACGGCTTCCAGGGCCGCGCGGATGCCTGCCCTGTCAGCTTTCGCATCCTGCAGCACAACGATGTCCCTGGCCCCCTGGGCTTCCAGAAGAGATTTCAGGGCTGCTGCGTCGTTTGGCGGCCCCTCCAGGGAGGGGATGGGAGCCGTGTAGGCCGATACCGCCACCAGAACGGCGCGGATCTCGGCAGCAGCCGGGCCGCCGAACGCTACGGAGGCTGCCACCGCCACGCCCGCGATCAACTTACCCATCGACAGCCTCCCGTTTGGATTGCGATCCCTGTTTCGCGCCCACGACAGCGTATCACAAGCGATCACTGGCATGACGGATACGGACGCGATGCGCATTCAGAGGCAGGTCGCCACCTGCCTCAGGCTTTGCACACTGCCTGGTACGCGATAGGTCACAGCTCCACCCACAGAGGCCACCGAAATACTGTGAAAGACAGACCGCCCATCAGCGGATCCCGGGCGGAAGAGATCGCCGGCGTCCGGCCGATCCTGCAGCGCGTTGTGGCCAACGCCGGCATGCTGCTGGGCGGGCGGACGGTGAACGCTGTGCTCAGCCTCGCCTATGTGGCGATCGCTGCGCGGGCGCTGGGCGTTGCTGAACTTGGTGTCCTGGTGCTGATCCAGGCGTTCACGCAGTTTCTGGGCGAGGTCGTCAAGTTCCAGTCCTGGCAGACGATCCTGCACTACGGGACCCGGCCGTTGGCCGAGGGACGAACCGTCGACTTTCAGCGGGTCTTGCGATTCACATTGGTTCTGGACCTTGCCAGCACCGCTCTGGGCATCGCCATCGGCGTGGCGGGCGCGATACTTTTGGCGGATAGGCTGGGCTGGACCGCTTCACAGGCACCGGCGGCGGCGCTCTATATGTTCAGCATCGCCTTCATGGTCTCTGCGACCCCGCTCGGATTGCTGAGACTGTTTGATCGATTCGATATCATGGCCCGGCAGGCGGCGCTTATCGCCCTTCTCCGGGTGATCGGCAGCGGCGTGGCGCTGGTTCTGAACGCGCCCATGGAGGGATTTCTTCTGGCGTGGGCGGTGGGCACGGTCGGAAGCTGGCTCTATCTGGCCGGTTCGGCCCACGGCGAGCTTCGTAAGCGGGGGCTGACCAATGGCTTCTCCTGGCGCGGCCCGTTGGACCACGACATGCCGGGCGTCTGGAAGTTCGCGTGGAACACCAACCTCGCCAGTACGCTTGATGTCGCCTTCACCCATCTGGCGACATTGATCGTCGGAGCCATCGTGGGGCCGGCTCAAGCAGCGTTCTGGCGCGTTGGCAGACAGGTCGCCGACGCGATTGCAAAGCCGGCAAAGCTCTTGATTCCAGCACTTTATCCGGAATTGGCGCGGCTACACTCTGAACGCCGTCATGTCGCGATGTGGCGGTTGGCGCGCAATGTTGGCCTGATCGCCGGCGGATTCGGCACGGCGTTACTGGCGATCAGCGCACTCGCAGGCCCCGCCCTCCTGACCACGGTCATGGGCAGGGGTTTCTCGCCCGCCGCTGATGTCATGACCTGGCAGGTCGCCGCCGCGGTGATCGGCGTCTTCGCCCTGCCACTAGAGCCGATGTTGATTTCCCTGGGCAAGCCGGGCCGCGCTGTACGGGTTCGGCTTGTGGTCAGCGCAGCCTTCCTGGCCATACTGCCCTTTCTTGTGACGCAGTTCGGCCTTATAGGCGCGGGCGCAGGCTTGGTTGCGGCGTCGGCTGCACTTGCCCTCGGCATGCTCTTCTTCATGCTGCGAGAGAACGGGAATCGGCAGGACAGGGCTATAGTTCCTCCCGACCCGGACAGTCTGAAAGGCGACGATTGACCCCGACACCTACCGCTCCTGAACGCCCCTTCCATCTGGATGGGTTTGCGACCCTGACCGAGGCCCTGGATTTCGCGGCCAAGGGCCCTACCGGCGTCAACATCTATGGTCTGCGCGGCGAGTTGATCGCGCCAATCCCCTATGCGGATTTGCGCGCGCGGGCCCAGGCGCTTGCGACCCGTCTCATGGCAGCAGGACTGAAGCCGCTTGATCGTGTGGGTCTGGTCGCCGAGACCGACGCGGACTTCGTGGTCGCTTTCTTTGCCTGCCAGTATGCGCGCCTGACCCCTGCACCGCTGCCGCTGCCGGCCCCGCTTGGCGGGCGGGAGGCCTATGTCGAGCAGATCACGCGCATGCTCACCTCGGCGCAGGCCGCCGCGGTGTTTGGGTCAGAAGCCTTGCTGCCCTGGTTGAAGGAGGCCGCCGGTGCCGCCGGGACGCGGATCGCCATGCAGATTTCCGACCTCCCGGAAGCTTCGGCTGCCGACCTGCCGGCACCCTCGCCAGATGACCCCTGCTATGTCCAGTTTTCGTCGGGCAGTACGCGCAATCCCACCGGTGTCCTTTGTACGCACCGGGCGTTGATGGCCAATGCAATGGCCATCACCAAATTCGGGCTGAAGGTCGTCCCTGAGGACCGCGCGCTTTCCTGGTTGCCGCTTTATCACGACATGGGGCTTGTGGGCTTCATCCTGAGCCCGCTGGTCGCCCAGATGACCGTCGATCTGCTGCCGACAGGAGCCTTTGTGCGTCGGCCATTGCTCTGGCTGGATCTGATCTCGAAGAACAAGGCTACGATCTCCTACAGCCCCACATTTGGCTACGAACTCTGCGCGCGCCGCGGCGATGGTACCCGAGAGGGCCTCGATCTGACAGCCTGGCGGGTCGCAGGTTGTGGCGGCGACATGGTTCGCCCCGGACCCTTGCTGGGCTTCGCGGAGCGCTTTGCTGCCGCAGGCTTCACCGACAAGGCCTTCGTGGCCAGCTACGGCATGGCCGAGGCCACCCTTGCGCTGACGATGGCGCCGCTGGAACAGGGCCTCCGCTTCGATACGGTGGACGTCGACCGCATGGAGCGTGATGGCCTGGTGCAACCTGGCACCGGCGCACGTACCCGGGCGTTTGTGCGCTGTGGCAGCGTCCTGCCGGCCCACGAGCTCGAGGTCCGCGACGCCAAGGGTGCGCGCGCAGCCGAAGGCCGCGTCGGCAAGGTGTTCGTACGCGGGCCCAGCTTGATGCGCGAATACTTCGGAGAACCGGATGCGACCGCAAGGGTCCTGGGTTCCGATGGCTGGCTGGATACCGGCGATCTCGGGTATCTTGTCGACGGCGAGATCGTGCCGACGGGACGGGCCAAGGACCTGATCCTGCTGAATGGCCGAAACGTCTGGCCACAGGACCTGGAATGGTCTGCGGAGTCCGAAGTCGAGCGGCTGCGCAGCGGCGATGTTGCGGCGTTTTCCGTTGATAACGACGCCGGGGAACAGCTTGTGGTCCTGGTGCAGGCCAGGGGCAGTGATCCCGAGGTCCGGAAAGCGCTCGTCAGCGACGTCGCTGCGGTGCTGCGCGCGCGCCACGGGGTCGAGGCCCGGGTCGAACTGGTCGGTGCCCACGCCCTGCCTCAGACATCCTCTGGCAAACTATCGCGCTCCAAGGCCAAACTGCTGTTCATGGCGGGTGCTTTCCAGCAGGAAGAGCCCGCCTGACCGGGCGGCTCGCAGCGGTTACGGGAGCCACGGGGTTCCTCGGTCGCTGGATCGTGCGCCAACTGGCTCAGGACGGCTGGCGTGTGAGGATTCTCGCACGCCGCGACCCCATCGACCCGCTCTGGCGAGACGCGACGCCGGAAGTCGTGGTGGGGGATGTCAACACCGCGCAACCCCTGTCGCGCCTCTGCGATGGTGCCGACGTCGTGATCCATGCCGCAGGACTAGTGAAGGCACGATCCCGGGCGGCATTTGATGCCGTTAACGTTGAAGGGGCGCGCAATGTGGCCCTGGCTGCAAACACTGCAACGCAAGTGGTGCTCATCTCCAGCCTCACCGCGCGGGAGCCGCAACTTTCTCACTACGCCGCCAGCAAACATGCCGGCGAGGTCGCTATGGCCCGCATTCTCGGCGAGCGACTGACCGTCGCGCGGCCTTGTGCGATCTATGGACCGGGAGATCGTGAGATGCTCGGCGTGTTCCAGGCAGCAGATTCCCTGCCCATCCTGCCGATCCTCAGTTCAAGCGGACGGGTCACGATGATTCATGTCGAGGACGCCGCGCGCCAGATTGCCGCACTTTCGGCAGCACGGCCTCAAGGACAGACTTTCGCGCTCTGCGATGCGCGTCTCGATGGTTACAGCTGGCGTGAACTGATGGACGAAGCGGCCCGCGCGTGCGGCAGGATGGTGCGGTATGTCGCTGTTCCACCGGCCCTGATACGCGCCATCGGAATCACAAATGATTTCACAAAGCTACTGGGTGCGACACCCATGCTGAGTGCTGCAAAAACACGGGAGTTGCTTCACCCCGACTGGTCAATCACCGCTGGGGATGGTTCAACCTGCGGACCGGAGCCGATCTACGATCTCAGGACGGGTTTCGCGCGAACCGTTGACTGGTACCGCACTGCGGCATGGATGAAACAATGACCCCGCTTTCGTGACCGTCTTGCGAACCAAAGGTGGAAAATCCGGCCCGATATGATTAGTTAGGCCGCTGGTGTTGTCGTTGGAAGAGCCAATGGGGGGCTCGCACATGGTCGAACTGGCGACGGACCTGACGGTTCGTGAAGTCGCGCGGGCCGCTGAGACGGTCCTGGGACGCAGCGTGCAAGTCACGCCCGAAACGGACATTGCCCGGGACCTTGCCGTGGATTCACTTGCACTTATGAACATCGTAATGGAGCTTGAGGACCGATTCGATCTCTCTATTCCTCTCGACCGACTGGCGACCGTGCAGACGGTCGGCGATCTCTCGGAACTGATCAACAAGCTGCGGATGAAGGCCTGACCATGGGGCTGCTTGACAAGCACTTGGGCTATCGCGCCCCACTGGATGGCATCCGCGCTGCGGGTGCCGATCCCTCGTCCGTACAATTCGACGCGGTTCTGTCGCCGACCGAAGGCATCCTGAACGGCAAGCAGGTGATCCTGCTGGGCACCAACAACTATCTGGGCCTGACCTTCGACGCAGATTGCATTGAGGCCTCGGTCGCCGCAGTGCGCAAGTGGGGCACCGGAACAACCGGCTCGCGGTTCGCCAACGGCACCTACAGCGGCCACACAGACCTCGAACAGTCGCTCGCCCGGTTTTATGATCGCAAACATGCGATGGTCTTCACGACTGGCTATCAGGCCAATCTTGGCGGGATCTCCGGCCTTGTCGGCCGGGGCGACCATCTGATCCTGGACGCCGATAGCCATGCGTCGATCTATGACGCCGCGCGCCTCAGCCAAGCCGAGGTGATCCGATTCCGCCACAACGACCCCGAAGACCTGTACAAGCGCCTGCGCCGGATGGGCGATCAGGCCAAGGGCAGCCTGATTGTCGTCGAAGGCATCTATTCCATGATGGGCGACGTCGCCCCGCTCAAGGAGATGGTGGCTGTCAAGAACGAGATGGGCGCCTATCTGCTGGTGGACGAGGCCCACTCCATGGGTGTCCTGGGTGCCAAGGGGCGCGGACTGGCCGAAGCCGCCGGCGTCGAGGACGATGTCGACTTCATCATCGGCACCTTCTCCAAGAGCTTGGGTGCGGTGGGCGGTTTCCTGGTCTCAAATGAGGAAAACTTCGATCTTCTGCGGATCGTCAGCCGTCCATACATGTTCACGGCATCACTTCCGCCAGCGGTGATCGCGTCGACGCTGGTGGCGCTGGATCGTTGCGAGACCGATGTCAACCTTCGCACCCAACTCGCAGCCAACGCCGATCAGCTCTACGACGGCCTGCGCGAGATGGGCTACGCGGTGGGCCCGCACGCCAGTCCGATCACCGCCGTCATTATGCCAGATCAGGCGATGGCGGTCACAATGTGGAACGCGCTGCTGGCGAACGGGGTCTACCTGAACCTGGCGATCCCGCCGGCGACCCCGAACAACCTTTCGCTGCTCCGATCCAGCGTGAGCGCAGCCCACACATCGGAACAGATCAATAAAGTTCTGAAAGTCTTCGAAGAGCTGGGTCTGCATTATGGCCTGCTTCAGCGTCCGCAACGCGCTTCGGCCTGAGACCTTACTCGCTGTCGATGGCGTTGGATCGTCGCACATTCCGGTCGCGTCGCAGCTGAAGCCATGTCCCAGGTGCGGCCAATAGCGGGAACCGCTCGGCGAAGGGCGTGACCTCAATAACCACGCCTGTATGGCGCTCGATCTTCCAGGCCGCGTATCGCGCAGCACCGTCAAAGGTGAACGCCGCCTTTGCAAGCCGGGCGACGTTGAGCGGCTTGCCCGCCAAACTCACCAGACGCCATCCGGGCAGTCCCGTTTTGTCCGGGCACAGGGTGTCGCCTCGGGCGTCGAATTCAACACCCCCTTCGCCCCAGGCCAGTGGCAGTATTTCGGCATAACGTTCAACGTCAGCCGAGACAACGGTGTCCGCTCGCCCAACGGCCTCAACCCGAAACTCGGCGGCATAGGTCTTGCGAAACAGAGCCGCCCAGTATTCCGCTGAGACGCCCCGGTCGGGTCCCAACGCCGCAGCATAGCGGGCGGCAGTAACAACAGCGGCAGCGCAGGCCGAAGCGGCTGCGTCGGCGGCGGCCTCATCGGCACTCCAGACCCGCTGGGTCGGCTGGACGAACCGAGCCCAGATCGTCGTGTCGAGGGTGCGACCTTCGGCAGCCCGACGAAACCGAGCGAGTGGCAAGGTGGCAACCTTGGCCCGCAACAGCGCGCCGTCGATTTGAACCTCGTGGTAGCTGACCTCAGGCCACAGGAACCGCTCCACCAGACCACGCACTCCCCTGCGATGCGGGTGTCGCGTCAGGCGATAGAAGTCCAGGATGCCCGACAGGTCACCCGTCCGAAGCGTGGAGCCGTAGTAGAGGATTGCAGCGTCCCTTGCTGGATCAGCCAGCGACTCCGCCAGCCTGACCACCGCGTCCGGGGCCGCAGACGCCAGCTCGAGCTCCAGACGTGCGATGAGTCCGCCGGTCACGGGACGACGAACTCCAGTTCCAGTCCCTGCCGAACCGAAAGGCCGCCGCCCTCATAGATCTCGCCATCGAGCACATAGCTACCTTGGAGCGTCACGTCGAAAGTTGACAGGTCTTCGCGGTGATAGCCGGACTCGACGAACCATGGAGCCGTGTCGCCGCGCAACAGTAGCGGCAGGGCGCGGGCAAACCTACGCGGGGGTCCGGTGATCGCCAGAACCTTCAGCCCTTGTCGGGGTACTCCAAACGGCTTCACACCCAGCGGCAGTCGTTTAAGCGTCGACGCCAGCACCAGGAACCACGAGCGTTCTGTCCTCTCGGAAAGGGACAGGATCATCTGTTCCCCGCGTCGCCAGGGGTTGGACGCGCCGCCGAGAAGCGTGCACGCAGCCGCGCCGACCATTGTCACGCCGACGGCAGCATTGTCGAAAAGGCCAAGGCCGTGGTTTTTCTGCGCCAACTCGGTGCCGCGCACGAAGGCCCCCAACCCGAACAGAAAACCACGTCGCTCGGGCATGGCCTGGCCCGGCCGAACGATCTCGAGGCAGTGGCGCCGCTTGAACGGGTTACCAGCCTTGGCGGCGTCGAGCAGCTGTTCCAGGGTCGTCCCAAGGGGGGTGCCGATGTCGATGGCCAAGGCATTGGTCTTGCCGTTCGGGACCACGGCAAGGCGCGGCATCGGCCCGCCGTAGGCTTCCGGTAGTCGTGTGATCACTTCGCGGACTGTGCCGTCGCCACCGTCGATCACCACAAGATCAACGCCTTCGGCCGCGAACCGCCGCAACGCAGGGAACAGTTGCGCGGGATCCTCGGGCACGACTTCCAGCACGTTGTCCGGCACAGGGCCGCGACCGGCACCCTGGTTGCGGTGGCTATTCTGATTCCAGATGAGGCCGACCCGGTTCACACCGACAGCCAGGAGACCACGCGTGCTCGCCCCATGATCATCGCCTGGACCACCTGGGCACCGTGGACGACCAGGCAGATCGCGGTCCAGACGGCAACGAGGAAGAGTCCGATCTCCGGGTACCCGATCATCCAGGCCGGCGTGAGGATCAGCAGGTTCGGGTTACGCCGCGCGGTGATCAGCCGGAAGAAACTGTCAAAGGGCCGCCACGCGTGCACGTGGAAACCAAACAAACGCATGAAGATCCCCTCCTCTACCCGCTGCAACACATAGCCGCCCAGGATCACCGCCAGGCACAGCTCTGGCCACGGCGTCGGGTGACCGATCTGCTGGCAGCCGACATACCAGGCAAACCACCAGAACGGCGGGTGGATCAGGTCGATGCCATGGTCGAAGATATTGCCGATGGCCGATGACGTCAGCGTGACGCGCGCCAGCTTGCCATCAACCGTATCCAGAAACGTCATGATCCAAGCACAGACCAATCCCCATCCGAACTGGCCTTCCCAAAACAACCAGAAGGCGGCGAATACCAACAGGAAACCGAGGAACGTCAGATGGTTGGGACGTAATCCTGCGAGGGCACACCAGCGTGTAACGATGCGTGCCGGCACTGGCCACCAGTACTTGGTGACCACGTCGGTGACTCCCTTGTAGGACCCGGCAAAGGTGCAGGCTTCCACGGCGCGCACGTTATCGGCGGTCAGCCGAACCAGCACGGGAGGCTCGCGCTTTCGAAGCGCGCTGTTGTAGGCCAGCTCGGAAAGCGACAGGCGCTGCAAACCGCCGGGATCAACGCCTTGCATCAGGGCTTCGGCGGCCTGTTCGGCGCGGTCTGCCGATACATGTGCGGCCACCGCCTCGCCGTCGTCGTTGAGCAGCACGGCATCAGGTCGACCGGCCAGGGTCGCCAGCAACGCCTCGTCATACACCCAGCCACCCAAGGCCAGCACGACGTGCCCGTCATCCGGCGATGCCGCAACTACCTCTACCCCCGCGCGCTCAAAGGTCCTGCGCAGGCGCTCTCCCGCCGTCATGCCCCATATCTGGATGTCGCCGGAACCCAGGATCATGCCGACAGGCTTGCTGGATGCGTCAGTGGACTTTTGCAAAATCTGGTCGCGCCCCTCACGCAAATCGATGGAACCTGATACCGAGCGACGACCGTATAGGAAAGCACTGGCTGCCGTTTGACCGCCTTCCGTCTCGCCCACATCTCCGATCCGCATCTGCCGCCGCCGGATATAACCCCCCGATGGGCCGATGTCGTGTCCAAGCGGCTGCTGAGCCGGCTCGCCTGGCGGCGTAAACGCAGTCGACATGTGAAGGCCGTACTCGACGCGATCATCGCCGACATTCTCAGAGGTGGCGCAGACCATCTGGCTATTACTGGCGACCTGACCAATTTTTCCACGCCTGAGGAATTCGAGGCGGCCCAGGCCTGGCTGGCTGGGCTGGGAGATCCGGTCCGGATCACCGTCAGTCCAGGAAATCATGACGCGCTTGTGGGCCACGACGCGTCGCCAGATTTCCGGCCATTACGCCCATGGCTGGGAGATCCCGGCGGGGCTGGCTTTCCCTACTTGCGGGTTCGGGGACCGGTCGCGATTGTGAACCTCTCCTCCGCAGGTCCAACCCGCGTTCATCTGGCCCAGGGGACGTTGGGGTCAGATCAGGTGGTTCGTGCCGAAGCAATGCTACGGGAAACCGGCGAGGCGGGCCTCTATCGGGTCGTGTTGCTGCATCACCCGCTGGCGGCAGGCGTGGTCGCCAGACGCAAGGCACTGACCGACGCCTACGGCATGCGTGCAGCTCTCGGGCGCGCTGGCGCTGAACTGGTGTTGCACGGCCATGCCCATGAGGCGCTGTTAAACGTGGTCCCCGGCCCGCACGCCGACGTCCCTGTCATCGGCGTTCCGTCGGCCTCAACGCCTGCCGGGCTCCCGCACGACCAGGCGGCGCGCTGGAACGAAATAGACATCGAACGGCACGGTGCGGCGTTTCAAACTCGTGTGACGGCGCGCGAGATTACCGCTAATCTTGGCATCGTTACGACCGGCCAGTTCATCTTGAGTTAGCGAAGGTAACGCATCTGGATCGAGAGAGAACGCTCACCAGATCCCACGCTAAATCGCACGGCGGAGAGCGCGGGCAAGCCGATCTTTGTATCGGGATTGTTGGAAAACCCGAAGCCCTCGGCGGGCAACCCGACCAGCGTGCGGTTGAAATCACGGTCACCATTGCTGTCGTGATAGATCGCAAGGGCGTAACTGCCCGGCGGCACCCAAAAACAGCCCTTGACCACGGACTGTGCCTTGGTGCGGACACGGGCAAACTTGCCGCCCTTGGCCAAAAAGCGACGCTTGTCATCCGGATAGAGCGTCAAGGCGACCTCGCCCTTCGCCGACCGTATCCCCATCACCTGAAAGGACAATTTCGCAGACGTCGAGGATCGCACACCCTCGCACGTGTCCTGGGCAAGGGCCGGGGCGGCGCTCATCAGGCCGACAGCGAGGCCGAGAAACACGGTTCGGACTTTCATGCTCATGACCGGCTCCCTATGATCGTCGCGCGGTGTCGCCGCACATCAGATTTGGACACGTCGTGACGAACGCCACAGCTCGCAAATTCGGCTACCCCAAGAGCCTGGTCGCTGAAACAGATCATTGGGTGATCCTGGTGCGCCCCCAACAACCGACCTATGGTGCCCTCGTTCTGGTTTGCAAGGAAGAAGCTCAGGCGTTCTCGGACCTCAGCCCGGCAGCATTTGCAGACATGAAGCAGGCTGTTGACGGGATTGAGGCCTTGCTTCGCCACACTGTTGCCTATGATCGCATCAACTACCTTATGCTGATGATGGTTGATCATGATGTCCACTTCCACGTCCTGCCACGCTATGACGGCGAGCGAACTTACGCAGGGCACACGTTCAAGGATGCAGGTTGGCCGGGTCCTCCAGCCCTTGCGTCCCACGTCGCACTGAGCGAGGAAGACGTCGCGGCTTTGGCTGCCGGACTTGCCGCAGGCTGGCGGTCATGATCGCCACCAACCGGGGACACAATTGAGTCTCATTGACCGATATCTCTTGAGGCTCTCATTCTGGCCAATGGTGGGAGCGACCGGTGTCACCATGATCGCGCTGTTGCTTGAGCGGACACTACGGTTGCTCGACATGTTGGCAGCATCCAATGATCGGTTCGGTTTCGTGGCGCAGCTGGCGGTCAACCTGGTGCCGCATTACGTGGGCCTAACGCTTCCGGCGGCCTTCTTTCTGGCGCTTCTGGTCGTGGTGAACCGGCTGAATCAGGCGTCAGAAGTCGACGCGTTCCTGGCGGCGGGCGTATCCCTAACCCGGCTGGCGGCACCCTACCTTTGCCTGGCCGCCGCCCTCACCGCCGTCAGCCTGTTGGTGTTCGGATTCTTGCAGCCCTACAGCCGGTACGCCTATCGGGCCGTCCTTCACTCGGCGCAGAATGCAGGCTGGAACGGGCTGGTCCCGGCTGAAACCATTCTGATTCCGTCAACGAACCTGACGGTCACGGCTGACGAAGCCGACGCGGCGGGGCAGCAACTTTCCCGCGTCCTCGTCCGCCGGATTACAGAGCAGGGCAGAGAAGAAATCACCACTGCCGGTATGGCCGAAGTGCGTCGCATGCCGGACGGCAAGAGCGTTCGCCTTGAACTGAAGAATGGCCAGCAGCTGCGGTTCAACGCCGATGGACGCCCCGAGGTTCTGAGCTTCAAGGCATTCACCATGCAGTTGCCCTTGACCGGCCCCGCCCGCCTGCTGCGCGCGCGCGGCGGCGACGAGCGCGAACTGACGCTGTTTGAGCTGGCTCGGCAGGCCGGGAACGATAATTCGGCAATCCCCCGCGAAGCGTTGAAGGGCGAACTGTACGGCCGCCTGGCCAAAGCATTTGTCCTGCCGCTGTTGGCCCTGCTGGGCGTGCCCCTGGGTCTGTCCGCAAAGCGCAGTGGCCGGGCACCCGGAATGATTGTGGGAGGGTTCTTGTTGCTGGCTTTCTTCCATGCCGTTCAGTTGGGTCAAGGGCTGGCAGCCACCGGGCGCGCGTCGGCGGAACTGGCGGTTGGCGGCCCGTTCCTGGCCTTCGCCATCATCGCCGCGACGGTGTTTCTCACCAGTCGGAAGCGACCGGGTGAAACACCGGTCGGACGGGTCCTGGAGTACATCTCGAGCCTGATTGCCCGGCTGCAGCCAAAAGCCACCGGTCTGAAGTCGGCATGACGCTGTCCGCATTTCTTCTGAAGCTGATGGCGTCGCGGGTGCTGGCCGCACTGGCCGTTCTGGCCGGCGTCCTGCAGATCATCGACCTGCTGGAGGTCACTACCCAGATCCTGGACCGCAACCTGGGTCCAGGTGGAGTCGCCTACTACGCGATGCTGCGGATGCCGCGCCTGATCGAACAGGCGGCACCCCTGGCCGTGCTGGCTGGATCGCTGTTCGCGTTCGCCAAGCTGGCCGGCGAGAGCGCTGTGACGGCGATGCGCTCGACGGGTATCTCGGCCTATCGGATTACCTTGATGGCTGCACCGGCGGTCGCGGCATTGGCACTGGCGCAACTCGCGATCGGAATGGTCATCGCCCCAAAGACCGACCAGATGCTGAGCGCCTGGTGGCAGGCCAGTGCGCCAAAGGATGCCTCCAAAACGATTGACCCGGTGACCTTCCGGCTTGGCGACGAGGTGGTTGTGGCGGTCCCCCGCGATCCCGACGGCCGCAGCCTGGAGAACGTCACGCTGTATCGCCGCGATGAAAGCGGGCGGCTGGTGGAACGGACCACGGCGAAGGCTGCCGTCTGGGGGGCTGGACGGTGGACGCTGATTGAACCCCGGTTTGAGACGCTGGCCGCTGCGAGCATTTCGGAAGGCTCCGCCAGGACCATGGGATGGACCCAGAGCCTGCAACCGGCCGACGTAAGAGCCATGGCCGCGGGTCAGACCATTGTCACCCCGCAGGAGGCCAGCCGCGCCCTTGCAGGCGGGCTCTCCACGCGGCCTCGCACATTCTACGACACCCAGCTTCAACGGGCCTGGGCCGCCCCACTGGCCTGCATCGTCATGCTGCTGCTGGCGGCCCCCGCTTCCATGGCCAACTTCCGGGGCGGCGGGGCGACCCTGCTGGTTCAGTGTCTTGCTGCCGGCCTGTTGTATCTGGTGTTTGATGGGGCCTTTACGGCGTTGGGTGAAAGCGGCGCGGCACCGCCAATTCTGGCAGCCTGGGCGGCACCGGCCATGTTTGCGGCGCTCGGCGTCACGGCGTTGATTTACCTGGAGGGGTGATGGACGCGGCGGGGGGCATCCGGATCGTTCCGGTCCGGTCGAAGGTGGAGTTGGACCGCTTCATCCGTCTTCCGATGCGACTTGGTGCAGACGATCCCAACTACGTGGCACCACTGGTGTTTGAGCGGCAGCAATCCTTGACAGCCAAGGGCAATCCGTTCTTCGAGCATGCCGAGGTCGAGTTCTGGCTGGCCGTGCGCTATGGTCGTGATGTGGGCCGGATCAGCGCGCAGATTGATCGCCTCAATCCCCAGACGCCTCAAGGTATCGGCAATTTCGGCATGGTCGCGGCCGAGGATGATCCGACGATCTTCGCCGCCCTGTTTACGGTCGCCGAAGATTGGCTCCGCACGCGGGGCTGTCGGGCCGCATTGGGTCCGGTAAATCTATCAACCAATGAAGAGGTCGGACTTCTGGTTGAGGGTCACGAAAACCCACCCATGTTTATGATGAGCCACGATGCGCGCTACCTCGCCGCGCGGATCGAGGAACAGGGCTACGGTCGCGCCAAAGACATTTTCGCCTACATTTGCAGCGTCAAAGACGACCTTCCGGCCCCGATCCTGAGGCGTATCCGCAAAGGTCCGCCCGAGGGAGTCACTTTGCGGATGCTGGACATGAGCCGGTTCGATGCCGAGGTTGATACCCTGACCGGCATCCTCAACGACGCATGGTCGGGCAACTGGGGTTTCACGCCCACCACTGAAGCCGAGACCAAGGCGCTGGCTGCGACCCTGAAGTTGCTGATCGACAAGCGGCTGACGTGGTTTGCAGAGGTCGATGGCGAGACCGTGGGGTTCATGATCCTGTTGCCCAACATCAACGAAGCGATTGCCGACCTGAAGGGCAAGCTGTTCCCCTTCGGCTGGGCGAAGCTGATCTGGCGCCTTAAAATCCGGGGGGTGAAGACGGGCCGCGTGCCTTTGATGGGCGTAAAGCGCAAGGTCGCAGGATCGTTGCGGGGCCAACTTCTGCCGTTCCTGTTGATTGACGCGGTCGCTCAGGCGGCGCGCGAGCTGGGTTACGCGCGCTATGAACTGTCATGGGTGCTGGAAGACAACCTGCCAATGCGCAGGATCTGCGACGTCGGCGGAGCCAAGATCTACAAGACCTATCGGCTCTACCAGAAGGCCCTGACTTGACGCCATTCAACGCGCTGGTGCTGGCCGGGTCGCGCGGCGAGGTCGACGCAGTGGCGACTTATGCTGGCGTCGGGCACAAGGCGCTGATTGCCTTGGAGGGCAAGACCTTGCTGGCGCGGGTCGTGGGCGCGCTCGAGGCCGCAGGAGCGGCGCGAATCGCCGTAATCTCGAGCCACCCGGACGTGCGCGGCGAGGCCTTACGCTTGGGCGTTGATGTGATTGATGAGGCGGCCGGGCCCAGTTTGAGTGTCAAACGCGGTGCCGAGGTGCTGGGAACCCCCGTGCTGGTCACCACCGCCGACCACGCCCTGCTGCAAGGCGACTGGGTACGACACTTCCTCGCCGAGATCCCGGCAGATGTCGACGTCGCCGCTTTGGTGGCGGCCCGCGCTACGGTCGAGGCAGCGGCGCCGGGAACGCAACGTACCTGGCTGAAGCTGGCCGACGGTCAATGGTCGGGTTGTAACCTGTTCTGGTTGTCCAATGGCCAATCTCTGGGCGTCATCGACCTGTGGCGCCGTGTCGAGGCCGAGCGCAAGCGGCCCTGGCGCATGGCGCAGATCCTGGGGAAGGGCATGCTGTTGCAGTATGCGACGGGTCGGCTATCCCTGAAGGATGCCGCCGCGCGGCTCGGCCGGCTTGCGGGTGTGGCAGCCGCGATTGTGGAGACGCCCTACGGCCTGGCGTCAGTAGACGTGGACAAGGCTGCGGATCTGGATCTGGTCAGAAAGATCGTCGGCGACTGATCCTTGGGGTCCTTATGGCTCGGTCCATTCCGCTGACAGCCGGTTCAACTCCACGACGTCCTGCGGAAAATCCATCTCCCCCCACTCCAGGCCTTCAATCGAACACACGCGGACATCGACGCCGCTATGGGCCAGTTCGTCGATGACGCTGAGATACCAGCGGCGCAGGCCTTCGGGTGACTGCAAAACGTGATCAACCCCTGCCGCAAACCTTGCCGCACCGGCCGTAGAGAAGCGCAGAAAACCAATGGATTCGGCGTCGTAGGCTTCGATGGTCTTGCCAATGGCGCGCAGAGCACCGCCCTCCGTCAGAACCTTCATGTCATCGGCGTCGTAAGAGGGCTTGCGATCGATGGTGACGATAATGTCGGCCTCGGCAACAGACAGCAACCGCTCTGCGACACCTTCGCCAAACAGGGTGTCGCCGTTCAGCACCAGCACGTCGCGGTCAAACTCGCCCCTGACAATCCAGCAAGACGCCGTGTTGTCGGACACCGTGTAAAATGGATTGAATGCCAGCCGAACGGGCATGGTCAGGTTCAGGCTTCGGACCTCGGCCTCGACCGCGTCCGCCCGAAATCCTGTGACGATCACCGCCTCATCGACGCCGGCGGCCTGCAGACGCAACAACTGCCAGGCCAGCAGGGTGCGCCCCGAGAGCTCGATCAGGCACTTCGGCCGGTTCTCGGTCAGCGGCAGCAGGCGCTTGCCCTGCCCCGCGGCAAGGATGATGGCTCGGTTTGGGGACTTCACGGGTGGTCCATCTAGGTGGTCTGTCGGTTTGAAGGGCGCGTTTACCGAAGCACAGCTCAACAATGAAGAGACCTCGCAAACAATCGCCTGCGAGGTCTCGTCGGATCAAATCGTCACGGCGACGGCACGCCGCTGAACACGTCTTCTATTTCAGATGACGGGCGAGGTGCTTGTTCATTTCGAACATGCTGACCTTGTCTTTGCCATCAAAGACGGCCTTCAGCTTGGCGTCAGCCAGGATATCGCGCCTGTTGGCGGGATCCTGAAGGTTGTTCGCCTTGATATATACCCAGATTTTCGAGACCGTCTCACCGCGCGAGAGCTGACCCGCGCCAACCACCGCGGCCAGCTCCGGCGACGGCGTCAGAGGCTTCTGCAGGGCGTTCGTCTTTTTTTCCGTGGCCATGGGCTCCCCCGGCTAGATGTTGTCGCGAGGTCCCAGCGGGGGCCGCTGGAACCGAGTCGCTTGGTGCATCCTAACGCGGCGTTCGCTGTGCGCCACTGGATATCGGCGAAGGCGTCGATATAGCTCGCTGGACCTGGAAAGCGTCTCCAGCGCCGATTCCTCCACGTCCGCGGTGTGGCGGCTCCGGCGTGACAGTTGACCGTGGACAGGCTGTTATGCGGCGACGCCTGGGAGGACCACCATGACCGATGCACCGACGATCCTTTACGAGACCCCGGCTGCGGGTGTCGCCCGGCTGGTGCTGAACCGACCCGAAAGCCGCAACGCCCAGGATACGATCCTGCTCTACGCTCTGAACACGGCCTTCGACCAGGCCGCGCGTGACGACGCGATAAAGGTCATCATCCTGTCCGCTGCCGGCCCCCACTTTTCGTCCGGCCACGACCTCCGGGAGCAGGGCTCAATCACCGACCAGATGGCCGGGCATGACCCGGTTGGCACCTGGTGCGGATTTGGCTGTGCCGGTGCCGAGGGCCGGATGGCGCGCGAGAAGGAGGTCTATCTCGGCCTTTCGGAGCGTTGGCGGAACATCCCCAAGCCGACCATTGCCCAGGTACAGGGAAAATGCATCGCCGGCGGTCTGATGTTGGCCTGGCCCTGCGACCTGATCGTTGCGGCCGACGATGCGGCCTTCTGTGACAACACCGTGGGTATGGGGGTCGCCGGGGTAGAATACTTCGCCCACCCGTGGGAGTTGGGTCCGCGCAAGGCCAAGGAACTGCTGTTCACCGCCGACTGGCTGACGGCGCAGGACGCCAAGGCGCTGGGCATGGTCAATCACGTCGTCCCGGCGTCAGAATTGGCTACGTTCACCCTGGACCTGGCTACCCGCATTGCCAGCAAGCCGATGTTCGCTCTCAAGTTGGCCAAGGAGGCGGTCAATGCAGCTGAGGACGCCCAGGGTCGGGTGAGTGCCATGCAGACCGCTTTCGCGCTGCACCAGCTGGCCCACAGCCACAATATG
The DNA here is from genome assembly GCA_945883235.1 of Phenylobacterium deserti. GTDB lineage: Bacteria > Pseudomonadota > Alphaproteobacteria > Caulobacterales > Caulobacteraceae > Phenylobacterium > Phenylobacterium deserti_A. The sequence continues at coordinate 68,561 of CAMCXF010000011.1, read as the reverse complement.
CAGGTCCACGGGATGCCGATTGACCCCGGGGGCCTGCAGGTTCGAAGGAAGACCTGACTACTCGGGTGACACGAACTAGAACCTCGGTCTCCAACGGGGACTCAAACGATGGATTTTGTTCTCGACGCCATAGACCGTCGCATACTGCGCGAACTGCAGAAAGACGCGACCATACCGATCCTGGAACTGGCCGGGATTGTCGGCCTGTCACAGACCCCCTGCTGGAAGCGTGTAAAGCGACTGACGGATGCTGGCGTGATCCTGGGTCGTGTTGCCCTGCTGGACCGTACCAAGCTGGACCTTGGCCTGGCCGTGTTCGTTTCTGTGCGAACCAGCCGGCACGACCAGGAGTGGCTGGACGCCTTCGCCAGTGCGGCCTCATCGATGCCGGAGGTCGTAGAGTTCTATCGACTGTCCGGCGACACAGATTACCTGTTGAAAGTGCTGGTGAAAGACATCTCGGCCTATGACATCTTCTATCGCAGGTTAATCGCGGCGGTGCCGCTGTCCGACGTATCGTCGGCCTTCGCCATGGAGCAGATCAAGTCAACGACAGCGCTTCCGGTTTGACTTAATGCAGGGCAACCCGCCATCGTGGAGCCAACAACAAAATCTACCCGGGAGACGTAGACGGTATGGCGTGGAATTTCGCAGATGTGTGGGAGGCGATCGCAGCAGCCCAACCGAACCATCCCCAATGCATTCAGGCGGACCGGACCATCACCTGGGGACAGTTTGACGCGCGAGCCGACGCGCTGGCCGCCCACTTCATCGCCAAAGGCATGAGCCATCGAGCCAAGGTGGCGGGGTACCTCTACAACGGCCCTGAGTATCTCGAGAGCTACTTCGCGGCCTTCAAAGGCGGCTTCGAGCCGGTCAACACCAACTATCGCTATGGCCCCGAAGAGCTGGTGTATCTTTTCGACAACGCAGACGCAGAGGCGGTCATCTTCCATGCCAGCTTCGCGGACACCGTCGACGCGATCCGACCGCGTCTGCCCCGGGTGAAAACCTGGATCGCCGTCGCCGAGCCCGGACATCCGGTACCGGCCTGGGCCGACGACTATGACGCCATCGTCGCGGCGAGCCCGGCCCAACGGCCCGTGATGGCAACCTGGGGACGCTCAGGCGACGATTTGCTGCTGCTCTACACCGGCGGCACCACCGGCATGCCCAAAGGCGTGATGTGGCGACAGGAAGACCTGTTTCAGGTGATCGGTGCGGGCGGCAACGCCGCGTTGGGGATTGCCCCTGCAACTTCCATTGCCGAACTGCTGGAACGCCATGCCGCCGCCGATCACATCAAGCCGGTCTCTCTGATCGCCGCGCCGTTGATGCATGGCACTGGCCAGTTCTCGGCCTTCATCAACTTCAACGCTGGCGGCACGATCGCCTGCCTGCCGTCTCGCAAGTTCAGCGCTTTCGAGCTGTGGGACGAAGCCCAGCGCCTGCGGGCGACAGGTATTGTAATTGTCGGGCTGGCATTCTCCACACCAATGCTGGAGGCACTGGAAGCTCACCCCGGCCACTGGGATCTGTCGTCGGTCAAAGCCATGAGTTCGTCAGGCTCAATGTGGAGCCAGGAAAACAAGCGCGGCTTGTTGAAGCATGTAACCGGTGCCGTGATCATGGACAGCTTCGGTTCCTCGGAAGCCGTGGGCATGGGGGCTTCGTCGTCGGCCCCCGGTGCCGAGGTCCAGACCGCCGCCTTTATGCTGGGCCCAAACTGCGCAGTGTTTGCCGAAGATGGTCGGCGCGTTGAGCCCGGTTCCGGGGAACGCGGCATGGTCGCCGTCACCGGTTTTCTCCCGGCCGGCTACTACAAGGACGAGACCAAGTCCGCCGCGACGTTCAAGATCATGGAAGGTATCCGCTGGTCCGTGCCAGGCGACTGGGCCGAGGTGAACACCGACGGGACGCTGACGCTGCTCGGCCGGGGCTCGGTCTGCATCAACACCGGCGGCGAAAAGGTGTTCCCGGAAGAGGTGGAGGAGGCCCTCAAGCGTCACGCCAGTGTTCGCGATGCCGTGGTGGTCGGCGTGGCCGACGTTCGCTTCGGTGAGAGGATCTGCGCCGTGGTCGAGCCGGAACCCGGCCAGAGCCCGACGCTTCAGGAACTTTCGGACCATGTCCGCAGCCAACTGGCCGCCTATAAGGCCCCGCGTGAACTGGTGCTGATCGACAGCATCGGCCGCGCGCCCAATGGCAAGGTCGACTACAAGGTCATCAAGGCCCGCGCTCTTGTGGCTTTGGGGGTGGAAGCCTGATGAGGGTACCGGGATAGCCGCGACGAGCCAAGCCCTCTGGGGCCGCCGGGGTCAGGTCGTCTGGCTGCGCAAACTGCGGACAAATTCGACCAGCGCAGAACGCGACACACCCTTTGGCAGCACAGAATAGGCCTTGAGAAGTTCCAATGCCCCGGGTTCGGCCAACAGCGCGGCCACTTCGTCGACGGCGCCACTGTTGGCTGTGGATTCACCGAACATTTCGGCGACCGGTACATCCAGCGTCTTGGCAATGCGCGTCAACATCGACGCGCTGACGCGATTGGCACCTCGCTCATACTTCTGAATTTGCTGGAATGTCACGCCAGCGGCTTCGGCAAGCGCCTGCTGCGACAATCCGCGCACTTTGCGCAGCAGCCTGATCCGTGCGCCAACGGCCACGTCGATGGGGTCTGCCGCTGCATCGGGTTTGTTCGCCATAGAATCCAGTTCTCCTAAAGTCTTGGCGGGCTAGCGCGCGCGGTTCGCTTCATCATCCGTCCGGCTCGCCTCGTCGTCCGCAGAGGGGGCGAGGCTTTTGATCGGATCCGGCCTGTCAGAAATGCAGTAGCAGGCCTCTGCAATCACAATTCCAATGGCGCGCCGCAGCGGCCCAAAAGCGGGGGCGTCACGCTCCAGCTGGATAAGTTCCTCTTCATAGGGAGACAACAGCTCCACCAGATTTTGCGCCAAACGACGGCTGTACTCCGGGTCTTGAATCACCATGCTCCCCTTGGGACGAAAATCCGTCATCAACCCAAGGATTGCAAGCAACTCCAGCGAGCGCTGCGAACCGGCGCGATATTTTGTCGCATCCAAAAGCCACGCCTTCGGCCGTCTGTGCTGAGGACAGGAAAGCCGGTGCTGGCATCGGGGTGTGCCAGCACGCCCCCGCGACCACATCCCTGACGCCATCTCTATTGGCCTGAATGGCCCGCTTCACGCAAAAAAAAAAGGGCCGCGCCCGGAGGCGCGGCCAAGTCATTAGGGAGGAAACGCCCAAAAGGGCAGGAGCCTTTTGTACTTTTGCTGCAGTGCACGCAAGTCACGATTTCGGTCCCCGATGAAATAGTTTGTTACGCGAAGGCCGACGACAGCTGCCTCGCCGATATGGGAGATCGCCACCAGCTGACAAACTCACCTTTCATCGGCGTATGAAGGCACAACTTACCCCTTGAGAGCGCTCGCGGTCGCCGTCACGGCAACGACGTGCCTAATGTCGCGCGCTCGATGCAAGTTGGCTCAAAATTCAGGATTGAATGGCCGGAAATTCGGAAGCCTGACGACTCAGGGAAATGCTGCATCGCAAACGCAGATGGAGAAACCTGCACCGCACAAGCGGGTTTTCCACACTGAAGCCGCTCAGTCTCTGTTGCGGTCAGCAGAATTTTGCTACCAGCGACTACGCCCTGGGTTGCTGATGCTATCCCGTTGTCTGGCAGCTCTGGAGACAATCAATCGGCGGGCGGTCTTGCTTCTGGTGAGGCAGAGCGTTGGAACAGAGGCATTGCGCAGGCCAGCGCGCTTAAAACCTCAATTGGTGGGGGCACCTGGATTTTCGATCTGATCACCCCGCTTGATTGGTTTCGTGGCGTCGGCGCAGTCAATTCTCGCCGGTATCAATCCCACCTATGCGGGTGATTTACCGGCACGGGTCACAAGGGCCGTTGCAACGGCGCCACCCAGCACAGCCACATCATCCATAGACGACCTCGCCCTCAACCAGTGTGGCCCGGACCAATTCTGCGTCTGGCGAATCAATCGCCTCCCGCAACGGCGTCCTGAGAAGACAAAGATCGGCCGGCGCTCCAACCTCGACCCGGCGGCGGCGGGACCCGGGGGCGGCTGGGTCGTCCAGATACATCCCCAGGGCGACATCAGGGCTAACCCGCTCGTCTGGCCCCAGGACCGCGCCGGTCGACGTCAACCGGTCGACCGCGGTCCGAATTGCGATCCAGGGGTCCGGGGTGGCGTAAGGTGCGTCGGAACTGCCCACCACTGGAACGCCTGCCGTCAGGAGACTGGCGCACCGGTAGAGATCACCATGATCAGCAGCATCAACCCCCGAAACATACCGGTCGCCGCGCTCACGGACAAAGGCGGACTGTGTGACCACCGTCAATCCAAGGTGCTGAAGGCTGTTGATGGCGTCACTGGAAATCATCCCGCCATGCTCGATCCGATCACCGTGTTGCGCGCCCTGCGCCTCAAACGCGGCCAGCGCGAAAGCCAGCTCGGCGCTCGTGACGCAATGAACTGCCACGGAACGACCCCATCCTCGGGCGCGGGCGATCCTGCCCAGAAAATCGTCGAAGTCCGGGAGGGCGTGGTCATCCAGCAGTACCTTCACTGGACCCACTGTGAACGCGCCATCATCCGGCTCGCTTAGGTAGCCACCGCTCATAAGCTTCAGGCGTTGCGGCAGGTCGCCCGAACGGTGGGCCTGAGCCAGCTTTTCAGCGCTGCCCACGTCGGTCGTCACGCTGGCGTCAGTCACAGCGGTCACGCCAAATGACGCCAGCATCCGGCCAATCGCGGAAAGCGGTGGGGGCGGGGCATTGATCCGCGACCTCAGCCAGACATCTTCGCGCCAGAGCCGTCCTGTGGGTCTCCCCTTCGCATCACGTTCCAGGCCCTCTGGGCAGTTCCCGTCGCCGAGGCTCTGCAGAGCCAGGCTGTTCAGCATCCACAGCGAACCGGTCTGATGCTGGATGCGAAGGCGATGGCGCGGCGCAAGACGATCAAGCTCGTTGCGGCCAAGGTCGCCCGCCATCGTCTCGTGGTAGCCAATGGCGCGCACCCAGGTGCCGGCCGGCCGCGTCGCCAGGGCCGCAGATATGCGCGACATCACCTCTTCTGCGGTTCCGGCACCCTCCAGAGCCACCGAATCAGCGCGTGCGGCCAACGCGAACAGGTGGATGTGATGATCGCAAAGGCCCGGGATCAAGGCCCCGCCCTGCCCGTCCAGTTCGTTGGCGATGCGCGGCAGCCTGGATCCAATGCCAACGATACGTCCGGCCTCAATCCGCACGTCCAGTCCAGGGCGACCTGCCACCTCGACGTTTCGAATCAGCAAGCTCATTGGATTCGCCGAAGCTGGCAGACCGTCGCGGCTCCTGCTGCGGAGCGGCCCAGCGAAACGTCCACGAGCACGCCGCCACCCGCCTCCAGCCCTCTGAGCGCCCCAAGCGCCGCAACCAACCCCGTCACCGGATCGGCCAGTGCATCGCCGAGGAACCTTGGCGCACCGCCCGCCGTCCAGCGAACCAGGCCGCCCGCCGCCGCCGCATCGTCACCGAACGCGACCCGCAGGGCTGCATCCCCTGTCCAGCCGTAGCCGGTGATCGCCACCCAGACGAGGCCGGGGTTGAGACCAAAGATCTGATCGGGGTCGAGCCCCAGTCCCGCAAAAGCGCGGGGTCGAGCGCTCGTAATCACCACGTCCGCAGTGGACATCGCTAGGCGTAGTGCCGACTGACCATCTTCGGCGCTCAGATCCAGGCCGATGCCTCGCTTGGCGCTGTTCAGGCGTTGGAAAAACTCAGGTGTCGAGATCCGCGTCGGGTCCGGACGTCGGGTACTCTCGATCTTTGAAACGGTCGCGCCCATCGCCGCCAGGATCGCGCCGCACATCGGTCCAGCCCAAAGCGCGGAGAGGTCCACCACACTCAGGTGGGCGCGCGCGGTGACACCGGCCCCATAGGACAGAAGCGGCGCGTCAAGCTCATCGGCCCTCACCTCGCCGACCGCCGCGGCCGGCAGACCCAGCAGCACCGCCTGGGCGATCAGGTCGGCTCGGCTATGAAGCCGCGCATGTGCCGCAATCATCGTCCAGGGATCGGCTTCCGTTTCACACTGGAACCAGGCCGGGATCAGGGCGTGATCCTCATCGCGGGCCAGATTTACAACCATCCAGCCATCAGCAGCCTGAAACAGACGACAGGCCCCGTTCGGCGAGACCAAACCGGGCCGGTTCAGAGCCAGTTGCCCCACCCGGTCAAGGACCCCCAGACCGTCAACGTCGACCCGGCGGCCATGGCGTGCCGTAATCACCGCCAGCTCTGCACCCAGCAATTCAAGTGCCGGAGCAATCGGGCTCACGCGATGACCTCATCCACCAGGCCCCAGGCCATGGCGGTCTCAAGGTCAATGGTGTCACCGAGCAGCGCCATGTAGCACGCACGCTGCCGCCCGATCCGGCGCGCAATCGTAGCCGTGCCGCCTGCCCCGGGAATGAGCCCCATGGAAACCTCCGGCAGTCGAAAGTGCGTCCCGGGTCGCGCCGTAATCCGGGCCGACGCTGCGGGAACTTCAATGCCTGCGCCGACGCAAGCCCCATGCAGGCAAACCGTAATCCGGTCGCCAAGTTCGCGCACTAGCCGGGCCGGAGACCGCAAGGTGCGGATCAGGTGCGCCTCGCCGACATCGCTCGCCTGACCAAAGGTATCCAGATCGCCGCCTGCGCTGAACGCCGGCCCCTCACCACTTAGAATGACATAAGGCCGGTCCGGATGATCCAGCGCAAACGACAGCGCCTCGACCAGTTCATCGCGCATCCGCGGGTCAAAGGCGTTGCGGGTGGCCGAGCGATTCAACCGGATGTGAAGACCGTCAGATTCCTGAAACATCAAAACGCGCGGTTGGTCGTCAACCCGGGAACGGACGGGCGTAGCGTCGCGCCAGACACGAAAGCGGCCGGAGGCCAGCAGCGTGGAATAGGCCAGCGACTCCAGCGTCAGCGCCTTGTCAAACCCCACGTCCAGCGTCATTCGAAACACCTGTGCCGCAACGGTGGACGCCGCCGGCTGTGCTGCTGCGCGTGTACGTAGCGCCTCAATCACGACGTCGAGGCTTTCCTGGCCAACGCCGACCCAGGGGCCCGGCGCATCGCGGTCACAGCTCAAAAGGATGTCGAACGCGTCCAGCCCAGCGACAGGAATGTCTCCGGCCCTGTGTACACCCAACAGGACCACGCCCGCAGGCGGTCGACTCGACTCACGGCCCAGTTCGACGACGTGCAGGCCGGCACCACCCAGTTCAATCAAGTCGGTGATCACTGCCGGGGCGTCGTAGGTCAATTCCGGCCTCCAGCTGGCGGGTCAGGTCGCGGGGCTGGATTGGCCAACGGCACCCATTTCGACCTTGAGTTGTCGCCGCAACAGCTTGCCGGTGTCGTTGTAGGGCAGCGCGTCGCGGAACGACCAGACATCCGGCGTTTTCGTCGAGCGTAGGCGGGCCTTGACCCAATCCGCGAGGTCCCCGGCGATTGGCACGCCATCCTTGACGACAACGGCCGCCGCCACCCGCTCGCCCCACTCATCATCTGGCAGGCCCAGCACCGCGACATCGGCGACATTGGGATGCTCGCGCAGCACGTCTTCGATTTCCCCCGGCGAGATGTTCTCACCCCCGCGCACAATCACGTCGTCCAGGCGTCCTTCCACGAATAGATAACCGGCCTCATCCATCCAGCCGCCATCGTTGGTGGCGAACCAGCCGTCGTCCTGCACGACCTTCTTGTGGGTGTATTCGCCGGATACCTGTTCACCACGGACATAGATTTCGCCGGACTGTCCCGCCGGCAGGACCTCACCGTCCGCGCCACGGATTTCCAGCTCCAACGTCGGCAATGGTCGGCCGACCGAGCCGAGCCGTTTGCGAACCGCTTCGTCCGTCGACGATATCGCCTCGCGATGATCATCCGGCCCCAGCACGGCCACTGTCGAACTCGTCTCGGTGAGGCCGTAGGCGTTCACGAAATCGACGTGAGGCAATTCACGAAGGGCGCGCTCAATCACGGGCTGAGGCATCCGCCCCCCGCCATAGGACAACGCCTTCAGATGCGGCAGACCCGCGCCGCGCGCCTCCAGAATATCGAGGATCCGGCCCAACATGGTCGGCACCACCATGGCGTGGGTGATCTGCTCGGCGGTTGCCTCCTCCACCCAGGCTTCCGGCGTGAAGGCCTCCAGATGCACGATCCGCCGTCCGCCATAGACCCCGGTGAGCACCGCTGAAATGCCCGCGATGTGATAGGGTGGGACGCTGACCAGGGCGGCCTCATCCTCGTCCGAGCCCAGGAATTCGACGGTGGAGATCACGTAGGACGTCAGGTTGGAGTGCCGCAGGATCGCTGCCTTGGGCTCACCCGTCGTTCCGCTGGTGAACAGCAACACGCCGATATCGGGCTCAACGTAAGGCAGTTCCACGTTGCTGGAGACCATGCAGGCCGCGTCAAATGCGCTGCGCGACATCAACGTCACGCCAGGGGGCGTTCCCAGCCGCCCAAGCATGTCGTCATCGACCACCGCAACCGAGGGTGCCGTCCGTGCCAGCAGCCTGCCAAGATCGGCATCAGACAAGCGATAGTTCAACGGAGCAAAGGGCTTGCCTAATAAACCGGACGCGAAAATCGCCACCGCCATCGCGGGGCCATTCAATCCGATGAAGGCCACCGTCTCTCCGCCCAGCGCAGCCAGCGCGACAGCACCGGCCCGCGCGCGACGTTGAAGCTCGGCAAAGGTCAATCCCTCGCCACGTCGGCCAAGCGCCAGCCGGTCGGGCGCGGCGTCCGCCGCCATATCGAGCAGTAAGGTCGTGTGCATGGCTGGGCCTAGTCGGACGCCGGCAGCTTCTTGGCGTCCTTGGCCCCGAGAGCCTGCCCATCAATGGCCAGGGATCCTGCGCCGCCCTTGCTGCACAGCACCTCGATACCGCTGCCCTCATCGGCAAATCGCTTGCCCATCTGGCTCCCTGACGCGTGATCAGGCGACAGTTCAAGGCCCTCTGGCTTTGCTGCGGCGTGGGCCACCATCAGTTGGCCGCCACATTCCAGGCTAATCGGTGTCTTCGGAGCCCGCACCACCACCACCTCCGTATCGCAAACCACGCTTTTCCAGCGCGAACCGGGCTTCAACTCCATGACGTCTCTCCCTGAGCACAGCTCTTCGGCGGCTATTCTGAACCTGAACCGACGCTCCGGATATGTCGCGCGTGCAAGCTCCGCAAATTCAGGCCCCGAGCCAGCCCGCACTGCAAGTTCAAAATTGCATTTTCAGGGACTGTGGTCAGATGGACCGAGTCAATCCGATGCCGCGCTGCGACGCGCGCCCGCATCCGACAGTTCGTGAAAGCGATGGTACCACCCCTCGGTCTCGAACCGAGGACCTCTAGATCCACAATCTAGCGCTCTAACCAACTGAGCTAGGGCGGCACATCGCGAGCGAGGTTCTAGTCGGGGAGCGCGATGCGATCAAGTCTGCCATGGACAAGAGTTACACGGCGAAAGCGGCCTGGCCACGGGCCACGATGGCAGACAAAGAAAAACCCCGGTGGCTCGCGACACCGGGGTTCTATCAAGGCTACCGCAATCTACTCTTTCGGAAGATTGAAGCGGATCGGGATCCGGACAGTACCGCCATCGACAGGCTGACCGTCCTTTGACATCGGACGCATCTTGAACAACTTGCTCAACTTGATGGCCGCGTCACCAAAGCCCATATCGGCAGGAGACTCGGACGTAATCGAACAGCCGGTAAGCGTGCCGCGCGCAGTGACTGTGCAGCTAAGGGCAGCACTTCCACCCACTTCCATTCGGGTGGCCCGTTCGGGATAGTAGCGCGCCATTTCGTCGCCAGTCGGTCGACGTGACCAGTCAGCATTTGTGATCACCGACGGACGCGGCGGCTCCGGCGGCGGGGCTGCCGGGGGCCTCGGCTCTTCGATCCGGCGCTCAACCGGAGGAACCGGCAGAGGTGGGATCGAGGGCATGTCCGGCATCGCGACCGGGGGCCGTGGCTGCAGCTTCGGAGGCGGCGGCGGCGGCGTGTTCGGCGGCGGTGGTGGTGGCGGCGGCGGCGGCGGTGGGACGGGCTTGATAAGGGCCACGTCCGTGATCTCGTCGGAGTACTCTTTGTACTTCGGGTCGAACCGCGACTTCCACAGATACACGCCGAGCGCGCCGTGAACGACCAACGCGATGCCCAGAGCAATCATCGTTCCGGGCCGGGACTTCGGCTTCGGATCGTCGAACGGATTGTGCCGGGTGATCGCTTCGCTGTGTGACGTATCAGACATCTGTCACCACCTACTTATCTTCACCGACGAGCGCCACGCTGTAGAACTGGTTGTCCTGCAGTGCGTTCATCACGCCCATGAAGTCGCCGTAGAGCACGTCTTTGTCCGCACGGATGAAGATACGCTCCTTGGTTGCGTTACGCGTAGATCCCAGTTGCTTGCGCAGATCGTCACCGATCGTCGCCAGGTCCGTCCGGAAGTCCTGGATAAACAGGCCACCGTTCGGCTGCAGTGAGATATAGACCGGCTTCGGAGGATTGGTGCCGGGTGGAGCGACCGCGGGCGGGAGCTGGACCTTGACAGTCACGCTCGCCAGAGGTGCGGCCACCATGAAGATGATCAGCAGGACCAGCATCACGTCCACGAAGGGCGTGACATTGATTTCGGCCATCGACTCTTCCTGGTTGCGCCCGCCCCCTCCGCTCGAGAGTTTGGCGGCCATCTGGCTTACGCTCCCTTATCGAGGTTCCGCGAGATCGCGTTCATCAGCTCGGCGACAAACCCTTCCGAGCGCGCCCCGAAGGTGGAGATCTTCGTCTGGAAGAAGTTGTAGAAGATAACCGACGGGATGGCGGCGAAGAGGCCCAGACCGGTCGCCAGCAGGGCCTCGGCGATGCCGGGGGCCACGACAGCGAGGTTGGTCGTGTTGGTGTTCGCGATCCCGATGAACGAGTTCATGATCCCGTAAACCGTACCGAACAGACCGATAAAAGGACCGTTGGAGCCGACGGAAGCCAGATACTGCATGCCGCCTGACAGACGACGCGCCAGAGCGGCCTGAACCGCGCTGACCGCATGCGAGGCACGATCCATGGTGGAGTCGCGATGTTCGCCGGCAATCGACAGACCAGCCTGACGGCTGAGCTCGATTTCCTGGGCGGCTGCGGCGGCCATGTCGGCGAGAGGATTGCCGTCATACTCTTCGGCGAGCGCGATCTTGCTCATGTCGTTGACCGACTTTGCACTGCGGAAGTTCTCGACGAAAGCGTCAGACACCCGGTTGAGAGCGCGGAACTCGAGGATCTTGGTCAGGAGGATCGTCCAGCTCAGGATCGAGGCGAGCGACAGACCGATCATGATGACCTTAACGACCGGGTCGGAGTCCATGAACATGGTGCCGACGTTCAGCTTGCCGGCATTTTTCATGGTCGGCGGATCAGCAGGGGCCTCTGCGGCAGGCGCAGCTTCTACCGGGGCAGCTGCAGCAGCTTCGGCCGCTGCGGGAGCCGCCGGGGCAGCGTTCTGGGCGAACGCCGGAGCGCTCATGCTTAGCGCAACAGCGCCAAGGAAAGCGGAGAATGTGAGCTTCAGTTTGTTGTCAAGCATCTGTCGCCAGTTCCTGGTTGATCTAGCACGATTGGCCGGAGGGTCGTCGCGCAAGAGCGTCTCTACCCGGGTTGAATTCCTATCCCCTGCTCCAGCCCGCTTTCGCGCACCAGAACCTGGGACCGCTGCCGCCACACCCGTCCTGAAACCGTACTCCCGAATGTGCGGGGCCGACGGTTTCCGGTGCGGGCGACCTTGAACTTCCGCGTGGACGTCCAAAGTCTTACCGCTCTGTTAGGAAGCAGCTCCGACCCTTTGGCAACCGAATACGGAGGCGTCAAGGGGCAGAAGTGTTCGATTTCCATGACATGCAAGGGATGCCCCGACCGAATTGTGCGCTGCACACATCGCAAGCACTTAGCGCCCGGGGAATGATCGCCGGAGCTTGGCCGGACCTTGCTGCAATGCAGCATTTCTGGCGAACCCAGATTGGTGATTTGGGTATGCGCGCCAAATTGGCGTCGCGCCTGAGATACGGGCAGGGCCGATCAAGGGATTTGCCGCGGAACCGGCAGGAAAAGCGTGGTGCCTGGGGGCGGATTCGAACCACCGACACGCGGATTTTCAATCCGCTGCTCTACCAACTGAGCTACCCAGGCATTTCGTCCCGTCGCGCGGGAGCCGCGTCTATAAGAGAGCCGTCCGATGAAGTCCAGCGACGGCACGGCGCGAAACGCACCCTCATCATTTGTCTGGAAAGTCCGCCTCGGAAATCTCGTCATCTTCGACGGCGACGGCATAGCGTCCGGTCAACCACCGTTGCAGATCGACGTCGGCGCATCGACGCGAACAGAACGGCTTGTAGGCATCGACCGTCGGCTTTTCGCAGATCGGACAGCTCATGCCGACCTCACATCGATCTGATCTCTGGGACGGTTGCCATCCACGACCACTGCGAACCGATGACCAAAACGCTCGCCCAGCTCCCGAACCAGGCCCTCGACCGTCGAGGCCAAAGACGGCGAACACGTCGCCACCAGGCGCGCACCGGGCTGAGCCCCGGCTTCGTCTTCCAGCCGGCGGATCAGGCGTTGGGCAATGGCGCGGTCTGTCAGGCTGCCATCAGCCTGGCACAGACGCTCCAGAACCGGTCGCGTTCGCCGCGGAATGGACAACTCCATGGTCCCGAACCGGCCGACGGGTCCGATGGAGACACCGGGGTTATCCGGGGCGAACGCAACACGCGCCGCCGCCAACATCGCATTGCCGTCATGACCGCGCCCGACGAGATCAATGACCACCAGCCCGCCCAGCCCCTTCAGACGTAGCAGACGCGCCGCCTCGGCCAACGCGGCCAGATTGGCCTGGCGCGAGACACGTTTCACATCAGCGCCCTTCCGTTCGCCCAGGTCGACGTCAATCGCGGTCAGGGCCCGGGTCGGTTCGATTGCCAGGGTCCCACCCCCGGGCAAGGGATGGACAATCTTCAGGGCCTCGGCCTCGGCCTCATCAGCGATTGCTCTGGCCGCCGGCCCCTCGACGATGCTGACATCGCGCACCAGGGTCCGCAGGCTATCTTGCAGGCTGGGCGGCACACTCAGAACCCGAGGCGCGCCCTCGCCTGTCCCGATCCATCGCGCTACGGCCAGTTTCCCCTCGCGCGGCTCGGCGCGGATTTCGATTTCCACAGTCGCACCTCGCACCGGCTTTGCGTCCGGCTTGAATGCCAGGATCGCTTGCTTGCCGTCGCCAAGATCCAGAAAGGCGGAGGACATCGCTGGCTCAATCGCGGCGATGCGCGCCACCAATCGCGCGCCCAACGCCAGCTTCTGATCGTCGTCAGCCCGATGGATCAACAATCGCTCCGGGCGACCGTCCAGCGTGACGACGCCGCGCATCTCTCCCACGCCCTGATCAACGAAGATCTGCCTGACGCTCATGACAGAGCCATCCCCAGCCCGGTGAGGAGGCTCGACGTCTCATACAGAGGCAGTCCAACGACGCCGGAATACGAGCCCTGAAGCGAAATCACCAACGCTGCCGCACGCCCCTGCACAGCATACCCGCCCGCCTTGCCCACGCCCTCCCCGCAAGCGAGATAAGCATCAAGCTCGGCCTGGCTGAGGCGTTTGAAATGTAACCGGCTTTCTACCAGCCGGCTGGCAACCCGCCCGTCCGGGGCTGTAACAGCAACCCCGGTCAGAACGCGATGCGCCCTCCCGGACAGCAAGTTCAGACAGTCCCGAACCTCCGCCGCGTCGGCCGCCTTTGGCATGATCCGACGTCCAACCGCGACCACCGTATCGGCGGCAACCACAAAGGCACCGGGATGCCGCGCCGCCACCTCCACCGCCTTGGCGATCGCCAGCCGCAGCGCCAGACGGCGAGGTGTTTCGTCCGGAAGCGGGGTTTCTTCGAGCTCGGCCGCATCGACAGCGTCAGGCACGATCCCGATCTGTTTCAGAAGATCCAGACGTCGGGGACTGGCAGAAGCCAGAACAAGGCGCATTGGTGCAGTCAATTCAGCGCCTCGAGTGATCCTATGGAATGCAAAAGCTGATGCGGCCCTTGGTCAGGTCATAGGGTTTGACCTCGACCAGAACCTTGTCACCGACAGTCGGCGTTGGCACAGGCCCATGCACCTTTTCGGCCAGAACCGCCACGATTTCGCGATTGTTGTCCAGCTTCACCCGGTACATCGCGTTCGGCAGCGCCTCACTGACGACGCCAGGCAGTTCCACTAGCTCGTCCTTGGGCATTCGAAACCCCGTTCAGATCGCGCGGTCGGTTCTGGGTGCGGCTGCGACCTGGTCATCATCATAGTGCGGTGCGCGACAGGAGGTCGATGGTGATCCGGCTTATTCGCGGCCGAATCGCTGGGCGATCCGGGCAGCCAGGCTATCGCGAACCTGACGATAGGCCTCCAGCCGGTGCTCGCGTGACCCTTCTGACAGGGTCGGATCATGCGTTGGCCAATACTCGATGTCCGCCGCACGGCCCCGGGCCATCTCAACGGCGCGGTGATGGGCTTCCGGGGTTAGAGAGACCACCAGGTCGAAGGAGTCGTCCTCCAGATCATCGAACACCTTGCAACGATGCCGCGTCAGGTCGACCCCAATCTCGTTCATGACTTCTGCAACGAGGGGATCGACCTCCATATCGTCTTCGTCAGCATCAAACTTCGCGCGACGAAGACCGCAACTGTCGACAAAAATGCTGACCCCGCCGAACCGCTTCAGTAGCGCCTCGGCCATCGGTGAGCGTACCTGATTGAAATTGCAGCAGAAAAGGACGGCGTCCGGCAGCCGCATCTTCGCTGGATCCGCTGACATTCCGCGTCAGCCCCGCCAGTGAAGGGCGCAGATCAGCGTGAACAGCCGCCGCGCGGTATCAAGATCGGTCTCGATCTTTCCTTTCAGCCGCGTCTGAAGCAGTTCGGAAGCTTCATTGTGCAATCCGCGCCGACCCATATCCAGCGCCTCGATCTGTGCCGGCGTCGCGTTTCGGATCGCCTGATAGTAGCTGTCGCAGATCATGAAATAGTCTTTGATCAACGTTCGGAACGGCGACAGCGACAGGATATGCCGACGCTCATAGGCAGGTCCGCGAACGTCCAGAACCAGACGGTTCTCCAATAGACCCATTTTCAGATCATACGGTCCCGCCTCCGCGCCTTCGGGGAAGAAGAAGTTTTCCTCGATGAGGTCAAAGATCGCGATCTGGCGTTCCTGCTCCTGGTCGCGCGAAACCGCCGCGAGCGACTCTTCGTCCAGCTCGACGGATTGAAGGCGGTGAAGGGTGCGCGCGTCTTGGGCCATGGCGTTCAGTGAGCAGCTTTATTGCAATACGGGGGCCTTCGTCATCCCGCTGCGTGAAAGCAGAGCCTTGCAAACAAAAAATCGCCCAGCGTACGAGACGCCGGGCGACATCAATATCTCATGCTGTCAGCGCTGGCCGGCGTACCGGTTGTTGATCGGACTGACAAAGTCGCGCCTCACATACCCGACACCGGTGCCATTCTGGCCGACCAGAATCCAGTCACTGCCCCGTACCTCCGCCATCGCCTGGAACCGTTCGCCAGATGCAAGACGGCCGACGCGCGCGGAATTGGTGGTCGGCGCTGTCCGCAGGTTTACAGTCCGCTCGGCCACAAATGGCTGACCAATTCTGTTGTACCGGGCTGATCGGACATAGGACGAGAGCCGATATCCATTCCGGGAATAGGTTCCATTCCGGTCCCCATCGTACCTGGCCTGTTTGCCCTTTTGAGCTTCGCAGCCGATCGCCGAGCCCGCCGCGGCACCCAGCGCGACGCCGGCAACAGTCTCACCCGTCGCCTTACGACCGCCGATCTTGTTGCCGATCAGGCCGCCGAGCACGGCACCAACAACGGCACCGCCTTACTGCTTGCCGCCAGGGGACGAACAGCCGGTGACGCCGGCAAAGGCACTGGTCGCGCTACCCAGCGCAAAGACGCAGGCCAAGGCTGTGGTCGCGGCGATGGTCGATTTCGATATCCGAGTTCGCATTGTGGTTCTCCGTCATGAACATTTCCCCGATGAACTCAAACTGGACCCGCCAGCCTGAACGTCCTCAGAGCTTCTTTGATAGGAACCGTTCAGCTGACTTTAGGTTGCCCCAAGCGGATGGCGGCGGACCGGGCGTGGGCCGGAAGCCCCTCCGCCTCGGCCAGAACAATGGTCGCGTCGGCAAGCCTGGCGAAGGATTCGGCGTCGCACTTGACGATCGATGTGCGCTTCAGGAAATCGTAGAGCGATAGCCCGGACGAGTACCGCGCTGCCCGGCTGGTAGGCAAAACGTGGTTCGAGCCCGCCACATAGTCGCCCAACGCCTCCGGTGCAAAACGACCCAGAAAAATGGCTCCGGCGTGGCGTACCCGATCCGATAGCCGCTCGGGATCGTCAACGGCGAACTCCACGTGCTCAGGGGCGATCATGTCGACAAGCGCCGGGGCCTCGTCCAGCGGCGCGATCACCACGGCGCCGTGCTTGCGCCAGGACGCCCGGGCGGAGTCTCCCGTGGAAAGGCTGCCCAGCTGAACTTCCAGCGCGGCCTCAACCCGGCCGGCAAACGCGGAATCTTCGGTGATCAGGATCGATTGTGCGGCCGGATCATGCTCGGCCTGCGACAACAGGTCTGCGGCGATCCATTCAGGGTCGTTCAGGCCATCCGCAACCACGACGATCTCTGAGGGCCCTGCCAGCGCATCGATGCCTACAACGCCGTACACCCTGCGCTTCGCCGCCGTGACGAACGCGTTTCCAGGCCCGACAATCTTGTCCACCGGTTTGATGGGTCCGGCACCATAGGCCAGTGCCGCCACAGCCTGAGCCCCGCCAACGCGCCAGATCTCGGTCACACCGGCAGCCTGTGCCGCAGCCAGCACCGCCGGGAGCAACTGGCCAGGCGGGGTCACCATCGCAATCCGCTCCACGCCGGCGGCAGACGCTGGCACAGCATTCATCAGGACAGTGGAAGGATAGGCCGCGCGTCCGCCGGGAACATAGATCCCGACCGACTCCAGCGGCGTCCAGCGCCAGCCCAGCTCGACGCCTGCCGCATCGACAAACCATTGGTCTGCGGGTCGCTGGCGCTCGTGGTAGGTGCGGATTCGCGCCGCGGCAAATGCGATGGCCTCGCGAACTTCGGCTGGGCATGCCGCCGCGCCGGCGGCGATCTCGTCGGCGGTCACCCGCATGGTCACTTCGGTCAGTTCGACCCGGTCGAACTCGCGCGCATAACGCAATAGTGCCGTCACACCCTCGGCCCGTACCGCCGCAAGGATCGTCGCAACCAGGGCATCGACGTCATCAGGCGTCTCCCGACGCTCACCGATGAAATCCGTGAAAGCTGCCGTGAACCCGGCATCAGAAAAATTAAAGCGACGCATCGGTGCTCTTTAGCGGCCCGCACCCGGTTAGGCTATCGGCTCAAGCCTCGTGCGTCGGCGTCCTCGGCGTCGGCCAGGGTTCGGACACATCGGCGAGAATGGCATCGATGCACTCGATGCGAACGCGCATGTCGCCACCGCCAGCAAAACTCAGGGTCAGAGCACCCTCGGGCGGCTCACCGGCTTCGAACCCGATGGCCAGCAGCTCGACCACCGCCTCGCGGGCCTCCCGCCGGATTTTCCGGGTCTGGATTTCCAGCACCCCGCCAATCTGCAGCGCCGAACGTACCCGTTGCCGCGCGCCGGACTCCCAGCGAAAGCGGTTGAACAGAATGGTCAGCCGCCGCGTCCGAGATTCAAAGGTGATGTCACCCACCTGGGCCACCGCATCCTGTAACGCAGCCGAGATTATCGAAAGGTCTGCCGCGTCCTGCGCCAGCAGCTTCAGCGATGATGTCCCGGGCAAAACCTATTCGACCTCTTCTGTCGCGTCTTCACTCGTCAGGCGACGAATCTGGGCCCCGCAGGCCCCAAGTTTTTCCTCAAGCCGCTCGAACCCGCGATCAAGATGGTAGACCCGGTTGACCATCGTCTCCCCGCGCGCCGCCAGTCCCGCGATCACCAGACTGACAGAGGCCCGCAGATCCGTCGCCATCACCTGCGCACCGGTCAGAAATTCGACGCCCCGTACCCGCGCCATGTCGCCCTGCACCGAGATATCCGCACCCAGACGGCCCAGTTCCGGCACGTGCATGAAGCGGTTCTCAAATATGGTCTCGCGCACGACGCTCTCGCCATCCGCCAAAGTCATGAGCGCCATGAATGGAGCCTGAAGATCGGTGGCGAATTCTGGATAGGGACCGGTCTCAATCTCGACCGCCCGCAGTCGTCCGCCGTCGCGCTTGATGGTCAATCCATCTTCCTGCGGGGTAACCTCCACCCCGGCCTCGACCATCTTGTCGATTAGGGGCTGGATGAAATCGCTCCGCGTGCGGGTCAGCCGCACCTCTCCGCCTGCCATCGCCGCGGCCACTGCGAAGGTGCCGGTTTCAATGCGGTCGGGGATCACCGAGTGGGACGCGCCGTGCAGACGGCTGACCCCCGTGATATGAATCGTCCGCCCTCCGGCTCCGGCCACTTTTGCCCCCATGGCGTTCAGGCAATCGGCCAAATCCGCCAGTTCTGGCTCCGCGGCGGCGTTTTCCAACACTGTGTCGCCATTGGCCAGAACAGCCGCCAGTATGGCGTGCTCTGTCGCCCCCACCGAATTGATCGGAAAACGGATCACTGCACCCTTCAAGCCCCGGGGTGCCTGCGCATAGACATAGCCTTCGTGCATCTCGATTTTGGCACCCAACGCTTCTAGCGCCATCAGGTGCAGGTCCACCGGTCGTGCACCAATGGTGCAGCCGCCCGGAAGCGAGACCTTCGCCTGCCCGGTCCGTGCCAGCAGCGGGCCCAGCACTGTGAACGACGCCCGCATCTGACGAACCAGGTCATAGGGCGCAAAGCCGCTGACGATCTCCCGCGTAGTCAGGAGGGTCTCCGCACCGTCCGTCCCAACGCTTTCCGACACTTCTGTCCCCAGCCGCTGCAAAAGTTTGCCCAGGAAACGGGTGTCCGCCAGCCGGGGCATGTTGGTCAGCCGCAAGGGCTCATCCGTGAGCAGGCTTGCCGCCATCAGCTTGATGGCCGAGTTCTTGGCGCCGCTGATCGGGATTTCGCCCTTCAGCCGCGCGCCGCCGGTGATGGCGATGCGATCCAATCGATACCCTTCGAAGTACGGTCAGGCCGCATTCAGATGCGGCACCAGAAGCGGGGTATCTAGCCTGCCCGTCCCGCGCTCGCCAAGCGGTCAATCAGAAGGGTCATTCCGGGGGTTTTGCACGGGCGGCGCGGCCGTTGCCGACTTTCGTCGGCGCAGGTTGGCTCTGAGCGCGCGCGCGAGCTTGGCTTCGCGCGAAGTCGCCGCCGCTTTGCGCTCGCTCTCGGGATCGGCCATGCCCTGACCTGCGACGCGGCAACGCCGGCGTCAAGCGAGACGCGGGCGAATTAGCGCTTCACGCCGCGGCCCGCGACCGCTATAGCGCCCGCCTTCGCCGCGGTAGCTCAGTGGTAGAGCGCATCCTTGGTAAGGCTGAGGTCCAGGGTTCGAATCCCTGCCGTGGCACCATTTCAAAGGGGCCTGGACAACCGTCCAGGCCCCTTTGTCTCATCCAGAACCATCCCCAGAGGAATTTGCGGTCCGGCCTCGCGGTGGCGCGAATCGCGAGAGATGGTCCCCGCTGGCGGTTGGCATATTATTACCCGGACAATATTGATTCATACAGCGACCTGCGGCATACAGGCGGCTCAGGAGCCATCATGTCCGCCATCGAATCCTTCACCGTCTTCAATGGCGTCCGCCAGATTGCCACCGGCGACCTGCTGCAGGCGGCGCAGGCGGCCTTCGCCGAAACCAGGCGGACAGAAAGTCCGGTCCTGATCCTCGACGACCTGACCGGCAGCCCCGTCGAACTTGATCTGCGCCACAGCGCCGATCTGGCCGCGGCGGGCTATCGGGCGCGTATGCCCCTACAGGAACCGGCTACGATGCGCTCCGGTCCGGGACGGCCGAAACTCGGCGTGATCGCGCGCGAGGTGACCCTGTTGCCGCGTCACTGGGAGTGGCTGGCTGGACAACCCGGCGGCGCGTCAGCCGCGTTGCGCCGCCTGGTCGAAGATGCTCGCAGAGCCAATGAGGGGCCGGATCGCACCCGGGAAGGGCAACAGTGCCTCTACCGCGCGATGTCCGTGCTCGCAGGCGACCTCCCCGCCTTCGAAGAGGCCACGCGCGCCCTGTTTGCGAATGACGCCCAACGCCTGATACCGATCTTTGCAGATTGGCCAACCGACATCGCCGTTTACCTGGGACGGCTTCTGCGAGCCTACCTGGCCTGAGGTGCCTCCCGGCTCTTGCAGTCAATATTGAACGTAAAGCTGCCGCCCAGCCCCAGGCTGCCCTGATAGTGTCGGTCGCAGCCCTCCATATGCTCGCCGATGGCCCGAAGCGCATCGGCCTGTCCCGCTGCAGCCGATGGGCTGGTCAAGGCAGACAGCGACGCGCAACCGGCCAGCAAAAGCGGCGCGGCGCAAACGATGAGACGCATCATCAGATACCTCCTGTTTTGTCTGGACCGGCCTGCGCTCCAACAATCAGGGTCCGGGCAACCAGCGGCTTTTCACGTTCCAGCCGTTCGAAGTGCTGGGCGTTGTCGCTCCAGAGTTGAGCCAGCGCCCAGGCCAGCAGCGCCGCCACAACGCCCCAGGCCCGGCTCTTAAGCCCCTCGACCGCCTGTAGAGTCGAACTCACCGTCGACTTGATCTCGCCCAGCCGCTCCTCGCACCGCGCCTCGTGGTCTCCCAGCCGTTGTTCCAGGGTCGCAAGCCGCTCGGTTGATGTTGTACGGGTCATGCTCATCCTGACACCGTGCCGCTGGCGGTTACCTTGGTGCCCTTGGTCTTGCTGGTGCCGGTTTCGGCGCTGGTTCCCTGCTCGGTCTGGCCGGTAAACAGACTGATCGGCAGTCCACTCAGCATGGCGACGATCTGCTGCGTGCTGGTCACCGGGGCGGCGCGCTGCGCCTGGTCAATGTCGCGGAGGGTGCTGCCCAGGGCAGCCTGGGTCGAGGCATCGCTCCGCTGATCCGCCTTCCAGGCCCTCAGTCCGTCCTCGGCCTGAAAACCGAACCCCACTTTCTGCGCCTGATCCTGCAACCGCATCTGGCCATTGGCGATCCTGGCCTGTGTGGCGCGATCCGCATCGCCGGAGGCTGCGCCCAACGCCGCGTCGTAACCCCTGGATCGAAGGCCCGAGAGCAATGAACCGCGCGCTCGCGCCATTTCACCGGCCGTTCCGCTGACCGTCAGGGCGGCGCCAGATCCCCCAAACGCACCCGATCCGGCCAGATCCAGTGCCTGCTGCGCCCGGACCTGGCCATTGTGGGCATCAAAGTCGGCCGCCGAGGTGTCGACCACATCCTTGAGGTAGGGATTCAGGTATTGATCGACGTAGCTATAAGCCTTGCCGCCGGACGCAAACGGCGTGTCAGCGTCCATGTAGGGCTTGAGCCAGGACGTATCGCCGCCTGGCGACCCACCCAGCTCCCCCGCTGTTTTCGCTGCCTGATCCAGCAAAGCGTTCACAGGTGCGACCTGCCCGTTAGGGTCCAGGTTGAAAAGGCTGTCGATCCGGCCCGCGCCCTTCTGAACAAGGTCCGAGGCCCACTCCGGGACGACCGGTGTCGTGGTGTTACTGAACGACTTGTTGCCTGTGGTTGTCGTCTTGCTCTTGCTGGCCTCAAGGCCAAGGTTGATCCCGAAAGGCATGATCATTCTTTCTTGCTGTTGAGATTTTCGCGTCAGAATTTGCCGCCGAAAGTGGCGTCGAACGTCGGCTTGCCGATGCGACAGCCCGTGGGCGCGCTCTCGCCGGCGAACCGCAGCCGGAATAGCCGCGCCGAAATCAGCAGATCCGCCTTCGCGTCACCAGGTGCCATGGACGCCACCGCCGTTGTCGCGTTCGCATCCTGAGGATGGAACCGCCCGGCCACCGACACAGTCACCGGGCCAACCTGGTCCCTGAAGTCGGGCCACAGACCGCGCACCAGCATCGTGGCTTCGGGATCGAGATAGTTGTCGGCGCTCTCGATGAACCAGCTGAAGCTGCCCCCGTCCGCCGACCGACCCTTCTCGTGCAGAAACACCGATCCGTCATAGGTCACCCCGATTGGATAGGCAGAGGGCCCTGCATCGACAAATGCTGTTCGCGCCATCTGGCCGCGATGCCATGCACCGGCGTCCTGCCCGCTCAGCGCCAACGCCAGGTAACGACTGTTCTCAAAGCCGTCGCGCCGGTCGGGATAGTCAAAGCGGACTTCCGAAAACTCGGCGTTGGACGAGGCCACCACCTTGTCACCCTGGCTGGCGGCAAGTTCCTCGGCAAAGTCGCGCCGGATCGGGCAGGCAATGGGCTCCGGCTGGCCGCCCAGTGCATAGCGATAGAACTGTCGATCCGGGCTGACCCAGAACGCTGCCTGCCCGACGACGACCACCGAATTGGGACCCAGCAGGCCGCAATTGCGCCCTACACGATCGAACCGCCACGGCTGGTTCAACGCCCCCACAAACGTTCCAAGAAAGAGCGCGTCGCCAGTCCAGACCAGCAATCCCGGTCCACACATCCGACCTGCCACAATCCGACCGCCGCCCGTCAGGATGTACTCCCGGGCGGTCGAACCGCTCGCGCTCGTGCTCCATTGGGCGTTGTTGCGGACGGAGGAATGCCTCACGCACAGCGGATTGAAGGTCCCGGAGACCTCCTCGTTGCACCCCAGCGCAAACACCTGATAGCCGCCGTTCAGCGGCGCGACCAACATGTGGGTGACGCTGGCCGGCGCGTTCGCCAGCGGCTGGGCGCGCTGCGCCGTATCGTTTGTCCAGGCAAAGATCGTCTGGTTGCGCGGGCAGGCCAACAGCTGCTGGCCCCAGGCCCCGAACGACCAGGTCAGCGGAAAATAGTCAGACACCGACGGCAGGCCAAAGCCGCCAACGCCAAAGCCGCCCGTGCCGAACCCTGCCGATCCGGCACCGTCGATCGCCCCCACCGTAAAGCCTGTGGTCGGCGTCACATCGAACAGCGCCCCACCGCGCCACAGCTGCAGCTTTGAATGGGTCCCGAAGCTGATGTTCAGGACACCGGCATTGTCGGTCCACGGAAACACGCCACGGCAAACCCCGGCGAGCGGATCACTGAGCAACCGTTCCCAGCCGCCGATCACCTCGGGTTGACCCAGCCTGAACCGCACATTGGACCCGTCCGCCCATCGCCCGGACGCGGCAAACGTGGTGTCGTCGCCGTTCAATCCGGGCGGAAGTTCGAAGGGAATTTTCATCAATGTCCTCTCGATAAATGCATCTGCGATAGCGCCTCTCGGCGTTCCGGCGCTTGTGTCCCGAGGCGTCCGGCTCCATTGATCGGCGCTCACATCCAGTCGCCGCACCGGGGCCCCGTGACCGAGACCTGCACCGCCGTCATTCGCGCTCACGCTGACGGTTACGACATGGCGAAACCGGCCCTGATGGGTCGCCAGGCTGCGGGGCATGGGTTCCTTCGTGCCGCGGTGCACGCACGCGGCGACCAGCCCATTCGCGGCCTGTCGCCCAACGCCGACATCGCGGCGGGCTTCGACGCAATCATCAAGGCGATTGATCCGCAGGCCCCGTTCGAGTGGATCAAGACCGCCGAACCCGAACGCATCGGCAAAACCGGCGTGCTCTATCTGGCCGATATTTCGGTCGCCTCCCACGCCCGTGCGCGCCTGCGCACCGGCGTCAGCGCGTACTCACTCTGCGGTGTCACGCACACCACGGCCAGCCAGGTGGCCATGGACGAAATCGCCGGCCTGTTACGTGAACCGGTCATGCCGTGGGATGCCTTGATCTGCACGTCCACGGCGGTTGTCGAAACCATCCGCCGCGTCCACGAGGCCGAGGCCGACTATCTGCGCTGGCGGCATGGCGACACGCTACGTCTCGATGGCCCGCAACTGCCGGTGATCCCGCTCGGTGTCCATTGCGCCGACTTTGAGTTCTCCGACGCCCAACGCACGGAAGGCCGCAGCGCCCTTGACCTCGCCCCTGACGAGGTGGTCGCCCTGTTCGTCGGACGGCTCGTCTACCATGCCAAGGCCCATCCCCACGCCATGTACCGCGGCCTCCAGCTGGCCGCCGAACGGACCGGCAAGCGCGTCGCCCTGATCCTTTGTGGCTGGACACCCAACGACCAGATCGAACAGATTTTCCGATCCGGTGCGGCGCAGTTCGCCCCCGACGTGCGGCTGATTTTCGTGGAAGGCCGTGACCCGCCGCGACGCACCAACGCCTGGGCCGCCGCAGACATATTCGTCACCCTGGCCGATAACATCCAGGAGACCTTCGGCCTGACGCCCATCGAGGCCATGGCCGCCGGCCTCCCCCTGGTGGTCACCGACTGGAACGGCTACCGCGACACGGTGCGTGATGGCATCGACGGCTTCCGGATTCCCACGTGGGCACCGGAACCCGGCATGGGCACCCCCCTGGCAATCGGCCACGAGAACCGGTCCCTGTCCTACGATCGCTACTGCAGCTTCGCCTCGAACACGACTGCCATCGACATGGCAAAACTGGTCGACTCCCTGGCCGCTTTGATCGACAGCCCCGCCCTGCGCCAAACCATGGGCGAAGCTGGCCGCCAGCGCGCCCGCGAGCTCTACGACTGGGCGATTGTCTACCGCCAGTACCAGGACCTCTGGCGCGACCTCAACGCCCGTCGTCGTGCCGCCAGCTCAGACCCCGTGTGGCAAAACCGCCTGGCCGCCGCGCCGAAATCCCTGTCCGCCAACCTCGACCCGTTCGACGTGTTCGGCCACTACCCGACCCGGCAAATCACCTCTGCAACACCCGTCGCCCTGGCACCTGGCGCAAACCACGCCCAGCTGACCGCCTGCCTTGACCACCCCCTCTTCGGTGGTGCTCCCAGCCCTCGCGACCTCGTCCTCCGCGTCTTCGACGCCGTGGACACAGGCGACCACTCCGCCACCCCCATCGCCACCCGCCTGGGCATCCCCGTCACCGGCATCGGCCGCACACTGGGCCTGCTGGCGAAGATGGGGGTGGTGAGGTTGGGGTAGGGGGTGACTTTGGAGCGCCGTGAGTTTCAGACAACCAAGGGTACGGTGGTCCTGAGCGGAGACTTCAAGGGTAATCGACCAATTGTGGTCGTTATTCGGGGGGCCTACGCCGACGCAGAGATGTTCGCGCCATTGCAAACCATACTGCTTGAGGCTCGCGTCCTTTTTGGCGAAATACCCGGCAATCGGTGCCCGTTGCTCTCAGAACAGTCAGTCGAAGCCTATCGCGTCGCATATTCAGAAGCCCTCAGTCGCCTGGACGGTCCAGTAATTGTATGTGGCTTATCTCTAGGTGGCGTGATCGCGCTTGGCCTCACCTGCAGCACTTTCGCAATACTCGCAATTGATCCTCCTATGCGTCCGGCAGAATCTGTCGTGCTTCAGAAGGTGATGCGAACTGCATTCAAAAAAAGCGAAGACGAGGTTGACCGAAAATTCCTCGAAGAAATTTTTCTTTCAGACAATGAGTACATGCCGCCAGCGTCGCGCCTGCTGTGCCCAACAGTTGTGCTTGCGGGCGATCATGTCGGGACAATTCCCTCGGTCCTGAGCGACGGCACATTTGAGGAGCTCGGTCGCCTACCCATGGTTACGACCGAGCGCGTACCTGGCGTGGGCCACTCGGTCTGGATCGGAGGCTCAGCGAGAATCGTCGAGGTACTGAGAAAACTTTCAACGATAGAACACAACCAAAAGCGCCCCGCCGGCACCAGCGCCTGAAGTTGCACCCCCAGCAGACCCACCCCCGCCCCCGCCAAAGCTAACCCCCGCCACGGCGCGCGCGCTGTTGTAATCACCCACGCCGCCGGCACCGCCTCCGACCCACGCCTGGAAATTCTCGGGCGCGTTGAAGGCCGCCGCCGCGCCGCCGCCTCCACCGGAGGCCACGGTGCTGAGCAGGGTGAAACCGGCACCCCCGGGGCCGCCGCTGTTGCCGCCGAGTCCGCCCGCCGCCCCCCCGCTCGACGAAGCCGTGCCTCCCGCGCCGCCGCTATAGCCACGAATACCACCGGTGCCTGATCCACCCGCACCTCCAGCGCCGGAAAGTGCGCCGCCCTTGCCGCCTCCGGCAGACAGCAGGATGCCGCGTGGCATCGTCAGGGTGGTACTGCCTCCATCCGCGCCAGCCACGTTGCCAAGGTTCGACCCTGCGCCACCTGCGCCGACCGCGTAGACCAGTGTTTGACCGGCCAGAACGGAACCCCGACCGTACGCGGCGCCGCCACCGCCGCCCCCACCGGCAAAGGCGTTGACGCTGGACGCGCCGCCCCCGCCGGCACCCACGAGCCAGGCCTGGAACCGAGCGGCACAGCCAATCGGTATCTGCCCAATGCCACTTGTAAAATGGACCACCCGCAGGATCTCCGGCGAAACCCGCCGCCGCCCATCCATCCCCTGCCCCACCAACCCCCGAAGATGCTGACCCGCCATCAGTAGTCCGCCCATTCGGCGTTGAAGGTGATCGCCTTGGTCACGCGCACGGCGGCATAGATCCGCTCGTTCGCCGCCAGGATCAGGGGGTTGTCGTCGGAGTATCCGAAGTCAGTCGTCGGCACCTCGGTGGTGTCGGCCATGGTATAGGCGGCCGCCAGCGCGCTCTCGAAAAACATCTTCGTGGTCCCACCGTCGCGCGACCGGAACAGCTGAAGCTGCACCGCCGTCGCCAGGGTCTCCAGCGGGATCGCCCCGATCCGGGTCAGCCGCGCGCCGTTGGCCCCTGCGGTCACCAGCAGGACGGTGTTGGTCGGGCTGGTGGTATAGGTGGTGTTCGCCATCGTGCAGGCCGCGTTGCTGGTCTGCGGGGTCTGGGGCGTGATGATGGAATTGGCGGTCACAGGCATGTTCAGTGTCTCCTAAAGGGCAACGGCAAAAGCGAGTGCGAGGCCCTTCACGGCGCTCGCATAGTCGCTGAGATTGGCGCTCGACAGGCCCTGCCAGCTGGCGGTCGTCCCGTCCGTGGTGACGAATTTGCCGGCGTTTCCGCTCTGCGCGGGCAAGGCCCCGGCGTTGTAGGACCAGGCCACTGACGACACCCAGTCCTTGATCGAGGCACCGCCATAGCCAGGGGTTTTCACCGCCCCGCCATCGGTCACGGCCCAGACGATGTCACCGGCGTCCACCACCACAGTGGCCCCGGCCCCGGTGGTCAACGTCACCGATCCGGCGCAGGCGTTCCACACCAGATAGCTCTTGCTGACCGCCGGCAGGTTGACGGTAAACGGCCCAGCGCCGCCGGTGAATTTGATCATCGCCGCGCGCGCCTCGTCGTCGGGCGCATTGGCGGTGCTGAGCGCGACGTTGCCGGTCAGGGGCTTGGTCAGCCAACCGGCTACCGCATAGTCCACATGCTGCAGGACGGCGTTGAGCCGTTGTTCTCCAGCAGGATCGGCCGGATGTAGGCCCACGAATCCGGCCGGGCCAGCGACCACTCCGAAAACACCACCCCCACCACCGACGCCCCCATCAGGCTGTCGTGATTGTCCGAGCCAAGCACCTGCCAGGTCGAGCCGTTGCCGAACCGCACCATCATCTCGCTGTCGTGGAACGTAGGTTTCAGGTCCGCGAATGCCTCCTCGATCCGCCGCGCGCCGGTATGCGGATTGACCGCGTCCCAGATCGCCTTGCGCCCCTGGCTGGCCTCCGGCAGCAGGTGCCAGTAGCCGCCCGGCCGGTTCTGCACCGCCCAGGCCGCCCAGTGCAGCGCCACCTCGTCCTTGCCCCATCGCCGGTGCGCCGCCACATCCGCCCGCTTGGCCCCGTCGCATAGCGCCTCCCACAACTCGTACTGATAAGGGCGCGGAACCCACGTTCTCGGCACACGGAGAAGCTGGCCGGTTTCTGTCGTTCCGGTCTCTGGTTCCGTCTCCGCCACCGCCGTCACTGCTCCCCCTCCAGCAGGATTTCCCGCAGGAACGCCCGGCCCTCGTCGTCGTAGAGTTTCTCGAACCGCCGCACCCGGATATGCATCACCACCGCACCTTTAGGTGCCGCCGTTCCGGCCCTGTCCCCATAGCGCAAGGGCGAGTTCCGGCCCGCGACCCACTTCGTGCCCTCCAAACGTACCTTGGTGGTGCCGATTGTCTCCGGGGTCACGGCGCGGGCGGCATCCAGCACCTCATCGACCAGGGCTTCGGCACCCGCCTGACGGGCCACCGCCACCAGGGCGTTGAACTCTGGATAGCGCCTCCGCCACTTATTGACCGCCGTATAGGACGGCGCCCCGTCCTCGTGACAGATCTGGTTCAGCGACTTGCCGCACTCCAGCCCTGTCCGGATCAGGTTCACGGCCTTCTGCCCGTACCTGACCGACGGCTTCTTCGCGCGCACCGCACGCACTCCAGGCACACCAATGCCCCGCTCAGGCGTCTCCGCCATGTCGTTCTCCTTCTTCAGAATGAAGCTGTTGGTTTGTAGCGCCGCCTACCCGCGCGCGGGCCGCAGCATCGGATAAATCGGCGGGAAGTCGCCCGGCTGTATTACGCCCATCACCTCGAACCCGAACCGCTCGTAAAGCGGCACGTTTTTGGGACTCGAACTTTCCAGATAGGCGATCACCCCGTCAGCGTCGCACCGCTGCAGGGTCTCTTTCAGGATCGCCGAGCCGAGACCCAGCCCCTGCCGCACCGGGTCCACGCCGATGAAGGCCAGGTACCAGTGCGGCTCGTGCGGGTGGTAGTGGGCTATGGCTTCGGTCACCTGGCCCACGACCTCGCCAGTCTTTTCCGTCAGATGGGGACTGATCGCAGCAATCATCGCCTCGGTGTCCGACTCCACGCCCGGCGGGAGCCACAACGCCGCGGCCGCCCCGTCGTCTGCGAGATACGCGGTTCCGGCCGCAATGCCCGGTCCGCCCATGCCCTTCGCAAATCCCGGAAATCCCCCCAGAAATGCGTCGGGGGTCGGCAACAGGTATCGCAGCGGCGGATCGTTCGCGAAGGACAGCGTCAGGGTGTTCAGCACCGTGTCGGTCTCCGACACCTGCGCCACACGCACCTTGTAGGTCATGCTCGAACTCTCCCCGGTTTCGCCGCCTTGGGACCCCACGGCGTGATCGCCACCGAACCGGCCGTCGCCAGTCCCATCACCACCATACCCGCCGCCACCAGCGCGAACAGGGCCCAGCTCGGCGCGTCATTGACCACCAGCAACCAGCCGCCGATGCCCACCACCGCCATCCGCGCCGTCCCCGCCAGCAGCGGTCCCAGGATCCGCCCGGCCCCCTGCGAGGCGAAATAGAGCGCCAGGCTCATCCCGAAGAACGCAAACATCGGCCCCACGAAGTGCAGGTACAGCGCCGCCGCCGCCCGCACGCCCGGGTCCTGCGTAAAGATGCTGACCCACAACTCCGGCGCCACGGCCAGCAACGCCCCGATGGCCCCCAGCCCGATGGCACCCATCACGCCTGCCGTCCACGCCACCCGCCGGGCGCGCACCACATCGCCCGCGCCGATGGCCAGTCCCACCATCGGGATCGACGCCACGCCCACCGAAAACGCGATCGGCACCAACAGGAACTCCAGCCGCGAGCCGATGCCGTATCCGGCCAGAGTCTCGGTTCCGAACCGCGCGGCAATCGCCGTGATGATCAGCACCGTGCCCACCGTCTGGATCGGCGAGAACATGGCCGGCGCGCCGACCTTCAGAATATCCGCAAACAACTCCCGCCTCAGCGGCCCGATCACCTTCAGCCGCACCGCCGCGCGTGGCCCGCGCAACATCACATACATCAGCGTCACGCTCAGCAGCGAGGTCACCACCTGCCCCAGCCCAACGCCCACGATCCCCAGCTGCGGCGCCGGCCCCCAGCCGAAACAGAGCGCCCCGCCTACAACAACTTGCAACGCCGCGCCGGCCATCATCACCACCGACGGCCCGACCATATTGCCCGAGGCCCGCAGCACCGCGGCCAGGATATTGCTCAGCCACAGCGCCACGGCCGAGGCAAACACGATCCCGCCGTACTGGGCCGCCAGCCGCAGGGTCTCGCCGCGCCCGCCCAACAGGTGAAAAACCGCCCCGCCGAACACACTCAGCAGCACCGTGAAAAACAGCCCCAGCACCAGCCCGATCACCATGGCGTGCCGTGCCAGCGCCTCGGCCCGCGCCAGGTCGCGGCCGCCCAGCGCCCGGCTGATCGCCGACGACGTGCCCCCGCCCATGGCCCCGGCGCTCATCATCCCCATCAGCATGATCAGCGGCAACACCAGCGCCGCCGCCGCCAGCGGTTCGGCCCCCAGTCGCCCGATATAGGCGGTCTCGGCAATCGCCACCGCCGTCGTCGCCATCATCCCCAGCAGGTTCGGTGCCGCCAACCTGGCCAGCGTCCCCGCTACCGGCGCGGTCAGCAACGGGTGCGGCGCAGGCGCGGTCAGGGTTTCAGAAGCAACGGTCATCCTTCACCCTGACCCATTCAACCGATCACCGATAGATCACGCGACGGCAGTTCTTCTCCCAGCCCCACCAGAAAACCCCAGACCCAAAAAACCCCGTCATCCCGGACGGCCAAAGGCCGATCCGGGACCCAGAGCCCAGCCCACCGCCCCTGGGTCCCGGCTCTCCGCTACACTGCGGCCGGGATGACGGGAATTATTGCAGGTACCCCCCTCACGAGGTCCCGATCGACAACAGGTTCTGCACCGGCTGATACAGCGCCTCCAGGTAGGCCACGTCCTCCGCCGCCAGCTCAATCTCCGTAGCTCCCACCAGCTGGTCCAGCTGGTCCACCCGCGAAACGCCCACCACCGGCGCGGTCACACCGGGCTTGCCCAGCAGCCAGGCCAGCGCGATCTGCGCGGGGGTCTTGCCGTACTTGTCCGCCGTCTCCACCACCCGGGCGGCGATGTCGAACACCGCCTCGCCGTGATAGAGCCCCTCGGTCCGGATCCGGTCGCGCCCCTGCGAGCGCGCCGTCGCCCCGCCGCCGAACCCGCCCTGATAGGCTCCGGCCAGGATGCCTCGCGCCAGCGGCGACCACGGCGTCACCGCCACCCCGCTGTCCACGCAATAGGGGATCATCTCGCGCTCTTCCTCGCGATAGACCAGGTTGTAGTGGTTCTGCATCGACACAAACCGCGTCCAGCCGTGCATCTGCGCCGTCATCTGCAGCTCGGCAAACTGCCAGGCAAACATCGACGAGGCACCCAGGTACAGGGCCTTGCCCGCCTTCACCACGTCGTGCAGCGCCTCCATCGCTTCCTCGACCGGCGCCCCCTCGCGCCCGGCCGCCCCCTGCGGATGGCGATGGATGATCAGCTGGTCCACATAGTCCACGCCCAGCCGCTTCAGGCTGGCGTCGATGCCCTCCATTACGTGCTTGCGCGACAGCCCGCCCTGGTTTGGATTGCGCCCCATCGGGCTGAACAGCTTGGTGGTCAGCACATACTGATCGCGAGGCAACAGCTCGCGCAGCAGCGCCCCCACGACTGTCTCACTGGCCCCCACCCCATAGATGTCGGCGCAGTCGAAATAATAGAGCCCCTTGTCGATGGCCGCCTTGAACAGCGGCCGCGCATCATCGATCCCGAGCGTCCAGTCCCCCTGGTGTCCCCGCCCCGGCTCGCCGAAGTTCATGGTCCCCAGGCACAGGCGCGACACCTGCAACCCGCTGTGCCGCCCCAACTGGATTGACTTGAGCATCCGCGTCCCCTGACTTCGTTGGGTTCACGATACCCGCTAGCACCGCGCGAACGCCACCGCGTTTTTGTGCTCAGACCTCAGCCCCACGTCGCCCTAACGGCAGGGCGCGCTGTTGCGGTCAATCGCCTGTCCCGCGACCGCCCCGGCCCCGGCGGCCAGGATGGTTCCCAGGACCTCCGATTTGCCCGGCGCAATCAGGTTGCCCAGCACACCGCCCGCCAGCGCACCGACGATCAGGCCGGTCGTGCCATCCGAGCGGCGGCAGTAATATTTGCCGTCCTGCCCGCGATAAACGCGCTCGTTCGCCGCCAGGCGACGCTCGCGCTGAACCCTGCCTTCGCGATAGTAGCGAGCGGCGTCATAGCCGCCGTACGACGGGTCCGGACGATCATGATCGTACTGTCGCCAGTTCCCGGCTGTATCACTGTAACCCGCGCCTGTGGCGCACCCTGTCAGGGCGAGAACCGCAGCAGCGGCAAGGGCAATCGGCTTGATGTTCATGGGGGTCATTCCAGCTACGTCCAGACCCCAACTCCACACGGCCGGAGTAGTTCCACCGTTTCGATGGGCCGGGTCTGGGGGCGGGGCAGGCTCAAGACTATCCGGCCATCCCCAAACCCCGTCATCCCGGCTGAACACACGAGCAAACGCCCCCACTCCTCTCCCCCGGCGCGCAGCGCAGAGAGGGAGAGGTCGGGAGAGGGCCGGTGCGTGAAATTGTGATCCACCGTTGGAGGTCCGGGGATGTGCGGCGGTGGCGCTTTTGGGTCCTCGGGTTCAGATCAGAGCCCGCCCAGCCGGCCCTCTCCCGGCCTCTCCCTCTCGTCGCGCTGCGCGCACGGGGGAAAGGAGGAAAGACAAAGGGACGCAATACACATCTCCCCGCGCGCAACCCCCACCCCCTCAATGCCGCAGCGTCAGCCCAAGCCCAGGATCGTTCAACCCCTCCGCCCGTGCCAGCGGCATCAGCTCGTCCCCTAACGCCATCATTCTCGACAAGTAACCGGGGCCTCCGGGGGCTCTCCTCCATTCGGATGTGAGCCTCAAAAAGGAAACGGGGCTTCATCCAGGAAAACCTGGGGTGCGGGGATACCAAGGTACCCACCAAACGCGCCAAATGCTCCCAAAGCGCCGCGCCGGTAGAGATCGCTGCTGTAAAGCGATGCCGAAAGCGCCTTCAGCGCCAACGCCAGCGCCTGAAGACCACTTTCGCCGCAAATATCGAGGGCATAATCAACAGGGTCGCCGATCTCAAATCGACAGACCCAACTCTTGCGTTCTTTTGAATGATAAGGCGCATGAAGGCGAACAGCGACCTTCTCGTCAGACCCAAGTTGATCCAGCCACTGTTCGGCAATCACCGCCATTTTCGCCGGCCACCTGGAAAAGTCTTGAGAGCGGGAATGTCGACCTCACCATACCTCAAGCAATGCGCCAATCGATCGGCCGCGCTTTCATGGCACACGGCTTTCGATTTCTCATCAATCTGCCCCACACAGATGTCCGTGTCGGACGCATATTGCAAGTCGCACTGCTTGCGATCTCGCTCGGGCGGTTTTGAGGGCGGTCGTGATGAGCCTTCCCGAAAAATTGGAAAGCCGTCTATCGGAAAGGGAAACGAAAACGGCGGCGGAATTCGACCGTGGCAACCGATGCAGTCAGCGACGCCATTCGGAGCTGAGCTATTTGCCGCTGCGGGCCGGTCGACCTGCCCGAGTCGGGTTGGAGTGAAAAAGGCGTCATAGGCCTGATTCCTGGCGCCCAGCCGCTCTTGCTAAATCTCCTGCGGCGAGCGGCGATACCAACGCGCCAGCGCGTGGCCCTCCAGGCGTGCGGGATCAACCTGTCGATCAGGCATAGCAAACCTCCTTTGAATTGATTGGCGCCTCATAGCTGCGCCGGGCATCGCTGTTCTTGCGCGGATGCAGGACCGACACGCCTCACCCGCCGCACAAGCTGCATGGATCCCCCGGACAAGCCGGGGAATGACGTTGCAAAAATTGAAGAGTAGGGACGCGGCCCCCACGCCTCTCCCCCTCGCTTCGCGGGCTACTGAATGCACGGAAGTGAGCGGGTGACGGGTCTGGGTGCCGCAGCCCCCCTTCTCCTCCTCCATCGGAGGAGGGGGACCGCGCGAAGCGGGGTGGAGGGGGCCGCCGTCGCACAGCGTCATGCGGTCAACTCGATCATCCGGAGCGCCGTAGCGAGTTTTTCGAACACCAGGCTCGCCGCAAACCGCAAACGATCAAAACGTCAGACGCGCCGGGCCAAACAGGCCCCCTCCACCCCGCTTCGCGCGGTCCCCCTCCCCCGACGGGTGAGGAGAAAGGCTGTTAGGCCCGCCACAGTGATCACCGACTCACTTCCGTGCATCCGCTCGCTTCGCGGGGGCGAGGAGGACACGCAGCGTCACCGCCCCTCAGGGCACACTTCCTAACGCTGACGAAACTGTACCCAATCTGCGCGCGAATGTCAAGACAAAACGTGAACATTTATCGCCCTGCCCCCGTCAGCAGGTCCAGCGCCACCTTCAGCACGGCCTCCAGCCGCCCGGCCTCGCGCTCCCCGCCCGCCGCCTCGCGGGGCGTCTTCTCCTCGCCGCAGATCGCGTCACAGGCCGCCACCAGGTCGGGCTGGTGCGACAGCCGCGCGCGGAGTGCCGCCAGCCGCTGCTGCGCCATCGCCGTGCCCTCGCCGTGCGCCAGAATTCGCGACAGCGACGCCGTCCGTCCCGCGCCGCCGCCGCTGCCAGGCTGCATATCCAGGCTGGACGGGATCGACGGTTCCAGTCTCGCGCGCCGCCACGCCTGACCATAGGCCTCGCCTGCCGCGTGCCCGGCGGTGCCGATCCGCCCCCGTCCCGCCAGCCAGTCCAGCCCGGTCTGGCGGCGATAGGGTCCACGGCCCGGGTCCTCGGCCTCGATCGCCTCGCCCCGCGCCCGCGACAGCGCCACCGTCTCGGCCACGCCCGCGCTCACCGCCCGCGCCAGCGCCTGACGCGCCAGTCGCCTGAGGCCCGGTTGGCTTGGCCCCCTCACCGTGCGCATGCGCGGCCCACCACGGCGTCGGCCAGGCGATAGACCGCCTCGGACGCCGCAGCTTCCCCCTCGATCACCACCAGCCCCGCCGCCGTGTGCGCCATCAGCTCGCGCAGGAACCGCCCCCGTTCGCCCGGTTTGCGTCGACTTAGGGCACCGGCGACCATCGTCGCTGCCTCGTCCAGCGCGCTCACAGGTTGAGCGCCGGGTAGCCGCCGGCCGCACGCACTCGTTTTACATGTGTAACATGTCGCGCGAACCGGGGCCGCATCGCGTCCGTCCCCGATCCCGGCCGCCGCACCTGGAAAATCGCCTCGAGCGCGGTGCTACGACCGGAACTGACGCCCATCTCTGCGCAAGCTCTGGCCACGGACGCCCCGCCGTAACGGAGCACTTCGTATGTTTGTTGTTCGATGTTTGCCATGTAGATTGTATAAAATATACATCCCGCTTGTGACAAACATTTTCTGCATATAATCTACAGGTCATGGATGGACGCGCTGAACGCCTGCGGCAGGCCCGCATCGACCGGGGTCACGAGACCGCCGCTGCCGCCGCCGATGCCTTCGGCTGGAGCCGCAACACCTACGCCGCCAACGAGAACGGCAACGCGCCCTTCTCCTACCGCCGCGCCAAGGACTATGCCCTGGCCTTCGGGGTCCGGGCCGAATGGCTCTATGACGCGTCGGGCGAGGCCCAGGTCGTGGGCGCGGAGGGGCTCGTGCCGGTGATCGGCAACGTGGGCGGCAATCCGGACGGCACGGTCCTCTTCGCCACGGGGCAGGACCCGGCGGAGCTGGCCCCGATCCCCCCCGGCGGCACCGCCCAGGCGCGCGCGCTGAAGGTGGCCGGCCACTCCATGCGCGGCGTCGCCGACGACGGCGCCCTGATCTATTTCGAGGACCAGCGCACCCCGCCCAGCCCCGACATGCTGGGCCATGTGGTAGTGGTGGAAACCGACACCGACGAGGTGCTGGTCAAGCGGCTGCTGCGCGGCTCAAAGCCCGGCCTCTACGATCTGGAGAGCGTGGCCGGGCCGGTGCGCCAGGACGCCCGCCTGCGCTGGGCCGCCCACATCACTGCCATCATCCCGCCGTTCCAGGCCCGCCGCATCATCCGCAGCGCCGCCTGAATTCGGTAGATAACCTACAGACAGCTAAGGCCGCTAGGGAAGGTCTTCCGCCAGGATCGACATGTTGAAAACGTACGACCCGTCGCCGTCCTCATCCTCGAACACCAGACCGATAAAGTCCTCGCCGACATAGACCTCAGCAGAATCCTTCTGCCGTGGCCGGGGCACCAGGGTGATCCGCGCATTGGCAAACGTCCCGCGCAGATGGCCTTCAATCTTGCGGATAGCTTTTTCGTCCACGCCGGGGCTCCTGGAAGCGTCACTGAAGTCGGCGGGAACCTAACGGGTCACAGGCCTGAGGGGAACCTCAGATCACATAGTCCTCGTAGACTTCCTCGGCCAACGTGTGGTCCATGCTCCGGGCGGGATTCTCGTCGGTGGGGCAGTTGACCAGTCGCGCCGGAACGCCGGCGGCGGTGCATCCCGGCGGGACCGGCTTCAGCACCACCGAGCCTGAGGCCACCTTGGCGTTGTCACCGATGATGATGTTGCCCAGCACCTTGGCACCGGCCCCCAGAAGCACACCGTTGCCAACCTTGGGGTGACGGTCGCCCTGCTCTGCGCCCGTGCCGCCCAGCGTCACACCCTGCAGCATCGAGACATCGTCGCCGATCACCGCCGTCTCGCCGATGACGATGCCAGTGCCGTGGTCGATGAACACGCCCTTGCCGATCCGGGTGGCTGGATGGATGTCCACCTGGAACAGCTCACTCGACCGGCTCTGCAGATAAAAGGCCAGGGTCTGGCGCCCCTCGTTCCAAAGCCAGTGCGCCACCCGGTGGGTCTGCAGCGCCAGAAAACCCTTGAAGAACAGGAACGGCTGCACATAGCCCTTGCAGGCCGGATCGCGCTCGAACACCGCCTTCAGATCATACTCGGCCTTTTCCACCATCGAGGGGTCGCCGTAGTAGGCTTCCTCGCAGATGTCGCGCAGGCTCATGGCCCTGAGCTCCTGGTCGCCCAGCTTTCTGGCCAGCTGATAGCTCAGCGCATCGCCCAGGCTCTTGTGGTTCAGGATCACAGCGGCCAACAGGCTGGCCAGCGCTGATTCGGTCCTGGCCGACGCCGCCGCCTCGTTTCGCAACGCGGCCCAGACGGGCGGGGCCTCGATGGCGTGCACCACCTCAAAGCGCTGGCTCATGATATCCTCCCGACCCATCGGACGATCCTCACCCTATCATCGCCGGGCCAAACCCGACAGCGCGATGCTTCATGGGCTTATGGGAAGCCGCCACAACCACCGCCACTCTGGCAAAAACTCCAGACCCGGCGGATGAATGGCCGTTGGTTTTCAACCGCGCCCGGACTAAGTCCTGCCCGATGACCTCCGCTCTGCCCCCCGCCCCCGATTTCGGAACCGCGCTACCTGTCGCCGCCGCACCAGAGGTGCTGCGTTTCCTGGCGTTGCGCCGCTCCACGTCAGCCACGACCCTGACCACACCGGCCCCGGATGCCGACCAGGTGGCCGACCTGCTGCGCCTGGCCACCAGGGTCCCTGACCACGGCAAGCTCACTCCCTGGCGTTTCATAGTCCTGGAAGGTGCCGGCAAGGTCGCCTTTGCCGAGCGTCTGGACGCCCTGGCGCGCGACCGGAGCGACCCCATGCTGTCGGCCAAACTCGCCAAGCTGAAGATCCCGCCCCTGGCCGTGGTCGTAGTCTCATCACCAAAGCCCGCCGCCATCCCGCAATGGGAGCAACAGCTCTCCGCCGGTGCCGTCTGTCAGACCCTGGTCACCGCCGCCCTGGCCATGGGCTTCGGTGCCAACTGGATCACCGACTGGTATAGCTACGACGCAGACGCCACCGCCCTTCTGGGGCTATCAGACCCCGAGCGCGTCGCCGGCGTCATCCTGATCGGAACGCCTCGCGAGGCCCCTCTGGAACGCGTACGTCCGCCAGTCGCGATAACGCGATGGACGCAAGAGGGCCTGTAACCCCGACTCCGCTCAGCCGCGTCCCCGGTAGGACGCCACGCCCTGATCCGGCAGCCAAAGCCCTTGAGGTGCCGGCCCCGACTGCCAGAACACGTCGATGGGAATGCCGCCGCGCGGATACCAGTAGCCGCCGATCCTGAGCCAGGCCGGGGCCAGCTCGGCCACCAGCCGCTTGCCGATCGCCACTGTGCAGTCCTCGTGGAAGGCCCCGTGATTGCGGAACGCGCCCAAGTAAAGCTTCAGAGACTTCGACTCCACCAGCCAGGCGGCGGGCACATACTCGATCACCAGATGCGCGAAATCCGGCTGGCCCGTCACCGGACACAGCGACGTGAATTCCGGCACCGCAAACCGCACCAGATAGGCGGCATCGGGATGGGGATTGGGCACGCGCTCCAGCACGGCGGTATCAGGACTATCGAACCCGCGCACCTCGCGGCCCAGTTGGGTCAGATGGGTCTCTTCCATAGGCACGCCATTAGACGCTAGAGCGTGGGGCAACAAGGCGGAGGGATCTAGACATGGCCGGGCAGTTCAATGATTTCGTGGTGGTTGTCACCGGCGCATCGACCGGCCTCGGCCGCGCCATCGCCGTCGAGGTGGCCGCCCAGGGTGCCAGGGTCGTGGTGATCAACTATGCCTCCAACCGCGACGACGCTGACGAAACAGCCCGACTGGTGAAGGTACAAGGTGCCGAATCGATTGTCGTACAGGGCGACGTGGCCAATGACGCAGACTGTGTGAAAATTGCCGCAGCAGCAAAGCCTTATGGACGTATCGACGCGCTGTTCAACAATGCCGGAACCACCCGCTTTGCCGCCCATGCCGATCTGGATGCGGTGTCGGCGCAGGACTTCCTGGACCTTTATGCTGTCAACGTGGTCGGCGGTTTCCAGATGGTCCGGGCGTGTCGCGCTCTGCTGGAAGCCGCGCCCCAGCCAGGCGCTGTTGTGATGACCAGTTCAATCGCCGGCGTGGCGGGTATCGGGTCGTCGGTCCCCTACGCTGCGTCGAAAGGTGCTTTGAATACTATGACAATCTCGCTCGCACGGGCCCTTGCACCCGCGATCCGGGTCAATGCCATTTGTCCAGGCTTCATCGATACGCCCTGGTTCGGCAAGGGCATGCCGGACGTCGCCGTGGATCGACTGCGCGCCAATGCCGCCGCCGGTACCCCCCTGAAAGTCGCATCGAAACCTGAGGATATCGCCGCAGCAGCGGTGTTTCTGGCCTCACCTGCATCGCGCCATGTGACCGGGGAAACGCTGATCGTAGATGCCGGGTCGCACCTCGGCTATGCGCCACTTGTGGCCCGCTGACCTTGCCGAACGACAGATTTGCGACTAAGAAGTGAGCATCGCACGACAAGGATGCTTAATAAATTATCAGCATCTTTGCGGCTTGGCTGAAGGCTGCCCCTCGACTTGCGCTGAGGGCTCCACAGACCACCATGACGCCGCCGCCCGCTTCGGCAGGACGGACAAATAAGGGGATAAAAAGAATGAAAACGTTAAAGATCGCACTACTGGCTGCTGTTGGTTCGCTGGTGCTTGCCGGTGCTGCAAATGCCCAGGACGAGACCAAATTTGCCTTCAACGTCGGTGCCAACAACGACTACGTGTTCCGCGGCATCAGCCAGACCGACGAAGACCTCTCCATCTTCGGTGGCGTTGACGCCACCTTCATGGGCATCGGCTACGCCGGCGCTTGGCTTTCGAACGTCGACTTCGGCAATGGTACCAACTTCGAGTATGACCTGTACGCCGGTGTCAAGCCGGTCGTCGGCGCAGTGACCTTTGACATGGCTGTGTTCTTCTTCGGCTATGCGGGCTCGCCCAACGGATCCAACCAGGACTACTTCGAAGGCAAGATCGCGGCCTCCGTGCCGGCTGGCCCCGTGACCCTGGGTGCCGCGCTGTACTATTCGCCGGAATTCTTCGGCAAGACCGGCGACGCCGTCTACACCGAAGTCAACTTTTCCACGACCATCCCCGACAGCAAGTTCTCGGTCTCCGGCGCGCTGGGCTACCAGCAGGTTCAGGGTCCGGGTGACTACATGACCTGGAATGCTGGCGTGGGATACGCGTTCACAGACAACCTCTCGGTCGACATTCGCTACCATGACACCGACGCCCACAGCTTCGGGAACATCTATGGTTCGCGCCTGGTCGGCGGTTTGAAGTTCGTATTCTAGGACGCTGAGTCCCGGCTATTTGCCGAAGGGAAGCCGCCGCAGCGTTGCGGCGGCTTTTCTGTTTTTCGCCGGATCGTCCGTCGCGAAAATATTGCCAGGCGTCGTCAGTCGCGATTAACCAAGTTTTGCTGGTCGTCAGCGCGCCGGCCACTATGGTCGGGAATCGGAAGTTGAGCGGAGTTCGGCGAATGGAGCGGTTGGCCGCCCGAGCCCAGACCGTCGTGTTGGACACGCTCCTGGCAGCCATAGCCTTTGCGCTGGCGTTCTTCGTCGCTCCCATCCAGCCCGAACTGGGCTTCGGTCAGGCCGGAGCCCTGTCGTTCTTTCAGCTCTGTGCCGTTTACGCCGCGATCGCCGGCGCATTCAGCCTGCTCTTCCGCCGTGAGCTCTCGCCCTGGCGCTACGTGTCGATCCCCGACGCCCTGGTACTCGCCCGCTGCGCGCTGTTGACCGTCGGCGTGTTTCTGCTGGCCGTCTTCGTGTTGGACAGAGCAGAGGGTCTGCCGCGCTCGACCCTGGTCATGGCACCGCTATTCCAGATGGCGATCTGCATGGGGGTCCGGATCGCACGTCGCGCTCTGCACGAACACGCGCTGGAAAGCTTCTCTCCACTCCAGTCGATGGCGGACCGGGTTTCCCAATCATCTTCCCTTCTGCTGATCGGTCCATCGTCCCTGGCGGACGCCTATCTGCGCGGCGTTGCCCGCAGCAACGACCACACCTACACTCCCGTAGGCATCATCGGCACGGAACGTCGTGACGTGGGCCAGCAGGTCCGCGGCGTCTGCATCCTCGACGCCATTGACCGGCTGGACGAGGCGCTGGTCGATCTGCGTCGCTGGAACCGCTATCCGCGCGCCGTCCTGTTCCTTGAGGAACCCGGCAAGCTCAAGGGCCTCACCGCCGAATTGCTGGGCCGGATGAAGAACGACGGCATCCGTCTGCTTCGCTTGCCCTCGATCGTTGAGTTGTCCCAGCACGACGGCGTCACGCTGCTGCCTATGCGTGATATCAATATCGAGGAGCTCCTGGCACGCGAACCCATCGAGCTTGACCGACGCGCCGTCGGCGGCCTGATCCAGGGACGTCGCGTGCTTATCACTGGTGCGGGTGGATCGATCGGTGCCGAACTCTGTCGCCAGGTCGCGAACTTCAACTGCGCACGGTTGATACTGCTCGATTTTTCCGAGACCGCGCTGTTCGAGATTGAACGCGAAATGCGCGAGACCTTTCCGAACATTGCCATCAAGGCGGTGCTTTGCGACGTCCGTTCAGCGGTTCGTACACAGGCGGTTTTCGCGCGCGAAAGGCCGGACCTGGTCTTCCATGCCGCCGCCCTGAAACACGTCTCGATGGTCGAGCGGCATCCGACGGAGGGCATACTCACCAACGTCATTGGTACCTGGAACGTCGCCGAGGCTTCGCGCGCCTGCGACGCCGGCCAGATGGTGCTGATCTCAACCGACAAAGCCGTGGACCCCACCAACGTCATGGGCGCTACCAAACGCCTTGCTGAAGCGGTGATCCAGGCACAGCAGACCACCGGCGACGGTGCCCGCTTCTCCGCTGTGCGGTTTGGGAATGTGCTGGGGTCATCAGGGTCCGTCGTTCCGATCTTCAAGTCCCAGATCGAGCGCGGGGGGCCGGTCACCGTTACCCACCCCGACATGACCCGGTTCTTTATGACCATCCCGGAGGCGGCCCAACTGGTGCTGCATGCCACAGCCACCTGTCATCTGGACGAGCGACGCGATTCGCGACTGTTCCTGCTTGAGATGGGGGAGCCCGTCAGCATCATGGACCTGGCGCAACAGATGATTGCCCTCTCCGGCCGCAAGAACATCGATGTCGAAATTACAGGGCTGCGTCCCGGCGAGAAACTCACCGAGGCGCTGCTGGATGAAACCGAACGCGCCCTGCCCTGCGCACCCAAGGTGATGGAGGTGGTCTCCAGCTCGGCGCTTCGGGTCACTACAGACCATTTGCAAGACTTGGCCGCCGTCGTCGAGACGGGCAGCGACGACGAGGTCCGCCGGGCGCTATTCGACTTGGTCGGTCAGGTCCGCGGCGAAAAGCCGGGGTCGACGCCCACGCTTCGAGTTGTCACCAGCGGCTGAGCCAACCTATTCGGCCGCTGCCACCCGCTCCTGGCTATTCGCGTCCTGCAATCTCGCCACCAAAGCCTCATACTCTGCCCAGAGCGCCTTGGGCGTGTTGACGCCGAACTTCTCGTAGAACTCCGGGATCAGCGAGGCTTCCTGGACCCATATGGCTGGATCAACGGTCAGCAGCAGATCGAGCTGGGCGTCGGTTAGAAGCAGTCCCGATGTATCCAGGCTGGCCCGGGTCGGAAGACGCCCGATCGGCGTGTCCACAGCGTCCGCCTTGCCGTCCAGACGTTCGAAAATCCACTTGAGCACGCGGCTGTTCTCGCCATAGCCCGGCCAGACAAACTTGCCGCGCTCGTCCTTCCGGAACCAGTTCACGAAGAAGATACGGGGTAGTTTCGCCGAGTCGTGCGTTGCGCCCATCTTCAGCCAATGACCGAAATAGTCGCCCATATTGTAGCCACAGAACGGCAACATCGCGAAAGGGTCGCGACGCAACTCACCGATCTTGCCCTCGGCCGCAGCCGTACCTTCAGAGGCAACGTTCGATGCCATGAAGACGCCGTGCTGCCAGTCAAGCGCCTCGGTTACCAGCGGCACCGCCGTTGTGCGACGACCACCGAACAGAATGGCCGAAATCGGCACGCCGGCGGGGTCTTCCCATTCAGCAGCGATGACGGGGGTCTGTGATGCAGGCACGGTGAAGCGAGCGTTGGGGTGGGCAGCAGGCGTCGCGCTCTCCGGCGTCCAGTCGCGCCCTTGCCAATCGGTCAGCTGGGCCGGGGCTTGCGGCGTCAGGCCTTCCCACCAGACGTCGCCGTCGTCGGTCAACGCCACGTTGGTGAAGATCGAATTGCCCCAAAGCGCGTCGATGGCGTTCTTGTTGGTCTCGATCCCGGTGCCAGGAGCGACGCCGAAGAATCCTGCTTCCGGATTGATCGCATAGAGCCGACCGTCATCGCCAAATCGCATCCAGGCGATGTCGTCGCCGATGGTCTCGGCTTTCCAGCCTTTCAGCGTGGGTTGCAGCATGGCCATGTTGGTCTTGCCGCAGGCGCTGGGGAAGGCGGCCGCGATGAACTTGGCGTCACCCTGCGGCGACGTCAGCTTCAGGATCAGCATGTGTTCTGCGAACCAGCCTTCATCGCGAGCCATCACCGAGGCGATCCGCAGCGCAAAGCACTTCTTGCCGAGCAAGGCATTGCCGCCGTAGCCCGAGCCATATGACCAGATTTCCCGGCTTTCCGGGAAGTGGACGATGTACTTTATCTCGTTGCAGGGCCAGGCGACGTCCTTGACGCCATCGACCAGCGGCATGCCGACTGTGTGCACAGCCGGGACGAAAAACCCTTCTGACCCCAAGGCCTTCAACGCCCCCTTGCCCATGCGGGTCATGATGCGCATGGACACCGCGACATAGGCACTATCGGTGATTTCGACGCCAATCTGGCTGATCTTTGAACCCAGCGGGCCCATGCAGAACGGCACGACGTACATCGTACGTCCGCGCATCACACCCCGGAACAGATCCGTCAGGTCCGAGCGCATCTCGTTGGGGTCGAGCCAGTTGTTGGTCGGACCAGCGTCCTCGAATTTTTCCGAGCAGATGAATGTCCGACTCTCGACGCGGGCCACATCTCGTGGATCGGACCGGGCGTAGAAGGAATTGGGACGCTTGTCGGGATTGAGCTGCAGCAGCGTCCCTGCCGCTACAAGCTCGGCAGTCAGACGGGTCCATTCAGCTTCTGAGCCATCGCACCAGACCACCCGGTCAGGCTGGGTCAAGGCGGCAATCTCCCCAACCCACTTGATCAGTCCGACATGCTTTGTCGGGGCAGGCTCAAGTCCCGTCACGGTCTTCTGGCTCATAGACGGCTACTCCTTGGGTCCCAAACCGGCACAGGGGCCACCCCTGCATGCTCTCACCGTAGCGATTTCATAGTGCGTCTGCATACGCCGGGCCAGAGGGAAGGCCCCTCAGCCTCGTCAACTTACGGATAGCCTGTGGAAATAGCTGCACTGGGCAAGAGGTTGATCGATTCGCGGACGCGTTTGCCGACCACTCGCACGAATCAGAGGGCCGTCAGTGGGATGCGGAGGTCTCAACGCCCAAATCATCGACAACGACCGTCGTTTGGCGCTGCAACCCAGCCATTCCTCCGACCACAACGTTGGCCTGGAGTGCAGAATGAGGCATGTGTTGGCTGATCGTTATCCTTCAAGCCGCCATGATACATTTTCAACCTCACCGGACCGGGGATACCGCCGCCCAGCCAGGGCGCGAAGGGTTGTGGGCATGAGCATCGTCGCCGGCCACAGCCCCGTCACCATGCCGACCGATCCACTACTCGAGATTTATC
The DNA here is from genome assembly GCA_945883235.1 of Phenylobacterium deserti. Classification (GTDB taxonomy): domain Bacteria; phylum Pseudomonadota; class Alphaproteobacteria; order Caulobacterales; family Caulobacteraceae; genus Phenylobacterium; species Phenylobacterium deserti_A. The sequence continues at coordinate 23,929 of CAMCXF010000011.1, read as the reverse complement.
TCGAGCGCCGGGCCAATCTGGTCCGGTTCTTTGCGGCACGAACGGGGTCTGTCAGCCGCGGCGAAGACTTGGCCCAGGAGCTCTACATCAAGCTGGCAAGCCGGGATCTGTCAGCGATCACGGTCGAAAACCCCGTAGCCTTGATCTATCGCGTCGCCACCAACGTCATGCTGGATCATGCTCGGGGCGATGCCCGCACCGTGGCGAGGGATGCAGCTTGGCGGCGGCTCTCCCACGTATCCGTTGGCGGCGTGGACATCGCCATCGAACCTGCCGCGGACGATGCCGCGGCCTCGAGGCAACGGCTGCGTCAACTGGTCGACGCAGTCGCCGAACTGCCGCCGCAGATGCAGCGCGCCTTCCGTCTGCACAAGTTGGAAGGCCGCAGCCACGCAGAAACAGCACGTGTGATGGGTCTATCGGTAAAGTCCGTGGAGAAGCACATTTCGGCGGCGCTCAAATCGCTAACTCTACGGCTGGGTTAATGATCTACCCAGTATTGTTCACATTGACATGGGGGCAGAGCCATTCGGCGGCGTCTAAGTCATCAACGGGCAGTCGTACGCGGCAGCTTGGGATGGATTGATGATCAGCGTCTGGCGAAACAAAGACGACATGCGGAGCGAACGCGCTGCCGAATGGATCGTCCGGCTTGAATCCGGCAGTCTTGGCGACGCCGAGGCGACGACATTTGACGCTTGGCTTTCCGCCACGCCAGACAATGTCGCCGCGTTCGATGCTGCTCTATCGATCTCCCAGACTTTTGCCGCGAACGCCGAACAGGTAGCGGCGGGCGTTTCGCAACGTCAACGCAGGGTCATCCGGCCAGCTATGGACCGTAGGTATTTCGTCGGCGGGGCTGGAATCGCTGCCGCTGCCATAGTGGCCATCGCCGTCGCACCGCAGATATTCTCGACACCAATCACCACCACCTATGTGACGGCCAAGGGCGAAAAGCGCTCGTTCATACTTGCCGACGGCTCCCGGGTCGATCTGAACGCCGGCACGCGTCTGACGGTGACCCTGGCCCGAAATGTGCGGTCTCTGAACCTCGATGAAGGCCAGGCGGTTTTTGATGTGGCGCACGATTCTGATCGGCCGTTCACGGTTGCGGTGGGCGACCGGGTGGTGCGCGTTGTCGGAACCCAGTTTGATGTGCGTCGGCGCGACGGGAAACTCTCGGTCACGGTGGCGCGCGGCGCTGTTGAGGTGAGGCCGCAAGATGGCGGCATCGGCGAGGCGTTCAGGCTTCGCCCCGGCCAACGACTGGACCATACTGAAGGTGCCTCGCAGGCCCGCGTGATTGCGGCAGAGCCGGCTGAAGTGCTGGCATGGCGCACCGGGCGACTGGTCTATCGCGAGCAATCCCTGGCGGACGTGGTCGCCGACCTCAACCAGCAGTGGGCCACGTCCATTCGCATTGATGACCCGACTTTGGCGGCTACGCCGGTCTCGGGCGTTTTGATCCTGGACAATCAGGATGCTGTAATCCGTCGCCTGGCTTTGCTGGTTCCCATAAGAGCGGTACGTTCCGACGCAGGATTGGTCCTGCAGCGCGATAGTGCGTCGGACCGCTGATGAGGACGATTGGCCATAGTCGGGCGGAGCCTGCCTCTGCGATCTGTGTTGGGCGGCGTCGCCCTCGCTTGTCTGGCGGGGCGTGCTGACTCTGCTGAAGCACGCCTGAGGGTCGCGATCCCGGCGCGTTCCTACGCCGATGCTCTGATTGACCTTGGCCTTCAAACCAACATTTCGGTGCTGGGAACCTCAAACTGCGGCTCAGGCGGGCGTACGTCCCTTTCAGGCCGCTTCACACTAGATGAGGCGCTGGCGCGGCTTCTGAGCGGCGCGCCCTGTCGTTACCGAATCGTCGACCCACAAACCGTTCGCATTACGGGAGAACCACCTCTGCAGCCGCCCCCGACCCCGGCGCCGCCCCCTCGCCCACCGGCCCTCGTCGCCGAGATCGTCGTCACGGCGACGAAACGCCCCGTCGCCATGGATCGGCTGCCGGCCGGCGTAAGCGCCATTTCGGGGCAACAGATCGCGGCGACAGGAACCGTCGATATCGGCAGAACGGTCGGCCAGTTGGCCGGTGTGCTGACCACGAACCTGGGTCCGGGACGCGACAAACTCCTGATCCGAGGACTATCCGACGGCGCGTTCACCGGCCGAACACGGTCCACAGTCGGTACCTATCTCGACGAGGCACCGATCAACTACAATGCACCGGACCCCGACCTCAGACTGGTCGATATAGAGCGAATAGAGATCGTACGCGGCCCACAAGGCGCACTCTACGGGTCCGGGGCCTTGGCTGGCGTTTATCGCATCGTCACCCGAAAGCCGGATCTGCAGCGCGTGGCGGGTGGCGTCACCGGCTATCTGTCTACGACCAGGGGCGGCGACCAGAGCTACGACGTCGACGGTTTCCTCAGCCTTCCGATCGTCAAGGATCGCATAGCCGCACGTCTTGTCGCGTATGGCGACGTTCAGGGCGGCTATCTGGACAATCTGAACCTGCGCATAGCGAACGTTGACCGAACTCGTCGTAACGGTGGGCGTATCGCGGTACGCGCGCAGATCTCGGACGCCTGGGATCTGGACATTGCGGCGGCGACGCAAAACCTCCACTCCAATGACACGCAGTATGTGACGACGACATTGAGCACGGATTTGCGGCCTCCACCCAGTTCCACACCCACCGTCAGAACCAACAGCGTACGGGAGGCCCACAATAACGATTTCACCTACGCTGGCGCGACAGTTCACGGTGACCTCAACTGGGGCACAATCACCTCGTCGGTCAGCTATGTGCACCACGTATTCTCGAGCCAGTACGATGCGTCGGCGACCCTCGCGGGCAATTTTTCCGTCCGTAGCGGTGACGTCGGCGCCTATTTCGAGGCCGCAAATGCCGACATGTTTGTTCAGGATCTCGTCCTGCGCTCGTCTGGGGCTGGATCACTGGATTGGCTGGTCGGCGTCTATGCTGCTCGCACGATCGAGCGCACGCCTTCGTCACTTGGCATCCTCGCCGCCGGTCGCTTGGTGACCACCGCCTACACCGAGAACCGCAAGGACCGCAGGCTTGAGTATGCCATCTACGGCGAAGGTACCTATGCGTTCTCGCAAGGCTGGAGCTTCACGTTCGGGGGGCGCTTGTTTGAGAGTCGCGTGCACACCACCGCCGATCTGGATGTCATCGAACCTTATGGCCCGCGGTTCTTCGACAGTGCCCGGACCTATCAGGGCCTCTCGCCGAAAATCTCACTTCAGAAGGAATTCGCGACCGGAGACCTCATCTACGCGCTGGTCAGCGAGGGCTACCGACCCGGCGGCTACAATACCGGTGGTTTTTTCGCCATTCGCCCCAGTCGCACCACCTATGCTCCGGATCGGCTGCGCAACTATGAAGTCGGGGCCAAAATCCGCCGCTTGGACAATCGGCTGAATTTGCGTGCGGCCGCGTATTATGACGACTGGCCGCGTATCCAGACAGATCAGTACCGACCATCCGGCCTCGCATACACCGCCAATGTCGCGGATGCCCGCATCGTCGGGTTTGAGGCAGAAGCCAGCTATGACTGGCCCTTCGGTCTGTCGCTGAAGGTCAACGGATTGATCTCGGATTCGCGGCTCGACAACGCCAACGCTGACTTTGCGGCCCAGGTATCTGGCGCACTGCCGGGCGTGCCCGATGTGTCGGGTGGCATGCTGGCGGTCTACCAGCGTCCGCTTGGTGGCGACCTGACCCTGCGGTTGCTGGGCGAGGCCAGTTACGTCGGATCCTCGACGCTCAGCTTCGATGCGGACCAGTCGCCGCCAATGGGCCGGTATCTGCGCGCGCGCGTATCCGCTGAGATCGGCACAGCCAACTGGCAGGCCACGGCCTTCGTCAACAATCCATTGAATGATACCGGCGACACGTTCGCCTACGGCAACCCGTTCAGCTTTGGTCAGGTTCGCCAGGTAACGCCGCAACGACCGCGAACCATCGGTGTCCGCCTCTCGGCAACTTTCTAAACAAAAGATGAAGCTTGGCCGGGGGGCTGTGCGTTCGCGCGGCGTCTTACCTCTTGACGGGTCCCGACTCGGGAACGCGGGGGGTTATCGTGGTCAGGCTTTCGGCACTCGTTTGCGTGCATAATCAGGAGGCGCAACTGGCGGAGTGCCTTCGCCGCCTGATATTCTGCGATGAAATCATTGTAGTGGCCGATCGCTGCACCGACGGTTCGCAGGATACCGCGCGTCGCCACGGTGCGCTGGTAATCGACGGTATCTTCCCACTGGAAAACCATCGCCGGATGGCGGGCGTTGACGCCTGTTCCGGCGACTGGATTCTCGAAGTTGAGCCTGATGAGGTTATCCAGGCAGCTTTGGCCTGGGAAGTTCGCGCTGTTCTGCAAATGCGCCGCGGCGGCGACTGGTATGAGCTTCCGATCGACAACTACCTTGGAGATACTCTGGTTCGCCGCGGTTGGACGGGAGCGCTGAGCGCCCGCCGTGAGCCACGTCTCTACAAGCGCGGTCTTAAGGCCTGGGCTCCCCGGCGTGTGAACGCCGCTGCGGTGATGTCTGGTCAATCCGGCGGCGCACTGACCGGGGCCATCCGCCGTACGCTCGGCCAGGATCTGGGTGGATTGGTCGAGCGTTTGAACCGCCTGACAGCCCTGCATGCTGAAGACATCGCCGATGGAGATCGTGGTGCCAGCACCGCGAAGGGCTTGGCCAATGGCTTCGGAACCTTCCTCAAGGGCTATCTGGGGCGCGGGGGATGGCGCGAAGGCTCCTTGGGATTGCTTGTTGCCTCGCTATCGGCGCTGTATCCTGTGCTTTCGCAGATGCGCGCAGGGCAATTGTCGCAAGTGCGCGCCCTCACGCTGACACAGGCCGCTGAGGTGCCGCAACCCACGCGTCTGCGCCAGGTTGGTGGCCGCTAACCCTTAATGTCATCGCAACCGGAGGCCCTGTAGGGATCGACAAGATCCGAAGGGCGGCATCTGTTCGCGAGGTACGATTTTGGCGATCCTGGTCACTGGTTCCGCTGGCTTCATCGGCTTTCATCTGTGCCGGCGGCTTCTGGATCGCGGCGAGACAGTCGTCGGTCTCGACAACCTGAATACCTACTATGATCCGACCTTGAAAGCCGCCCGCCTGGCGATACTCGAAGGCCATGCCGGCTACCGTCACGCCAGGATCGACTTGGCCGACCGCGCTAGTGTCGCAGCGCTGTTTGCTGAGATGCGCCCTACGGCGGTGATCAACCTCGCCGCCCAGGCCGGCGTGCGCTACAGCCTGGAGTGCCCGGAGGCCTATGTGGACTCCAATATCGTTGGCTTCCTGAACATCCTTGAAGGCTGCCGCGCCACCGCGCCCAGGCACCTGATCTATGCCTCGACCAGCTCGGTCTATGGTGCCAACACCAAGCTGCCTTTCAGCGTTCACGACCACGCAGTGCACCCGATCACGCTCTACGCCGCGACAAAGTTAGCCAATGAATCCATGGCACACTCGTACGCCCACCTGTTCGGCGTACCCTGCACCGGCTTCAGGTTCTTCACGGTCTACGGCCCCTGGGGTCGCCCGGACATGGCACTGTTCAAGTTTGCCGACGCGATGCTCAAGGGTGAGCCGATCGACGTGTATGGCCAAGGCAAGATGCAGCGGGACTTCACCTATGTCGACGACATCGTCGACGGGCTGGTGGCGGCCATCGACCGCCCGCCATCCGCCGACCCCACTTGGGATGCGAGGAACCCTGACCCCGCCACCAGCGGCGCGCCCTGGCGGGTGCTAAACCTGGGTGCCAGCCGGCGTGTCGAACTTATGCACTACATTGAAGTTCTGGAAGCAAAGCTTGGCGTGAAAGCCAGGCTCAACCTGCTGCCCATGCAGCCGGGCGACGTGGCCCGGACCGAAGCCGATACCGACACCACGCGGGCGGTACTGGACTATGTCCCCAGCACCACCGTCGAGGTCGGCGTCGGCCGGTTCGTCGACTGGTACCGGGCGTACTTCAGCGTCTAGACTGGCTGCTCGATCGACGCAGCCGGTTGAGAGAACCAGACCGGCCCTGTCGCGGTCATGTGAATGCAGTCCTCGAGCCGAACGCCCAACTCGTCGGGTTTGACTTCCTGAGGCTTGCCCGAGCAATGCGGATGGGCCTCCGCCTCGCCCAGCAGGACCGGCGAAAACTCGGCCGTTCCGCCAAGTGTCGCGGTTGCACGATCCATTGTCGCGCTGATGTCGCCCGGCTGCATGCCAGACTCAATACCTGGAATAGTCCCGAGGTAGGCCGCGATGGTGATGTCCAAAGCCCGCTGCAAAAGGGCAATCTCGGCCAAGGACTTTAATGTTCGACATCCGCTCACCCCCGGTGCGCCGTTCTTAAGGCTCGCGCCGGGCAGGGCCTTCCGCAGGCCGTCGACGGTGAAGTAGCGGTCGGTTCCTGCGATACCGATTGAGCCCGAGGCCAGTTTTCGATCGCTTAGCAAACCGGCGACCAGGGCGAGCGGGTCCTCGTGTTCCTGCCAGGCCCGCGCCCCCAGGCTCTGACGGACAGACGGCTCTTCAAAAGACGGCGTCACGACCCTGATGTCGTCTTCGACCGGAATGATCGCGCAAGTCAGTCACTAACTCCGGCTCCATCGGATGCCGGTGAAATGGATCAGACTGGAACCCGGATCGATGGGTAGCGCTGAAAACCATACCGTCGCGTCAAGGCCTGTGCCTTGGCGACCCGGCCCTAGCGGTCGACCGTCGAAATCGGTTGAGGTTGGCTGGGCGGCTGCGTCAAATCCGCAGCCGCCCAACTCATCCGCTCCGCAGCGCTTGCGCCGGCAAGTCCAAACGAGCCCAGCGCCATCAGTGTGCGTCGGTTCGTGCCCTCAGAGTTGCGCGCTTACACGCTGGCCGCAAGCGACTACTTCGAGGGCGACTTGGCCGCCTGGACCTCGATCTCGGCATACATTCCGGGACGCACCAGCGCAGCCACCTGGGAGGTGATCCGCGCCGGCTTTGTCTTCAGGGAGCCATAGAACTGGGTGTAGCCTTCCATCATGCCGGCGAAATCCATGCCGCCGCCCTTTGCCGGGTCGCCCACGAGCAGAACCCGCATCATGACGGAATCGCTCAGGCTATAACCTTGGCCTTTCATTATGGTCTCGATCTTGGTCAGGACGCTAATCACTTGGGTCTTGGTGTCGCCGAACGGCGTCGCCGCTGGCGCGCCGGGTACAACGTCTGGTGTGATACCACTGACATACAGCATCTCGGAGCCGGCCGGAACCTTGACCGCCTGGGAGATGAACCCGTTGCTGGGATTGACGTGGACGTTCTGTGCCTGAGCAGCACCAGACACGACCAAGGCGAGCAGGGCGATAGGCAGAATAACTTTGCGCATTGATGATCCTATGAATGACGTGGGCGAAAGTTCGCTGACGACGGGCTTTTGCTATGCTCCGAGGTGCGGGCGGAACGAACACCGTCAGGGTTCCCCAGTCAAAACTAAGTTCCAGCACCGTCTAAAGAGGCACCACGTGGGTAAGGGTGCTCGTGAAATAGACAAGGGGCTGCGGTTGCAAGGCGGCCGGCCAACATAGCCACAGTCCAGACGACACCATGAAGGTGAACCGGCATGTGTATCAGTTGCACAGGGGAATCGCGGCGTAAGCGACCGATTTAGATCCTTGGCGCACCGGCATTCGTCTTTCCGCAAAACGGCGAATTATTGCAAACATGATTGATTTATGTCGTTCGACGATGAATTCGGCGTCACCCGCGCAGGACAACCCCCTCCATTCACCTCCAGCCGTTGACGGCGTCAGCCAACAGCCAGCCAGTCTAGAGCTCGCGACGCCAAAGATGGTGCGCGCCGGGAAACGCAACGAGGGGCCCACCAACGTGATCGAGGGGTCCAAAATGAAAAGACTATTCGCGGGCGTCAGCGCCCTGGTACTGGGGGCCGCCATGGCGGGCGGTGCCGAGGCAGCCGACGCAGAGGCTGAAACCACCGACGTCGAAGCCGTCATTGTCACGGGCACGCGCACGACAGGCCTCAGGGCCATCGACAGTCCGGCGCCCATCACAGTGCTCGATTCCACCGCCTTGCAGCGGGTCGGACAGACGGATCTTGTCCAGGCGATTGCGCAGAATGTGCCTTCGTTCAACGCCCAGGCGTTCGGCGGCGACACCGCCAACCTGACACTTTCGGCCAAACTGCGCGGCCTGAGCCCCAACCACGCCTTGGTGCTGATCAACGGCAAGCGCCGCCACGGTACCGCGAACCTCGCCGTCCTGGGGGGTGCGTTCCAGGGTGGTGCCTCCGCCGACCTGAACTTCGTCAGCCTCGGCTCCGTGGCCCGCGTCGAAGTCCTGCAGGAAGGCGCGGCAGCACAGTACGGAAGTGACGCCATCGCCGGCGTTATCAACATCATCCTCAAGGAAGACGATTCCGGCGGCGGCATTACAGCCAGTGCTGGCAAGTACTACAACGCGGGCGGCGAAACTGCCGATCTGACTCTGAACCTTGGCCTGAAGCCGGTCGAGAATTCCTTCCTCAACCTCACCTATCAGACGCGATATCACGACTATACCTTCGTTGGTGACGTGGATCCCCGGGTCACGAACACAACCTTCAATATCAATTCGACATCGCGCCTGTCGCGGTATCCGCAGATCACGGGCCTCGATGACTTTCCTTACATCAACCGGATCACCGGCGACGCGGAATATCGCCTGAACATTGCCGGCTACAATTTCGGCATCGATGTAGGTGAGGTCAAAGTCTACAGCTTCGGCACCTACGGCGACAAATACGCGTCGGGCATCCAGAACTATCGTGTGCCGAACCTCGTCGTCGGTCGGGATGGCTCGATCCCACGGCCGTTCGGCTTCAGCCCCCGGATCGTCGTCGAGGAAACCGACTATGCGGCGACGGGCGGCTTCAAGGGCGCGATGGCGAGCGGCTGGAGCTACGATATCTCCACCACCTACGGCAAAGACGAGGTCAGTCTTTATAATAAGGATTCGTTCAACCGGTCGCTCTACATTGATACCTCCACCGCGACGACGCCGGGTTTCTCTCCGGCTGACTTCTACAACGGCGCGTTCATCTTCACGCAGTGGACGTCGCAGATCGACCTCGATCGTGAACTCGATGTGGGTTTCGCCGAACCGCTGAACCTGGCGGTCGGTGCCGAATACCGCCGAGAGTCCTACGAGATCAAGGCCGGCGATCCGGGGTCGTACTATAAGGAAGGCGTACAAGCCTACCCGGGTTTCGAGCCAACCGACGCCAGCAAGAGCACTCGCCGCAGCTATGCTTTCTACGGCAATGTCGCCTTCTCGCCGACTGAGCCCATGAAGCTGGACCTTGCTGCCCGTTATGAGCACTTCAGTGATTTTGGCGACACGTTCATTGTCAAGGCGACAGGTCGCTACGACTTCAACGAGATGTTCGCCATCCGGGCCACCGGCAGCACCGGCTTCCGAGCTCCGACCCTCGCGGAGGGCAACTACTCAGCGACGAACGTGTCGCCGACGTCGGCCTTCGTACAGCTTCCACCAAACTCACCGGCGGCCGCCTTGGTCGGTGTCAGCGGGCTCGATCCTGAAAAATCCCGTAATTACAGCGTTGGTTTTGTCGTGAAGCCGGGTGCGGGTATCACGGCGACCCTCGACATCTACCAGATCTCCATCAAGGATCGGGTCGTGGGATCGGCCACACTGTTCGGTTCCGGCGGCACAATCAACCTGCCCGCCGTGCGGGCGGCGATCCTGGCCAGCGGCAGCGTGCTTGATCCGACCGTCACCCAGACGGGCATTAACATCTTCACGAACGGCCTAGACACCCGTACCCGGGGTGCCGATCTGGTGGTGACAACCCGCACGGACCTCGAGGACTGGGGCAGCGTGCAGTGGTCATTGACTGGCAACTGGTCCGACACCAAGGTCACGAAGTTCGCCACGCCGCCGGCACAGTTGCAGGGCGCATCCCTTTTCGACCGGACGTCCGCCGGCTTCCTGGAAACCAGCACACCGAAGTATCGCGCTGTGTTGGGTGCCTTATGGACCTGGAACAAGTTGAGCGTGAACGTGAAGGAGAGCCTCTACGGCCCTGCATCCATTCTGAACAACCGCCTTGGTTGCCCGCTGGGGCTCCCGGCCTCGAACTGCTTCAAGCTCAACATCGGGACCACGTTCATCACAGACCTTGAGCTCAGCTATAAAGTATTCGAGTCTGTGAAGGTTACGATCGGGGCCAACAATCTGTTCAACAAATTCCCGGAAAAGCTCGACACGGCCTACCGGAACACCTTCCTCGCGGCTAACGCGAATGGGTATGTCACACAGTATCCCACCTTCTCCGCCTTTGGCATCAATGGCGGCTACTATTACGGAAAGATCGCCATCACGTTCTAGGCGAGATCCCATCTGGATACGGCAAAGGCCGCAGGGTTCGCCCTGCGGCCTTTCGCTTTTCCGCTCAGCCAAAAAAAAGCCGCGCCTCGCGGGTGCGGCCAGTTCAAGGAGGAAACGCCCCAAAGGGCAAAACCAAGATGTCGCCCGCGAGCCGTTGCCGGAAGATCAGAATGCCCGGACAACCAACATCTAAGCTTTCGCACAAATTCCAGGCGCCACAGTTGACCGGGTTGGTTAAATTCACCGCACCGGCCTGCCCCAAATGGCGGCTCGACTATAACCGGAGGTCCGAAGCTGACCTCGGCAACAGCCATTTTACGTCGAAGATTACAGCGCCTGGACGGCAAAGGCTGCGGACCTGCTCCGCTCCCATGGCGGCGAACTCCCGGTGCGCCACGGCCAGAACGAGACCATCATAGGCATCCGCCGAAGGCTGATCGACCAGGTCGATCTGATGCTCGGCTTTCGCCACTTCGCGGGCGATCCATGGGTCCCAGACATCCACCTCAGCGCCAAAGTCCTGAAGCTCGCGGATGATATCGATCACGCGGGAATTACGGACATCGGGAGTGTTTTCCTTGAAGGCCAGGCCCATGATCAGAATCCGCGCTCCGTTGAGGGTTGAGCCACGACGGATCATTTCCTTGACCAGCTCGCGGGCGACATGGCCTCCCATAGAGTCGTTGATCGTGCGTCCAGCCAGGATCACCTCCGGGCGATACCCGAGGGTCTCGGCCTTATAAGTCAGATAGTAAGGGTCGACGCCGATACAGTGCCCCCCCACCAGCCCCGGCCGGAAATTCAGGAAATTCCATTTCGATGAGGCCGCCGCCAGCACCTCCTCGGTATCAATACCCATCCGCTGGAAGATCAGGGCGAATTCATTGACCAGGGCGATGTTCAGATCGCGCTGGGTATTTTCGATCACCTTGGCGGCTTCCGCCACCCGGATGGAGCTAGCCCTGTGCGTGCCAGCCTTGACTACGCTCGCGTACAGTGAATCCACGAAGGCGGCCGCTTCCGGCGTCGAGCCTGCTGTTACCTTTACGATGTCAGCCAGCCTGTGCTCGGGATCACCCGGATTGGCACGCTCCGGGCTATAGCCCGCGAAGAAATCCCGGTTGAAGGTCATGCCCGATACCCGCTCCACCACGGGCATGCAGTCCTCTTCGGTGGCACCTGGATAGACGGTCGATTCGTAGATCACGACACCACCCTGCCCGATTACCCGGCCAACCGTTGCGCTGGCGGACATCAAGGCGGTCAGGTCGGGCTTATTGTCGGCATCAATCGGCGTCGGCACGGTGACGATCAGAACATTGCACCCGGCCAGATCCGTCACTTGGTGGGTCAGGCGCAATCCGACAGCCGCTTGTAACTCTGCCGACGAGACCTCAAGTGTTCTGTCCAGCCCGGCGGACAGTTCGGAAATTCGCGCAGCGTCTGTGTCGAAACCCACGACCTCATGCTCGGCTGCAAACGCGACAGCTAGCGGCAACCCCACATAGCCGAGCCCAAGTACAGCGATATTCGCGGGCGTCTGCGTGAAAGGATTAAGCACCATGGACCGGGTGCTAGAGCATTTTCTGCCGCAGTGGAAACCGGTTCGGCGTGTGGTGCGTCAACTCATCGATGGCCAGATACAAATGATAGAGCGAGGTGGCGGGTGCCGGTTCGTCGATGAAGCTTCCGTCGGCCCGCATCCTCTCACGCCAAACGCCCCCTGCTGCCATGTCGGCAAAGGCGAACAGGCCGTTGGCTGCCTGAAGGGCTGCGTCGTTCTCTTCCAGGATCAAGGCGGCTTTCAAATACTCGCACTGCGGCCAAAGCCGCGCGCCGCTGTCATCTGTGGACAAATCCTTCTGCAGCGAATTCACAACCGCGCTGCGGCTGTCCGCGAAACCCAGGCGCCCGACGGCGAACAACCGACGCGCCGCCACCTCACCGCGAGGATCGTTCCGGGCACGCCCCCATTTGACGAGCAACCAGGCCCACTCGAACTGATGACCGGGTTCAATCCTTAGTGCCTCACCCTGCAACGGAATCCAGTCCGCATCGAAAAACTCGCGCAGCGCGCCGTTGCCGTCGTCGATAAGACAGGTAAGGGCGAGATCTACAATCTCGTCGCAGAGCGCCGACCAAACGGGAGATTGCCCTACAGCTTCCCAAGCGATGGCTGCCTCCAACAGGTGCATCTGAGCATTGGCCTGAAAGGGGTCGCGGTTCGTTTCGCGAAAGCCCGTCTGATGACGGAAAACATGCATCTGGGCCATTAGCGACAGCGCTTCAGCTTCTGCGCCCGGCTCCCCCGCGCGAGCCAAAGCCGAAAGGGCCAGCAAGATGAAAGCGTGGTCGTAGAGGCCTGCGGTCTCCGACGCGCCGCCGTCAAGATCAACGCGGGCCGAGTACAAACCGTCGGACTGAAGTGCCTGGGTGCGCAGAAATTCCATCCCGCCTTGCGCCGCCGACAACCAGGGTCCCGGGAATCGTTCGGCCGCTGCCGAAGCGAAAACAAAGGTCTGGCGCGCCTGCACACGCGTGCGTCGAAACGGGTCGACTGGGACGCAGTCCCGAGTCAATGCCTCGCGGAACGCGCCACTCGATGGATCAACGCCGACTGTGGCCCAGAGCGGTAAAGCGACGGCGCGAAGCCAAATCTCATACTTTTTGGCCGCGTCGGGCAGACTTGCGAACCAGGGTGCAGCAACGCTGGTCTTCGCAAGGCCAACCTCCTGAGCTGAATCCAGACTGCACACCAGTACGGCGTCGGGCTCAGCCACGATGACGACGCGCGAAACGCCAACGACGGTCACGCTCATACCCCCTGCGGCGCGTGCCAGAACCTGCGCCGATTCAACCGCAGTCACACCCGGTCCCAGACTGCTGCCCTGGTCATCGACGGATGTAGCGGCAAGCACCGTGTTCCAGGCACCCAGATCTGACCACTCGAATGTCACCGGCAGGACGGCAGCGCAGCTGGTCTTTTCCATCACGGCACGATCAAACGCCAGGCCGGGCGCGTCGCTGAAGGCCGCTCCCAGCTCGAGGACGTCCCCTGCCAATGTGGAATCCAACAGTGCTTCTTCCACGGCCCCGGCGACAGACGGTGCCAGTTTCCGGGTTTCGCCGATGATCGTTCGTGCCTGAGCCACGAAAATCCCGATGTTCCACAGCGCGCCAGCAGCCATCAACTCTGCAGCACGCGCAGGGCCGGGTTTTTCCTCAAAGCCCTCAATCAGCCTGACCTGCCCTTCAACCAGACCGGGCCGAATATATCCGTAGGCTGCTGATGGCGTCGTTGGCTGTACACCCAACGTCACGATGGCACCGTTCGACGCCGCAACCAGGGTTGCCCGGATCGCCGCTTCGAAGGCGACGTTGTCCGCGATATGGTGATCTGCAGGCAGAACTATCATGATCGCGAGCGGGTCATGTTCAGCGACCCACCCCGCAGCCGCTGCAATGGCAGCTGCGGTATTGCGACGTGAGGGCTCCAAAAGTATCCGGGCCCCAACGCCGATTTCCCGGAGTTGCTCACCGATCACGCGTCCATGCGCGTGAGAACCGACAATGATAATCCTGCCGTCTGACGCCAACGGCCGAGCTCTGAGCACGGCAGTCTGGAACCCCGAGCGGCTCCCGATCAATCGCAGAAAAGGCTTCGGAAACTCTGGCCGAGACGCCGGCCAAAGGCGTTCACCCGCGCCGCCGCAGAGGATCACGGGATAGACGGGCGGGGATATGGTGAGACCCTCCGGTCGGCGCAGACGTCAGCTGTCTTCACCTAACGCCAATGTCTGCAATAGCCAACGCTTCGGAGGTCAGGATCGTTGTTTCGGGAACCCGGCGCACCCGGGTTTGGCGAGGGCCAAGCTCTGCCGCTGATCCATGGCCCACCGACGGGCCGCGCCGTTGGCCTTCAGGCGGTCAGCGCGCGAACGCCAAGACCGATGAAAGTCCAGAGCGCTATTGAAACGCATGCGCCAAGCGTCAGGCCCACGCCAACAGGTAGGCGGCGGCCCGGCGAGGTCTCAAACGCGCGAGCTGGGCGCGAGGCGACGTCCAGAGATACGTCGGTCGGCATTGTTCTACTCCGACAACGCCCAGTTTTTGGGCTATGCCGCAACTTGCGCCCAATTGAATGAACAGTTCGTTGGAGAAGATAGCTAACGAGACGGCAAGGGTGTTTTGCGGTATTGGCTATCTGCATTGGCCCGAAGACCAAAGGGGTGCGGGGTTCCGTGACGGACGTTGTCGGCAAAGCGATCAGAACAACTGCGCGGGGGCCTGAGCCTCTAAGCGACGTGCTGTCGCAACTCCGACGTTCCCCCATCAGCGATAGCTGGGCCAAGCCCGCGATGGACATCCTGGGTGCAGGCTTCGCCCTTCTGGTGTTCCTGCCCCTCTTGGTCACCATAGCGTTGGCAGTGAGGCTGGAATCCGGCGGGCCGGTGATCTTCAAACAGCGCCGAACCGGCCACAACGGCCGAATATTCACCATCTACAAGTTCCGCACGATGACAGTTGCCGAGGACTGCGCCGACGTTCGGCAAGCCACCCTCGGAGACCCTCGGGTCACCGAAGTCGGTGCCCTGCTGCGCAAGCTCAGCCTGGATGAACTTCCACAGTTCCTGAACATTCTCAGGGGCGACATGTCCATCGTGGGACCTCGCCCCCAGGCCTTGGCGCACGATGCGCAGTACGCCGAACAGATCCCGACCTATTCAGACAGGTTCCGCGCCAAGCCGGGTCTTACAGGGCTGGCTCAGGTCAACGGGTTGCGAGGTGAAATTCGCGACCTTGGCTGTATGGACGGTCGCACAAGGGCCGACAATCTCTACATTGAGAGCTGGTCGGTCGGACTCGACGTTGCAATTCTGGCGAAGACGGCCCTGATTATCTTCAGCGATCCCCAGGCCTACTAAGCCCGCCCGGCGGGCCTTGCTCATAATTTGTAAACCCTGTGTGCAACCGGATGCCGCTCAGTCACGAATATGACTGTGATCATACTTTACGAGTGGTCGTCGCTTTGGCGCGGCAATTGCTTGGAACAGGAAGTGATCGACAGGACGTTCGGGGGCCATGTCCAAATTTGAGACGCGCTTTGAAGACCATGACGACGCGGAGAGTATCCGGGTGGATGCCTGTGATTTCGTGGAACGCTATGCCTATGATGAAGTTGTCGACGGTGGTGTGCACATTGCAGCAGGGATCGACAGGCAGGCAAGCTGGATCCGGGTACGCCTCAGGAGGGTAGAGGCCATGGATACTTTCCCCACCGGTCTCGGCCGCGCCGCCAGACCCGCCCGCAGGTCCTGCTTTGCATAAGCTGGTAGAACTTCGCGCTCATAGCGAGAACAGAAACTGGACGTCGGAATGTCTGGCGTCCCAGCCTGCGCCAGTGGCGGTTGCAGCCCATGTGCAGCTGGAGGCACCAGTTGCCACGAGCCGTTTCAAGCGCGCGTTTGATGCGATCATGTCCTTCGGAGCGCTGCTGTTCTTTCTGCCGCTACTGTTGACCATTGCTATGCTGGTGAAGCTGGAAAGCCGCGGCCCTGCCCTTTTCCGCCAGCGCCGTACGGGCCTCAACGGCGCGATTTTCACGGTCTTCAAGTTCCGCACCATGACGGTCGCCGAAGATGGCGACGTCGTACGTCAGGCGACACGCGACGATACGCGGATCACCGCACTAGGTGCGATCCTTCGCAAATTCAGTCTCGACGAGCTGCCTCAGCTGCTCAACGTCCTGCGGGGGGAAATGTCGCTCATCGGACCCCGACCGCACGCCGTTGCCCACGACGAAACCTGGGGGAAGCTGGCCCCCGGTTATGACCGCCGTTTCCGTGCCCGTCCCGGTCTGACGGGTTATGCGGCCGTGTGCGGGTTCCGCGGCGAGGTGAAGGAACTGCAGGCGATCATTGACCGCGTTGAAGCCGACAACGAATACATCGACACGTGGTCCTTTGCCTTGGACATCAAAATCATCCTGCGCACCCTTCCCCTGATTTTTTCGGACACACGCGCCTACTGATGCCGCCCTCTTAACCGATCTGTCAGCCCCGGGCCCTAGCCTGCCTCACGAGAAAAGCAGGGACAGCCAGAATGGCGGACGATACTGGCGCGCACCGCGCGGTTGCACCAGGAGACGACGCAAGACCGCAGAGTCGGCGTGGACCCCTGCGCCCGGACCACATGCAAAGCGCTCGCGCCCGCGCGTCTGGGCCGGGCCTGGCGCGACTGTTTCAGTTCGGCGACGCGGTCGGACTGGCCTTCGCATCTCTTGCCGCCGGTCTTGTCATGCCATTGCCCCAGGCAATGTGGCTGGGTGCACCGATGCTGGCGCTTCTCCTGTTGGTCACCACCAGCGCATACACCATGCGTTCGCAGGAACGGTCGCGCCGGCGCTTTGGGCGTTTGCTGATTGCTGCACTGGCGGCGGGTGGCGGGGCTGGCACTTTGAGCGGCCTCCTGAACCCCGCATTCCCCGCGCTCGGCTTCGCCGCCTGGTCCACGGCAGCAGCCATCGCGCTCTGCTGCACACATCTGGGCTGGGGTGCTGTGCTGGGCCACTTGAAACGCCAGGGCCGACTTACCCCCAACCTGATCATTGTCGGTGGCACCCCGGCTGCGGAGCGTCTGATCCGTCGCGCAATGCGCACACGCGACGTCAACATTCTCGGCATCTTTGATGACCGCCGCGACCGTGTCGGGCCTGACATCCGTGGCGTGCCAGTTCTGGGGAAAACCAGCGACTTGATTGACCACCGCATCCTGCCGTTTGCAGACCGGATCGTCATCACCGTACCGGCCAAGGCCAACGCCCGTATCGCGCAGTTGATCCAGCGCCTGGCACCCATTCCCAACCCCATCTCTCTATTGCTTGAAGACGCCGATGACGACCAGGCCACCCAGGCTATCGGTCGTATTGCCAATTTTGATCTCTTGCAGCTTAGTGGGACGCGGCAGCGTTCCGGCTACATGGCCGCCAAGCGCGCGCTGGATCTTGTCCTCAGCGTCGCCGGCCTTATTGCTCTGGCCCCACTGATGGCGACGGTCGCCGTTGCGATCCGGCTGGACAGCCGCGGACCGATATTCTTCCGCCAGCGACGCCACGGCTACATGAACGAGGAAATCGTGGTCTGGAAATTCCGGTCGATGCGTGTCGAAGCATCCGACTTCTCAGCGGCCCGTCAGGTGAGCGCTGACGATGATCGGGTAACCCGGGTCGGTCGTTTCATCCGCAAGACCAGCGTGGATGAGCTGCCGCAAATCTTCAATATCATCAGCGGTGAAATGTCGATTGTCGGTCCTCGGCCGCACGCCATCGGCATGCTGAGCGGTGGTGCGGAGGCCAGCAAGCTGGTGGAATCCTACGCTCACCGCCACCGCATCAAGCCGGGCTTGACCGGTTGGGCGGCCGTCAATGGTTCTCGTGGCCCGGTGGATACCGCCGAGGACGTCCGTAGGCGTGTTGCGCTGGACCTGGAATATGTGGAACGTCAATCGTTCTGGATGGATATCGCCATCATCCTGCGCACCGCGCCGTGCTTGTTGGGAGACTCGCAAGGCGTGCGTTAATCGTAATGCCCGGACATGGACCCAAGACTATGACGACATCTCGTTCCCGCATTGGCACAAAGCTGTCGCTCGTCATCCCAATGCACAACGAGGCAGAAGTACTCGATATGCTGTTTGCCCGCATTGATGACGTCACAGGATTGCTAGGCCTGGAGACCGAGATTGTCTGCGTCGACGATGGCAGCACAGACGCGACGTTGGAACTTCTGGAAGAGCGGGCCAGGACTGACATTCGCCTACGGGTCCTGTCGCTCGCACGGAATTTCGGAAAGGAAGCCGCGCTGACTGCGGGTCTCGACAGCACCCATGGCGACTTGATCGTTCCCCTCGATGCAGACCTGCAGGATCCGCCAGAACTGTTGATCGAGTTCGTCCAGTTGTGGGAGCAAGGCTATGATGTTGTATATGGGATTCGGTCAGATCGAGCCTCTGACGGAGTTGCGAAGCGCGTTACAGCAAACGGGTTCTACCGGGTATTCAACAAGCTTTCAGACTTTCCAATTCCGGCCGATACAGGCGACTTTCGCCTTATGGATCGTCAAGTCGTAGAGGCATTGCGCCGCCTTCCCGAGCGCAATCGCTTCAACAAGGGTCTGTTTGCGTGGGTCGGTTTCAAGCAGATTGGCATTCCTTACATCCGTCCTGCGAGAGCGGCGGGCAATTCGTCGTGGGCGTCGCCTGCGCTTTGGCGACTGGCTCTCGACGGGATCACTTCGTTTTCAACGGCTCCGCTTCGAATCTGGACAGTGGTTGGTCTATCTGCTGCCGCCCTCGCGGGTCTCGCGGCAATAGCCCTCATTGTCCGCGTATTGATCTTGGGACGTGACGTCCCCGGATACGCGTCTCTGATGGTCGTGACCTTGTTTTGTTTCGCGTTTCAAATGGTCGCTTTCGGCGTCATGGGCGAGTACCTTGGCCGCCTCTATCAGGAGACCAAGGGGCGACCGATCTACATTCTTCGTAACAGTCAATTGTGAGCGCCAAATGGATCGCCGTGTGTACGATAACATGCGCGCGATTGAGCACGCGCACTGGTGGTTTCGGGCACGCCGCGCGATCCTGTCCGATCAACTGTCAATGCTGGGTCTACCGCCAGGCGCGAGCATTCTTGAGGTTGGATGTGGCACGGGCGGCAACCTGGAAATGCTCTCACGCTTCGGCAGTGTCTTCGGTGTTGAACCCGACCCTGAATCCAGGGCCTACGCCGCAGAGAAGTCAGGCAGGGCGGTATTGGATGGGAAGTTGCCGGATGGACTTCCGATCTTCGAAAACAAATTCGACCTGATCGCGGCGCTCGACGTCATCGAGCACCTCGACGACGACACGAACTCGGTCGCTGCCCTGGGCAAGCTACTGAAACCGGGAGGAGTTTTCCTTACCACAGTTCCGGCTCATCCGTGGCTGTGGAGTCGGCATGATGAACTTCACCACCACAAACGCCGCTATCGCAAGGCTGACTACACGGCCCTGATAAGCGATGCCGGCTTTGAAATAGAAAAGGTGTCGTACTTCAACTCGGTGCTTTTCCCCGTGATCGCGGTTCTGCGTGCATTGCATTTCGGAGAAATATCTGGGCGTGCAGACGACGCGATGCCGTCAAGGGTGGTCAATTCCCTGCTGGAGCGCGCGTTTGCGTCGGAGGCCTTTCTGCTTCGACACACGGTTTTGCCTTTCGGCATCTCGCTGTTGGTCGTAGCTAGAACAAAATCTTGATGAAGCCTTGTTCAATCACCGCCAGGACGCTTCCCATGCGATTCAGCAACAAGATTTCCTATCTTTACTGCTTCATTGATTATGATCGACGGTGGTGAAAGTCGTGCTTTCTTCAAATCACCGTAGCCGCATTAAATTGAACGCTGCGCTGCCGCATGCGGCCATCGCTGCAGGATCATTACTCTTGGGCATTGCGTGCGGTTCAGCACAAGCAGGAGAAGCCTTTGTCGGGGCCTATGTCCACGATGTGGACGACGGCATTTCCTATGGCAAGTTCGAAAACGGCACCCAGATCGTCGTTGGCGCGCGGACCACTGCGCTGGATGAACTGGCGTTCTTTGGCAAACCGCGCGTCCATTTGCTGGTGGGCGTGAACACCGCTGGCGAGACCAGCTACGCGGCCACCGGGCTGGCCTGGCGTTTCGACCTGAACGAGCGATTTTACGTTCAACCAGGCATCGGTATTGCGATCCACGACGGGCGGATAAATCTGCCGTCGCCCAACGCCCCAGGGCTCTCCCCGCAGGAACGGCTTAGTCGCCTAGAAGATCGGCGGATTCGGCTGGACCTGGGCTCACGGGTGCTGTTTGAGCCAGAGCTCTCGGTCGGCTGGAAGGCCAACCGTCGACTATCGTTGGAACTGTCCTGGATCCACCTCAGCCATGCCCGACTGGCCGGCTCATACAATCCGGGCGTCGGAGATGTGGGTCTGAGGCTCTTGTATCGATATGGACAGGATCGTTAGCGCTTGGGGAATTTGAAGCCGAGGCCGAAGGGTTTCAGGACCTGGATCACATAGAGCACGACCACAACAACCATCAGGAATGAGAACAGCCCCTGATTCTGCGGCGGGTTGCCCAGCCAGTTCGCCACAGCACAGCCTACCGCCGGCGGCAGATAGTGCAGAATGGTGTCCTGAGGGTCACCGGGTTGAACAGAGCGATGCAGAAATAGCACCACCAGGCCGCCGAAGATCGCCACGGTGATCCAATCATAGACAGGATCCACCGATGCCCTCTTTCCATACGTCCTGCTACACGGTCAGGATGTTCACCAGCATTTTGCCGGTGCACCGTGCCATCGGTCAACACAAGGTCGACACTGCCGCGACAGAAGCAAAGTCCGTGCCGCTTGAGCGCATCAAACGGAACATTGTTTTGGTACCCGTCAATCTCCGAGCCGCGATGTGCACAGAAAGGAACCTGCCGACGTGAACCTGTCCGCTGTCTCACCTAGGACGCTGCGCGACCGGCACTCTCTCGTCGTCATCCTGCTGTGTCTCGGGCTGGCCGCGTGCAGCGACGCGGGCGAGGTTAAGGCCGCAACCGACGCGCCGGGAAACCGCGTCAGCCTCCCCGACGGGCGCAAGCTAAACCTGCGGTGCTCCGGACGGGGAAGTCCGACGGTACTGCTTGAGTCTGGTTTCGGCGCTGACTCCGGGGCCTGGTACAAGGTACAGCCAGCCTTGTCGCGCCTCACGCGGGTCTGCGCCTATGACCGCGCAGGGTATGGCTCCAGTGATCCTGGCCCCCTGCCACGTGACGGAGCGAGCATCGCGCGAGACCTTGATCTGGCACTTGAGGCCGCCCGCATCCCAGGTCCGTTCATCGTTGTGGGCCATTCCGCTGGCGGCCTCTATGGGCGGATCTTTGCAGCGCGCCGTCCCGGCCAGATTTCCGGCTTGGTATTGCTGGATCCTACCGTAGAGCGCCGTGCACCGCGCCCACAAGGTGATGGCCTGGACGGCATGCGTCGAAGGCTCGTCCGGTGCGGTGCCGTTTCGGAGTCGACACCTCGACCCGAAATCAAGGATCCAGTCTGGACTGGCTGCCTGTCACCTCAAGCCAGCGCAAATGAGATCGAGTTGGCACAGCGACCAGCGAAATGGCGGGGCCAGCTGTCGGAACTGGACAACATTTTCGGCAGTACATCCGAACAGGTCGATCGTATCGGCGGGGTATTGAGCGACGTTCCTGCCTACGTGATCACCGCCTCCGAGACGGCGGGTGCCGCACCATTGGTTCCGTTCGGTCCGCCAATATCGATCTGGGAAGCGCAACATCAGCAGATCGCAGGTAACTCTCGACACGGCTTCCAGACTACCGTGGTCTCGCCACACCTGGTGATGATCGCCCGGCCCGAGGTTGTCATCGCTGCCGTCAAGGCGATGGTCGTCGCCAGCCGCGCCGGCAAATCGCTGGCACCACTCCCGGCAAGCGAGACGAAAGCCTTGCCGCAGGATGGCGCGCCCGACGACCCGACACCCACATCGAGTCTGTTCGACCAGCCCCTGGATGCCCCGATTACCGGGACGTCGAAGTTGTATGGTCCCGGTACCCTCCCATGAGCTAATCTGTTGATCTTAGTTGGAAGCAGAACATGTCAACCGCGCGCCTCATTCTGAGCATAGCCAGTCTGTGCACGGCCTTGGCCACCACAACTCATGTGCATGCTCAGGTTCTGGCGATCGGAGACGATGGCGGTGTCACCACCTTTGCCGGCCCCAGCGTGCACACTGATCAGGGTGCCCAGTTGATCGTCGCCGCCCCGAGGGACCCAGTAGTGATCCCCACCTCAGCCCAGATCGCAGCCGCCATACTGGAAGCGGCCACCCGCCATGCCGTGCCCGCCACGGTGGTCGAGGCCGTCGCGTGGCAGGAGTCGCGCTTCAACCAGGCTGCCGTCTCGCCCAAGGGCGCGCGGGGCGTAATGCAGTTGATGCCGGGAACGGCAGCGCTGCTGGGCGTCGATGCCTCGGATCTAAGGGGCAATATCGAAGGCGGGGTCGCCTATTTATCCCAACAGATCAGCCGGTTCGGTGATCTGAGGCTGGCACTGGCCGCCTACAACGCCGGTCCCGAAGCCGTCGCCCGACATGGCGGCATCCCACCCTATGCCGAGACGCAGTCTTATGTCCGGGCGATCATGGCCCGCCTTGCGCTTACCGCCCCGCAACTCTCGGTGGGGACCGGACGTTAGACAACGCAGCTAGCGCAGGCTTGCCAGCTGTTTTAGGCGGCGAGCTTCATTGGCCGTCATACACTTCGGCGAACTCCAGGTCTCGCCCTTGGCGACAACCGCTTCGGCCTTCACGAACTCAACGGATCCGAACTGACGGGCGAAAGCGCGTTTTGTCATCGCTGAGGCGTCGCAGACATAGACCGTTCGCGCGGCCCGGGCAGATGCGTCCGACGCGCGGGACGCCACACTGGTGGCTTGTTCCGCAAAAGCCGGCAACGCCGACATGGCAGCCAAGGCAAGCACGCAGATCAAAGTACGCATCGTATTTCCTCCACTCTCGCGGCCTTGGGCCGCTTCGTTAGGAGAAACTTCCCACATTATTGGAGACACGCAATGCTTTTACGACAGTTGTGTGACCGTTCGCGCATTTTTTTGCAAAAATCGCGCTGTCATCACTCGGTTGTGTTGAAGTCATCGTACTGTCTTGTTGAGCCCGCATAGTTCCAGCAACGACTGGCCACACGTGACCTTCCGTCCGTTCCGCGCTGGTTTGGCACGAGGGATTTGCGGAATGCGATACGGCGTCATCCGTTCATCGCCCCGACTACCGGTCATCGAGGATCAACGGCGGAAGGCCGAGGAGTTTGGCTGCCAGGCGATCTTTGAGGAGCGCGCGCACGCCGCCGCAGGACAAAGCCGTCTGTTGCCGCTACTGGAGCGGTTGAAGGCGGGTGACGAGGTGGTCGTCCATAGCCTGGACGCCTTTGACGCCTCGATCGGCGACCTCGTAAGACTGACGCGCGGCTTCTGCGACGTCGGTGTGTCGCTCTGGATTCTGGGGGGCGAGACGGCTGACATTCTGGAACCCGAACAGCCAACGCCGCGGGTACTGGCGTTGCTTGCGGACTTCGAGGAGCGCCATCCCTCACGCACGCCAACCCGCCGCCGCGCGCGCGCCATCGAGCCCCTGCTGACCCCCCATCAACTCAAGTTCGCCCGTGACATGCATCGACGCGGCTATGGAGTGCGTGAGATTGGATTGCTATTCCGGCTGTCGCCGAACGAAATCACGGCCTTGCTGTCCGGCAGCAAGCGCGGACAGCCCACATCAGAGGTAAGCACTTATACCAACCGCCCTTAAGCTCCACCGCAGCTGGCCCATTGTCGTGATCCGAGGGATTGGATGCGGTCTGGCTCGGCGATGAGGCGGTTCCAGGCATCGCAGACGGCGTCGAGGATGGCGTCGTAGTCC
>CAMCXF010000010.1 GCA_945883235.1 Phenylobacterium deserti | reverse complement strand
GCGATGTCGGCGTGGTGGTGCATGGCGATGCCTTCGGGTGAATACGAGGCATTGGCCTCCGGCACCCGCATCAGCGCCACAGCGGCGGCCTTGATCACCATGTCATTTACGCTGACCTTGACGCCCTGCTTCTCCAGCATGGCGTTGATCTTGATGCGCGCCGCCAGCAGTTCGTCCAGCTCGATATCGATGCTGAGCGGGAAGTGCGGCACGTCGCGAAAGCTGTCGGACATCCGCCGCGCTACAGTCTTGCGCATGCCGTCCAGCGGGATCAGGTCGTAGCTGCCGGGCGCGATGCCCATCTGCTCCAGGCTCTGCACCGGCCGCGGGGCGGCAGAGGGGGCGGGGGCGGCCTGCGAAGTCGCCTGCGGCGCAGCAGGCTTGGCCTGGCCCGGTTTCGCAGCCTCAACATCAGCCTTGATGATGCGGCCATGCGGACCGGAACCCGTCACTGAGGCGAGATCCACCCCCTTCTGCTCCGCGATCCGGCGCGCCAGCGGCGAGGCAAAGACCCGATCCACGCTGGAGGCCTTGGCGGGCGCTGCAACCGGCGTTGGCGTCTCGACCTTGATCGGCTCTGCGACCTTGGCGGCGGGTGTTTCGACTTTCGGCGGCGACGCTGCGGCACCCGCCTCCCCGACCAACCGGGCAATGGTCGCATTGACCTTCACGCCCTCCGTACCCTCGGCCACCAGCAGCGCTTCGACGACGCCCTCGTCTACAGCTTCCACCTCCATGGTCGCCTTGTCGGTCTCGATCTCGGCGATCACGTCGCCGGACGAGATCTTGTCTCCAACCTTGACGTGCCACTTCGCCAGTGTGCCCTCCTCCATGGTGGGGGACAGGGCGGGCATCAGGATGTCCGTCATGCGGGCTCCTTGGAGAGATGGGACAGGGACGCCGCATTGGCCTCCCAGTTCTGGCCGTCGAAGGCCTCGATGATCAGGTCCAGATCGTCGGTGGAGTCGAGGCAGCGGGCATTTATGCTCCAACCGTCCGGGTTGGACCGCGGCCGGTAAAAGCTTTTTACGCCGCACGCCGAGCAGAACAGGTGTTTCGCGACGCCGGTGTTGAAGGTGTATTCCGTCAACCGCTCGCCCCCCTGTACCAGCCGAAACCGGTTCTCCGGCACGATCACATGCACAAACCCCACCTTGGCGCACATCGAGCAGTTGCAGCGGTGCGCGCCGACGCGGGCCGGCAGTTCGATCTCGAACCGGACCGCCCCACAATGGCAGCCACCGGTGCGCCAGGAGAAGTCCTGGCTCACCGGTAACTCACCGCTTTCGCCGCCGCGACGATCTTGTCCACCGACGGCATCGACAGCACTTCAAGGTTCGCTGCATACGGCAGCGGCACGTCCTCCTGGTGAACCCTCGCTGGCGGGGCGTCCAGATAGTCAAACGCGTCTTCCACTACCTTGGCGCAGATGTAAGCCCCGACGCCCATCGGGCCCCAGCCCTCTTCCACGGTCACCAGCCGGTTGGTCTTCTTCACAGAGTTGACGATGGTCTCGGTGTCCATGGGCCGAAGTGTCCGCAAATCGATCACCTCGGCTTCGATCCCCTCCTCGGCCAGCTTTTCCGCCGCCTGCAGGCAGAAGCCCACCATGCGAGAATAGGCCACCAGAGTGACGCCCGTTCCTTCGCGACGGATCTTCGCCTTGCCGATCGGCACGACCCAGTCAATTCCCTCCGGCACGTCGAACTCCTGGCCGTAGAGCATCTCGTGCTCCAGGAAGACCACGGGGTTCGGGTCGCGGATCGCGGCCTTCATCAGGCCTTTGGCGTCGGCGCTGTCGTAGGGTGCCAGCACCTTCAGCCCAGGCACATGAGCGTACCAGCTGCCGTAATCCTGGCTGTGCTGGGCACCGACCCGGGCCGCGGCACCATTCGGACCCCGGAAGACGATCGAGCACTTAATCTGACCGCCAGACATATAGAGCGTCTTGGCGGCGGAATTGATCACATGATCAATGGCCTGCATGGCAAAGTTGAACGTCATGAACTCGATGATCGGCTTCAGGCCGGCCATCGCCGCACCGACGCCCAGACCGGCGAACCCATGCTCGGTAATCGGGGTGTCAATCACCCGCTTGGGGCCGAACTCGTCCAGCAGACCACGGCTCACCTTATAGGCACCCTGGTACTGCGCGACTTCCTCGCCCATCAGGAACACGTCGGGGTCGCGGCGCATCTCCTCGGCCATGGCGTCGCGCAATGCGTCGCGGACCGTCACCTTCACCAGGGAGACCCCTTCGGGCAGCTCCGGGTCGCGCAACACGACCGCCGGCACCGTCGACGACGCGACAGCGGCGCGCACGGGATCACCCTTGGCCTCGGCCCGGGATGCCGGCTGCGGATTGGGATCCATCGAGGGAGCCGGTTCCGGCGCAGCCACTGCGCCCACCCCACCCGCCAGCCGCGCGATGACCGAGTTGACCTTCACCTCCTCGGTGCCCTCGGCCACCAGCAGCGCCTCGATCACGCCCTCATCGACCGCCTCGACCTCCATCGTGGCCTTGTCGGTTTCGATCTCGGCGATCACATCTCCGGAGGCGACCTTATCGCCCACCTTGACGTGCCACTTCGCTAGCGTGCCCTCTTCCATCGTAGGCGAGAGGGCCGGCATCAGGATGTCAGTCACGCCTGCACCTCCGTGTAGACGTTGGTGTAGAGCTCGGACGGGTCCGGCTCCGGGCTGGTGCGGGCGAACTCGGCGGAATCAGCGACGATCCGCTTCACCTCGGCATCGATGGCCTTCAGCACGGCCTCATCGGCCCAACCCGCCTTTTCCAGCAGGTCTTCCACATGTTCGATGGGGTCGCGGGTCTTGCGCACCTCGTCGACCTCCTCCCGCGTCCGGTATTTTGCCGGGTCGCTCATGGAGTGGCCGCGATAGCGGTAGGTTTTCATTTCGAGGATGTAGGGGCCGTTGCCAGTCCGGCAGTGCTCGGCCGCGCGGGTGGCCGCCGCCTTTACGGCTGTCACGTCCATGCCGTCGACTTCCTCGCCGGGAATGTTGAACGACACGCCGCGCTTGTGCAGCTTGGTCTCGGACGACGAGCGGTCAATCGCCGTGCCCATGGCGTATTCGTTGTTCTCGATCACATAGACGATGGGCAGCTTCCAGACCTGGGCCATGTTGAAGCTCTCATAGACCTGGCCCTGGTTGGCCGCGCCGTCGCCATAGAACGCCCAGCTCACCTTGCCGTCGCCGCGATAGGCGTTGGCCAGCGCTAGTCCCGTCCCCAGGCTGACCTGCGCCCCCACGATCCCGTGACCGCCGTAAAACGCCGCCTCGGTCGAGAACATGTGCATCGAGCCGCCCTTGCCCCTGGACGATCCGCCGGACCGCCCGGTCAGCTCGGCCATCACCTCGCGCGGATCCATGCCGCAGACCAGCATGTGACCATGGTCGCGATAACCGGTGATCATCTGGTCGCCGGCCCGCTTGGCGGCCTGCACGCCCACGGCAATGGCTTCTTGGCCGATGTAGAGGTGGCAGAACCCGCCGATCAGTCCCATGCCGTACAGCTGTCCCGCCCGCTCCTCGAAGCGACGGATCAACAGCATCTCGCGATAGTATTCGAGGAGTTCCTCCCGCGTCGGCGCGGATTTACCGCCTGCCCCGCCGGATTTCCGCTGAGCGGCCGTTGTCTGCCCGCGCGCCATCCCTCACCCCGTGATCGTTTTTGGCCTCTATGACCGGCGAACCGGCCTCAAGGTTTCATACGGATCACATAGTCCCTTGGATCAGCGAAGCCTAGCAGGGACCGCGACCTTTCCTCCAACAGATCGGCAGAAAGGCTGGTGTCGCGCAAAAGACGGGCGCGAACCTCCAGATCCTGCCGTTCCTTGGCCAGTTGCGCGAGTTCCTGGGTCTTCGCCACTAGGGTCGCGTCGCGAAAGTCCGACCGCAGCAGCCCACCCTCGCCCGTAAACGCATGCACGCCGAAATAAAAAATCAACAGCGCCAAGGCAGCAGTCGAAAGATAGGGGCGGAGGTGAGCGAGCACGGCGAATCCTGAGTGGCTCTATCTCTTCGCTCCGCCATGCTTAACGCAGAGCTAACCAGAGTCTTGCCCTCGCCCTTATGGGCAGGGAAGAGGCTACATGTGCCTGAGCGCACCCTTCCCAGCATAGACCGCCTGATCGCCCAATTCTTCTTCGATGCGCAGCAACTGGTTGTACTTGGCCGTCCGGTCCGATCTCGCCAATGAGCCGGTCTTGATCTGTCCGCAGTTTGTGGCCACGGCCAGATCGGCGATGGTGGAGTCCTCGGTCTCGCCGGACCGGTGGCTCATCACGGAGGTGTAGCTGTTGCGATGCGCCAGATCGACGGCGTCCAGGGTCTCGGACAGGGTGCCAATCTGGTTGACCTTGACCAGGATCGAGTTGGCCAGGCCCTTGCCGATGCCCATGCCGAGCCGCGCAGGGTTGGTGACAAACAGATCGTCGCCCACCAGCTGGATTTTGCCACCAAGCTTGTCGGTCAGCAGCTTCCAGCCCTCGAAATCATCCTCGCCGCAGCCGTCCTCGATGGAGACGATGGGGAACTTGGCGACCAGATCGGCTAGGTAGTCGACCATGCCCGCCGGATCAACGGACTTGCCCTCCCCTGCCATGACGTACTTGCCGGCCTTGAAGAACTCGGTGGCGGCCACGTCGAGGCCCAGGTTGAAATCAGTGCCGACCTTGTAGCCGGCGCTCTCGCCGGCCTTGACGATGAAAGCCAGCGCCTGTTCGGCGCTGCCGATGTTGGGCGCGAACCCGCCCTCGTCGCCGACGTTGGTGTTGTGACCTGCCGCCTTCAGCTGCGCCTTGAGGGCGTGGAAGATCTCCGCGCCCATTCGCAAGGCCTCCGCGAAGGTCTCTGCGCCGGTCGGCAGGATCATGAATTCCTGGATGTCGATGGGATTGTCGGCATGGGCCCCGCCGTTGATGATGTTCATCATCGGCACCGGCAGCACGCGAGCCGAGACGCCGCCGACATATTTGTAAAGCGGCAGGGCCGCGGAACTCGCTGCCGCCTTGGCCGTCGCCAGGCTGACGCCCAGGATTGCGTTGGCGCCGAGACGGGCTTTGTTGGGCGTACCGTCCAGATCGATCAGAATGCGATCAATCCGGCGCTGGTCCTCGGCGTCGGATCCGGACAGGGCGTCGTAGATCTCGCCGTTGACGGCCTCGACCGCCTTCAGGACGCCCTTGCCACCGTAGCGGGCCTTGTCGCCATCCCGCTTTTCCGAGGCTTCATAGGCCCCGGTCGACGCGCCAGACGGCACGGCGGCGCGGCCCATCGACCCGTCCTCAAGCACCACGTCCACCTCCACCGTCGGGTTGCCCCGGCTGTCCAGGATTTCGCGGGCGGTGATGTCGACGATCTCGCTCATGGGTCTCTCCGGGGGGACGCGGCCGAGGCTTAGCCAGACTCTGGGTTTCGGGCAACGTCGGCTTGACTTGCGACCGCTTGATCGGCTCATGCAACGCTGTTGGAGGACAAGAGATGCTGCTGGTCGAAAAGCCCCTGAACGGCGTTGCCGTCGTCACCTTGAACCGGCCCGAGGCCATGAACGCGCTCTCGAAAGCGCTGAGGTCGGCGCTCAGCCAGGCGATCTCGGAGCTCGACCTCGACCCCGAGGTACGGGTGATCATCCTCACTGGTGCCGGCGAGCGCGCGTTCACCGCCGGCCTCGATCTCAAGGAACTGTCGACTGACCCTCTGGGAATGGGTGCGGCCAACGCCACCAGCCCGGATGAGAACCCGGCGCGGGCCGTACTGTCGTGCTCGAAGCCCATCATCGGCGCCATCAACGGCGTGGCCATCACGGGCGGGTTCGAGGTGGCGCTGGCCTGCGATGTGCTGATCTGCTCCACCAACGCCCGCTTCGCCGATACCCACGCCAGGGTCGGCATCACCCCCGGGTGGGGCCTGTCGCAGAAGCTGAGCCGCGCCATCGGCCCCTATCGCGCCAAGGAACTGTCTCTCACAGGCAACTTCCTGGACGCTGCAAAGGCCTACGAGTGGGGCCTGATCAATCGCATTGTCGAACCCGCCGACCTTATGCCGGCGGCCTTGCAGCTCGCCGCGCAGATGGCCGACATCGATGGCGATATGCTGGTGACCTACAAGGCCATGATCGATGACGGCTATGACCTGGCGATGGGTGAGGGTCTGGAGCTCGAGCACGAGCGTTCGGTTGTCCACAACCGGGCTGTCACCCCCGAGATGGTTGCTGAACGTCGCGCCGCCGTGCAGGCGCGCGGACGCAATCAGTAACGTCGTGACACCCGCCGGCCTGATCTCGGCACAGATCGAGGCCGGCGTGGTCGTGCCCGGGTCGGCCGACCAGGTGGTCCCGTGGTGGAGCTTCACCAAAACGGTAGTGGCCGTCGCCGCGCTGGCGCTGGTCGACGCGGGCCGCCTCTCGCTGGACGGAGCTGTGGACGGCGCGCCGTACACCCTGCGCCAACTCCTGCGGCACGAGGCTGGGCTACCGGACTACGGGGGCCTGCCTGCCTACCACCAAGCCGTGGCGCAGGGCGACGTGCCATGGAGCCGCGAGGACCTGCGGACCGCCGTGGAGGCCGGACGTCTGCGCTACCCGCCCGGAGTTGGCTGGGCCTACTCCAATATCGGCTACAGGACGGTGCGCGAACGGGTCGAGGCCGCGATGGGCCAGCCGCTCGGGGAGACGCTGGATCGGCTGGTCCTCCAGCCGCTGGGACTCAAACATGCCAGGCTCGCTGAGACCCCTGCCGATCTGACCAGCGTGGAAATGGGGTCGGCCGCCGGCTACCATCCCGGCTGGGTCTATCACGGCCTGCTCGTCGGGCCGCTGAGCGAGGCGGCGCTGCTGTTGGATCGCTTGAGCCGCCTGCTGCCGCCGAGCTGGCTGGCAGCGATGGGCACGCTCACGCCCCTGCCGCAGTTTGCGAGCCCGCTCCACCCCGCGCCAAGCTAAGGCCTTGGCTTGATGTCGCCCTATGGAGATTCCGCGCGAGCCTCTGGCCATACTGGCGGCGGGCCGGGGAGCAGCATCGCCGTCTACCGGTTCGAACAGACCTACCCGGCGCGTACGGTCGCGGTGTTCGGGACCGTGGAGGACGAGGCAGTCGTGGAAGCCGAAGCGTTGCGCCGCGGCGAGAGCTAGCCCACCAAACGCAAAACGCCGGCCCGAGGGCCGGCGTTTCGAATCAAACCCGCTCGGTCGACTTAGTCGGCCTTGGGCGTCAGGACCTGGCGGCCCTTGTACATGCCGGTCTTCAGGTCGACGTGGTGTGGACGCTTCAGCTCGCCGGTTTCCTTGTCCTCGTGGAACGAGTTCGGACCCAGCGCGTGGTGCGAACGGCGCATGTTGCGCCGCGAGGGGGAAGTTTTGCGTTTCGGAACAGCCATCGGAAATTCTCTTCGGCGTAGAAATGGATACGGCGGCCGCCAAGAGTGAACCCTCGGGCCGCCGGTGAGCGCGGGCTTATGCATGAAACCCCGCGCGCGATCAAGCCACGAGGCGTAGGCTGATCCTGTCAATCTGTTGAGGGGCGGCCATGCAACAGGAAATGATCTTCGCACCCATGGGCGTCATGGCCCTTTTGACCTTCATCGTGCTGGGTTTGATTCCCGTCCGACGGTTCCGGGCCTCGGCCGCCGGTCAGGTCACGGCTGAGGACTTCAAACTGGGAGAGTCGGCCCGGGTTCCGGCTCACGTGGCGGTGGTGAACCGCGCCTACATGAACCTGCTGGAACTGCCGGTGCTCTTCTACGTCGCAAGCCTGATGTATTTCGTCGCCGGGCGGGTTGATCAGACGACGCTGGCGGTGGCCTGGGCCTACGTGGCTCTGCGCGCGGCGCACTCCTTGATCCACGTGACCTACAACAAGGTGTTCCACCGCCTGGCAGCGTTCGCGGCCAGCAACTTTATGCTGATGGCCTATTGGGCCCTTTTCTTCGTCGGCTAGACCAGCCGGCTGCGATCTTTTGTAGCGCCGATGAAACTGGCAAACAGTGGGTGCGGATCAAACGGGCGGCTCTTGAGTTCCGGGTGAAACTGCACGCCCACGAACCACGGGTGGTCGGCGCGCTCGCACAGTTCAGGAAGGATGCCGTCCGGCGAAAGGCCTGAGAACGACAGCCCCGTTCTCTCGATCGCCTCACGGTAGGCGATATTGACCTCATAGCGGTGCCGGTGCCGCTCCGAGATACTCAGCCCGCCATAGATCTCCGCCACCCGACTGCCGGCGGCCAGGACGGCGTCATAGGCCCCGCACCGCATGGTGCCGCCGAAGTTCCCGCCTTCCTGGCGCAATTCGATCTCATTGCCGCGTGTCCATTCGGTCATCAATCCGACGATGGGTTCTGACGTGGGGCCGAATTCCGTTGAGGACGCCTGTTCGATACCCGCCAGGTTCCTCGCGGCCTCGATCATCGCCATCTGCATGCCGAAGCAGATGCCGAAATAAGGGATCGCGTGCTCGCGGGCGAACTTCACAGCCCGGATCATCCCCTCCGATCCCCGCTCGCCGAAGGCACCAGGCACCAGCACGCCGTGGACATTGGTCAGACGCTCACTGATCAGCGCCTCTTCGTTTTCAAATACCTCGCCCTCGATCCAGTCGAACTTGACCCGGACATTGTTGGCCACGCCGCCGTGGATCAGCGCCTCGATCAGGGATTTGTAGGCGTCGGTCAGGGCAGTGTACTTTCCGACGATGGCGATATTCACCTCGCCGTCGGGGTGACTGAGGGTGTGGGAAATCTGTTCCCAACGGGTCAGGTCGGGCTTGGGGGCCGTGTCCAGCATGCTGAATACGTCCAGCACTTCGGTGTCCAGCCCCTCGCGATGATAATCCAGCGGCACCGAATAAATGTTGGGCGAGTCCATCGCCTGGATTACCGCGCTCTGCCGCACGTTGCAGAACTGGCCGATCTTGCGGCGTTCGCTGTCGGGGATTTCCATCTCGCAACGGCAGAGCAGGATGTCCGGCTGGATGCCGATGGACCGCAGCTCCTTCACCGAGTGCTGCGTCGGCTTGGTCTTCATCTCGCCGGCGGTCTTGATGTAGGGCAGCAGCGTCAAGTGGATGAAGCAGGCGTGGCCGCGCGGCAGTTCCTGACCCAACTGACGGATCGCCTCGAAGAACGGCAGGCCCTCGATATCACCGACCGTGCCACCGACCTCGACCAGCACGAAGTCGACGCCCTCGCCCGGGTCTGACAGGACGAAGTCCTTGATCTCGCCGGTGACGTGGGGGATCACCTGGACAGTGGCACCGAGGTAGTCCCCGCGCCGCTCCTTCTCGATGATGGTCTTGTAGATCTGGCCGGTCGTGATGTTGTCGGCGCGGGTGGCGTTGACCCCGGTGAACCGCTCGTAGTGGCCCAGGTCGAGGTCGGTCTCGGCACCATCTTCGGTGACAAACACCTCGCCGTGCTGGGTCGGGCTCATCGTGCCCGGATCCACGTTGAGATACGGGTCGAGCTTGCGCAGGCGGACCTTGTAGCCTCGCGCCTGCAGAAGCGCGCCAAGAGCGGCGGACGCCAGACCTTTACCCAGGGAGGAGACCACGCCGCCGGTGATGAAAATGTAACGGGCCATGGGAGGCCAGAGTAGTCGCGATTCGCTCACGTTGCTCCGTGCGTTTCGCAGCTATCCACCACTTACTTCGTGGCCGGGGTCGCCGGAGCCGTTACGGGCGCGGTGGTTGTCGATGGAATGGCCCCAAACGGGCTGTTGAGGGTGGGCGTGGGTGCCTGCAGCGGTGCGGGCGCGCCACCGACCGGGCCGGGTTGCGCAGTTCCGGCGGGTGGCACCGGCGGCGTCCGGGTCAGTTCCGCAGGGTTGATGGCGTTGACCTTCATTCGGTCTACTACCGACGCAGACCCCCGCTCGCGGCCCGCCACGATGGTCAGCAACAGCCCAAGGGTGAAGAACACAGCGCCGAGAATCCAGGTGGTGCGCGTCAGCAAGTCGCCGGCGCCGCGCGCCGTCATGAACCCCGAAGGCCCGCCGCCGACGCCGAGAGCACCACCCTCGGAGCGTTGCAACAACACCACAACGACGAGGAAGAAGGCGACGATGACCTCGATCACCAGCAACAGGTTCAGCAGCATCCCGGCGTCTTTCCGATGCGTTCCGGCGGGTTGGCCCCGTCGAAATGAAGCGCGCGCTCTATCACCACGACCGCGCCAAAGCCATAGCTAGTGCTTCGCGGGCGAGGAACAATGGCTGCCCCAGTTCAGGCTGCCCGGATGATTCCGAGGAAGTCGTCGGCTTTCAGAGAGGCGCCGCCGACCAGTGCGCCGCCGACCTCGTCTGCGTGCAGAATTTCAGCCGCATTCGAGGGCTTTACCGATCCACCGTAGAGGATCGCCACGCCCCGGCCTGCGTCGCCAAACATCTCGAGCAGCGCAGCCCGGATCGCCCTATGGACCTCCTCGATTTCCGGCGTCGTAGGAGTAAGGCCGGTCCCGATCGCCCAGACGGGTTCGTACGCCACGGCAAATGCGTTGCCGGCCAGCTCCCGAGGCAGAGACCCCCGAACCTGCCCGGTAACGATAGCGAGCGCGTCTCCGGCCTTTCGCTGGTCGAGCGTCTCGCCCACGCAGACGATGGGCTCGAGTCCGGCCCGCAGCGCTGCCTGAACCTTGGCGGCAACAAGGGCGTCACTTTCGCCATGACCTGAGCGGCGTTCGGAATGGCCCAGGATCACGAGGGTCGCACCCGCATCCGCCAGCTGTTCGGCAGAGGTGTCGCCCGTGAAGGCACCTGAGGCTTCGGCGTGGCAGTCCTGTGCGCCCACCAGAACGCCACTGTCGGTCAGCACCTCGGCGAGGCGCTGCACAAGGGTGGCGGGAGGGCATATCGCCACACGGGCCGTCGTCTGGCCCAGACTTCCAGCCAAGGCATTTGCCTCAGCGAGTGACGCGCCGAGGCCGTTCATCTTCCAGTTCCCCGCGATCAGCACCTGTGGCTTGGTCACTCAATCTCTCCCAGGAAAAGCCTCTCTGGGCGGTTAAGCCATGCGCTCAGTTCTGTCACGTGCTTGCCGGACAGAAGGCCCCTCCACTATACCGTCGCGCACGCCCGCCCCCGGGAAAGGACCACGATGCCCACCGACACGCCTTCCAGCCCGCTTTCCAGCCCGCCAAAACGGTCCACATCCTGGTTCACCCGGATCGTCCTGGGCGTCATCGTCGTCGCCATGGCCGGGTTCGGCCTGACGGAGTACAGCGTCGACGCCATCCGCGGTGACGAGGTTGTCAGCGCGGGTTCAAGAAGCATCAACTCGGCGGAGTTCCAGCGCGAGTACGACCGCTTCCGGAAACGGCAAGAGCAGCAGGCCGGTCAGCCGATCACCCCGGAACTGGCCGAACAGAACAATCTGGACACTGTCGTGCTGAATGGCCTGGCCACGAAGGAAGCGTTTGCCGAGCTGTTGAGCCGAATCGGGGTTCGACCATCCGACAAGCTGATCGCCGACCAGATCGGCAAGATCCCGGACTTCTTCAACCCGATCAGCGGTGCGTTCGACAAGAAGACTTTCGAGGCACGCTTGCAGGAGAACGGCTACACGCCGCCCGGCTTCGACGCTGTGCTACGTGACGAAATGTCGACCCAGCACTGGGCGGTGGCGATGCAGAACGGGTTCTCTGTTCCGCGCAGCTACGGGGCTCTGGCCTCGGTCTTCGCGCTGGAGAGCCGCGACCTCGCCTATTTCGTGATCACCCCGCAGAGCGTTCCGCAGCCCCCGGCTCCGACCGACACACAGCTCAACGCCTTCATCAAGGAGAGTAAGGCCGACCTGATGTTGCCGGAAATGCGGTCATTTACGGTCGTGCCCTTCGTACCTAACGCTGCCGCTCAGGCCGTGGCGACCGCGGCAATCGATCCGGCGGAACTGAAGAAGCGCTACGATTTCCGCAAAGACACCCTGTCCAAGCCCGAGAGTCGCACCCTGGTACAGATCCCGGTGAAGGATCAGGCGTCCGCACAAAAGGTCAGCGCGCGCCTCGCCGCCGGTGAGGCCGCGCCCGCCGTCGCCAAATCCGTGGGTGTCGACGCCATCGTCTATGACGAAAAGCCGCTGACCGCTGTCGCCGATCGCAAGGTGGGTCAAGCCGCATTCAAGATGACGTCCGGCCAGACCTCTGTCGTGCAGGGTGATCTCGGGCTTGCGGTCGTGCGGGTAACCAACGTCACGCCCGGTCGCGAGGTCTCACTGGAAGAGGCGCGTCCGATGCTGGAGGCCGAGATCCGCAAGGATATGGTCTCAGAGAAGGTCTACGCCCAGACCCAGACCTATGAAGACACTCGCCGCGATGGCGCGCCGCTGGCCGACGCCGCAAAGAAGGCCGGCGTTCCATTCGAGTTGGTCGGTCCGATCAGCGCCCAGGGGGTCGACGACAAACGTCGCCAGCTCCAGGGATTGCCGCCGAAGATTCTTGAAATGGCCTTCACCTTGCCCGCCGGTGGCGAGAGCGAGATCACCGAGCTTGCTGAAGGTGCCTACTTCGTCGTGCGCGTGGAAAAGATCATCCCGGCGCACGTCCAGCCGCTTGAGGAAATCCGTCCGATCGTCACCAGCGCCTGGATGCGTCGCGAGATCACCCGCGCGCTTGAAGCCCGTGGCGAGGCCCTGATGGCGCGGATCAAGAAGGGCGACGCAATCGATGTCGTCGCCGCGTCGTCAGGCTATTCCGTGGCTCGCGTCGCGGGCTTGTCCCGCCAATCTGCGGAAGGCTATCAGGCCACCCTTGGCCGCGAGGTGCTAGCGCGGGCCTTCAATGCCAAGCCCGGCGAGACTTGGTCGACCCCCAGTCAGCAAGGCATCGTCGTCGGCCGTGTGGACAATATCCGCATGGATGCAGGGCCTGCTGCGGCTCAGCTAGCGGAAATGAACCGTGGCGAGCTGGCGCAGGCCGTCTTCCGCGAGATGGCCGACTCTGCCCAAGCCTATGCCCGCACCAAGCTGAAGGTGAAAACCGACCCCGTCAAAGCTCGCGCCGCCGCCGGCTTCGCGCCACGCGAGGAGGCCAAGGCCAAAGCTCCGGAGAAGAAGGGGTGATTTCAGAGCCGCCGTACGAGGCCTTTCAATCGACCTACGACGGCGGCGCCCCACAGGTCGTCTGGACCCGGCTGATCGACGATCTGGAGACGCCAGTCTCCGCCTTCCTGAAGATCGGCCATGGCAAGCCCTATGCCTTCCTGTTTGAATCGGTGGAGGGCGGCGCGTTTCGGGCGCGCTATTCGATCATCACGCTGAACCCGGATCTGGTCTGGCGCTGCCGGGGCGATCAGGCCGAGATCGCCCGGGGCACAGACATCGGCACCGAGCAATTCACGCCTCAAGCGGGCGGCGCGCTGGATTCCCTGCGCGACTTGCTGGCCGCCTCCCGGATCGAGCTGCCGCCGGGCCTTCCGCCCATGGCCGCAGGTGTCTTTGGTGCCATCGGCTACGACATGATCCGGCTGGTGGAGCGGCTGCCCAACGTCAATCCCGACCCGTTTGACCTGCCCGACAGTGTACTGGCGCGGCCTTCGATCGTGGCCATCTTCGACGCCATCGCCCAGGAGATCATCCTGGTGACGTCTGTTCGTCCCGACGAAGCCTCGGCGACCGACGCCTATGCCGCGGCACAAGGGCGACTGCAGGCGGTCATCGAGGACCTGAAGAAGCCCGCCCCGCCCCTACGGGGGATGGCCAGACCTGAGCCGGACCGTTTCACCACCCCGGTCGACCGCGAGACTTTTCGGGGGATCGTTGAGACGGCGAAGGGGTACATCCGGGCCGGGGACATCTTCCAGGTGGTGCCCAGCCACCGGTTGCGCGCGCCCTTCCCGCATGATCCCTTCGCGCTCTATCGATCCCTGCGCCGAACCAACCCCTCGCCATTCCTGTTCTTCCTCGACTTTGGCACGTTCCACCTGGCCGGCTCGTCACCCGAAATCCTGGTCCGGCTGCGAGACGGCAAGATTACCATCCGGCCCCTCGCTGGCACTCGCCCGCGCGGCGCCACGCCCGAGGAGGACCGTGCGCTCGAGCAAGAACTCATCGCCGACCCCAAGGAACGCGCCGAGCACCTGATGCTGCTGGACTTGGGCCGCAACGATGTGGGCCGTGTGGCCATGCTGAAGCAGTCCGGTGCCAACGAGCCGCCGCCGCCCAGCCGCGTGCCCCGCGTGCGTGTCACCGCTAGCTTCTTCGTCGAGCGCTACAGCCACGTGATGCACCTGGTCTCCAACGTCGAGGGCGATGCGCCCGACGGCCTGGACCCCGTGGACGTCGTTATGGCCGCCCTGCCCGCCGGCACCCTGTCGGGCGCGCCCAAGGTCCGGGCCATGGAGATCATCGACGAGCTGGAGATCGAGAAGCGGGGCATCGCCTACGCCGGTGCCGTCGGCTACTTCGGCTCGGACGGTTCGGTGGACACCTGCATCGTCTTGCGCACCGCCATTTTCAAGGATGGCATGATGTACGTCCAGGCAGGCGCCGGCGTCGTCGCCGACAGCGACCCCGACGCGGAATACGACGAGACCCTGCACAAGGCCCGGGCCCTGCGGAAGGCGGCGGAGGAGAGCTGGCGGTTTATCTAGCCGGGCTATTCCGGCGCGCTCACCGCGACATGCTCGGTTTGCACCGGGGGTGCCAGGATCATCACGGTGGCGAACACCAGCGACGACACCGCCAGCGCCGTCGCAGCGGCCAGGGCGGGCCAGATCGTCTCATGC
Source organism: Phenylobacterium deserti (assembly GCA_945883235.1). Lineage (GTDB taxonomy): Bacteria > Pseudomonadota > Alphaproteobacteria > Caulobacterales > Caulobacteraceae > Phenylobacterium > Phenylobacterium deserti_A. The sequence continues at coordinate 86,097 of CAMCXF010000010.1, read as the reverse complement.
CTCGCTGACGGTTCCAGCAGCGCGCGGCAGCGGGCGATCTCGTCAGCGTCCAGGTTCGAATCGGCGTCCGTCATGAGGCCAGCATCACCCTTGGCGCGCGCGACGGCAAAGCCTATGAGACAGCCATGATCCTGGTCGTCGATAACTACGACAGCTTTACCTACAACCTCGTCCACTATCTGAACGAGCTTGGGGCCGAGACGCTTGTCGTGCGCAATGATGCGCTCAGCGTCGCCGAAGCCCTGGCGCTGCGTCCGGAAGCCGTCCTGCTGTCGCCGGGACCGAAGACGCCAAACGAGGCCGGTATCTGCCTGGACCTGATCAAACAGGCGCCTGACGACCTGCCGATCTTCGGGGTCTGCCTGGGTCACCAGTCAATTGGCCAGGCGTTTGGCGGCGAAGTGGTCCGCGCCGGAGCCCTGATGCACGGCAAGACCAGCCAGATCCATCATGACAATCGAGGCGTTTTCGCCGGCCTGAAGAACCCATTCACCGCCACGCGCTACCACAGCCTGGCGGTCCAGCACGGCGACCTGCCACCCGAACTCGAGGTGACCGCACGCACCGAAGATGGCGAGATCATGGGCCTGCAACACCGCACCCGGCCGATCTTCGGCGTCCAGTTCCATCCGGAATCCATCGCCACCGAGTGCGGGCACGAACTGCTGGGCAATTTCCTCGACCTCGCCGGCGTCAAGCGCCTGTCGCAGGTCTGACCGCGTCCAACAGATGTCCGACGCCTTCAAGCCCCTGCTGTCGCGCCTTGCGGACGGCGCGATCCTGACCGAGGCCGAGGCGCAGGAATTCTTCGCCGCCTGCCTGCGCGGCGAGCCCACCCCGGCCCAGATCGGCGCGGCCCTGACCGCCATCCGGATGCGCGGCGAAACGGTGGACGAGATCACCGCCGGCGCCCGGGCGATGCGCGAGGCCTCAGTGCGTCTCGAGGTGCCCTATCCCTCAATCGACGTCTGCGGGACCGGTGGCGACGGCCTGCACACACTGAATATCTCAACCGCCGTCAGTTTCGTGGTGGCGGGCGGCGGTCTGAAGGTGGCCAAGCACGGCAACCGCGCGTTGTCGTCGAAATCCGGAGCCGCCGACGTGCTGTCCGAACTGGGCGTCGCGGTCGATCCGGGACTTGAGCGCCAGCGGAAGGCGCTCGACGAGGCCGGCATCTGCTTTCTGTTCGCGCCGGCTCACCACAGCGCGATGCGTCACGTGTCGCCGATCCGCGCCGAACTGGGGTTCCGGACGATCTTCAACCTGCTGGGCCCGCTGACAAATCCGGCAGGCGCGACGCGGCAAGTTGTCGGTGTATTCGCGCCGCAATGGGTCGCGCCGCTGGCCGCCGCGCTGGGCGCTCTGGGCTCGGAACGCGCCTGGGTGGTGCACGGCGAGGGCATGGACGAGATCACCACCACGGGCGCGACCCATGTGGCGGAGTATCGCGACGGCCGGGTTCGGGAATTCACGGTGTCGCCAGAGGACGTGGACCTGCCGCGGGCCCGGATCTCTGATCTGATCGGGGGCGACCCGGCGCAAAACGCCCAAGCTCTGCGGGGCGTGCTGGACGGCTCGGTGGGTCCGTACCGCGATATTGTCCTGTTCAATGCGGCCGCGGCATTTGTCGTCGGCGAGAAGGTCGAAAGCCTCCGTGACGGGGTCTCGCTGGCGAGCCGGGTCATCGACGACGGACGGGCCACCGCAGCCCTGAAGACCTTGGTGGAGATCGCCCCGCGATGAGCGACATCCTGGCCCGCATCGCTGCCTACAAGCGCGAAGAGGTCGCCGTCCGCAAGGCCGCCCGGCCCGTGGTGAGTGTCGCCGGTGTCACGCCGCCGCGCGGGTTCCGTGCTGCGCTTGTGCGTGCCCATTGCCCCGGCCGACTTGCCCTGATTGCCGAGATCAAGAAGGCCTCGCCCTCCAAAGGCCTGATCCGGGCGGATTTTGATCCGCCAGCCCTGGCGAGAGCCTACGAAGCCGGCGGCGCGGCTTGCCTGTCCGTGCTGACAGATGCGCCCAGTTTTCAGGGTGCCGATGCGTTCCTGACAGCCGCACGCGACGCCTGCACCCTGCCCTGTCTCCGCAAGGAGTTTCTGATCGACCCCTGGCAGGTGGCTGAGTCGCGCACGCTCGGGGCGGACGCCATCCTGGTGATCCTCGCTATGGTCGATGACGCCCTGGCCGCCGACTTGATCGCCGAAGCGCGCGTGCACGGCATGGACGCGCTGGTTGAGGTGCACGACGAGGCGGAGATGGCGCGGGCCGGCGAGCTGGGTGCGGATCTGGTCGGGGTCAATAATCGCGATTTGCGGACGTTTGTCACGGACCTGGGAATCACCGAGCGATTGGCCGCCGCGGCACCGGCAGGCGCCCTGCTTGTCACGGAGAGCGGACTCTTTACGTCTGCTGATGCTGCGCGGCTTGAGCGCTCAGGCGCCACCGCGATGCTGGTGGGCGAGAGCCTGATGCGGCAGGAAGATGTGGCTGCCGCGACTCAGTTGCTACTGAACTGACGATTTTTTAGTTCAAAAGCGCAGCAAATACAACGAGTTCGTTGGTAACTTGACATTAACCCGGAACACCTAGAGAACATCGTCAAGCGTTAGCGCTTTGTTCTTCGAGGTCCCAGACATGCTCACCCGTAAGCAGCACGAATTGCTCATGTTCATCCATGAGCGCATCAAGGAAAGTGGCGTCTCGCCATCCTTCGATGAGATGAAGGAGGCGCTGGACCTAGCGTCCAAGTCCGGCATCCACCGTCTGATCACGGCTCTGGAGGAACGCGGCTTCCTTCGACGCCTGCCCCACCGGGCCCGCGCGCTGGAAGTGATCAAACTTCCGCAGCAGGCCACCGCCGCCGCGCCGCCCAAAGGCCGCGCGCCCTTCAAGCCCCAGCTGGTCGACGGCTCGACATTGGTTCCCGCCGCCGCCAACGACAGCCGCGAGCTGCCGATCCTTGGCAAGATCGCTGCCGGCACGCCCATCGCGGCGATCCAGCAGGAACGTGACCGGATGCCGGTGCCGGAAAGTATCCTGGGCGCCGGCGAGCACTTTGTGCTCGAGATCGCCGGTGACTCCATGATCAATGCCGGCATTCTCGATGGCGACTTCGTGGTGATCAGGAAAACCGACAGCGCGGTCTCGGGCGACATCGTGGTCGCCCTGATCGACGGCGAGGAAGCCACCCTGAAGCGCCTGCGTAAAAAGGGCTTATCTATCGCGCTCGAAGCCGCCAACCCGGCCTACGAGACGCGCATCTTTGGTCCAGATCAGGTGGCCGTTCAGGGCAAGCTGGTGGGACTTATCCGCCGCTACCACTAGGTTCGAACACGAATTCGACCAGAAACACCCGCTCGCCACGTCCGTGGCGGGCGGTTTCCAAGAGCGCCTCCCGGGTAAGGAAACCCGATTTCTGCGCCATCACGACTGTCACAGCAGCCAGGTCTATCTAGGTGAGCCCCGTGACTCTGATGTGCCCATCCAGCATCGGATAGCGGCCGCTGACTTTCACGCGCGGGCTCAACCAAACGCGGATGCTGGTGGTGATTTCTCCCGAACGCACGCGCTCACGTAGGGCTTTGGCGAACATCATCGCGGGTCGTAGCCCCAGGTCCAGGGGCGGTGCCCGCGCAGGTCCTGCGCCCAGACGATGCGCCAGCCGGTTCTCGTTCGGAAGATTTCCGCGGACCCGCCCTTCGCAAAATCCCGTCCCGTCAGGACAAGCGGCGCGCGACAACTCTCCGGCCGAAAGTCATTGCGGAGCACCACAATGGCCGCGCCTGCGCACAACGCCTCCAGTCGCCCATCCTTGAGGGGCCGCTTCAGGTTCCAGGCGGCTGAGAGCTGAACCGGAGCCACCGCCAGCGGCGTACAGCTCCAGGCATCGCAGGCAAACCGCGCGTCGCGTTCCATGTTGGTCTTGAGCGGGGTGAGACCCCGTCGTCGGGCCCAGAGCTCGGCACCGAACAGTTTCACATCGGGCCGGAGCAATGCGGCATCCTTGCCGTCACGGATCGCGACGGCAGCACCGTCCGCGCTGACCCAGGCATCTGGCGCGGGCGGTCGTGGTGCCCAAAGCACCGCGCAGGCCAAAGGCACACCGAGCCACCTGAGCGGGCCCTTCCAAAGACATGCGAACAACAGCCCCAGAAAGCTGACCGGTAGCACCCAGTCCGGCGCGCTGGGCACCACCAGCTGAGCGGACGGCGCGCCCGCCGCGAAACTTGCAATCTGATTCATCAGGCCAATAGACCAGCCGGCCACCTCCAGCGGTGCCTTGCCAAGTCCGAAGGGTGTCAGGGCCGCACCCAGCGCCAGGCCTGGCATCATCAGGAACGAGGAAATCGGTGCCACGGCCAGATTAGCGAACAACCCCCAGGTCGAGACCCGGTTGAAGTGCTGGATTGCGAAGGGTCCAGTGGCCAGGCCCGCGATGAAGCTGACGGCGATACTGGCCAATGTCCAGGTGACGGCCGCCTGGAACAGTCGGATCGGCCAAGGGACCTCAATCTCGCGGAACGGTCGCGGCCAGATTTCGGCCAGCGCCACCAACGCGGCGGTTGCTGCGAACGACATCTGGAACCCGGGTTCGGTGACCGCCTCTGGTTGCAAGAGCAGTACGGCCATGGCTGCCAGCGCCAGAGCGTGCAGACTGATGGCCTGACGGTCGACAAGGATCGCGGCAAACGCCACAGCGGCCGTGATGGCGGCGCGCTCGGCCGGCGGTGGCGCTCCCGACAGCACCAAGTATCCGCCAACCGCAGCCAGACCGACAAGAGCGGCGATCTTCTTGCCCGATACCCGAAGCGCCAGCCACGGCCAGGCCGCCACCAGCAGGCGGGCCGCAGCAAAGGCAAAGCCGCCAACAATGGCCATGTGCAGGCCGCTGATCGAAACGATGTGAGCCAGGCCGGCGGCCCGCAGGTTCTCCACCTGCTCGCGCGGAATGAACGCCTCGTGGCCCGTGGTCATGGCCGCTGCCAGCCCACCCGTGTCGGGACCCAAGGTGTCGACGATGCGGTTGGTCAGCGCCCAGCGCACCTCGTTGACCCGCATCGTCAGCCTCAGTCGCCAAGGAGCCGGTCGCTCTGCGGTGATCTGCTCCGGCGCACGCAGCGCCAGCCCGACAGCCCCGACGCTTTCGAAAAAAGCGTCGCGTGCAAAGTCGTAGGAACCCGGGCTGGCAGGCGGTGGTGGTGGATTTAGGATCGCCATCAGGCGGACGGCTTGGCCTGGCTCGGGCAAACCCGCGTCGGGACGCAGGGTGACGCGCATGCGGGTCGGGGTCATGTCCGGGCCGAGGTCACCGATCCGGATCGGTGCGAGCAGTAATCGCTGTCCGCCAACGCCCGGCGAAGCCACGTCGACCACCCAGGCCTCGACCCATTGAGGTCGCGCGCCGCTTTGGGCGATCGGTGCCTTGACGCTCTCGGTGCGAAGCTTTGCTACTGCAAAACCGCCGATGGCGCAAGCACCCAGGACCAGCAGCAATGTCGTTGATCGCCAACCGCTCCAGCGCGTTGCCACTAACAAACCGGCAGCTATCAGCACGGCCACCCAGGCGGCCCAAAGTTGCGGCTCTCTCAACAGTCCGAAATAGAGGCCGCAGCCCAGGCCAAACGCCACAGGGGTCCATAACGTCCAGCGATCGGCCTGGGCGTCGGTTTGATCGACGACCCAGGCCCACAGCCTGCCGAGCCTATGACGCCCTTCAGCCCATGTGCTAAGAGGCCCACCCGCACGGCGGCCCGCGCCCTCCCCAGCCCCATCGAGTTCTATGTCCGATCGTCCTGTCCGCACCCGGATCGCCCCGTCACCTACCGGCATGATGCACATTGGCACGGCTCGGACCGCACTTTTCAACTGGCTTTTTGCGCGCCATACGGGTGGGAAGTTCCTGTTGCGCGTGGAAGACACCGATCGTGAGCGATCGACGGATGCTGCAGTCCAGGTAATTTTCGACGGTCTGTCCTGGTTAGGCATGGAGTCCGACGAGCCGCCAGTGTTTCAATTCGCCCGCGCCGACCGCCATCGCGAGGTGGTCGCGGAACTGGAAACCCGTGGTCAGGCCTATCGTGACTACATGACCGCCGAGGAGCTTGAGGTCGAGCGCGAGCGCGCCCGCGCCGAGGGCCGCGTCGTCCGATCTCCGTGGCGCGGCGCTGATCCGGCGACCTGGCCTGATCGCCCATATGCCGTGCGCCTGAAGAGCCCGCTAGACGGCGACACTGTCGTGGCTGATGCCGTGAAAGGTGATGTCAGGTTTCAGAACAGCGGGCTGGACGACCTGATCCTGCTGCGGTCGGATGGAAACCCGACCTACAATCTGGCCGTCGTGGTCGATGACCACGACATGGCCATCACCCACGTCATTCGCGGCGACGATCACCTGAACAACGCCGCGCGTCAGACGATCATCTATCAGGCGATGGACTGGGAGGTTCCCGTCTGGGCTCACCTGCCGCTGATCCACGGCCCCGATGGCGCGAAACTGTCAAAGCGGCATGGGGCCCAGGCGGTGAGCGAGTTCGATGGCATGGGCTATCTGCCGGAATCCCTGCGCAACTATCTGGCCAAGCTGGGCTGGGGCCATGGCGATGACGAGATCTTCTCTGATGCCCAGGCCATTGAATGGTTCGACATCAAGGACGTGGTCAGCGCCGCCGCGCGGCTGGACTGGGCCAAGCTCAATCACCTGAACAACCACTACATCCGGGAGGCAGATCCCGTCCGCCTGGCCGCGCTCGTCGCGACAATCCTCAAGGGCCGCGACTTCCACCTTCGCCAGGGCGATGAGACCCTGATTGCAGGGTTGATCCCGTTTGTCCGTGACGGGGTCAAGACCACTCTGGAACTGGCCGACGCGGTGATTTTTTCGCTGAAGTCACGACCTCTTGAATTGCCCTCAAAGGCGCTTGAGCAGCTGACCGACGAGACCCGCGCGCGGCTGACCAGGCTTCGCCTCGCCTTGGCCCAGGTCACCGACTGGAGCGTTCCGGGGCTTGAAGTCGCTGTCCGGGCGTTCGCGGAGGCCGACGGCGTCGGCATCGGCAAGTTTGGAGCCCCGCTCCGGTCGGTTCTGTCTGGCGGCTCGCCTGCTCCAGACCTCGCCGGAACGATGACCGCTCTGGGGCGTGACGAGAGCCTCGGCCGAATTGACGACGCGCTTTCGCTCCCCGCTTAAACGGGTATAAGCGCTCAATCATGTGTTCTATCTCGCAGGCGCGAAGGGGATCTTATGGGCAGTACAGCGAAGTTCGAGATTGACGGAAAAACCGTCGAACTTCCGGTGCTACGCGGCACGGACGGTCCGGCAGTTGTGGACATCCGCAAGCTCTACGCGGAAGCCGACGTGTTCACCTATGATCCCGGATTCATGTCGACGGCATCTTGCGAGAGCAAGATCACCTTCATCGACGGCGATGCGGGTATCCTGCTGCACCGTGGCTACCCGATCATGGAGCTGGCCGAACAGTCGAGCTTCCTCGAAGTTTGTTACCTGCTCCTGCATGGCGAACTGCCAACAGCGCCGCAGTTCGAGGAATTCGAACACAACATCACCTATCACACCATGATCCACGAGCAATTCGACCGGTTTTTCATGGGTTTCCGGCGCGATGCTCACCCAATGGCGATCATGACCGGCGCGGTGGGAGCGCTTTCAGCCTTCTATCACGACAGCACCAACGTGAACGATCCCGCGCAGCGGATGATCTCCGCCCATCGGATGATCGCCAAGATGCCGACGATCGCGGCGCGGGCATTCAAATACTCCCGTGGTCAACCGTTCGTGTTCCCGCGCAATGAACTTTCCTACGCCGAGAACTTCCTTCGCATGTGCTTCTCGGTTCCGGCCGAGGACTGGGTGCCGAACCCGGTCTTGACCAAGGCCATGGATCGGATCTTCATCCTGCATGCCGACCATGAGCAGAATGCCTCGACGTCGACGGTCCGACTGGCCGGGTCGTCTGGTGCCAATCCGTTCGCCTGCATCGCTGCCGGCATCGCCTCGCTCTGGGGTCCCAAGCACGGTGGGGCGAATGAAGAATGCCTCAACATGCTGATGGAAATCGGCACCGTCGATAAGATCCCGGAATTCGTGCAGGGCGTCAAAGATCGCCGCTATCTGCTGATGGGTTTCGGCCACCGCGTTTACAAAAACTATGACCCCCGCGCGACGGTCATGCAGAAGACTTGCCACGAGGTGCTGGCCGAGGTCGGGGCCGGGAACGACCCCATCCTGCAGGTTGCCATCGAACTGGAAAAGGTCGCCCTTAGCGATCCGTACTTCGTGGAGCGGAAACTCTATCCAAACGTCGACTTCTATTCCGGCATCACCTTGCGGGCGCTGGGCTTCCCCCCCGAGATGTTCACAGTGTTGTTCGCCTTGGCCCGCACCGTGGGCTGGATCGCCCAGTGGAAGGAAATGATCGAGGATCCCTCCCAGAAGATCGGCCGTCCGCGCCAGATTTATACCGGCGCACCGGCGCGCAGCTTTGTGTCCGTCGACAAGCGCTAACTTCGCCCGATCAAGACCAGTACGGCATTCGCGGCGGCCTCGTTTGGATCGGGGCCGCCGCGACCCATTTTCAGCAGGGCCTGCGACTGTCGCGCGACCTGCCGCGCGCGCAGGTCGGCGTCATCCAGCCGCAGAGCGATCTCACGAGCCAGCGTTTGACCGTTGCAAGCGCTCTGGATGAGTTCCGGCGCGACAAAATCCCGGGCCGCGATATTGAACAGCGTGACCCATTTGGTGCGGATCAAGGTCTTCAGAATAGCATAGGTCAGCGGTGCCAGTCGGTACCCCACCACCATCGGACAACCCGCCAGGGCCAGTTCCGTCGTGACGGTGCCAGAGCACGCCAGCGCCACCGTGGCTGCCATCATGGCGTCGCGCTTGGCAAGGTCGCCCTCCACAACGTGAACGCGGTGTGGCCAGCCTGCGATACGGGTCTTGGCCAGCTCCGCTACGGTCGGTGCGACCGGGACAACCACATGGAGGTCGGGTCGCTCGGTCTTCAGGCGAGTCACGGCATCTTCGAATGCCGGCAAAATGCGATCGATCTCGCTAAGCCGACTGCCCGGCAATACCAACAGGATAGGCTCGTTCGGGCGAGCACCAATCTCGCGTCGCAGCCGCACCGGATCCGCGTCGGAGAAGTCTATGGCCAGGGTCGCGTCCCCGACAAAGGTTACCGGTAACCCGTACGCCTCAAAGGCCGGTGCGTCGAACCCGTGAATGGTAAGCAGATGGTCAAACCAATTCGCGGCCGTCCTGGCGCGACCCGGCCGGGATGCCCACACCTGGGGTGCGACATACTTCACCAACGGGATGCCGAGCTTTTTCAGCCGATGCGCAACGCGCAGCGTGAACCCCCACGAATCAATCAGCACCGCTACATCCGGACACTCGCGCTCAGCCAGCGCAGCTGTCTCGTCCGCCCGCCGCAACACCATCGGATACGCTAACAACCCCTCGACCAATCCGAAGATGGAGAGCTCCGTTATGTCGAACGGGCTTTCGACGCCTTCGGCAGCCATTCTGGCACCTCCGACACCGACGAAACGAACATCGTCACCAAGTCGCCGTTTCAGAGCGCGGGCAAGGCCGGCACCCCGGTCGTCGCCGGAGGCCTCGGCCGCCACCAACATCACGGTGAGTGGCCGTGGATTCATGGGGTGGCAGGGTCCACGCCCAGGATGAACACCCCGAGCTCATCTGCCAGTTCTATGACAGCCTCGCGATCCAGAACCAGCAGGCGACCAGCCTCACCAATAATCCCGGCCAACCCTGCTCGAGCTACGCCATGGATGGTGGCCAGGCCAATGGTCGGGAGGTCAACCCGCGTCTCCTGGATCGGCTTGGGAGCCTTGGCGAGAACGCCCGCGCCCGCGCCCGGCTTGCCCTTCAGATGGGCAGGCAGGTCGGCCACGCGCGCCAGGACAGCGTCCGTGCCCTCCTGAGCCTCGACGGCCAGCACCAGGCCACGAGACACGACTGCAGCCTGACCGATATCCAATTGTCCTATCGCGCGGGCAACCTGCAGAGCGCGTTCGGCGTCGGCGAGGTCTTCCGGGCCGGGCGAACACGAACCCAGCAGCCCGATCGGCAGGGCCAGGTCATGCATCACCTCGTGAGCGCCCTGCACCGCGAACCCAGCCTTCTCGAACACCCCGACCATGACGCGAAGCAAGGCGTCATCGCCCCTGCGCGCGCTCGCGATCACCTGAGGCAGCAGCATCAGACCTCTGAAATCCGGGACCAGACTGGTGAAGTCCGGGCGTGCCACATCGCCGGCCAGACAGACTGCGCGGCACCCGGCGCGCTTCAGCGCCTTCAGGCATTTGCCAATTTCGGCCAGTCCGACCTCGGCACCCGCATAGGGCTGGAGTCCGCTGCCTGCGAACCCCTTCAGCCGGATTACAAACAGTGGACGACCGGAACGTTCGCAATGCCGGGCGATCTCCACCGGCAGATTGCCGCCGCCGGCGATCAGGCCCAGCTTGTCCATCAGATCTCGCGCTCTGGCAGGCAGAGGGGTCGACTACCGTCAGCGCGGATGAAGTCGATTATTTCCATGACCGGCGCGCTCTTTCCGAATGTGATCACCGCGTCGTCGACACGCTCCTGGAACGTACCCTCCTCCGCGAACAGGAGGCGGTAGGCCGAGCGGAGTTCGCTGATGGTCTCGCGACTGAAGTCGCGGCGTTTAAGGCCCACGAGGTTCAGGCCCTCCAGGTGGGCGTGGTTTCCCCACACCATGCCGTAGGGGATTACGTCCTTGGTCACGGCAGCGAGGCCACCGATGAAGGAATAACGGCCCACCCGACAGAACTGGTGCACCGCCGCCAATCCGCTGACCATTACGAAGTCGCCGACGTGGACGTGGCCGCCCAGTGTCGCCGAGTGGGCCAGGATCACGTTGTCGCCCACCACGCAGTCGTGGCCCACGTGGCTGGTGGCCATGTACATGCCATCGTTGCCGACCCGGGTGAAGCCGTCGCCACCCGGCGCGGCGATGTGCATCGTCACATGCTCCCAGACCTTGTTGCGATCGCCGATGATGAGTTCAGTCGGCTCGCCGTTGTAGCCCGTGTGGTGCGGCGGCCCGCCCAGGTTGGAGAAGTTGCGGATCGAACAACCCTCGCCGATGGTCGTGCGGTTTTCGATCACCACGTGGGCAAGTACCTGCGTGCCCGCGCCGATCCGGACGTGCTCGCCGATGATCGAGAACGGACCGATGCTGACGCCATCCGCCAGTTCGGCGCCTTTGGCGACCAGGGCGGTCGGATGAATGTCTACGCTCAAGTGATCAGGTCTCCACCACCATGGCGGCGAACTCGCACTCGGCCGCCACCTTGTCGCCGACCATGGCCTGGCCTGCAAACTTGAATACATCTCCCCGGTGCCGGACCACGCGAACCGGCATGCGCACGACATCACCCGGACGAACAGGCGACCGGAAGCGGCAATTGTCAGCCGACATGAAGAAGATCGCCTTGCCGGCAACGTCAACATCCAACGATTTTGACATCAACACGGCACCCGTCTGAGCCATGGCTTCAATCAACAACACCGCCGGCATCACGGGATAACTGGGGAAATGGCCCTGGAAGAACGGCTCATTTACGGTGACGCATTTGATGCCGACGATGGATTCCGAGACCTTGTAGTCCTCGCACCGGTCCACCAGCAGAAAGGGGTAGCGGTGCGGGATACGCAGCAGGATTTCGGTGATGTCGATATCGGTGGGATTGACCGCCACCGGCGCCTTGCGCGTCATGTCTGCTTCCCACCCTTGCGGCTGGCCATGCGGGCCAGCCATGCCGTTTCCTTGAGCCAGTGACGGATCGGCCTGGCGGGCATGCCGCCCCAGGTTTCTCCGGCTGGAATATCCTTCATTACCCCGGCTGCCGCACCAACCCGGGCGCCTGTCCCGATGGTCACATGGTCGGAAACCCCGGCGCGGCCACCGAATTGCGCGCCATCACCGATCAAGACGCTACCGGAGATCCCCGTCTGCGCCGCCATCACACAGTTGCGACCCACACGCACGTTGTGGGCGATCTGCACCAGGTTGTCGATCTTGGTATTCTCGCCGATCACCGTGTCTTCGTAGGCCCCGCGATCAATCGTGGTATTGGCGCCGATCGACACGCCGTCCTGGATGATCACCCGACCCAACTGGGGGATATCGATCAGGCCAGCGGGCCCGACGGTCGCCCCGAAACCGGGTTCTCCAATCACCGCGCCGGCCAGGATTTTCACCCGGTCACCGATCAACGCAAAACCGACGGTGACGTTTGCCGCGATTTCACAGTCTCGCCCGACTGTGACTCCCGGTCCCAGAACCGTGTTGGCACCAATCCGGGTACCCCGCCCGATATGGGCTCCGGGCCCAACTACGACGCCCGGTCCAAGGATCACATCGGTTTCTGTTGTCGCGTCTCTAGCGATAGCTTCGCCACCGCCAAAACGCGGCCTGTGCAGTCGCTGTGCGGCGATGGCATAGGCGGCCTGGGGGTTGCTGCAGATCAACCTGGCACAGTCTACCGGGACCAGGTCCGCACAATCACGACGCACAAAGCAGGCCGCAGGCCGCGCGGCTGCCAACTGATCCGCATAGCGCCTATCGCTCAGAAAGGTGGCGCTGTCAGGCCCGGCGTGCGCCAACACCGCGACACGCGAGACAAGACGGATGTCCGCCTCGCGGCCATCATACTCAGCACCGGTGAGCGAGACCAGATCGCCGAGGGTGATGGGGCCGAGATCTTCAAAGAACCGCGGATCGGGCATTGACTACCTTTGGTGCCGTAACCCGAACTCAGGGCCTTTGCCTAGCGCCGGGGAGCCGGAGCAGCGGCAGGCGCAGCAGGACGCCCGGCGGCCTGATTGGACGCGGCCTGGTCCAGCCGCTCACGATCAAACGTGAACTGCGTGATCTTGGCATTCAGCGCCGTCACAACGGGCGCCGTGATGTCCATGGCCGGATTGGCGAGATTCAGGGTCAGAGCCTCGCGGTTCATGAGGATCGAGCAACCCTTGGCCTGATAAGACGTCCGCACCAACGGCGCGATTTCGTCGCTCAGCCGCCCAAGCGCCTTTTCCTGGGTGCGCTGCATTTCTGCATTCCGCTGCTGCACCTTGCGCTGGAGGGCATTGGCGCGAACCTGGATGGCCGACGCACGGGTCTCGAACGCGTTCTGATCCAGCGTCGCGCGTTGGCCGTCTAGGGTCTTCGCGTCGGTGTTGAGGGTGGTTTCCTCGGCGCTGACTTCCGCGCTGGCCTGTTGGGTCAACTGTTGAAGCCGCGTGAACACAAACTTTCCTACTGTGGACGCACCGATGGCAGCCTCGCCGGAGAAGACGCAAACGCCGGGTACCGGCGCGCCATGGGTAACCTGCGGCGGCGGCAATGGCGCTGCGGCCGGCGCTTGCGCAACGGCGGTGCTCGCACCGGAGAGCATAAGGGTCGCGGCGCAGCTCGCCGAAACGATAGTCTTTACGTTCATGTTTCTAGAACCTGGTTGAAGTGGAGAACCGGAACGTTTCTTCCCGGTCATAGATTTCTTTGGCCAGTACGCGGCTGAAGTCGAAGCGGATGGGTCCCATAGGGGATTTCCAGAAAATGCTGACACCGGCCGAGGCCCGGAGCGAGAGGTCATCGCGGATACAGACGTTGCGCGTCCCCGGAATGGCGAGATTTGAAATGGTCTTGGTCGGGTCAGTCGGATCGATCAGCGTTGAATTGATACAATCCACATCGCCGGCGCGATAGTTGCGGTCCTTCTTGTCGAGCAAACCGAGTGTTCCGACATCACTGAACACCGCAGCCTTGATACCGTATTGTTCGGGCAGGAACGTCGGCACGGTCAACTCAAGCGTGCCGATAGCGAATGCCTTGCCGCCCAGGGCGTCGGCCCGTTGCAACGATAGGTCGCGCGGTCCGATACCGGCCGTCTCGAAGCCCCGGAAGTTCAGGCCGCCCTTGTAGTAGCGATCGTTGATCCGGACGCTGTCTCCGCCCCAGCCTACGACGTAGCCGGCAGACCCCACGACCGAGAAAATCAGATCCTTCGTGAAGCCATAGAACCAGCCGGCCTCCAGGTCGGTCCGCAGGAAGTTCACATCGCCGCCCAGACCCGCAAGGTCCTGATTGACGTCGACATAGAAGCCGCGCGTCGGGTTCAGATAGTCGTTGCGGCGATCAAGTCGACCGCCATAGCCCACAAGGGACGTCAACCGCTTGCCAACCTGTTCACACAGCGATGCCGACAGCACGACGCCGACCGAAGGGTCGCAAAGCAGACCGTCGATCTGGATATCATCCTGCCGCAGTGTGTATCGCACCGCTCCGCGACTATCGATGCTGAGCGGGAAGTTCGCCCGGAAGGTCGTACCGAACGTGGTGGTTTTATAGGCCGAGAACTCGGACAGATCGTACCGGTAGCCATAGACATCGACACCGGCGGCGACGTCACGATTCAGGAACCGGGGCTCTGTGAACGAGACGTCCAGTTGTTGCCTCAGGGATCCTACCGATATCCGCGCCCGAACATCCTGGCCACGACCGCGGAAATTGCGCTGGGTGATGCCCAGATCCAGCACCAGTTGATCGACGGATGAATAGCCCGCGCTGAACGAGAGCTCGCCCGTCGGCTGCTCCTCGATCTTGACCTGCAAGGCCGTACGGTCCGGCGAGGAGCCCGGAATTTCGGTGATCTCGACCTCTTTGAAGAAGCCCAGCGAGCGGATCTGGCGCTTGGAACGGTCGACGAGGGCACGGTTGTAGGCGTCGCCCTCCACCACGCTCATCTCGCGGCGGATGACATAGTCGAGCGTCTGGGTGTTGCCGACGATCTCGATGCGATCAACGTAGACGCGCGGGCCTTCCTTGACCGAGAAGGTGACGTCCACGACGCCCTTGTCACGGTTGGGTGTGTAGCGGGGCCGAACGTCCACGAACGCAAAGCCCGCAGCACCGGCGGCAAACGTCAGCGTGTCTGTCGCCTGCTCAATCTGTTCATCCTGATAGACCTCGCCGGAGCGCACCGATAGCAGCGCCTCCAGGACGGTCTTGTCCAGCTTCTGAAGCTCGGTTTCTACCTGGACCTTGCCGAACTTGTACCGCGGGCCTTCGTCGACATTATAGGTGATGACAAAGCCGTTCTTGTCCGGTGCCAGCTCGGCCACCGCAGAGGTCACCCGGAAATCATAGTAGCCACGGTTGCGATAATGCTTCCGAAGCTGTTCCTTGTCGTACTCCAGCCGGTCAGGATCGTAGTTGGCGTTGTTGGAGAAAAACTTGAACCAGCGCGTCTCTTCCGTGACGACGACGTCCCGCAGATCATTGTCCGAGAACGCCTTGTTGCCCAGGATGTTGACCGACAGAATGCCGCTCTTGGGGCCCTCATCGATCTTGAAGATCAGATCTACCCGCTTCTGCGGCAACTCGATGATCTGCGGCGTGACCTCGGCGGAAATCCGGCCGGAGCGGCGGTAGAGCTCCACGATCCGCTGGACATCGCTCTGCACCTTGGACCGGGTGAAGATACCACGAGGACGCACCGTCACCTCGTCGCGCAGCTTGTCTTCCTTCAGGCCCTTGTTGCCCTCGAAGATCACGCGATTGATGATTGGATTTTCGACGACCGTGACGATCAGGTCGCCGTTTCTGAAGTCGATCTTGACGTCCGAAAACAGATCGGTCCGGAACAGGGCCTTCAGCGCCAGGTCGATCTTGGCCGGGTCGACGGTTTCGCCTGTTGCCACCGGGAGATATGAAATGACGGTCGAAGGTTCGATCCGCTCGTTGCCCTGGACGAGAATCCGCTGAATCGCGCCACCGCGCTCGGCCTGGGCATAGGCCAGCCCTGGCGCGACAATGGCAGCGGAGCCCAACAGGAGGGCCAGGCCGGAAGCAAGCGCGGCGCGGGAAGCGCGGGTCTGGAACATCGAATCAGCCGGTTAAGGGACGAACGCGCCTAGGAGAATAGGCCGCCGAACAGTTTGAACACATTCAGGCGCTGCAAATCGTTCCAGGTCGCGAACAACATCAATCCGAGAACGAGCGCAAGGCCTACGCGATACCCTGCCGCCTGAACCTTGGCCGCAAGAGGGCGACGGAAGACGGCCTCATAGGCATAGAACATCAGATGGCCTCCATCGAGAACCGGAACAGGCAACAGGTTCATGAACCCGATGCTGACGGACAACACCGCCACCAGTTGCAGCAGATTCAGGCTTGATCGCGTAACAATTTCCAGGATCCCTTGCGAACTGTCCGCGCCCAATGTCGCTACGTTCTTGGTAACAGTGGCAATACCCAGCGGGCCGCGCAACTGATCTGCGTTGACCTGTCCGGTGATCATTCGCCCGAGATAATAGACGGTCGTCTCCAGCGTATGCCAGGTGCGCTGTGTGCCGCGCTGTACCGCCTCGATCGGGTTGTAGCGAACGTTGACGTAGTCGTCGGCCGTCTGCGCCGGAATGATGCCAAGCGTGCCCAACCGCTGTGCGCCACCCACCGGATCGGTACGCATCTGCCAGCGCGGCGTGCCGGTCAGCACGACCTCGCGATCTCCCCGCTTCACCACGAACTGGATCGGAACATTGGCGCGAACGGAAACCACTTCGGCGATGTCATCGAAACGCACGATTTTCCGCCCGTTCGCACGGACAATCAGGTCTCCGGGTTGAAATCCCGCCGCCATAGCCGCCGAGTTCGGCACAACGGTGGCGATTCGCGCTGGCACAACCCACTCGCCCAGCGCCGAAAGCAGCACTGCAAAGATCGTAATCGCGAGCAGAAAATTGGCAATCGGGCCGGCTGCCGCGATGATGGCGCGCTGGTAAATCGGCTTAAAGTGGAAGTAGCGCTCAATTTCCTCGCCCCGCCCCTGCGATACCAACTCACGGCGCATGCCGGCAAGATCCTCCGCGTCGGGAATGCTGGCGGCGTTGTCATCACCGGCGAACCGCACATAGCCACCAACGGGCAGCCAGCCGATACGCCAATCCACCCCGGACTTGTCCGTCCAGGATGCGATGGCGCTGCCAAACCCTATCGAAAAGCGGTCGATCTTGGTGCCAAACGCCTTGGCCGCCAAAAAGTGACCCAGTTCGTGGACCGTCACCACGATGCCCAGAACCAGTAGAAACGGCACGACCGACAGAAGGACTGTCTGAATGAATTGCATGGGGCGGAACTGCTCCTCAGGCCGCGAACTTGCGGGTCACGACCTCGCCCGCCACGCGGCGGGCTTCGGCATCGGTTTGGTTCGCCGACTGAACGGCATCGTCATCAGGTCGCGTTGGGTCCGGGATACGGTCCATCCGCTCCAGGGTCTCGGCGACGATATTAGGGATATCAAGAAAGGCGATGCGCCGGTTAAGAAAAGCGGCCACGGCACACTCGTTGGCTGCATTCATCGCCGCCGGGGCCCGTCCGCCGGCCAACAGGGCCCGTTTGGCGATGGCCAGCGCGGGGAACTTCTCAGGGTCCGGATGC
This sequence comes from Phenylobacterium deserti, assembly GCA_945883235.1. Classification (GTDB taxonomy): domain Bacteria; phylum Pseudomonadota; class Alphaproteobacteria; order Caulobacterales; family Caulobacteraceae; genus Phenylobacterium; species Phenylobacterium deserti_A. The sequence goes on along the minus strand of CAMCXF010000010.1, from coordinate 68,584 downwards.
TGGAACGTCAATGGTCCGGCAGTCACCAGATCCAGATGCGGTGCCGGCCACGGCAGCCGGTCGGGCCAGGCAAAGGCGCAGGCGATCGGCGGGCGCATATCCGGCGGTCCCATCTGGGCCAGGGTCGAGCCATCGGCGTACTCGACCATGCTGTGGATAATCTGTTGAGGGTGAACCAGGACGTCGATCCGTTCAGGTGGCATGGAAAACAGGTAGGCGGCTTCGATAACCTCGAGGCCCTTGTTCATCATGGTCGCTGAATCGATCGAAATCTTGGCGCCCATCGAGAAATTCGGATGAGCCAGCGCCTGTTCCAGCGTCGCCGCCGCCATCTGGGCCCGCGTTGCGTCACGAAAGGGACCGCCTGACGACGTCAGGATAAGGCGCTTCACATGTTCGGCTGCCGAGGGGTCCAGCACCTGAAAGATCGCCGAATGCTCGGAATCCACGGGAATCACCACGCCGCCGGCCCGTTTGGCCGTGCGCAACAGGGCGGGACCTGCGCAGACCAGGCTTTCCTTGTTGGCGAGGGCGATGATCGCCCCGGTCCGAGCCGCAGCCAGCGTTGGGGCCAATCCTGCAAAGCCGACGATCGCAGACATCACCCATTGCGCTTCTTCTGCGGCAATCTCCTCAACGGCCTTCGCACCCGCTGCCGCCTGGATGCCGGACCCCTGCAGACGCTCGCGCAACTCCGCCAGTTGGGTCTCGTCTTCGACGACGGCCACCCGGGGGCGCCAACGCAGGGCCTGCTCGGCCAACCGCGCCACATTGCGCCCGGCCGTCAGTCCCACGACCTCCAGCTCGACCCCGGCTCGCTCAAACAGGTCAAGGGTCGACGTTCCGATAGAGCCTGTCGATCCCAGAATTGTAACCTTGCGCGGCAGGCTCAATGTCCCCACCCCAACTGATTGGCGAGCCGCAAGGCCGCCATCACCACCACGGCGAACATCAGACCATCTACACGATCCAACAAGCCGCCATGCCCCGGAATGAGGTCACCGGAGTCCTTTACCCCAAACCTTCGCTTCAGGGCAGATTCCCATAGATCACCCGCCATGGTCGCCAGTCCAACTGCTAATCCAATGGCTGCTGCGGCATAGATATTCAGGTTGAAGTACGGTAACGCCGCCATCAGGCTTCCCGCCAACATCGCCGCCAACAGCCCGCCGACAAAGCCGGACCATGTCTTGTTCGGTGAAAATTTCGGCCAGAGTTTTGGACCTTTGAGCGCACTGCCAACCGCGAAGGCACCGATATCGGCGGCCCATGTCGTAGCGAACAGCATCATCGTCCACCAGGCGCCCTGGTTGGTATCTCGCAGCCAGACCAGGCAGAGCGCTGCGGGCGCGAGATAAAGGACTCCGAAAGCCGCATCGGCGGGTCGTTCGGCTACGCCCCGCGCGATCACAGCCGCCGCCACAGCCATCATCGCAATCGAGCCCCAAGCCCAGAGGTAGTGACCCCGGTAGCCAAGGAAAACCGCCACCAGCACCCCCGCCGCCACAGCTGCCGCCACACGCGTGGGCGACACCGGCGCGCTCATCCCGCCCCATTCGATGGCCAGCAAAGCCACGGCGATGGCCACCAGCACCAGATACGGCCATCCCCCGAACCAGGCAGCCGCTCCGACAGCCGGAATCATCACCCCCGCCGACGCCACGCGCAGGCCGAGATTGGACCAGTCGAACCGCTTAACCGGTGGCAAGGACGTTATCGGCGGCTATCGCCCCGTAGCGACGGTCTCTGGCAGCGAATTGGGTCAGGGCTTCCCTCAGATGTTGCTCGCCGTAGTCGGGCCAAAGCACATCCTGGAAAACCAGTTCTGCGTAGGCGGCCTCCCAAAGCAGGAAGTTGGACAGCCGCTGCTCTCCCGACGGCCGGACAATCAAATCAGGGGGAGGCGAGCCTGACGTCGCCAGCAGGCTGCCGAACAGACGCTCATCAAGATCCTGTGGCTTGCAGCGCCCGGCGGCGACATCCTCGGCGAAACGTCGCACAGCATCGGTAATGTCGGCCTGGCCGCCATAGTTGAAAGCGATGTTCAGGTGAAACCTGTCGTTTCGCTCTGTCCGGGCCTGGGCGTCGTCGACCAGCCGGACCAGTTCGCTCGAAAGCCCCTCGCGCCGGCCGATGACCCGGACCCGAACGCCTTCGCGATCTAGCCTGGCGATATCCGTCTCGAAATAGCGCTTTGGAAGCGCCATCAACTCGGCCACCTCGGCGGCGGGTCGGCTCCAGTTTTCAGTTGAGAACCCGAATACGGTCAGCCATCGGATATTCAGCCTCGGTGCCGCTTCGACCGTTCGCTTCAGCGCCTCGACGCCCGCGCTATGGCCAAGGGATCTCGGCAACCCGCGCTGTTTGGCCCAACGCCCATTGCCGTCCATGACGACGGCGACATGCAGGGGCGCGGCGGCCCCTTCGGACGGCGACGCGCCCGCAAACGGTGGTGTCTCGAAGGCGGTCATGCCTGTGACAAAATCCTACTCAGGCCTCAAACGTGCATGATCTCTTGTTCTTTTGATTTCAAGACTTCGTCCACGCGCTTGATGGCCTCGTCGGTGATCTTTTGCACCTCGCCTTCAAAGCGCTTGGCTTCGTCCTCACTAATCACGCTGTCTTTTTGCGCCTTTCGGCAATCGTCATTGGCGTCACGACGTACGTTGCGGATCGCCACTTTTTGCTGCTCGGCATATTTCCCGGCCAGTTTCGCCAGGTCCTTGCGCCGTTCTTCTGTCAGCGGCGGGATGGGGATGCGAAGCGTGGTACCATCGACCACTGGGTTGAGGCCCAGATCCGACGCCCGGATCGCCTTCTCCACCGAGACCACCAGCGCGCGATCCCAGATGCTCACGGAAATCATCCGGGGTTCAGGAACGCTGACCGCGCCCACCTGATTGATCGGCACGGACGAGCCGTACGCATCAACCCGCAGCTGGTCCAGCAGGCTCGCCGAGGCGCGCCCGGTGCGCAGGGATCCGAACTCCTCGTTCAGCGCCAGGACAGCCTTGTCCATGCGGTCCTTGTAGCGCGGAAGTACGGGTTTCTCAGCGGTGGCCATGGCGGCATCTCCCTGTCATCGGGTATTGCGTCGGACGCTAGTGTTTAGGCGATGGTGGTGAAGACCCCTTCGCCGTTCAGCACCTTAAGCAGGTTTCCCCGCTCACGAATGCTGAACACGACGATCGGGATGTGGTTGTCGCGCATCAGACTGACCGCCGAAGTATCCATCACCCGCAGGTCTTTCGACAGAACCTCCTGATAACTCAGTGTCTCGTAGCGCTTGGCGTCCGGGTCCTTCTTCGGATCCGCAGAGTAGACCCCGTCGACGCTAGTGCCTTTGAACAGCGCGTCACAGCCCATTTCGGCAGCACGCAGGGCAGCTGGCGTATCCGTGGTAAAGAACGGTGCCCCGAGGCCGGCGGCAAAAATCACCACCCTGCCCTTTTCCAGATGTCGCAACGCGCGGCGCCGGATGTAGGGTTCACAGACCGCGTCCATCGGGATCGCTGACTGTACGCGGGTGTATACCCCGGCCTTTTCCAGCGACGCCTGTAGCGCCAGCGCGTTCATGACGGTGGCCAGCATGCCCATGTAGTCGGCGCTGGCCCGTTCCATGCCGGCCTCGGCCAGTGCTGCACCCCGAAAAATATTGCCGCCGCCCACGACCACGCAGACCTGGACCTTGGCCTTGACGACCTGCGCGATTTCCTCGGAAACCGCCGCAAGGGTCTTGGGATCAATGCCGAAACTGTCTCCGCCGACCCCGGCTTCTCCCGAAAGCTTCAGGAGGATGCGCTGGTAGCGAGGGCCGGGCTTGCTGGATTTCTTTTTGTCGGCCATCGGTGAGTCCTGAGAACGAGCGGCAACAACATACAGCAAGGGCGCAACGCGTCTAACGCGCTGCGCCCCTGAACCGTCAACCAGTCGTTATCAGGACTGGCCGGACATCGAGGCCACTTCGGCCGCGAAGTCATCAACCTTCTTCTCGACGCCTTCGCCCAGAGCAAACCGCACGAAGGCCTTGACCGTCACCGGAGCGCCAAGATCCTTGGCGGTTTCGGCGATCAGTTGCTCGATGGTTTGATCCGGGTTCATCACGAAGGGCTGCTTCAGGAGCACAACCTCTTCCTGCCACTTGCGGATACGGCCTTCGATCATCTTCTCGACCACGCCAATGGGCTTACCGGATTCCAGCGCCTGATCGGTCAGGAACTTCTTTTCTTTAGCGACCGCTGCCGGATCGAGATCCGCCGTCGTCAGAGCCAACGGCGGCGCAGGGGTGCCGGCCACGTGCATGGCGATCTTGCGACCGACGTCACGCAACACGGCCGCGTCACCGGTGCTCTCCAGCGCCACCAGCACCGCAAGGCGACCTACGTCATCACCCTGCTTGTTGTGCAGGTACAGCGACACCGCCCCATGCTCCACGCTCAGCTTCGCCGTCCGTCGCAGGCGCATATTCTCGCCGATGGTCGCGATCATGTTGGTGATCACCTCACTGACGATCTCGCCCTTCGAAGTCTTGGCCGCCGTGATGGTGTCCACGTCGCTTGCAACGCCCAACGCCACGGTTGCGAACTCGCGCGCGGCGGCCTGGAAAGTGTCGTTCTTGGACACGAAGTCGGTCTCGGCGTTCAGCTCGACCAGCACCCCGGTCATGCCGTCAGCGCTGAGCATCCCGGCCACAAGGCCTTCGGCCGCAGCGCGGTCAGATTTCTTCGCCGCCTTGGACAGGCCCTTGGCGCGCAGCCAGTCCATCGAGGCTTCGATATCGCCGTTGTTTTCCTGCAAGGCCTTCTTGCAGTCCATCATGCCAACGCCGGATTTTTCGCGCAGGTCTTTGACCAGCGCAGCGGTGATTTCCGCCATGGTCAGCTCCTCATTTTGATTACAGACCGGCGGCCCCCCGAATGAAAGGCCGCCGAAATTCAGGACAGGTCAGGCAAAAACGCGAAAGGCGGCTTTGCCGGTTAGGTTTCGCTCGCCGCGGCGACGCCATCTTCGGCCGTCGTGGCCTCCGCGGCGGTGGTATCAGATTCTGCGGCCACAGGCGCGACCCCGGTCATTTCGGCTTCCAAAGCGGCGGCTTCGGGCGCCGACACCTCAGGTTCTGCCACCGGCTCCGGGGTCAACTGACGGGCGAGCGTCGGCTCCATGGGAGCCTCCGATGCACCCAGGTCAATGCCTGATGCCGACTGGCCGGCAGCAAGGCCGTCCAGCACAGAGTCAGCCAGCAGATCGCAATAGAGCTGGATGGCACGTGCGGCGTCGTCGTTGCCGGGGATCGGGAAGGTGATACCGTCCGGGTTGCAGTTGGTGTCCAGGATCGCAATGACCGGGATGTTCAGCTTGCGGGCTTCCAGGATCGCGATGGCTTCCTTGTTGGTATCGATCACGAACATCAGGTCGGGAATGCCGCCCATGTCCTTGATCCCGCCAAGGCTCAGCTCCAGCTTGTCGCGCTCGCGCGTCAGCTTCAGCACTTCCTTCTTTTGACGGCCCGAGGTCTCACCGCCTTCAAGCAGGCCTTCCAGCTCGCGCAGACGGGCGATGGAGCCCGAAACCGTGCGCCAGTTGGTGAGCGTGCCGCCCAGCCAGCGGTGGTTCACGTAATACTGGGCGCAGCGCTTGGCGGCCGTGGCGATCGGATCCGACGCCTGACGCTTTGTTCCCACGAACAGCACGCGACCGCCGCCGGCGGCGACTTCGCGGACCTTCACCAGAGCCTGATGCAACAGCGGGATCGACTGCGACAGGTCGATGATGTGGATGTTGGAGCGTGAGCCAAAGATGAACTTGTCCATCTTCGGGTTCCACCGGTGCGTCTGGTGGCCAAAGTGCGCGCCGGCTTCCAGGAGCTGGCGCATAGAGAAATCGGGCAGAGCCATAGTCTGTGTCTCGTCTTTCTTCCGGTTGAACCTCCGCAGGCAAACCCTCTTGAAAGAGGACCGGAACGGTCAGGACGGGATGTCTCCCCGTCACAACCGCACGCCTACGTGTGGATTGAGGCGGCGAATGTAGGCGCAAACGTCCGTGAAATCAACCGCGCCGTTGCCGGCCATAGATGAAGCCGAACTACGGCTTCTTCTTCCCCGGCGGGCCGTAGATGCTCGTACCCGGCTGGGATTTGTAGGGTTGGTAGGGCTTGTAGGGTTCTGCGGCCGGCGGAGTACCATACGTCTTGGGCTTCGAAATCGAAGGCGACGCACCATAGGTCGAGCCGTACGACGGCGTCGGATGCGCTGAATAGGGCGAGTTGCCGGGCGAGGCCCCGGTCATGGGTTTGGGTTTCTGGAACCCCGAGGGTGACGGAGATTGCGCCTTGCCAAACTCAGCCGCGGCAGGTCCTGCCATCATCGCCAGGGTTGCGACTGCGAAAAGCAAAGTTCTCATGACTGCACTCCCGGTTGGAAACACAATGAACACACGCAAGCCGGTTATGGTCAAGCTTGAGGGGCGTTAGATATCCTCGATGAACACGACGCCCGGCGACATCTTCAGCGCCCCGCGCACCGAGCCGTCCAGCGTGAACCGTCCCGGCAACTTCATCTCAACCTCACGGCCGCCCTCGAGCCCGGCCACCAGCACCACCTCGCCGCCACGCGGGTTGGCCACGCCCAGCAGGCGTCGCTTCAACACCTCGATCTCGGCGCTGCGCGGCACAACATGGACCCGCAGGCCCGCGACCACGTTTTCGATCGCCTTCTCGACCGGCTCCACGTCATCGCCAAAGAACCGCACCTCGCCGTCGGCCGCCTTGGCCCGGACCTTCAGGGACACCGCCTTGCCAGGCTCCAGCAGGTCGCGGAATTTCTTCAACGACTCCGGCGGAAACAGCACCTCATACTCACCCGTCGGATCCGACAGGGTCACGAAGGCAAACTTCTCGCCCGACCGGCCCGGTCGCTCCTGCTTGCGCCGGATGACGCCCGCCATTCTCAATGCCTCCGCGCCGCCCAGCGCCTTGGCAATGGCATCGGTCAGCAGGTCGGTGCGCTTTCTGCGCAGAGCGTCCACCATGTCGTCCAGCGGGTGCCCGGATAAATAGAACCCAACCGCCGCCAGCTCCTCGTCCAGTCGCTCCACCGGGCTCCAGGGGTCGGTCTTGGCCATGCGGGGGCGGTGGCCGCCGCTCAGGTCTTCCCCGAACAGACTGACCTTGCCCTCGGCCCGGTCGGACGCCAGCGCCTGGCCATGTCCAACCAGGGCCTCGCTGGAGGCCACAAGTTCCGCGCGGCTGGGATGGAGACTGTCAAAGGCACCCGCTCGCGCCAGCGTCTCGAACGTCCGCTTGTTGACCTGCCTGGGATCAACCCGCTCCACGAAGTCAAAGACGTCCCGGAACGGCCCGCCTTCCCGGCGCACGCTCACCACGTGCTCCATGGCCTGCAGCCCGACATTGCGGATGGCCCCCAGCGCGTACAGCACCTCGCCGTCAGCCACATCGAAGTCGCCCGACGACCGGTTTACGCACGGCGGGCGGATCGTCACGCCAAAGCGCTTGGCGTCCTGATAAAACACCGCCAGCTTGTCGGTGTTGGCCATATCCAGGCTCATCGAGGCGGCGAAAAACTCCACCGGCGTATTGGCCTTCAGCCAGGCCGTTTGATAGGCGATCAGCGCGTAGGGCGCGGCATGGGACTTGTTGAACCCGTAGCCGGAGAACTTCTCCATCAGCCCGAACAGAACATCAGCAATGGCCTTGTCGACCCCACGCTCGGCGGCGCCGGAGGCGAAGCGGGTCCGCTGCTGGTCCATCTCCTCCTTCTTTTTCTTGCCCATGGCGCGGCGCAGCAGGTCGGCCTCGCCCAGCGAATAGCCCGCCATGATCCGGGCGATCTGCATCACCTGTTCCTGGTAGACGATCACGCCATAGGTCGGCGTCAACACCTGCTCCAGCAGCGGATGATAGAAGTCCAGCTCACGCCGGCCCATCTTCACATCCACATAGGACGGGATCGATTCCATCGGACCCGGCCGATAGAGCGAGATCAGCGCCGTGCACTCTTCCAGCGATGTCGGCCGGAGCTGGCGCAGGGTGTCGCGCATCCCCTGCCCTTCCATCTGGAACACGCCCACGGTCCTGGCCTCGGCCATGATCTCGTAGGCCGCGGGATCATCCAGCGACAGCGCCTCCAGGTCGAACGCCGCCCCGCGCCGCTCCAGATGCTTCATGGCGCGGCGAATGACGGTCAGTGTCTTCAGGCCCAGGAAGTCGAACTTCACCAGTCCGGCGCTCTCGACCCATTTCATGTTGAACTGGGTAGCCGGCAGCTCCGAGCGCGGATCTCGATACAGCGGAGACAGCTGCGTCAGCGGTCTGTCCGAGATCACCACCCCCGCCGCGTGGGTCGAGGCGTTGCGGTAAAGCCCCTCCAGCTGCAGCGCGATATCCAGCAGCCGCGCCACCGCCTCATCCTCGTCACGGGCCTGGCGCAGGCGGGGCTCGATCTCGATGGCCTGGGCCAGCGTCACGGGATTGGCAGGATTGGCCGGCACCATCTTGGCCAGCCGGTCCACCTGGCCCAGCGGAAGTTGCAATACCCGTCCAACGTCTCGCAAGACGGCACGAGCCTGCAGGGTGCCGAAGGTGATGATCTGGGCCACCCGGTCGCGGCCGTAGCGCTGCTGAACGTAGGAGATCACCTCGTCACGCCGGTCCTGGCAGAAGTCGATATCGAAGTCGGGCATGGACACCCGCTCCGGGTTCAGGAACCGCTCAAAGATCAAGCCGTAGCGAAGCGGATCCAGACCGGTGATCAACAGCACCCAGGCCGTCAGCGAACCGGCACCCGAGCCACGACCCGGCCCTACGGGAATGTCATGGGCCACCGCCCACTTCATGAAGTCCGACACGATCAGGAAATAGCCCGAGAAGCCCATCTGGATGATGACCTTGAGCTCGGCCTCCAGTCGCGCCTCATAGTCGGCGGGCGGAAACGCGGTTGCCTGGCCTTTGGCGATCCGCGCCCGCAAACCCTCCCGCGCCTGGAACGCCAGCTCCTCGGCCTCGGTGCGCCCCTCGCTGGTGGGGAAGCTGGGCAGGATCGGGTCCCGCTTGGCGACGGTGAATGCGCACCGCCGCGCGATATCGAGCGTGTTGTCGCAGGCCTCCGGCAGATCGGCAAACAGCGCCCGCATCTCCGCCACCGACTTGAAGCCGTGCTCGGCGGTCACCCGACGTCGGTCGTCCTGCCCCACAAACGCGCCGTCTGAGATGCACAGCAGCACATCGTGCGCCTGATGGGTCTGGGCGTTTTTGAAATAGACGTCGTTGGTAGCGACCAATGGCACATCGTGCTCATAGGCGAAGGCCACCAGCCCGGGTTCGGCCAAGGCCTCGTCCGGCATTTCGTGGCGTTGCAGTTCAACATAGAACCGGTCGCCGAACGCACGTCCCATCTCGGTCAGGGCCGCCCTCGCCAACTCCGGCTTGCCGCTGGCGAACAGCGGATCGACCGGCCCATCCGGTCCTCCGGACAACAGGATCAACCCCTCGGCATGGGCGCACACCTTGGCCCAGGGCACATGCGGGTCCTCGCTGCCGTCGTTGTCCAGATACGCCATCGACGAGAGTTCGGAGAGATTGAGGTACCCCGCCTCGCTCTGCGCCAGCAACACCACCGTCGGCGTCTTGGCCCAGCGCTCACTCAACGACCCGCCGATCCCGGTGACCGGCAGCGCGCAACCGATGATCGGCTGGACGCCCTCACCCTTGGTCGCCACGGAAAATTCCAGCGCCCCGAACAGATTGGCCCGATCCGCAATCGCCACCGCCGGCATGGCGTCAGCCTTGGCCAGCCCGCCGATCTTGTCGGCCTTGATCGCGCCTTCCAGCAGGGAATAGGCCGAGCGAACCCTCAGATGGACGAAACCCTCACCGTCGCCCATCACGCTCGCCACCTCACCCATGCGCATGGCGTCAGCCCATAAGACCGGCCACCGTGCAGACCATCCAGACAAAACTCGCCACCGACGCAAAAGCCAGTGATTCCCGGGCCAGACGAACCATCGCGAACATCCTCCTGTTGAGCGCCTGTGGGTAACCCGTGGACGCGTTCCGGTTTTGTTCATAGTCTCCTTTTGTTCCCGTCGTCAAGCCACATTGATTCGCCTGGCCCTCGGACTTTTAAAGCGTCTCAGGGCGCGCCCATATCCCACTGCGGCCGGCAAGCAGCGGCCTCCCCAGATGCAACCCCGGTCGGTGATCGGAAAGGTCGTCGAAATGCCCGCACCAGCGCTCGATCCCCAGGACATGTTCGAGATCCACAGCAACGTCGCCCGCTACTCCCTGTCCACCGACAACGCTGACTTTGACGCCTTCATGGACTGTTGGGTCGAGCCGGAGGACTACGGCGGAATGTAGGGTCACGAGCGACTTTCGATCATTGTCCCGCGCCGGAGATACCCCCGGAAATGAGACAGAGAAAATAGCAACAGGTCTCGCGCAGGGCGACCATCCCCCTTGTCTACGACCTTCGCGTCCGCGTCATGCGCCGCCACGCCACCGGCCGCTTCACTGCGATCCCACAGCCTTGCGCAACACCTCATTCATGCGCGATTGCCACCCGGCACCGCCCGCCCGGAAGGCGGCGACAACGTCGCTGTCCAGACGCGGCGTCACCTGTTTCTTGGCCGCATCACCCAGCGGCGGACGTCCCATGCGCGTGAGCGTTCCCCTGGCGGGGCGGATCACCTTGCCCCCCTCGCGGATCTCCGCACGGGCCGCAATTTCCGCCGTCAGAATTGGCGCGTCATCGGGATCAATCCAGTCCGACATGTTTGGTCTCCTCCTGATGCATCCTGCGCATCGAGATGATCCGCATCACTCCGTCGCGATCCGTCCAGACAAGGGCGATGGCCGTATCGCCGATAGAGCCGTAGCTGATGAAGCGGACATCTGCGTAGTCCACCCGGTCGTCGACAACGGCGAGCGAGCGGCCTTCGAACAGTCTCGGCGCGTCCAGGAAATCAAGCCCGCGATCCTTGAGGGTCAGCTCTCGCTTTGCCGGATCGAACTCGATTTCCATTGAGAGATATGCAGTTACAATAAGTGAGGACGTCAATCGTTGGCTTGAATCGGATGGACGACCTCTGACGGGATATCCGGAGGGCACTATCCATAATTCACGCCTCCATCCTCTCCTTCCGACCGGGCTCCTGTCGCGCCAGGGTCCGGCCCTGTTAGTGTTTTTCGTGTGGGTTCGTGTTCAATAGATTCTGACGCGGTTCACCCCCAAAGTCCGAACAGGTCCCTCGACAACCGGACGCCAGCCTCTTTCGAGCGTTGTTCGCAACACCGGAAAAAAACGGGGGGCCACCTTCGCGGTGGGTGACCGGAGAGGGTATGCGTCGCGCGCCGACCTTCTGCGTTGTCTGCGTTTTCTGGGGTTCAAAACACTTCCGGCCTGCCACGAACGCCGCCCGCAAGACGTCCGCGAGATCCGGTTCAAAGAATTGGGTTGACAAAATGTTCTTGTTATGTTCTCTTCCCCCGATGTTCGATCCCGACGAAATCGCCGTCCGCCAGGCCGCCTCGGCCCGCCATATGAGCGAGCGCCTCACCGCGCTGGCTGAGCGGGTATTTGTCCAGGCCGAAGCGGCAGTCGAGCCCGAGGCGGTGCAGGCCGCCGCGCTGACGGTGGAGAAACTTTATCGCGGTGTGCGTCTCTGCATGAGCTTCGAAAGCCGCGTGGTCCGTGAGCACCGCCGCGCCTCACGCGAGGTCGAGGCTGATGTACAGAAGGTTCGCGACGACGTCCGCGCAAAGGGCATCGCACGTATCGAAAATGCGGCCAGCGCCACCTTCCACGCCGAATACGAAGCCGACTGTGAAACCTCCGCCGATACGGAAGATACTTTGCGCACCTTGGTTCGCCATATCGCCGCGCTCAGCGACGCGGTCACCGGTGCCGCAACCTCAATCGACCCCGACGGTGATTTCGCGACCCAGGTCGAGGAACTGCGCCAGACGGCCCTGCTCATCGCCAAGATCAACGCGCTACAGGCCCCAGTCCCAGAACCGGAACCACCGCGACGGCGTGGCCGCACATGGGGTCCCTCGGGGTAGAGCTGCCTCGCCCGGCGCCCTAACCCCCCGTCCAGACCTCCAGCTTGCCATCGTGCAGCGCAAACACCCGGTCCATGTGCCCGGCCAGCGCCAGATTGTGCGTCGCCACCAGCGCCGCCACACCCTCCTTGCGCGCCAACGCATAGAGGCTGTCGAACACGGCTGTCGACGTCGCCGGATCCAGGTTCCCCGTTGGCTCGTCGGCCAGCAACAGGCGTGGAGAATTGGCCAGGGCGCGGGCCACCGCCACACGCTGTTGCTCGCCGCCGGACAACTGGGCCGGCTCGTGATGGACGCGGTCCTTCAGGCCCAGCCCCGCCAGCAGTTCCACCGCTCGGGCTGTGGCGGCCTTGCGATCCTCGCCGGCGATCATTCTGGGCAGGGCCACATTATCAAGCGCCGAGAACTCCGGCAGCAGGTGATGGAACTGGTAGACGAACCCGATGGTCGAGAGCCGCACCTGGGTGCGGGCCCGCTCGCCCAGGTTGGAGCAATCAACGCCCTGGATGGTGATCTGCCCGGCATCCGGATGCTCCAGCAACCCGGCCGCATGCAGCAAGCTGGACTTACCCGAGCCCGACGGCCCGATCAGGCCGACAATCTCGCCCGGCTGCACATCCAGGTCGACGCCCTTCAGCACGCTGAGCGAGCCCGCAGCAGTCACATAGGTCCTCTCAAGACCCCTGATCGACAGCACCGGATCACTCATAACGCAGCGCCTCGACCGGATCGATTTTCGAGGCCCTGAGGGCCGGCGGCAGGGTGGCCAGGAAGCTCATCCCCAGCGCCCAGCTGACGATGACGCCCACCTCGGCCCAGTCCACCTTGGCCGGCACCCGCGACAGATAATAGACATCCGAGGAGAACACCGCCTGCCCCGTCACCCATTCCACCGCCCCCTGGATCGGACCGATATAGACGCAGAACAGCGAGCCGATGGTCAGGCCCGCCAGGGTGCCCAGCACGCCAACGCTGGCCCCGGCCATGAAGAAAATCCTGAGGATCGAGCCCTGCCCTGCCCCGATGGTGCGCAGGATGGCGATATCCCGGCCCTTGTTCTTCACCAGCATGACCAGGCCGGAGATGATGTTCATCGCCGCGATGGCCACCAGCAGCATCAGGATCAGCCGCATCACCACGCGCTCGACCTGCAGGGCACCCCAGTAGGACGAATCCCGCTGCGCCCAGTCGGTGACCAGGGCGGCGGGGCCGGCTGCGGTGTTGATCGCCGCCTTCATCTTCGCGGCGTTGTCCGGGTCGGCGACCCGCACCTCGATAGCATCGGCTGTATCCTCGCGGCCGAAGAACAGCTGCGCCTGGCTGAGCGGCATATAGATGTAGGCCTGATCATACTGGCTCATACCGACGCTGAAAGTGGCACCGACTGTATAGGCCTTCTGCAGCGGCGTGCCGCCAAACGCGGTCGCGCCGCCCGAGGGCGAGATCAGCGACACCGTGTCGCCAGGCGCCACGCCCAGGGTCTGGGCCAGCCGCTCGCCGACCACGACAACGTCGCCGCCATAGTCGCCGACCCCGAAGCCCTTCAGGTCACCCTTGGTGATGTTGCCGGACACCAGCGTGGTGCCGCGCAGGTCCGACGGTCGGATGCCGCGCACCAGTGCCCCGGTGATCTGGCTGGGCCCGACGGCGATGGCCTGGGCCTCGATGATCGGCGCAGCCTGAATGACGCCTGGCACCTTCAGGATCCGCGCCGCCGCGAGATCCCGCGCCGGACCATCCAGTACCCCGCCGGTCACATAGACATGACCCTGAAAGCCCAGGATGCGGCTCAGCAGTTCCGACCGGAACCCGTTCATCACCGACATGACGATGATCAGGGTCGCAACCGCCAGGGTGATGCCGATGAACGAGATCACCGAGATCAGCCCAACCCCGCCCTGGCTACGTCTGGCGCGCAGATAACGGATGGCCAGCATCCGCTCCCACAGGCCGAACGGCCGCGCGCGCCCGGCGAGACCGCGGGCGGCCTCGCTCATCCGATGATCGCTTGCAGCGCGGCATCCAGCGGCAGCGTCTGGCGCTCGCTGGTCGCGCGGCGCTTCAGCTCCACGACGCCGTCGGCTAGGCTCTTGGGGCCGATCACCAGCTGCCAGGGGATACCCACCAGATCGGTCGCCGCAAACTTGGCACCGGGGCGCTCATCGCGGTCGTCGTAGAGCGGATCCTTGCCGGCCGCGATCAGCGCAGCATAGGCGCTCTCGCAGGCGGCATCACACGCCGCGTCGCCCGCTCGCAGGTTCAGTACCGCGGCGCCGAACGGGGCCACGCTGTCGGGCCAGATGATGCCGCCCGCATCATGGCTGGCCTCGATGATCGCCGCCACCAGACGCGACACCCCAACGCCATAGGAGCCCATCTGCACCGGCGTGTCCTTACCGTCGGGACCCGTGACATTGGCTTTCATCGGCGCCGAATACTTCGTGCCGAAATAGAAGATGTGGCCGACCTCGATGCCGCGCGCCGTCATCTGCTTGTCAGCCGGCATGGCTTCAAAGCGGGCGATGTCGTGCATTTCGTCGGAGGCCGCATAGAGGCTGGTCCGGCGGCTGACTTCGGCCTCTAGATCGCCCTGCCAATCGAGATCGGGGCCCGGCGCGCCCATTTCCACCAGATCGCGGTGCGCGAAGACCTGGCTCTCGCCAGTGTCCGCCAGGATCATGAACTCGTGGCTGAGATCGCCGCCAATCGGGCCGGGATCAGCCTTCACCGGAATCGCCTTCAGCCCCAGCCGCGCATAGACGTTGAGATAGGCCAGGAACATCCGGTTGTACGACCGCCGCGCCGCGGCCTCATCGAGGTCAAACGAGTAGGCATCCTTCATCAGGAACTCGCGACCGCGCATCACCCCGAACCGGGGCCGACGCTCATCGCGGAACTTCCACTGGATATTGTAAAGATTGAGCGGCAGATCCTTGTAGGATTTGACGTAACCCCGAAAAATATCGGTGACGACCTCTTCCGCCGTGGGCCCGTACAACAGGTCGCGGTCGTGGCGATCCTTGATGCGCAGCATCTCCTCGCCATAGTCGTCATAGCGCCCGCTCTCGCGCCACAGATCGGCCAGCTGCAGCGTCGGCATCAGGATTTCGACGGCGCCCGCGCGGTTCATCTCCTCGCGCACGATCTGCTCGATCTTTTTCAGCACCTTCAGTCCCAGCGGCAACCAGGCATAAATGCCCGCCGCTTCCTGTCGGATCATGCCCGCGCGCAGCATCAGCTGATGCGAAACGATCTGCGCATCCGAAGGCGCCTCGCGCAGGGTCGGCATGAAGTATCGCGAAAGGCGCATGGGTCGAATACTCTCGGGTCAGTTGGGACGGCCCTGATACCCTTGGCACGAAGACCTTGGCAACGATGTGGCCATCGCAGGAACCGCTGGTCGGATCTGTCAGACCCCGGTTGGGACGCGTGGCAGTGGGATCAGCCCGAAATAGACAACTGCGTAGATGCCAGCGAACACCAGAGCAGAGATCCATGTCGTGGTGAGAAATTTCTGCTTGATCTTGGGGTCTACCGGCGCACCTGGATCACCCCCGTCACCCTTGTCGATCCCGGCCTCGGCGTGTGTGGTGGTGCCAAAAGGCAGCACGCAAAACAGGACTGTCCACCAGACCGTAAGGAAGATCGCGCACGAGGTAAAAAGACTCATCAGTGCGCGCCTTTCGGGGTTTCCATGAGTTCAACCAGGACGCCGCCCATGTTTTTTGGGTGCACGAATATCACCGGCACCTTATGCGCCCCGATCCTGGGCACTCCGTTGTTGAGCACCGTCGCGCCTTTGGCGACCATATCGTCCCGGGCTGCGATGATGTCCGGCACTTCGAAGCAGATGTGGTGCTGCCCGCCCGCCGGGTTCTTGGCCAGAAAGGCCGTGATCGGGGAATTGTCGCCGTAGGGTTCGATCAACTCGATCTGGCTGTTGGGCACATCCACGAAGCAGACCCATACTCCCTGTTCTGGTAGCGCGAACTTCTCGCCGATCGAAGTGGCACCCAGCAGGTCGCGATAGATCTCGACGGACTTTTCTATTGAGGGCGTGGCGACGCCCACGTGGTTCAGTTTTCCAATCATTGTGGTGATATACGACGACCGCGCGCCCGATGCGAGATCACCTTCGGCAATCTCTCCAGATCATCCCTTCAAAGGTTCGAACGCTGCGCCAGTCGACAGCAGTTTGGCAATCCGGTCTTCGGAAACGCCGCATTGCGTCAGCACCTCGCGGGTATGCTCACCCAGGTCCGGTGTCGGCAAGGTGAACCCACCGGGCGTCCGGCTGAAGTCGGCATAGGTCCGTGCGCTGACCGCAGGCCCGAGGCGTGGATGCACCCAGGGCGCCATATGGCCGTTCTCCCAGAGCCAGGGGTCCTGCAATACCTCATCGAAGCGCCGGACCGGCGTGGTCACCGCGCCCGCCGCCAGCAGGGCGTCAATCGTCTCGTCGCGGGCGCGCGGGGCCAACGCCATCTCGATCCGAACGGCGAGTTCCCCATCGCGCGTCGCTGTTAGTGGCGACGCACCGAGTTCAACCCCCAACACCAGCCCGACAGCCGCCGCCTCTGCCTCGCTGTCGCAGGCCAGCGCGATCCAGCCATCGGCGCAGGGGTAGTATCGGTAGAGTGCCCGCAACCCAAGGCAATCACGGCCGCCTTTGTCATTCGGCGGACGGCCGGCATAGTCGACCATTTCACCCAGTTGGTAGAGCAGGCTCTGGGCTAGCAGGCTGGATACAATTTCCTGCCCCTCCCCCGTAGCCTCCCGCGCATTCAACGCCGCAACCACGGACGCACTCACGACCGCAGCCGTGGCGATATCGTTCACGGCAATTGAATACAGAATCGGATCGTCGTCACCACCCTGAGCCGCCATCATCCCGCCCTCGGACTGCATCAGCGGGTCGAAGCCCGGCAAAGCGGCCCAGGGGCCAGTGTCGCCGTAGGCGTTGATCGAGCAGGAGATGATCCGCGGGTTGATCGCCTTCAATGTAGCGTAACCAATGCCCAGCCGGTTGCGGACCCCCAGGCGATAGTTGTCTATCACCACGTCGGCTGAACGCACCATGTCCAGGAACACGTCGCGGGCAGCAGGTTGCTTCAGGTCCAACCCCAGGCCCCGTACGCCACGATTGTAGACCAGGAATTGCGAACCATCCGATCGGAATGGGTCCGCCTCCGGCCCCTCGATCTTGATCACCTCGGCACCCAGATTGGCCAGGATGGTCCCGGCATAGGCCCCCGCGATCACAGTTCCCAAGTTCAGCACCTTGATGCCGGCCAGCGGCGCGGCATGGGACGCGGGTCGCTCTGACCCGACGGTCTTAGCGGGCCAGGACGGCGGCGTAGACATCGGTTTCGGTAGTCCGGTGACCCGCGCGGGCGTCGCACTCAGCCGGGCGGGCGGTGCCGGCATGGCTACCTCTCCCAGCGTTGGGTGATCAAACGCCAGCCGCATTCTGGCCTCGGCGACCACAGCGCCGCCCAGCCAGGCGTCGCCCCGGCGCACCGGGCCGCACGGCACATCATGGGCCTTCAGCAACTCCAGCCATTCCTCGCGTGGTCGTGTTTCAAAGATGCCGATCAGCATCTCGCGTGCCCCCAGCATGTCCTGTTCAAGCACCTCGAACAGGTCGCCAAGCTCCAGCGCCTCAAACGCCTTACGATAGAAGTTGGTGAACAAGGTACCCAGAAAGAACCACTCGCCGTCGGCGCACTTGTACAGGCGGTAGCGCGGGTTAGACCCCGGTGGGATGCCGCGCGGCAGCGGCTCGATCAACTCGAACCGCATCGGCGGCGCGCATTCCGCGGAGCCGTGCAGGCCGCTGACCGTGACCGCTTGCCCGACGCCGCTTTTCGACCGCTCGAATAACGCGGCGCCGATGGCAGTAGCCCCCAACACGGCCTGTGATGAGTGCGCGATCGGCAGGACCATATGGACCGGCGTATCGCCCCATGCCCCCTGACGAAACGGCATCGCCGTCAACGCCGCCAGCAGGCTGTGATGTCCCGGCAGGTCGCTCCAGCGCCCTGTGGTTCCGTACGGCGGCATCCAGGCATGGATCAGTGTCGGATGCGCCGCGTTCAGGGCTTCCGCGTCCAGACCCAGGGCTTTCATCCGGGTCGGGCCGAAGTCAAACAGGGCGACATCCGCGCCCGCAATCAGCGTCCGGGCCGCCGCCATGCCGTCTGGTGTTTCCAGATCAAGCGTCACGACATGTTTATTGCGGTTCCACGCCTGATAGCCAGGATGAGTTTGCAACCGATCGCCGGACCGCGGTTCGACCTTGACGATCTCTGCCGCAAAATCGCCCAGCAGCATGGCCGCCATGGGGCCCACCATTCCCTGGCTGAAATCGACAATCCGCGTGCCCGTATAAGCCGTCATTCCGGCAGGCCTCCCAACGCCTTCAGGCGGCGCGATTTCCGCGTCTCGCCGGAAGCATCAAAGCCGGGCTTGGCCTCCGTAGCAAGCAGAGTGACGTCAAACCCGCAACACCGTCGTCTCGACGACCGGGCGACGGCCCCAAATCCGCTGACTGGCCTTCTTCACGCCGCGCGAGATGGCCTTCTCGATCGCTTCATCCATCTCCAGGTCATGGCCCTTCATCCGCCTCAGGGCCGTTTCGGCTTCATCGGCCAGATCGTTCAGCACTTCGTCGAGATGTTCCTCACTCTCGGTCGGAAGTCCCAGTGCCCGGACCTGAGGGCCCGAAACGATCTTGCCCCGCCCGTCCAGCACCACAGACACGGCCAACATCCCGTTGTAGGCGGCATGACGGCGTTCGCGCAGGGCTTCGCCATGTTCCGGCACCACCACGCCGGCGTCGACATAGAGCCGCCCGGCCGTGACCTCGTCGATGATCTCTGCGCGACCCGGTGCCAGGCGCACCATGTCGCCGTTGCGCGGCGTCACCTGCTGCGGCACCTGAAGGTCGCGGGCGAAGGCGGCGTGTTCCATCAGGTGGCGGCGTTCACCGTGAGTAGGGACGGCGATCTCCGGGCGGGCCCAGGCGTACATCTGGGCCAGCTCATCGCGACACGGATGTCCGGAGACATGGATGCCCGGATGATCGCGCTCGGTGTAGAGCCGCACGCCGCGCTCGGTCAGCTTGTTCTGCAAGTTACGGATCGGGACGTCGTTGCCCGGGATGACACGGCTGGAGAACACGCAGGCGTCATTGGCGCCCAGGTTCACATGCGGGTGCGTGCCTTCGGCGATCCGCGAAAGGGCGGCGCGTGGCTCGCCCTGGCTACCGGTGCACAGATACAGCACCCCGTTGGCCGGCAACCGCTTGGCTTCGGAGTCGTCGACGAACGGCTTGAGGTCGGTCATCAGGCCAACCGACTTCGCCGCCGCCGCCATGCGGTGCATGGACCGACCCACCAGACAGACGCGCCGTCCGTTGGCCTCAGCCGCCCGGATCACGCTGTCCATCCGCGCCACGTTGGACGCAAAGCAAGCCACCGCCACCTTGCCCTTGAAGCTGGCGATCAGTGGGATCAGCGCCTTGCGCACATCGGCTTCCGAGCCGGCGTGGCCATCCACGAAAACGTTGGTGCTGTCACAGACCATCGCCAGCACGCCCTCGTCTCCCAGTTTGCGGATGGCGTCGATGTCGGTGGGGCCGCCCAGCAGCGGGTCCGGATCGATCTTCCAGTCACCGGTGTGCAGGATCGTGCCCAAGGGCGTGCGGATCGCCAGGCCGTTCGGCTCCGGGATCGAATGCGTCAAGGTGATCAGTTCCAGCTTGAACGGACCTAGCTCGATGGTCCCGCCCAATGGCACAATGGTTATCTCCGCCTCGTCCAGCAGACCGGCTTCTCGCAGCTTCTCGCGCAGGATGAAGGCGGTGAACGGCGTCGCATAGATCGGGGCCTTAAACCGGGGCCACAGGTGGGCAACCGCGCCGATGTGGTCCTCGTGGGCGTGGGTCAGCACGATGCCCAGCAGGCGGTCGGCGTTCTGCTCCATGAATTCCGGGTCGGGCAAGATCACCTCGACGCCCGGTGTTGTCTGGTCACCAAAGGTCACGCCCAAATCCACGACGATCCACTTTCGGTCGTCGGGCGGGCCATAGCCATAGAGGTTGAAGTTCATTCCGATCTCGTTCGATCCCCCCAGTGGGAGGAACACGAGTTCGTCGTTACTGGATTTTGCCATCAGGCCTTCTTTGAATTGCGGCGCCAGATTTCCAGCATGCCGCGAATGGTGAGATCGGGGTCGAAATGGTCGATGCTTGTCGTCGCCCCATGAAACAGCGAGGCGACCCCGCCGGTTCCAACGACAGTCATGGGGCGGTCCCACTCGCCTTTGATGCGCGTGATCAACCCCTCGATGAGACCTATATAGCCCCAAAATACGCCGGATTGCATGGCACCGACGGTATCCTTCCCGATTATTCTCTGCGGCTTCTGAATCGCGATGCGCGGCAGCTTCGCGGCGGCCTGGTGCAGGGCCTCCATCGACAGGTTGATCCCCGGCGCAATGGCGCAACCCTCAAGACCGCCGTCCGCTGCCACGATGTCAAAGGTGGTGGCCGTACCGCTGTCGATGACAATCAGGTCACCAGCGTAAACAATGTGAGCACCGACCGCGTTCACCAGCCGGTCCGCCCCGGCCTCGGATGGCTTTTCGATCCGCACCTCAATCCCCAGATCGACGTTTTCGCCGATCACCAGCGGTTCGACATGCAGATAACGCCGCGCCAGATTGCGCAGGTTGAAGATCGATTGCGGTACCACGCTGGAGATGATGCAGCCGTCGAAGGCACCCATGGCCAGCCCTGCCATGCCCAGCAGTTGCGACAACCAGACCGCATATTCGTCTGCTGTGCGGGTTGAATGGGTCGCCGCGCGCCACTGGGCGATCCAGGTCTCGCCATCGTGCACCGCAAAGAGCGTGTTGGTGTTGCCCTGCTCGATCGCCAGCAGCATTTTCCCCTCACAGACTTCTGAAAAACACGTCGCCGGCCGTTATGCGCTCCAGCGCACCGTCGTCCAGCCTCAGTCGTAACGCCCCGTCGCTGTCCAGACCCTCGGCGATACCCGACACGGTGCGGTTGGGCAGCCTGGCCTCGCAGCGCTGACCAAGGCCGGTGGCGCGCGCGGTCCATCCTGCGGCAATCGGCGCGAACCCGTCTGTCGCCCACGCACTTCGCCAACGGTTAAATGAGGCGGCCAACACATCCAGCGCATCCTCCGGGGTCGGCGGCGGCCCAGCCATGTGATCAGCAAAGGCGCAGGCCGGTCGTTCCACATCCTGCGGCGCATAGGCCAGGTTCACGCCGATCCCGACCGCCAGCCAAAGTCCGCCGTCCGCACGGGTTCCAGACTCAACCAGAATTCCGACCGCCTTGCGGCCGTGCACAAGTACATCGTTGGGCCACTTCAGCCGCGCCAATCCGGGGCCAAGGCAGGTATCGGCCAGATCGCAGGCCGCCAACGCTGCCACGAAGGAAAACTGCGCCGCCTCTGCCGGAGCGCGATCCGTGAGCGTCAGCAGGGTTGCGGCCAGATTGCCCCTCTGGGTCGACCAGTTCCGTCCCCGGCGTCCTCGGCCCGCTGTCTGCACAGCCGCGGTGATCCAGACGGGACCGACTTGGCCCGCCTCCGCACGACGCCGCGCCTCGGCGTTGGTCGAGTCCAGTTCGTCGTAGGCTTCGATCGGCGGGTGGCTGGCCAAACCCTAGACCAGACCGAACACGTGCGCCGCCCGTTCCGCCAACACATCTAGCCCACGCAAGGCGATGATCACGACCGGGAAGGTGAATATGGCGGCCACCAGCGCAATGGCGTTGGCCTCTACCGGTGGCTTGTCGGTCGTGCCGGGGCTGGCGTCGAACCACATCGCCTTGATCAGGCGCAGATAATAGAACGCCGCAACCACAGACCCCAACAGGCCGAACACCGCCGGACCCCAAAGGCCAGCGTCCAGCGCCGCCTTGAAGACATAGTATTTGCCGAAGAAGCCGGAGAAGGGCGGCAGGCCCAGCGCCGAGAGCGCGAACACCGTCATCGCCAGCGCAATCGCTGGCCGCTCCTTGATCAGGCCGGCCATGTCGTCCAGCGTCTCCATCGACCGACCACCACGCGACAGCGCCGCCAGACAAGCGAAGAAACCGGTCACGTCGATCATGTAGAGGACCATGAACATCAGCATGGCCTGAACACCCTCGGCGGTGCCTGACGACAGGCCCAGCACCGCGTAGCCGACGTTGGCGATGGAGGAATAGGCCCACAGCCGCTTGATGTTGGACTGCACAAGACCGGCGAAGGCCCCGACCGCCACTGACGCCATGGCGATGACAACCAGAATCTGTTGCCATTGGTCAGCGGCGGCGGCGAAGCCGTCGCCCAGAACACGCGCAAACAGCACCATGGCGGCGAGCTTGGGCGCTGCGGCAAAGAACGCCACGACCGGCGTCGGCGCGCCCTCGTACACATCGGGTGTCCACATGTGGAATGGCGCGGCAGAGACCTTGAAGGCGATCCCGCAGATCAGGAACACCAGACCGAATAACAGGCCGGTATTGCCCTCAGCGCCTGCCGATAGCGAGATCTCACTATATAGCGTCGAGCCGGCAAACCCGTAGATCAGGCTTGCACCGTAAAGCAGCAAACCAGACGACAGCGCGCCCAGCACGAAATACTTCAGGCCCGCCTCCGACGCCTTGGCGTTGTCACGGTGCATGGCGGCCAGCACATAGAGCGCAAGGCTCTGCAGCTCGACGCCCATATAGAGCGAGATCAGGTCGCCGGAACCGACCATCATCCCCATGCCCAGCGACGCCAGCAGGATCAACACCGGGAACTCGAAGGCCTTGACCCCACGCCGGGCAAACCACGACTGTCCCAGCGGGATTGCCACTGCAGACGCCAGATAGATCGCCACCTTGGCGAAGGTCGCCGCAGCGTCGGAAATCAACCCCCCGCCGAATGCAACACCGAACGGCTGTGTGGCCGACGCCAAAGCTGCGGCCAGCAACACCACCACGCTGCCCGAACCCACCAGTGCAGTCTGCTTCGGCGCAAACGCCCCGATGACCAGCAGGGTCAATGCCCCGACGGCCAGGATCAGCTCCGGCCACGCCAGCGCGAGATCAGCGGAGATGGTCATGGATGTGCGCCCCCGATGGCCGCCTGATAGGTTTGCACCAGCTGGTCAACCGAGGCCGCAGTCAGGTCGAACACGGAATTGGGCTGTAGGCCCATGTACAGGGTGGCCGCGATCAGCGGCGCGAAGATCGCCACCTCGCGCCAGTTCAAGTCAGTGATGCTCTCGAGCTTGGGATTGCTGATCGTCCCGAATACCACGGCGCGATAGAGCGTCAGCATGTAGACCGCTGAAAGGATCACGCCGCTGGTGGCGACGATCGCGGTCCAGGTGGACACCTGATAGACGCCGACCATGGTCAGGATTTCGCCGACAAACCCGCTGGTACCCGGCAGACCCACGTTGCCCATAGTGAAAAGCATGAACACCGCCGCATAGATCGGCATTCGGGTGACCAGTCCGCCGTAGAATTTGATCTCGCGGGTGTGCATTCGGTCGTAGATCACACCGACGCAAAGGAAGAGCGCGCCTGAGATCACACCATGGCTGAGCATTTGATAGATCGCGCCCTGCTCGCCCTGGGTGTTGCCGGAGAAGATACCCATGGTCACCAGACCCATGTGCGCCACCGACGAATAGGCGATCAGCTTCTTCACGTCGGTCTGCCGAAACGCCACCAGTGAGGTGTAGACGACGGCGATAGCGCTCATCACAAAGATCAGCGGCGTGAACAGATCCGAGGCGTTGGGGAACATCGGCAGGCTGAAGCGCAGGAAGCCATAACCGCCCATCTTCAGCAGGATGCCTGCGAGAAACACCGAGCCGGCGGTGGGCGCTTCCACGTGGGCGTCAGGGAGCCAGGTGTGCACCGGCCACATTGGCATCTTCACCGCAAACGAGGCGAAGAAGGCCAGCCAGAGCCAGGTCTGCACATCCGGGTCGAAGTGATGCTGCATCAGTTGGGGGATCGAGCTGGTGCCCGTGCTGCCGATCATGAACAGGATCGCCGCCAGCATCAGGACAGAGCCCAACAGCGTGTAGAGGAAGAACTTGAACGCCGCGTAGACCCGTCGTTGCCCGCCCCAGATGCCGATGATCAGGAACATCGGCACAAGGCCGAACTCAAAGAACGCGTAGAAAAGCACCAAATCCAGCGCGCAGAAAACGCCGATAACCAGGGTCTCCAGAAGCAGGAACGCCATCAGGTATTCCGGCACCCTGGTCTCGATAGATTTCCATGATCCGGCGATACAGATCGGCATCAGGAACGCCGTCAGCAGCACGAACAGCACTGAGATCCCGTCCACACCCATCCGGTAATACAGGCCAGCGAACCAGGGGACCTCTTCGACGAACTGGAAACCTGGATCGTTAGGATTGAAACGCGCAACCAGCAACACCGACAACGCCAGTGTTGCCAGGGTCGTGATCAGGGCAATCCAACGCGCCCCAGCAGCGGTCGCGGGATCTTCGGGCTTGCCCATCAGGCGGAGCACCAGAATGCCCACCAGGCCAAGCAGCGGCGCGTAGGTGATCATGGAGAGCAATGGCATGTCAGTCATCCCCCTCAGGCAGCCCAGGCCCAGAGGGCGAATGTCAGTAGCCCCGCCACCCCCAGCAACATGACAAAAGCGTAGTGGTAGACGTAGCCCGACTGCAGTCGGCCAGCGCCCTTGCCCACCTGAACCGACAGCGCCGAGACACCATCAGGCCCGAAACCGTCGATGATCTTCTGGTCCCCGCCCTTCCAGAACAGGTCGCCCAGCCACTTGGCGGCGCGGACAATGGTCGCGTCATAGAGTTCGTCAAAGAACCACTTGTTGTAGAAAAATAGATAGAGAAAGCCGCGTTGTGCGGCCAGCTTCGCGCCGGTCCCTTCTCGCCAGATGTACATATAGGCGGCAACCAGCAGACCCAGCACCGACACTACGATCGGCGCCACCATCACCCAAACCGGGAAACTGTGACCGCCTTCGGCGGCGTGCGCGACCGGGGCCTTGTAGATGGCACCCCGCCAGAACTCGGCGCTGTGCTCGCCGATAAACTGGTGATGGAAAGCAAAACCCGCACCAACGGCACCGATCGCCAGCACGATCAGCGGAATACGCATCGTCCAGGGGCTCTCGTGTGGCTTGTGCTCGTGGCCCTGCCCGTGATCTGCAGCATGGCTTTCACCGGCATGAGCATGGGCGTCGTCTTGGCCATGGTCGCGGTTGTGCCAATGGTGCTGAAGGTCTTCGGAGGTCCAGCGCGCCGTGCCGCTGAAGGTGAAGAAGGCCACCCGCCACGAATAGAAAGCTGTCAGGCCCGCCACCAGGATGCCGACCCCAAAGGCGAAGTAACCCAACGGATGGCCCGCTCCACCGGCCTCGTAGGCGGCATGAATGATCGCATCCTTGGAATAGAAGCCCGCGAATCCCCATTCCAGATAAGGGATGCCAAGGCCCGTAATGGCGATGGTACCGATGGTCATCACCACAAAGGTCCACTTCATGTAGGGCATCAGGTGGCCATAGCGGCGCATGTCCTGCTCGTGGGCCATGCCATGGATCACCGATCCGGCCCCCAGGAACAGCAGCGCCTTGAAGAAGGCATGCGTGAAGAGATGGAACATTGCCGCGTCATACGCGCCAACGCCGGCGGCGAAGAACATGTAACCCAGCTGCGAACAGGTCGAGTAGGCAATCACGCGCTTGATGTCGTTCTGGGTCAGGCCGACGGTGGCCGCGAACAGCGCCGTGACCGCGCCGATGACGGTGACCACGTTCTTGGCCACCGGCGCGTATTCAAACATCGGCGAGAGCAGGCAGACCATATAGACGCCCGCCGTCACCATGGTCGCGGCGTGGATCAGGGCCGACACGGGGGTCGGGCCTTCCATGGCATCCGGTAGCCAAGTGTGCAGGAAAAACTGCGCCGACTTGCCCATCGCGCCCACGAACAACAGCACGCAAGCCAACTCGACCAACTGCCAATTCTGGCCGGCGAATTCCCAGGTACGGCTGACGCCCGCCTCGATCATCGGGAACAGTGTGGCGAACTCGATGGTCCCGAACGCCCAGAACACTGTCATGATGCCAAGGGCGAACCCGAAATCACCGACCCGGTTGACCACAAACGCCTTGATCGAGGCGGCATTGGCCGTCGCCTTGTGGTGCCAGAACCCGATCAGCAGATAGCTGGCTAGGCCCACGCCTTCCCAACCGAAGAACAGCTGCATGAAGTCGGCTGCGCTGATCAGCGCCAGCATCGCGAAGGTGAACAGCGACAGATAGGCAAAGAACCTGGGCTTGGCCGGATCCTCGGCCATGTAACCCCAGGAGTAGAGGTGTACCAGCGACGACACCGTGGTCACCACCACCAGCATCACGGCGGACAATCCGTCCAGCCGGAACGCCCAGTTGGACGTGAAGTCACCTATGTGGATGAAGGGTGCATAGACGTGAGTGAAAGGCTCCAGGCCGCCCCAGGTCCACTGGCTGAACACCACCCACGACAGGACCGCAGACAGCATCAGGAAACCGGTGGTGACCGTCATGGCGGCCTTGTCGCCGATCTGGCGACCGAAAAGACCCGCCGTCAGCGCGCCAATCAGCGGGCCGAACAGGATGATTGTGACGAGGGTTTTCGGATCCAACAGATCAGCCCTTCATCACGGAGGCATCATCGACAGCAATATCGCCGCGATTACGGAAGAAGGTGACCAGGATGGCCAGACCGACGGCGGCCTCTGCGGCGGCTACGGTCAGCACAAACATCGCAAAAATCTGCCCGGTGACGTTCCCCAGATAGGCGGAGAAGGCCACCAGATTGATATTCACCGCCAGCAGCATCAGCTCCACCGACATCAGGATGACGATGATGTTCTTGCGGTTCACGAAGATCCCGAACACCCCGATGGTGAACAGGATCGCGGCAACCGACAGATAGTGGGCAAGGCCGATGGTCATCATTCGCCGATCCCCTCGCCGGACTTTGGGTTGACGATGCGCATACCGGTCTTGGGCGTCCGCAGAACCTGATCCATGATTATCTGACGCTTCACGCCGGGCTTGTGTCGCAGGGTCAGCACGATGGCACCGATCATGGCCACCAAAAGCACCAGACCCGCCGCCTGGAAGAAGTAGACATAGTCGGTGTAGAGCACGCGCCCGATGGTTTCGGCATTGCTCAGCTCGGAGCCCGAGCCCGCTGCCGCTGGCACCAGATTGTCTTTGGCGGCTCCCTTGGTCGCCACGGTCGTTGCTACCAGGATCATCTCGGCAGCCAGGAAGACCGCGATCAGCAGGCCGATGGGCATGTACTGCGCAAAGCCTTGACGGAGCGCCGTGAAGTCCACGTCGAGCATCATCACCACGAACAGGAAAAGCACCGCTACAGCACCGACGTAGACGACCACCAGCAGCATCGCCAGGAACTCCGCGCCCAACAGCACGAACAGTCCGGCGGCCGAGAAAAACGCCAGAATCAACCACAGCACCGAGTGCACCGGATTGCGGGCCGAAACCACGCAGAACCCGGCCACCAGGGTGACGGCTGACATCAGGTAGAATGCGATCGCCTGCAGGGCCATACGGCGCTTCTTTTCCCCTCGAAGTATTCAGTTCAGTGCATAACGAAGTTACCCGTCACGCCCGTCGGATCCGTGCTCTGGAATCGCGTCGCCGGTTTAGCGATACGGCGCGTCTAGTTCCATGTTCTTTGCGATTTCCCGCTCCCAGCGGTCGCCGTTGTCCAGCAGCCGGGCCTTGTCGTAGTAGAGTTCCTCACGCGTCTCGACGGCGAACTCGGTGTTCGGGCCTTCGACGATAGCATCCACCGGGCAGGCCTCCTGGCAAAGGCCGCAGTAGATGCACTTGACCATGTCGATGTCGTAGCGGGTCGTCCGGCGCGAACCGTCCTCCCGCGGCTCGGCCTCGATGGTGATCGCTTGAGCCGGGCAGATCGCCTCACACAGCTTGCAGGCGATGCAGCGTTCCTCACCGTTGGCATAACGCCGCAGGGCATGCTCGCCCCGGAACCGCGGGCTTTGCGGGCCACGTTCGTGAGGGTATTGCACGGTCTTCTTCGGGCGCACCATGTACTTCATCGCCAGCCCGAAGGCTCCGACGAAGTCCATCAGGGCTGCGCCTTTCAGCGCCTGTCCGACACGGTTCAACATTATCTCTTCTCGCAGGCGTAATCGTCCAGATAGTGGGCGTCGCCGTTCTTCTGGAGTTTCATCGAGCCGCCCGACGCTGCGCATTTCTGCTGCGCCGCCCTGAGGTCGTCATAGGTCGCCACGCCGCCGCTGCGACCGTTTCCGACGCCGCCAGCGCAGGCGCTGAGTACAAGCGTGAGACTGATCAGGATCGCGACCCGTGTCATGATCCGAACCCGGTATAGACCTGCCAGCCCGCCACGACCGCCACAGCGACCAGTGACGTCGGCAGGAACACCTTCCACCCCAGGCGCATCAGTTGATCATAGCGGTAACGCGGCACGATCGCGCGGACCATGGCGTTCATGAAGAACACAAAGACCGTCTTGATCGCGAAGAAGAACAGGCCGTGCAAACTGGCCAGCCACGCCGGCCAGCCGGTCAGATAATCTGCCGGCCATGGCGCGTTCCAGCCGCCGAGGAACAGCACCGCCATCAGCCCGCTCATCAGGACGATGTTCAACATCTCGGCCAGATAGAACAGCAGGTAGGGCGTGGAGCCGTACTCCACTGCGTATCCCGCGACCAGTTCCGACTCCGCCTCAGGCAGGTCGAAGGGCGGCCGGTTGGTTTCGGCCAGGCCCGAGATGAAGAAGATCACGCCCATCGGGAACATGATCAGGATCAGCGGCCAGTTGGTCTGCCAGTTGGGCCCGCCGCCGAACATGAACCAGTGCCAGAAGCCGCCGGCCTGAGCCTCTGTGATCTGGTTCAGGTTCATGGTGCCGGCCAGCAGGATCACCGTGATGATCACAAAACCAATCGAGACCTCGTACGACACCATCTGCGCCGCCGAGCGCAGGGAGCCCAGGAACGGATACTTCGAGTTGGAAGCCCAACCGCCCATGATGATCCCGTAGACGCCCATCGACGACACGGCGAAGAGATAGAGAATTCCGACGTTGATGTCCGAGATCGCCCAACCGGGCGCGAATGGCATCACCGCCCAGGCACCGAAAGCCAGGGTCACGCTGATCAACGGTGCCAGCAGGAACACCGCCTTGTCGGCACCGGCCGGAATGACAAGTTCCTTCACCAGGAACTTGCCCAGGTCGGCGAACGACTGCAGCAGGCCGAACGGCCCCACGACGTTAGGGCCTTTACGCGCCTGAACACCTGCGAAGATTTTGCGGTCGCCATAGATGATGAAGGCCACGATCAGCAGCAGCGAAACCGTCACAGCCAGGATGTGAGCGAAGGCGAGGATCGTCCAGCCAACGGGGGTAGCCCAGAATTCCATCCGCGCTACTCCGCCGCCATCTTGGTCGCGCTCGACGCAAGCGCGGCACACTCGGCCATGGTCACGCTGGCGCGCGCGATGGGGTTGGAGAGGTAGAAGCTCTTGAGGCCACTCACCAACGGCGCATCAGACAGCGCGCCCTTGGTCCCCAGCGATCCCAGATCGATGGCCCCGGGCACGTCAGCCACATAGTCTATGCGACCAAATGTCGGGTGATCCGCGAACAGCCTAGCCCTCAACTGATCCAGCGTATCGTATGGGAGTTTGGTGCCCATCCGCTCTGAAAGGGCCCGCAAGATCGCCCAGTCTTCCTTGGCCTCGCCCTTGGGGAACACCGCGCGTACGCCAAGTTGCACCCGGCCCTCGGTGTTCACGTATATGCCGTTCTTCTCGGTATAGGCGGCACCCGGCAGGATCACGTCGGCCCGATGCGCACCCGTGTCCCCATGCGTGCCCAGATAGACCACGAAGGCGTCCGACTTCGAGACGTCGATTTCGTCGGCACCCAGCAGCACCAGCACGTCAGCGCCGCCTTTGGCCGCCAGCTGAGCGGCGGTCTTGCCGTTCTCTCCCGGAACGAAGCCCAGATCGAGGCCCCCTACCCGGCTTGCCGCGGTGTGCAACACGTTCCACGCCATGTTGTAGGTCTTGGCCACAGCGGCCGCAGCTTGCAGAACCGACGCACTATCGGTCCGGCCCAGCGCGCCCGCACCAACGATAATCGCGGGGGCCTTCGCGGCCTTCAGCGCCGTCAGGAAACCACCCTTGGACTTGCCCACGGTGTTCAGAGCGCCCGCACCCAAACCCAGATACTCGTAGTCATATGTCAGGTCGGCCGCCTCGCCGATCACGCCGATCTTCAGCGCACCCGCCATCCAGCGCTTGCGCAACCGGGCATTCAGCACCGGCGCTTCAAGCCGGGGATTGGTGCCGACCAACAGAATCACATCTGCGTCTTCAAGGCCCTGGATCGCTGAATTCAACAGCCAGCTCTCGCGAGCCCCGCCGCCCAGCACCATGCCGTCCTGCCGACAGTCCAGGCTGATCACGCCCATCCCGCCGAAAAGGTCCTTGGCGGCCTTCATGGACTCTGCGTCCTGCAGGTCGCCGGCGATCACGCCGATCCGATCGGGCGTCGTCGCCTTGACCTTGGCCGCCACCGTATCCAGCGCCTCGACCCAGCTCGCGGGCTTCAGTTTGCCGTCAACCCGCAGATAGGGCTGGTCCAGCCGTTGCCGGGCGAGGCCGTCCACCGCATAGCGGGTCTTGTCCGAAATCCACTCCTCGTTGATCGCCTCGTTGGTGCGCGGCAGCACGCGAAGCACAGCAGAACCCCGAGCATCCACCCTGATGGCCGAACCCAGCGCGTCCATGACGTCAACGCTTTCGGTCTTCTTCAGCTCCCAGGGCCGGGCGTTGAACGCATAGGGCTTCGACGTTAACGCGCCCACCGGGCACAGGTCGATGATATTGGCCGACAGTTCCGACATCACGGCCTTGTCGAGATAAGTCGTAATTTCAACGTCTTCGCCGCGACTGATCAGGCCGATTTCCGGCACGCCAGCCACCTCGGTGATGAAGCGAACGCAACGGGTGCACTGGATACAGCGGGTCATGACCGTCTTGATCAACGGTCCCATGAACTTCTCTTCGACCGCGCGCTTGTTGTCGGCATAGCGGCTGTCGTCGCGGCCATAGCCCATGGCCTGATCCTGCAGGTCGCACTCGCCGCCCTGGTCGCAGATCGGGCAATCCAGCGGATGGTTGATCAGCAGAAATTCCATCACCCCGTGACGGGCCTTCCGGACCATCGGACTGTCGGTGAAGATTTCCTGCCCCTCGGCGGCCGGCAGGGCGCACGAGGCCTGCGGCTTCGGCGGGCCGGGCTTCACCTCCACAAGGCACATGCGGCAGTTGCCTGCGATGCTCAGGCGTTCGTGGTAGCAGAATCTGGGAATCTCTTTGCCGGCAAGTTCAGCGACTTGCAGGACATTCATCCCGGCTTCGAATTCGACCTCGACCCCGTCGACCTTGGCGATAGGCATCTGACTTACTCCGCCGCAATCGAGGCACCGGCATAGCTGCCTTTGCGCGCCCGGTACTGTGTGATGCGGTCTTCCACCTCGTGGCGGAAGTGGCGGAACAGACCTTGGATCGGCCAGGCGGCGGCGTCGCCGAGGCCGCAAATGGTGTGGCCCTCGACCTGACTGGCCACGTCCAGCAGCATGTCAATCTCGGACATCTCGGCCTCGCCGGTGACCATCCGCTCCATCACCCGCCACATCCAGCCGGTGCCTTCGCGGCACGGTGTGCACTGGCCGCAACTCTCGTGCTTGTAGAAATAGCTGGCCCGCGCGATGGCCTTCACCAGGTCGGCGTCCTTGTCGAACACGATCATGGTGCCGGTGCCGAGGCCCGAGCCGCGCGCCTGCAGATCCTCATAGGTCATCAGCGCGACCTCGGCCTCCTCGGCGGGGATCATCCGCACCGAAATGCCGCCGGGAATCACGGCCTTCAGGTTGCCCCAACCGCCGCGCACGCCGCCAAAGTGATCCTCAATCAGCTGCTTAACCGAAATGCCGACCGCGTCTTCGACTACGCAGGGCTTGTTCAGATGGCCGGAGCCCGCGAACAGCTTGGTGCCTGTGGATTTTTCGGTCCCGAACTGGGCAAACCAGTCCGCCCCGCGCCGCAGGATCGTGCCCACCACCGCAATGGTCTCGACGTTGTTCACCGTCGTCGGGCAGCCATAGATGCCCGCGCCGGCCGGGAACGGCGGCTTCAGGCGTGGCTGGCCCTTCTTGCCCTCGAAGCTCTCCATCAGGGCCGTCTCGTCACCGCAGATGTAGGCGCCGCCGCCATGCTGCAGGCCGACGTCCACGTCGTAGCCCAGGATGGAACCTTTGCCGATCAGCTTGGCCTCGTAAGCCTGTTTGATCGCCGCCGTCAGGCGCTCGCGCTCATGCACATATTCGCCGCGGATATAGATGTAGGCCTGGTGCGAGCGCATCGCCTTGCAGGCGATGACGCAGCCCTCGATCAGCAGATGCGGGTCATTGCGCAGGATGTCGCGATCCTTGCAGGCGCCCGGCTCGGACTCATCGGCGTTGACCAGCAGATAGTGCGGCCGCTCGCTCTGAACCTTCGGCATGAAGGTCCACTTCAGGCCGGTGGCAAAACCCGCCCCGCCGCGCCCGCGCAGGCCCGACGCCTTCATCTGGTCGCAGATCCATTCCGGGGTCTGGCTCACGATATCCTTCGTGCCGTTCCACGCGCCGCGCGCCTTCGCCCCCTCCAGGCCCCAGTCACGCTGGCCATAGATGTTGAGGAAGATCCGGTCCTTGTCGGCCAGAATGCCCGTCACGCCTAAACTCCCTTCCGGCGAAAGCCGGCGATAAACCAGATCTGCGTTCCAAAGCCCACCAGCAGCGCGCCCCCGAACACAAACAGCGCCCAGTCGAGCGCATACAGGTAGTGCAGGACAATCGCCGTCAGGGCGATGACCACGCACACGACATTGACGACTGCCATGGCGGTGAGGCGCTTCTTCTGAGCGGCGAGTTCCGGGGTCAGTGACACGACTCCTACCTCCCCCACGAAGTGGCGGGAGGGGGACCGCCCGCCGAAGAGCGGGGGGTGGAGGGGGCAAGCCCTATCCACTGAACATTCTGGAGCGCCAAATTCGCCGAGCCTGAGGCCTGCCCCCTCCACCACGCCCTCTGCGGGGCGCGGTCCCCCTCCCGCCGCTTTGCGGGGGAGGTGAAGCGATCTGATTTGAGGCTCATGCCTTCACCTTCGTCGGCAGGTTCGGCACCTTGATCTTCTTGCCCAGCGAGCCGTCGAACAGCTTGGGATCGGTGAGCGTCGTCGCTCCACCTTCCGGCGCAGAACCCTGACGGCCGATCATGGACCCGGGCTTCGGCTTCTTGCCGGCGGCGAAATCGTCCAGCAGCTTCTCGAAGCTCTCGGGCGTCAGGTCTTCGT
The DNA here is from genome assembly GCA_945883235.1 of Phenylobacterium deserti. GTDB lineage: Bacteria > Pseudomonadota > Alphaproteobacteria > Caulobacterales > Caulobacteraceae > Phenylobacterium > Phenylobacterium deserti_A. The sequence goes on along the minus strand of CAMCXF010000010.1, from coordinate 35,017 downwards.
AGTAGTGGTCGTTGATCGCCGCCATCGGCGCGTTCGCACACGCCCCAAGGCATTCAACTTCTTGCCAGTAAAACTTGCCGTCAGCGGAACGATGGTTCTGCGGGCCGAACTTGTGTTTACAGACCTCCAGCAGGTCCTCGGACCCGCGCGTCTGGCACGGCGTGGTGCCGCAGACCTGCACGAGGGCGACCTCACCCACCGGCTCAAGCATGAACATGGTGTAGAAGGTCGCCACCTCCAGCACCCGGATCACCGGCATGCCCAGCAGTTCGGCCACGGCGCGGATCGAGGGCTCGGACAGCCAGCCCTCCTGCTTCTGGACCAGCCACAGGGTCGGTACCACGGCGGACTGCTGTTTGCCGTCCGGGAAGTTCTCCATCCAGACTTTGGCGGCCTTCAGCGTCGCCGGCTTGAAGGCGAAGCTGGCCGGCTGGACGGCGGCTAGACGACGGACGCTCACGCGGACCTCACTTCACGAAATCCACGCGGGCGATCTTGCCGCCGGCGAGGGTGTAGATGGCGATCACCTGAAAGCTCGGCCCGTCGGGGCCCCGGCTGACATCCTCATGATCGATGACGGTGTTGCCGACGCAGATCCGGTTGACCAGGCGTGCCCGGTTCTGAGGGAAATCGGCAAACACCTGCAGATATTTAGCGCGATAGGCCGAGATGCCCTGAATGGACACAGCGCCGTTCAGGTCGGCCACCGTGATGTCGTCGGCGAAGAATGCGCAGTGCGAGCCCAGGTCCTGGACATTGTAGGCCTCGAGCTGACCCTGGGCGATGTCGGCGTGTGCTAGTTGGGCGTTGGCGCTCACCGGTCGATCTCCCCGAACACAATGTCCAGCGAACCCAGGATGGCCGAGACGTCGGCCAGCATGTGGCCGCGGTTCATCCAGTCCATAGCCTGCAGGTGCGGATAGCCCGGCGCGCGGATCTTCACCCGGTAAGGCTTGTTGGTCCCGTCGCTGACCAGATAGACGCCGAACTCGCCTTTGGGCGCTTCGACGCAGGCATAGACCTCGCCCGGCGGGGTCCGATAGCCCTCCGTGAACAGCTTGAAGTGGTGGATCAGCGCTTCCATCGAGCGCTTCATCTCGCCGCGACGCGGGGCTGCCACCTTGTTGTCCTCGATCAGCACAGGGCCCGGCGTCTTCAACAGGCGCGCGCAGCACTGCTTCATGATCTTTGTGGACTCGCGCATCTCGCGCATTCGGCAAAGATAGCGGTCGTAGCAGTCCCCGTGTACGCCCAGCGGCACGTCGAATTCCATGTCGTTGTAGGCCGCATAGGGCTGGGCGCGACGTAGGTCCCATGCGACCCCGGAACCGCGCACCAGCACGCCGGAGAAGCTGTGGGCGATGGCCTCTTCCTTGGTCACCACGCCGATATCAACGTTGCGCTGTTTGAAGATCCGGCTGCCCGTAATCAGGCCTTCCAGATCGTCGACGATACGCGGGAAATAGTCGCACCAGTCGTCGATATCGCGGATCAGGGCCTCCGGCAGGTCCTGGCGCACGCCACCGACGCGGTAGTAGTTGGCATGCATCCGGGCGCCCGACGCGCGCTCGTAAAAGATCATCAGCTTTTCGCGCTCTTCGAAGCCCCAGAGCGGCGGGGTCAGCGCACCGACGTCCATGGCCTGAGTGGTCACATTCAGCAGGTGGCTGAGAATGCGGCCAATCTCATCGTAAAGCGTGCGGATCAGCAGCGCCCGATACGGTGCCTCAACGCCCAGCAGCTTCTCGATGGCCAGGACATAGGCATGTTCCTGGTTCATGGGTGCCACATAGTCGAGGCGGTCCATGTAGGGGATCGTCTGCTGATAGGGCCGGGCCTCCATCAGCTTCTCGGTGCCCCGGTGCAACAGACCAATGTGCGGGTCGACCCGCTCGACCACTTCGCCGTCCAGTTCCAGCACCAGGCGCAGCACGCCGTGGGCGGCCGGGTGTTGCGGGCCGAAGTTGATGTTGAACTTGCGGACCGGTGTTTCCGGGACCTTGGGATCGTGGAAATAGTCCGCCGGCAGCGCGGGCGCCTTGACGCTCATGACTTGCCCTTTTCGTCGCCCGGCAGAACAGCGGCGAAGCCGCGCTCGATGCCTTCCCAGGGACTGAGGAAGTCCCAGTTACGCCATTCCACCGACTTCACGGGTTCATAGACCACTCGCTTCAGCTCCTCGTCGTATCGAACCTCGACGGAGCCGGTCATCGGGAAGTCTTTGCGCAGCGGATGGCCGTGGAAGCCGTAGTCAGTAAGGATGCGGCGCAGGTCAGGGTGGTTGTCGAAGAAGATGCCGTACATGTCGAACGCCTCGCGCTCGAACCAGTTGGCCGCAGGATAAACCGCCGTCGCCGAGGCCACGGGTGTGTCCTCGTCGGTCTGCACCTTGATCCGGACGCGCCGGTTATGGGTCATCGACAGCAGGTGATAGACCACGTCGAACCGAAGCGGCCGCTCGGGGTAGTCCGCGCCGCACAGGTCGATCAGCTGATGAAAGCCATGCTCATCACGCAGGATCGTCAGCGCCTCAACGATCCGGTCCGCCGGACCCGTCAGCGTCAGCTCGCCAAACTGCACATCCGCACCAGTGATAATGCCCTTGGCACCCTTGCAGATCGCCTTGCCAAGCTTGGTAAGATCGGTGTCCTTGACCGGCCAGGTCATCGCTCAATGGTCCCCGTCCGACGGATCTTCTTCTGCAGTTGCAGGATACCGTAGATCAGCGCCTCGGCGGTCGGAGGGCAGCCCGGCACATAGATGTCCACCGGCACGATCCTGTCGCAGCCACGGACGGTCGAATAGCTGAAGTAATAATAGCCACCGCCGTTGGCGCAGCTGCCCATGGAGATCACGTAGCGCGGCTCGGGCATCTGGTCGTAGACCTTGCGCAGCGCCGGAGCCATTTTGTTGACCAGGGTACCGGCCACGATCATCACGTCCGACTGACGCGGGCTGGCACGCGGTGCAAACCCGTACCGCTCCAGATCATAACGCGGCATTGAGGCCTGCATCATCTCGACCGCGCAGCACGCCAGACCAAAGGTCATCCACATCAGCGAGCCAGTGCGCGCCCAGGTGATCAGGTCGTCCAGACTGGCGGTCACAAACCCCTTGTCGGACAGCTGCTGGGATACTCCGTCAAAAAAGGGGTCGTGAGCGTCGGGATTATACCCCTCGACGGTCGTACGGCCGGCAGCACCGGCGGGAACGATCACTCCCATTCCAGGGCCCCCTTCTTCCACTCGTAGATGAAGCCCACGGTCAGCACGCCCAGAAAGGTCATCATCGACCAGAACGCAAACTGCGCGGTCTCCTGCGGCAGGTTCATCAGAGACACCGCCCATGGGAACAGGAAGGCCACTTCCAGGTCGAAGATAATGAACAGGATCGAGACCAGATAGAATCGCACGTCGAACTTCATCCGTGCGTCATCAAAGGCATTGAAGCCGCACTCGTAGGAAGACAGTTTCTCAGGGTCCGGCGCTTTCGGCGCGATCACCACGGCAAACAGGATGAAAACAATACCCAAAACCGCCGCGATCCCCAGGAAGATCGCGATGGGCAGGTACTGGAGCAGAAAGTCGTTCACTTGAGTCTCCGGCGGGGGAGTCGCGGGGGTCTTCTAGACCGATCATACGGGCGTTTCAAACCCACGTTGTGCAATGCGAAAAGGAGCGCGACGGATGGTCACATTTCACTCTCTTCCATCGCTTGGGGCATACAAACATTGACACGATTCCACCCCGCCCCTATCAGAGCCGCCTTCGCTCGACTGGAAGGTCCTGCGCGGGTGTAGCTCAGTTGGTTAGAGCGCCGGCCTGTCACGCCGGAGGTCGCGGGTTCGAGTCCCGTCACTCGCGCCATTTCCGTGGCGTAGATCATTCGTACCCCGTACAGATTCCTGCGACCAGGCGCTGTTCGCTGCGCCCAGGAGCCTTTGCCATGCCATTCCCCGCCACGCACCCCGCGTTGGCCCGCGCGCTCGAAGCGCAGGGCTATAAGGAACCGACCCCGGTTCAAGCCGCTGTTCTGGCCGCGCCACCCAACACCGACCTGCTGGTTTCCGCACAGACCGGATCCGGCAAGACCGTCGCCTTTGGCCTGGCCGCAGCCATTCCCCTTTTGGGCGACGCCGAGCGGTTCGAGCGCGCCGGTGCGCCGATGTTGCTAGCCATTGCGCCTACCCGCGAACTGGCCCTGCAGGTCAGCCGCGAGCTGACGTGGTTGTTCGCGGCCGCCGGGGCGCGGGTCGTCACCTGCGTTGGCGGCATGGACGCGCGCCAGGAGCAGCGCGCGCTCAGCGCCGGCTGCCACATCGTGGTCGGCACCCCCGGACGTCTGCGGGACCACATCGAACGGGGCAACCTGGACCTCGGATCGCTAAAGGTCGTTGTGCTCGACGAGGCCGACGAGATGCTCGACATGGGATTCCGCGAAGACCTCGAGGAAATTCTCGACTCCACGCCTGTGGATCGCCGCACCTTCCTCTTCTCGGCCACCATCGCCAAGGAAATCGCGTCGCTGGCCAAGCGCTATCAACGCGACGCCGTGCGCATCGACACGATCCGCCGCGACGAGGCCCACGGCGACATCGAGTATCGCGCTGTCCGCGTGGCACCGAACGAAATCGAAAACGCCGTCGTCAACCTGTTGCGCTACTTCGAGAGCCCCGGGGCGCTGATATTCTGCGCCACGCGTGAGCGGGTCCGGCACCTTTACGGGGCCTTGCGGGAGCGCGGCTTCTCGGCCGTACAGCTCTCGGGTGAACTGTCCCAGAAGGAACGCGCCGACGCGCTGCAGTCACTGCGGGACGGACATGCGCGGGCCTGTGTCGCCACTGACGTCGCAGCGCGCGGCCTGGACCTCCCGGACCTGGGTCTGGTCATCCACGCCGACCTGCCCACCAACACCGCAGGCCTGCTGCACCGTAGCGGTCGAACGGGCCGGGCCGGCAAGAAGGGCGTCTCGGTCGTCGTGGTCCCGCACACCAAACGCCGCCCGGCGGAGCGTCTGTTCTCCGTCGCCAATCTCAACGTGGAGTGGTCCGGCCCGCCGCTGGCCGAAGAAATCCGCGCCAAAGACCAGATCCGGTTGTTCGAAGACCCGCTGCTGAACGAGCCCCCCTCGCCTGAGGAACTGGAGCTCGCCGCCAAGCTGCTGGCCGACCGCTCGCCGGAAGCCGTGGCCGCGGCCTTGATTCGCCTTCACCGCTCACGCCTGCCCGCGCCGGAAGAAATGTTTGATGATCGTGGCAATGATCGCGGCGGCGGCGACAATCGTGGCCCGCGTCCGGACCGTGGCCAGGACAGCGCGCCTCCGCGCGGCCCGCGCCTCGACCATGGTTCACGCACCGACTACACGCCGACGGGCGATTCAACCTGGTTCCGCTTGCCGGTAGGCCGTTCCAAGAATGCCGATCCCAAGTGGCTGGTGCCGCTGATCTGCCGTTTGGGCCACGTGACCAAAAAAGACATCGGACTGATCAAGATTTTCGACAACGAGACCAAGTTCGAAATCACCCGCGAGGCGGAGCCCCGCTTCCGTGAGGCGATCAAGGCGGCCGGCGACTCCGGCGACATCCGGATCAACCCGGCGGGTGCGCCCGGCGCAACGCCGCCGCGTGCGGCGGGGCCTCGTCCTGATCGTGTCCCGCGCCCCGACGGCCCTCGGCCACCCTACGCGCCGCGTCCCCAGGGCAGCGGTCCGCACCAGGGTGATCGTCAGAGCCGGGGGCCTCGCCCCGGCCCCGGCGGGCCGCCGAAAAAGCCCTTCAAGAAGCGCGCGCCTAACGGCTGAGGCCCGGCCTGTAGGTTCGTTCTGTGTGCCCAACCAGCTGTTCCGGATAGAAATAGACCTCCCGCAAATCCCCTGCGGCATAGCGCGCCGCCTGATCCAGGAAGTGCGGACTGTCCGGACGGCCGCTCGCGCCGCCGGCGGTGATGGCCAATGCGCGTACCTTCGGTCCGAACTCGACCACAGCGACGAAGCTGTTGCCGCTGGTCCCGTAGTAGCGCCTGGTCCCCGGATAGCGCTTGGCCCCGAACGAGGCCAGTGAACCCCACTGCGCCGAGGCGAATGGCACGGCGATGCTTGGCCCATCGTCGCGGAACGCCTGTACAACATCGCCATTGAGCCGCTGGAACCGGTTGATCTCACCCCACGGCGTCGTCCAGGTTCCAAAGTCTGTGGTCAGCCGCGCGGACGCCTCTGAAAGCGCCGCCAGCTTGTCGGCCCCGGAACTCTTCTCGGCCATATAGTCCCAGACGCTCATGCGGGCCGCCTTGGCCGTCGGTGCTGCTTTCGCCCACAACGCTTCGCCCCAAAAGACCGCCAGCGACGTCTCGGTCGAGGTCGCTGACCAGCTCATGTTCCAAGCTTTGAGCGCAGCTACCTGCTCGGCCAGCTTCGGGTCGGGCGCAGCGTCATAGGCCGCCGCCAGCGTCGGTATCAGTCGCGCAAAAGCAGTCAGGTAGGGATCATAGGCCTTGGCCAGCAACGTTTCGCGCGTCAGTCCACTGGCCCCGGCCAACACCCGCTCAGCCTGCGGTCCGCGCGGATTTTCACCGGCGGCATCCATGTACTTCGGGAACGCGGCCTTGATCGGGCTATCGGGTCCCGCTGCCGTCCATGGCGCGTTGTTGGTGTTGAACACCCAGCCGATCGTCGGATCCTTCATGCGGGGGGAATCAGCCAGATCGTGCAGACCCTTCCAGTCTGTCGCCGGGTCGGAGCCATCCACCGGACGGGTGTAGTCGAACCGGTCGTCACGCCTGGGAATGAACTGCGGGTGCAGATAGGCGGTAACCCCGCTGGCATCGGCAAACAGCGTGTTGTTCGACGAATTGGCCTTCAGTTCTGCGACCTTCATGAAGCCCGCGTAATCCGTGGCCTTGGTGCGCAGAAATGACTGCTGCAGCGCTTCCACCGGCTTGTGCATCAGGGCAACGGCAATCCACTTGTCGTCAGCTTTTCGGACCACAGGGCCGTGGTGCGTCCGATAGGTGGTAAACAGCCGGCTGGCTATTGCCCCGTCGGCGGTTCGATAGGGCACGACAATGGTCTTGGCTGCGACCTCCCGCAGTTCTGTTCCATAGCGATACTTCAGGCCATCGCCAGCCGACACGATCGTCTCGGCGAATTCGTCGATCACATCGACACCGCTGGAGGTGTGCATCCAGCCGGCTTTTGAGTTGAACCCCTGGTAGACGAAAAACTGGCCCCAGGTCACCGCGCCATAGGCGTTCAAGCCCTCATCGCTGGTCATCTGCAGTTCCGAGCGGAAGAAGAACGAGGTGTGCGGATTGATCAGCAGCAGCGCATGGCCGTCTTTGGTAATCTTCGGCGCAATGGCGATGCCGTTCGAGCCGGTCGGCTCGCGAAACGCATACGGGTCCTCGATGCGTGCGCTCTTCACGCCGCCGTAGAAGGTCTCCAGTTCCGCCAGCGAGATCGACTCGATATCGCCGCCGATGCTGCCTTCCGAAAAGCTCGGCGCCATCCAGGGTTCAAACCGGGTGATCACCTTTGGCTTCGTCTGGGGATGCGTTGCCAGATAGTAGTTCAGGCCGTCCGCCCAGCTGTTCATCAACGCCTTCAGCCAGGGAGGGCTGGCCGCGTACTGCGTCTTTAGCTCCGCCGGTTCGATGAACAGTTTCTGCCGCAGATCCTGCCAGATCGCGCTAGGTCCGAGTGCCTCGGCGGTACGGCCCAGGGAGGTCAGATAGTTCATTTCCACCCGGTTGAAGTCGTCTTCAGCCTGAGTAAAGGCCATACCAAAGACCGCGTCCGCGTCGGTCCTGCCCTTGATATGTGCGATGCCCCAGTCGTCGCGCAGGATGGTGACCCGCGCCGCCGTCAACTTCCAGCGATCAAGCTCGCCTTTGGTGGCCGCCGGCGTCGCCAGGAGCGCGCAAGCCCCGATTGCAATAATCCATGACTTGAATCGCATACTCGCCTCCTAACCTAGGACGCCTCCACCACGCCCGCCCGTCCACAGATTGTCCATCCCGGCCGGTCATATATTCTTAACCCGGCTTGGCCCGTGCCCGGACTCAGGCTTTGGTGCTTCCTACGGGACACCGACAGGGTCCAGTGGAGTACGCCCGATGCCTGACGCAACCTATGTCGCCTTCGTGCCAAGCGGTATGACGGCCAAACTTCGGACCGTGCTGGAGACCGAGGACACCGGCGCGCTCAGCTGGCGCGAACGCAAGGGCTTCTTCGGCAGCGAGTTCTATTTTTCCGGCCCGCCCAGCCTGGCCCGCGCCACCCACGCCTACATCAGCGAGTGGGTCGTGAAGCACTAGGATAGGTGTCCAGCTGGAACTGCGCGATCCGCCAGCGCCGCGCATCTGCTGAGGTGTTAGCATGGTCGTCAGCGCGACGCAGAACGACCTTGCCGCCCTTCAGATAGGCCGCGCCTGAAGCATAGCGTCCGTAGACGGAAACCGGCACGTCGACGTACAGCGAGCCCGCAGCCGCCGTAACGAGACCCGGCGCGCCGATCTGGGCACCTAGCGTCAGATATGAGCCAAGATCCTGACGCATGCCGTCGGCGCGCAACTGCGCGGCGTCTTCCGTTCGGCCGCTCTCGATCAAAGCAAAATAGGTCTCGACGACAGTCGCGGCGGCCTGCGCGCTGCCCGCCTTGGCAGGTCGTTCGTCGAGGGGTGTGCGGTCGTCCGGCAGACCGCCGGGGGTTCCAGGCTCAGGCGGTGCGACCGGGACCCGGTAAGGAGGCACGCAGCGAACCCCCGGATTACTCGCGATCTCCTCGGTGGACTTCAAAGGAGCCAGCATCCCTTCATCGTCCTTGGTCCACCACTGCAGGCCATCGCCGGTGTACCGCGCGCCGCTGCCTGAGACCGCAGTCTTCAATTGATAGCTGTTGCCCTCAAGGGTCAGACTGGCGCTCTCGCCATTCGGGTAGAGCGCTCGAACGATGCGTCCATCTTCGCAGACATAAGTCTTCACCGGAACGGTGTCTTCGGCAGCGCTTCTAGCCAGTGGCTCCATTGCCTTCGGACTGCAGGCCACCAAGGTCAGCAACAGGACACCGATGGAGGTAAGTCGAAACGTCGCGTTCATCACGCTGTTGTACGCTTCGAAGCGGCCTATTTCTTCATCCAGGGCTTGGATTTTGCCGCGGAATGCGCGGCCGCCGCGCGCATCCCACCGTCTCTTGCCCGCCCGGAGGGCGTGCCCTTGGCCTCGAGTGCCGCCTTCTTCATGCGCAGGGCTTTCTGAATCGGGGTTTCACCGGCTGGCGCATCGTCATTGTGATCGGCCATGCTCGTTCTCCTGGTCGCGGGATCCTAATAACCGATGCCGCGGCTCACACCTATCGATCCCGGATTGACGGCTAACCGCCAAAAGACCGACGGAGCGAAAAGAACAGGCTACCCCCCCACTCCAGGCTGCGGACGTCGGTGTAGTCCAGCACGCCAAGATTCCGCGCGCCCGCATAGACAGCGCGAACCCGCTTCACGTTGCGCTGGTTCAGCGCCTGGGCTTCAACCCGCAGGGTGAGGTTGGATCTGGGCCGATACTCTGTAAACACCGACACTGCGGTGGAAACCTTTTTGGATTCAATCTCCGTCAGCCTGAAAGCGCGATCCCGTACGCCGCCGACCACATCGAAGCCCCACACGGCGTTCAGACGCGGCAAATCCTGCGTGAAATGCGCGTCCCAGCTCACCGGAGCAAAAGATGCAGCGTCCCGCCCCCCGGAGGTGCGCAAGGTTGAAATTTCACGTTTCAACCCCGTTACCGGATCGATGACCTCACTCCAGCGCCGGGTAAGCTGACCGCGAAGCTGTGCAGCCGAAACGCCGAAGGGGTCGAGCGGCAGGGTAAAGCTGGCCTGCAGTTCATCCCGCGTACCATTGCCGATATTGCCCGGCGAATCCGCCAGGATCACACCTGCCGTGCTGAACACGGGGACACGGTCAACCACGTCGCTGAACGCGAAGTGGCGCGCCGCCACGACCAGCGCGCCTGCGCCCTTGAACCGGCGTTCATAGGTCGCCTCGACAACCCATGCCTGTTGAGGCGTCAGATCGGGATTGCCCGCCGACAACGTCCCCGTGGACGCCACATTCGACGAGGCAACAAAGTCCTCAAAGTTCAGCTGCCCGACCTCGCGCTCAATTCGCAACCGGACCTGATCGTTTGCGCTCGCGATCCAGGTGAGGGCGACACGCGGCTTCATGAAATTGAGTGGATTCTCGACAGTCACGTCACCCTTGGCCGTGGTTTTCGAACGCTCCTGGCGCAGGCCGGCCTCAATCGTCACAGCGACGTTTGCCTGCCACGTGGCACGAACCGCCGCTTCGCCGCGCGTTTCCTTGATCTGCACATTGGCGGCTGGAATGATGCTGGCCAAACGGTTCACGACCAGATCAGTTTCACTGTCCAGCCGGTTCAGCGCGCCCTCGGCGCTGACCTCAAACGATAACCTTGTCGAGGGTTGCAGCTTCAGTGTGACGCGCCCCACCGTTTCCTCACCATTGCGCTCGAGGCGGAAGTCCCGTTCAAGAGATGGGGCTTCAAAGTGCACACTGGAGACGGTGCGGGTATTCTGCCGAAGCCCCACAACTTCGAGGCCCAGACGCTGCGATAGCGCGCGGGAGTACCTGCCACCCACCTCCTGCTGTTCGCGCTTGAAATTGTTGTACTCGTACTCCCGCCCACCGCCGACGTAGCGGTCATAGAGTTCTGATGAGAAGGGATTGACCGTGATCGCCGCGTTGACCCGCGCCCTCCCCCCAAACCAGGGCGCTTCATAAGCCGCGGTCGTACTGAATATCTGACGCGTCGCGTCCGCATCGATCCTTGACCGAAGCCGGATGGTCCCGTCTGCATTGAAGCGCGTCCGCGCACCATCGCCTTGTTCGTCAAAGGCTCCCGTACTCAGCACCTGCGACAGTTCAGCCGACCTGCCACCTGGCCAACGCCACTGCGCCTCCGCCCGAAGGCTGTTCGCAACGCGGCCGTCGTAGACAAGACTTGTACTGGGGGTCACCGCGGCACGAAATCCGGCGCTCTGTTTGCGCACGACGTTCAGCAGCACCGAACGGCCATCCATGTCGACCCCGGGCGCGCCACCCCGGATCAGATCCAGCCGCTCCACCGAACTTGCGGGAATGCGTTTGAGAATTTCGTCCAGGCCATCACCCTTTGACACAGGTGGTTGTCCGTCGATCAGTACGTTGCCACCGGCTCCGGACAGACCACGCACGCTCGCACCCTTGTCGAAGGTAAAGCCCGGCACCCGGATGACCATGTCGTAGGCGCTGGTCGGCTGGGTTTCGGCGAAGAAACCGGCTGGAAACGCCAGCGTACCCCGCTCGGAGGGCTCCGGCGCGACGACCGCGAGTTCCGCCGCCTGCGGTACCGCAGCGGCCATAAGAACGATCGGGATCAACATTCGAAACGGCTATCCTGGCCCGCGATCCGGCATGTCGATAGCCGTTCAGCGTTATGGTGCGGCGCGGTATAGATCGGGTCCCCATACCGGGTCATGGATTTTCTTGGCCTGCAATATTTTAGACCACGCTCGCGTGTCCGGGATCCAGGACCTGTCCCGCCTCTATTTCTGGACCAACCGGCCTGCCGTTCGCGGCGCTGGCACGAATTCGGGCACCTCTAGGTTCTCTGCCAGCAACCCTTCCACAAAGTCCGGCAACCACGGGTTCCGGCCCGGCTTCATTCGTTCGGCGCGATAGATGTGGCCGAGGTCGGCGTAAGCCCGGTCGAAATTCTTGTTCACGATCACATAGTCGTAGGCCGCCCAGTGAACGATCTCCTCACGACCCAGAGCCAGCCGCTGGGTGATTGTTTCCTCCGTATCCTGGGCGCGGGCGCGCAGGCGTCGCTCGAGGTCGTCCCAGACGGGCGGCAAAATGAACACGCGCACGCTGTCATCCGGCGCTTTCTCCGCGATCTGCTTGGCGCCTTGCCAGTCGATGTCGAAGAGGACGTCGTGACCGGCTTCCAAAGCCGCCATCACCGGCGCATTCAGAGTGCCGTAGAACTGGCCATTTACTACGGCCCATTCCAGGAAATCGCCGTCGGCGATCATCCGATCAAATTCCGAGCGGGTCTTGAAGTAATACTCGCGGCCTTCCTCGTCGCCCGGCCGTGGGGGCCGGGTCGTAGCCGATATAGATAGTGTCAGGTCCGAATGGTCAGCCACCAACCGTCGAGTGAGCGACGTTTTGCCGGCCCCCGCAGGACTGGAGACCAGAAACAGCAGGCCTCGACGGGTGGTTTCCCAGGGCTTGGAATGATCATCAACGGTCATCTAGGTCCTGCCACTCGAAAGGGAGCATGCATTCAGCACGGCACTATTCCACATTCTGCACCTGCTCGCGAAACTGCTCGATCGTGGCCTTTAGGTCGAGGCCCAGGGTGGTCAAGGCCGGCAGGGTCGATTTTGAGCATAGCGTGTTGGCTTCACGCATGAACTCCTGCGTCAGGAAGTCCAGCTTGCGGCCAACGGCCCCGTCCGTGGCCAGATGCTCGCTAGCCGCAGCGACGTGGCCGGCCAGTCGGTCCAGTTCTTCGCGAACATCGGCCTTCACCGCCATCGCCGCGGCTTCCTGCAGGATCCGCTCGGGTGACGCCGCATCCGCTGCTAATTCCGTCAGACGTGCCTCATAGCGGGCCTTCAACGCCGCCGGCTGTCCCGCCGCAACATTACCTGCCTGCAGCGTCAAGTCGCCGATCCGCGTCACCTGCCCGCCCAGCACCGGCAACAGCGCAGCACCCTCACCCCGACGAGACGCCAGCAGGCCATCCATTGCCGCGTTTATGGAAACGCCCATGGCGGCTTCAAGTTCGGCCACGGCCCCCGGCTCCAGTCCGGCGTCCTCCGCCTCAATCACGCCGCGCAACGCCAGCAGCCCATCCAGCCGTGGCAGCTGAACCCGTCCCTCGCCGATGTAAGCCGCCCCCGCCGCCAGATAGCGTTCGATCTGATCGTGATTGATCCGCACCGAGCCTGCGCCTTCGGTGCGTTTGGCCTGAACCCCCACGGTGATGTTGCCACGCTGGAAACGGGACTGCGCGCCCTCTCGGGTCAGTCTTTCAAGACCATCAAATCCCGGCGGTCCCCGGAACCGCGTCTCCAGGTTCCGCCCGTTCACGCTGCGCGCCTCGACCGCCCAGGTCCACGCACCGTGCGCGCCCTCGGCCCGCCCGAACCCTGTCATCCCCGAAATCGGCATCTATTTCGCCTCCACCGCTTTCTGTCGCTCGATCTCGCGCCACCGGGCGACATTGCGTTTGTGCGCCTCATAGGTCGGGGCGAAGGCGTGTCCACCGGTGCCGTCGGCCACAAAAAACAACTCGTCCGTCATTGGCGGGTTCAGCACAGCGGCAAGGGCCTCGCGCCCCGGATTGGCGATCGGCGTCGGTGGCAGGCCGGTCACCCTGTACGAGTTGTACGGCCCAATCGCGGCCAGTTCCGAGGCGCGTATCCCCCGTCCCAAGGGTCGCCCCTTGGTGATCCCGTAGATGATGGTCGGATCGCTCTGCAGTGCCATGCCAAGGCGCAGGCGGTTCACAAAAACCGCGGCAACACGCGGACGCTCCGACGCGACGCCGGTCTCCTTCTCGACAATCGACGCCAGGATGACAGCGTCCTGAGGCGTCGCAAGCGGCAACCCTGACTGTCGCGCCGCCCAGAGTTCGGCCAGCGCCTTGTCGCGTGCATCACTCATGCGCCGGATCACCGCCGCACGCGTCTGGCCACGCTCCAGCCGGTAGGTATCCGGTAAAAGCGCGCCTTCCGGCGGTATCTCGACCGAACCGGTCAGCTCCGCCTTCGCCATTACCGCGTCCCACACCATCCCGCTGGTCCAGCCTTCGGGAATAGTGATCTGGCGGCGGACTGTCTTGCCATCGCGAATGTCGCCCAAAACCTGTCGCATGGAAGCGCCGGACGGAAATTCGTACTCTCCGGCCTTGAGCTTAGCCCCCGCGCCGGTCAGCCGTGTCGCCAGCGTGAACACGGCGGCCGAGGAAATCACCCCGGCATCCTTCAACGACTGGCCGATCTGACCTACGCCTGAGCCTGCCTCTAGGATAACAGGCGTTACATCTCCCGACCGCGCGCCGGGGCCCGGGCCGACGTAGGTCCACGCCCAGCCCAAAGCCAGCAGCAGGGCCAGCCCCAGCGCAATCGCCGCGCCCCCGCCGGCCGCGCGGCGGCTGAGCCGGCGTCGGCTCATGTGTAACGCTTGAAGAGTACCGAGGCGTTGGTGCCGCCAAAGCCGAAGCTGTTCGACAGCGCCACATTGATCGCCATCGGCTTGGCCTTATGCGGCACAAGGTCGATGTCAGTTTCAACCGAGGGGTTGTCCAGGTTGATGGTTGGCGGCGCGATCTGGTCGCGGATCGCCAGGCAGACAAACGCCGCCTCGATGGCACCCGCGGCACCCAGCAAGTGACCCGTCGCGCCCTTGGTTGAGCTCATGGTCATGCCGGCGACGCTTTCGCCCAGCAACCTTTCCACTGCCCGCAATTCAATCTCGTCACCCAGCGGCGTCGAGGTGCCATGCGAATTGATATAGTCGATCTCAGAGGGGTCGATGCCCGCATCCTTGATCGCCGCCTTCATGGCGCGGAAACCGCCGTCGCCGTTTTCGGCTGGCGCGGTGATGTGGTAGGCGTCGCCGGCCATGCCGTAGCCGATCACCTCGGCATAGATCTTGGCCCCGCGCGCCAGGGCGTGCTCCAGCTCCTCGACCACCACGATGCCGGCCCCTTCGCCCATGACAAACCCATCGCGGTCCTTGTCGTAGGGTCGGCTGGCCTTCTGCGGCGTCTCGTTGAAGTCCGTGGACATGGCGCGGCAGGCGATGAACCCGGCGATACCCACCGGCACCACGCTGGCCTCTGCTCCCCCGGCAACCATCACATCGGCGTCGCCGTATTTGATCATCCGGCAGGCATCGCCGATGGCATGGGCCCCGGTTGCGCAGGCGGTGACCACCGCATGGTTTGGCCCCTTGAAACCGTGGCGGATCGAAACCTGTCCTGACACTAGGTTGATCAGGGCTGACGGAATGAAGAACGGGCTGACCTTGCGCGGCCCATTCTCGTGCAGCTGAATCGCGGTCGCCGCAATGGTGCCCAGACCCCCTATGCCCGAGCCGATCATCACCCCGGTGCGTTCGCGATCCTCGTCGGTCTCGGGAACCCAGCCCGAATCACGCACGGCCTCGTCGGCCGCGGCGATGCCATACAGAATGAAGTCATCAACCCGCCGGCGATCCTTGGCCGACATCGTCTGATCGGGGTCAAAGCTGCCCGCGATGTCAGGACCGCCACCGCCCTGGCCGTCAGCACGTGGCACCTCACAGGCGACCTGACAGGCCCAGCCGTCAACGTCGAAGGCGCTGATCCTTCCTGCGCCGGACTCGCCGGCCAGGATCTTTTTCCAGGTATGTTCGGTCCCCTGCCCCAGCGGGGTCAGGAGCCCGATGCCGGTGACGACGACTCGACGCATGGGCCTGCCTCAAAAACGAAACCGCCGCGCCTTCGGGTCGAACCGAGGGACACGGCGGGGTTCAAATGCGGTACGTGGATACCGAACAGCCTTAGCCGCCCAGCTTCTCGCCGATGAACTTCACGGCATCGCCGACGGTCTGGATATGCTCCGCCGCGTCGTCCGGAATCTCGATGTCGAATTCTTCTTCAAACGCCATGACCAACTCGACGTTGTCGAGGCTGTCGGCACCGAGGTCGTCGATAAAGCTGGCCTTCTCCGTGACCTTCTCGGGGTCAGCGTCGAGGTGCTCGATCACAATTTTGCGGACACGTTCTAGGACGTCGGACATTTTAGTAGGTCCCTCAGGGCTTGGTCAGGTCTTTGTCTCAACGACGGCGGCTGTGAAGTCAACTGTCGCCTTGGGTGTTCAAATCCGGTTGCCGGGTAGCATGTTCCCTCCGGACTGGCGAGCCTCAGATCATCGCCATCCCGCCGTTCACATGCAGGGTCTGGCCGGTGACGTAGGCGGCGGCATCCGACGCCAGATAGGCGCAGGCTGCAGCGATCTCTGACCCGGTGCCCAGACGGCCGGTAGGAATTGTGGTCAGGATCTGGGTCTTCTGGGCTTCAGTCAGGTCGTCCGTCATCGGGCTCTCGATAAATCCGGGCGCGACACAGTTCACAGTGATGCCCCTTGTGGCCACCTCCTGAGCCAAAGCCTTGGAAAAGCCGATCATTCCAGCTTTCGAGGCCGCGTAGTTTGTTTGCCCTGGGTTGCCCATCACACCAACGACCGAGGTGATGCCGATGATCCGGCCGGAGCGCCGCTTCATCATGCCCTTGACCGCCGCGCGGCTGAGCCGGAAATAGCTCTCAAGATTGACCTTGAGGACTGTCTCCCAGTCCTCGTCTTTCATCCGCAACAGCAATCCATCTTTGGTGATGCCGGCGTTGGCGACCAGAATATCGATCGGTGCGCCCGCTGCGGCTTCAGCTGCGGCAATCAGACCATCAACCGCGGCGGCATCCGCCAGGTTCGCCGCCGCGACAGACGCCCGCCCGCCGAGACTGGCGGCCAGCTCCTGCAGCACCGCCTCCCGCGTTCCCGAAAGCACCACATGGGCCCCCTGGGCGTGCAGGGTTCTGGCGATCTCGGCCCCGATACCGCCCGTCGCCCCGGTGACGAGCGCGGTTTTGCCGGTCAGTTCGAACATGTTCATCGCCTCAAAGAGATTTTGCGAAGGCTTCCAGATCAGCCGGTACGTTCAGCGCCACGGCCTCGGCGTCGGGCGCGATTCGTTTGACCATGCCCGACAGCACCTTGCCCGCGCCGGCCTCGGCGAATCGCGTGACGCCGCCGGCCCCCGCCATCCAGGTCATGGTCTCCCGCCAACGCACCCGTCCGGTCACCTGCTCGATCAACAGTCGGCGCAGAGTCTCAGGGTCATTGGTGGGCTGGGCCGTGATGTTGGCGACAACCGGCGCTCTGGGGGCCAGGATGGTCGCCTCGGCCAGCGCGCGTGCCATCTCCTCAGCCGCCGGCTGCATCAAGGGACAATGGAATGGGGCAGACACGTTGAGCAAGATCGCCCGGGCACCCAGTTCCTTGGCCTTCTCGATCGCGAGATCGACCGCGGCCTTGGCACCCGAGATCACCACATTGCCCTGATTATTGTCGTTGGCGACCACGCAGACACCAACCGCTGACCCGGCCCTGGCTGCCTCTTCCGCCAGCGCCACATCGGCCTTGGGGCCGATCAATGACGCCATGGCCCCCTCACCCACCGGCACGGCCCGCTGCATCGCCTGTCCCCGCAGTTTCAAAAGGCGTGCTGTCTCCGCGAGACTGATCGCGCCTGTAGTTGCCAGGGCCGAGTATTCGCCAAGACTATGACCGGCCACGAACGCGGCGCGCTCGATGCCCACGCCAAACTCCCGCTCCAGCGTGCGCATCACCGCCATGCTGACCGCCATCAGCGCCGGTTGGGCGTTTTCGGTGAGGGTCAATTGATCCTCCGGACCGTCGCGCATCAGAATCGAGAGCTTCTGTTCGAGGGCGTCATCGACCTCCTGGAACACCTCCCGCGCCGAGGCGAAGGCCTGAGAGAGTTCCTGGCCCATGCCAAGGGCCTGACTGCCCTGGCCGGGGAAAATGAAGGCAAGGCTCATGAGCGCGGCTCCGCTCTCTGGTGATTCCAAGGCGCGAGCGTTAGGGGATACCAACGACAACGACAAGCCGACGAAGCCGGGAGACGATCCATGAGAGCCGTGATCCGCCGCGACAAGCGCCTGGTGTGCGATGAAATCGCGGAAATCGCGCCGGCTAAGGGACAGGTGTTGGTCAAGACGCTAGCCTGCGGGATCTGCGGTTCTGACCTCCACTCGCTTCACCATATGGAGCACATGGTCGAAACCACCCGACGCGGCAACGCCGGCATGGGTGCCGGAGGCTTTGATCCCACAGCAGATACTGTCTTCGGCCACGAGTTCTGCGCCGAGATTCTGGATTTTGGCCCCGGAACGTCGCGCGTCCTGAAGGCTGGCGCTCGGGTGGTGTCGATGCCGCTGACGTTGACGGCGACCGGGGTGGAGGCGCTGGGCTTCTCCAACCGCCTTCCCGGGGGGTTCGCCGAGCGGATGATCCTCAGCGAATCCCTGCTGCTGCCCGTGCCAAACGGTCTGCCGACCGATAGCGCCGCCATGACCGAGCCCTTCGCGGTCGGAGCCCACGCTGTCGCCAAGGCGCGCCTCGATGCAGATTCAGTCGCTCTTGTATTGGGATGCGGTCCGGTAGGCCTGGCCGTGATCGCCGGACTGAAGGCGAATGGCCACGGCCCGGTCATCGCGTGCGACTACTCCCCGCGCCGTCGCGCCGCCGCCGAGCGACTGGGAGCCGATATCATTATCGATCCCGCCGTCGAAAGCCCTCACGCCCGCTGGGAGGGTTTCGGCGTCCCCACCGCCCGCGCCGCGCAAAGCATGGCCCGAATGATGGGCAAGACGTTTGGCAGGCCGGTAGTCTTCGAGTGTGTAGGCTCACCCGGCATTCTGCAGTCCCTGATCGAAGCGGCACCCGCCGGCAGCCAGATCGTCGTGGCCGGCGTCTGCATGGAGACCGACAGGATCGAGCCCGCCATCGCCATCACCAAGGAAATCGAACTGACCTTCGTGCTGGGTTACACGCCGGAGGAATTCGCCCTGACGCTACACCGGATTGCGGAGGGGGTGATTGATGTGACCGGACTGGTGACGGCCGGTGTCGATCTGGATGGCGTTGCCGGTGCCTTCCGGGACCTCGGTGACCCGGAAGCGCACGTCAAGATTATGGTCCGGCCCAATGGCTAAGGTGTCGACATTTCACGCTGGCTGACGAACAGTCCTCGCTACACCTGTATTCCGAAACACGATATCTAGCTGCACCGAACCCGCCACTGTCCGAGGACACCATCCCATGAAGCCTATCCTGATCGCCCTGGCCGCCGCTGCCATCGTTACGACCCCGGCATTTGCTGCGCTCAAGGCAGGCGACAAGGCACCAGACTTCACCGCACCGGGTTTTCAGGCGGGCAAGGCGTTGACCTTCTCCCTCGCAGAGGCCCGCAAGAAGGGGCCGGTGGTACTCTATTTCTTCCCGGCGGCAGATACGGCGGGCTGCAATCTTGAAGCCAAGATGTTTGCCGACGCGATGCCGCAGTTCGTCGCCAATGGAGCCACCGTGATCGGCGTCACCGCCGGCAAGCTCGACAAGCTGCAGCAGATCTCGGCCGACGCGGACAAATGCTCCGGCAAGTTCCCCGTCGCCGCTGATCTAGGTGCAAAGATTGCGCGGCAGTATGACGCGGTTCTGGCTGCCAGACCCGACTGGTCGGACCGCACATCCTACGTAATCTCGCCAAAGGGTGAGGTCCTGCACACCTATTCCAAGCTCGACCCTTCCGAGCATGTCGCGCAGACCCTTGGCGCGGTGAAGGCGTTCAAAACGAAACGTTAGGCGCTCCTCGCCTGGCGCAGGTCACCTGGCGCGGGCGAATTGCCTTGCCGGAACGGGGGTTTTCCCTTATCTGCCCGCCTCTTCACGGAAGGCGGTCTCTCGCGGAGCGCAATCAGGTCGGAAACGCCCTGCCCGCCGCGCCAGAGATCCATCGTGGCTGTCGGACTTCCGCCGACGGCCACGCCGCCCTCCACAACGGAAGAGGACAGATGGCACTATACGAACACGTCGTTATCTCGCGGCAGGATATCTCACCGCAGCAGGCCGAAGCGTTGAACGACACGCTGAAGCACCTCATCGAAGAAGGCGGCGGCAAAGTCGCCAAGATCGAATACTGGGGCCTGCGCAACCTCACTTTCCGGATCAAGAAGAACCGTAAGGGTCACTATTCCCTCCTGTCGATCGACGCGCCGTCGGACATCGTCAAGGAAATGGAACGCCAGCTGTCGATCAATGAAGACGTGCTGCGCTACATGACCATTCGTGTGGAAGAGCTCGACCTCGAGCTTTCACCGGTTCTCGCCCGCCGCGATCGCGACCGCGAACGCCGCGATGACGCACCTCAGTTTTAAGAAAGGGAGGCCCTCGCTATGACTGACGAAACCTCCGCCGCGCCCGCTGCCGGCGCTGCCGCCGGTGGCCAACGCCGCCCCTTCTTCCGCCGCCGCAAGGTTTGCCCGTTCTCGGGTGCCGGCGCACCGAAGATCGACTACAAGGACGTGAAGCTTCTTCAACGCTACGTTTCCGAGCGTGGCAAGATCGTGCCGTCGCGGATCACCGCTGTGTCGGCCAAGAAGCAACGCGAACTGGCCCGGGCCATCAAGCGCGCGCGCTTCCTGGCACTCCTCCCCTACGTCGTGAAGTAAGGAAGGGCTCAGCTCATGAAAGTCATTCTGCTCGAGCGCGTTGAGGGCCGTGGTGCCCTCGGCGACGTGATCGTGGTCAAAGACGGTTACGCCCGCAACTTCCTGCTTCCCCGCCACAAGGCGCTTCGCGCCAATGCTGCCAATATGAAAGTGTTCGACGCCCAGCGCGCCGACATTGAGGCACGCAACGCCAGAGCCAAGGAAGCTGCCGGCGAGACCGGTGGAACCCTGGACGGCACCTCCTATATCCTGATCCGTCAGGCTGGCGAAAGCGGCCAGCTTTATGGGTCAGTTTCAGGGCGTGACGTGGCCGACGCCGTGAATGCCGAAGGCGGCAAGATCGAACGCGCCATGGTCGCCCTCGACAAGCCCATCAAGACCCTTGGCCGGCACGAAGTGAAAGTCCGACTGCATGCGGAAGTCACCGTCACAGTGACGCTGAATATCGCGCGCAGCCAGGACGAAGCCGAGCGTCAGGCACGCGGCGAAAACGTGATCAACTCCCAGTTCGAGGAAGATCGCGCCGCTGACGAACAGGCAGCCGCCGACATGCTTGAAGGCGGGGCCGGTACCCACGTGGACTTCGAGCGCTCCGACAGCTAGTTCGCGTTCAGATCTTTGAGAGAAAGGCGGCGCGGGGGCATCTCCCGCGCCGTTCTTTTTGACAGTGTTGCAGAATTGTCATTTGCATCAATGATGTGACGCCCTAGGTACCCGAGGTGGTGGCCCGACGAGGCATTTCCCCGCCGGCCCCAAGGGATGTTCCATGAAAACTCAACATATTTTGTTTGCCGCCGCGTCTGCGGTGAGCTTGCTGGCAACATCGTCGGCCGCCCAGACATCCTCCACGACCGACGTCGAGGAATTGGTTGTCACTGGCACCCGTACCGAGGGGCGTACCCGCCTAGAGTCGCTGGCACCTGTGGACGTGATCAGCCAGGACGCCCTCGGCAAGGTTGGGGTCAGTGAGCTGAACCAGGCATTGTCCATTGCGTTACCCTCGTTCAATTTCCCCCGCCCGGGCCTTGCCGACGGCACCGACACAATCCGTCCTGCGACACTTCGCGGCCTCTCCCCCGACCAGACACTCGTCCTCGTGAACTCAAAGCGCCGTCACTCGGCCGCCCTCGTGAACGTAAACGGCACCATCGGACGCGGCTCATCTGCCGTCGATCTCAACACCATTCCCTCAGCGATCGTCCAGTCGATCGAGGTCCTGCGCGACGGCGCGTCGGCACAATACGGTTCAGATGCTATTGCCGGCGTGTTGAACCTGCGTCTGCGCGAAGCGCGCAGCGGCGGCGGAATCACGGCTACCTATGGTGCCCGGGTTACGAACGTCAGCACCTTGGTCGCGCCAACCCCGGCGGGCGCGAACTTCACCGTCGCCGACAAGGCCAAGTATGACCGCACAGATGGCGAGACCGCCAACATCAATGGCTGGATCGGCCTCCCGCTCGGTGAGGACGGTTTCCTGACCCTGGCTGGGGAAATTCTGGACCAGAAGAAGACCATTCGTACCGCCCCAGACTGGCGTCAACAATACCCACTGGTCGGCGGCGCGTTCGACACGCGCGAGGCAACATTCGACCGCTACAATGCGTGGTACGGCGAGCCTGACATCCGCCAGTACACCGCCTTCGCAAACGCAGGGTACGACCTCAGCGACACGACCAGCCTCTACGGCTGGGCCAGCTATCAGAACCGGGATTCGACCTCGGCCGGCTTCTTTCGCCGTGCACTGGATGATCGCAATATCATCGCGATCTACCCCAACGGTTTCCTGCCGCTGATCAACCCCGAGGTCGAGGATTTCTCGGTCGGCGGCGGCGGCACCTGGACCCTGGGCGGATGGAGCATGGACACGTCGCTGGTCTATGGTGCCAACAGCATGGACTTCATAATCCGCGACACGCTGAACCGATCCATCGGCCCGAGCAGCAAGACGGTGTTTGACGCTGGTGGCTTCGACTACAACCAACTCGTCGCCAACGTCTCCGGCGTCCGGACGTTCGATGCAGGCCTGGCAAAACCCCTGAACGTCGCGGCGGGCATTGAACTGCGCCGCGAAGGCTACCGGATCAATGCGGGGGAGCCTGATTCCTACCGCAATGGCGGCGTTCTGCTGAACGGCGCACCGACCCCGTCCGGGGCCCAGGTTTTCCCCGGATTCCGCCCGGAAAATGAAGTCGACAAAGACCGCACTTCGGTGGGCGTCTACCTCGACCTTGAAGCCAACCTCACCGAAAAACTTCTGATGTCGGCTGCCGTCCGCGGCGAAAGCTATTCGGATTTCGGCGAGACAGTCACTGGCAAGGTCGCGGCTCGTTACGATGTCACCGAGAACTTCGCCCTTCGCGGGTCCATCCAGAACGGCTTCAGGGCACCATCCCTGCAGCAGCAGTTCTTCACCGCCACGTCGACGAACTTCATCAACGGTGTGCCGTTCGACATAACGACCTTCCCCGCCACGAACTCAGTGGCTGCGGCGCTTGGCGCGAAACCTCTGGATGCAGAGAAGTCTACCAATTTTGCGCTGGGCACAGTGGTGCGGCTTGGCCCGGTCAATGTGACCATCGACGCCTATCGCATCGAGGTCGAGGACCGGATCGTACTTTCCGAAAACCTGACCCAGGCGAACGTCCGGGCCTTTCTTCAGTCGAGAGGCTTCGTTGGCATCGGTGGGGGTCGCTTCTTCATCAACGGCGTCGACACTACCACCAAGGGCGTCGACATCATCGCCAACTACAAGTTGACGACCGATGACATAGGCAGCTTCGCCTTCACCGCAGCGGCGAACTTTAACTCCACCAAGGTGACCAAGGTCCCCGTCACGGCCCAGCTCGCCGCGCTGACCCCAGCCCCGGTGCTCTTTGACCGGATCAATGTCCTGACGTTCGAGGAAGGTTCGCCGGACTCGAAGATCACGGGCTCGGTGGACTGGAGTCGTGGCCCCTTCGGTGCCACCCTGCGCGCAACCCGCTATGGCGAGGTTTTGAGCCCGGGCACCACGGCAGCCAACGACCTGACGCTCAAGGCGCGCGCTGTGGTTGACATGGAGGCCCGCTGGGACGTCAGTGAGCGCGTGCGGCTTTCGTTGGGTGCGGACAACGTCTTTGATGCCTATCCGACACGGACGCCGTTTGCGCTCAACACCACCTCGAACACCCCGTTCTCGAACTATGCGCCGTTCGGACGTTCAGGCCGTTACGTCTACGGCCGCGTGGCTTTGAACTGGTAGATTGCGATGGCGGCGCGGGCCCGACCTGCGCCGCCTGTCGCATCCGGGGCGTGACAATCGGCGCTCAGTTCCGCAATAGGCGGACATGACCTCGCCCGACCGCGCGCGCCTGACCATCGACCTCGACGCACTGGCCTGCAATCGCGCGGTGCTGGCCGCCGAAGCCCCCGGTGCCGAGATCGCGGCGGTCGTAAAGTCCGATGGCTACGGACTGGGTGCCGGCCCTGTTGCACGCCATCTCCACGCCGAAGGAACCCGTAGTTTTTTTGTGGCCCGCGTTGCCGAGGGTGAGGCTCTGCGCACCGAATTGGCGGGTCGTGACGCGACGATCTACGTTCTGGATGGCTTGGTGGCCGGAACCGCCGGGCGGCTGGCGGCCGCTGCTCTCACCCCTGTGATCGCCACCCTTGCCCAGGCCAAAGTCGCAATGGACCTTTCGGCAAAGCCGGGCGGCCTTGAGGTAGCACTTCAGGTCGATACCGGCATGAACCGCCAGGGGCTGTCTCTGGCCGAGTCTCGCACACTGATCGCCGCGCCGGGATACCCGGGAAACCTGCGGATCGTCCTGATCATGAGCCACCTGGGCTCGGCCACAGATCCCCACGAGGCCCGCAATATCGAGCAACTCGCGCGTTTTCACGAAGCTATCGCGCTCTTCCCGGGCGTCCGCACCAGTCTGGCCGCATCCGCCGGGGCCTTCCTGGGCGCCGACTATCGCCACGACATGATCCGCGCCGGTATCAGCCTGTTCGGCGGCGGACCGGAGGAACGGCCCGACCCGCGCCTGAAAGCCGTTGCCACCCTGACCGCCCCGATCCTGGACATCCGCGCGCTCCAGATCTGCGACCGCGTTGGTTACGGTTCCGGTTTCACGGCGGATCGGCCCATGCGGATCGCCCTGGTGGCCGCTGGCTACACCGACGGCATTATCCGTGCGGCCATGGGGCGCGGCCAAGCCTGGGTTGCCGGCGCACTTCGCCCGCTACTGGCGGTAAACATGGACCTGTTGGTCATCGACCTCGGCGAGGGTCAGGCCGAGGTCGGCGATCCGGTCGAATTGCTGGGGCCGCACGCATTGCTGGACGATGTGGCAACCGCTGCCGGAACTGTGGCGCACGAAATCCTGATCCGACTCAGCACACGCGCCGAACGGACTTTTGTCGGCGCGTCGATCTAGTCAGCTGCCCTTGGCCATACCTTCCAGCCGCGCGGTCCCGACGGCGCTCACGGCGGACTTCAGCTCATTCATGCTCACGGCGTCGCCCTTGACCTGGATCATGAAGCGGTCGGCAACCAGCACACTGTATTCCCCGTGCTTCGAGGCGTTGTCGTACTGCTCCTGGGTCAATCGGCCATCCACCTTGCCGACCTTTTCGTAGCCGGTGGAGGTTTCCTTGGACGATTTCACATTGAACGCGCCAGCCATGCCGGCCAGCGCGCCGGCTGCACCCAGATCCAGGACTTCCACGGTCATCTGGGCGTCTCCGCGCGTGTAGCGGCCTTCGGCTCCTGAACCTGACATGCCGCCAACACCTCCAGACGAGGAACTGATTTCGGTCCGGGTGAATCCACCGATGGACGCCGGCAAGAAAGTCTTGAGGACGTCAGGGTCCGTGGCAGGCGGGCCTTCTCCGCTCTCGATCTGTTTGCTTGCTGCCTCGACCGCCTTGCCGGCTGCCGCCAGCTTGGCCAGATCGACCGACCCCTGACCCGGAATATTGACCTGGCCGCTGATCGCCGCCGGAGCACCCATCCGGGAAACTCCTGACAGACCCAGCACGCTCGAGACCAACATGGCGATCACCAGACTGACCACGATTGCCGCCACCAGGACCACGGCGAAATACGAGACCTCGCGCTCCTTCGACACCTTCATCAGCTTCGGCAAGCCCTTGTAGAGCAGGAAGAGGCTGTAGATTCCGCCAAGCAGGGAGACAATCCCCAAAGCTGGCAACAGCATGAACGCGCCGGCCACCCACGAGGCCGTCGGCGCATAGGCTGCCACCTTGAACGCCTGGACCCGATCCCTGGCCGCGCCGAAGCTGGGCGCGAGACCATCGATGATCGCCGCCATGACGAACACCATGCCCAGGCTCAGCGCATAGGTCAGGACGGCCTGGCTGATCAGATAGACCGGCGAGAACCGCACACTCACGCCGAAGCCGCCGAAGCCGACCCCGGCCCCGAACACCAGCAGCCCCAACATCGTGCAGACCGCCGGGATCAGCGCCAGCGGGGCCACATATCCCTTCATCAGCCCGTTCAATGTTGCCGGCTCCCGGTCGATCTCGTCCCAGGTTGCGGTGGGCTGCAGCAGCAGGCTTTTTACCCTGGCCAACAGGTTCGCGCCGGTAGCGCCTGGCTCAATCGTGGTCATGTGTGTTACCCAGCCCTTGTGTCTGCCTGCCCCGACAACAACAGCCTACGCTCATGTTGCGCCATCGCACAGACCCCGCACGTCAGGCACGCTAAGGTCAGGCTCATACGAATCAGGAAGACCTCATGGCCCGCGACGGTGCCGCCTACACCTGTCAGTCCTGCGGTGCCGTCCAGACGAAGTGGTCCGGCCAGTGCCCGGCCTGCAATGCCTGGAATAGTCTGGTGCAGGAGATTTCCGGCGGGCCTCCTGGGGCGCTGAAACTCACCAAGTCGACCCGGAAGGTTCATCTGGCCTTCGAAGGGCTGGACGAGACCACCCCAGCCCCGCCCCGCATCGCCACCGGGGTCGATGAGTGGGACAGGGTCTGCGGCGGCGGCATCGTTCCGGGTTCCGCCATCCTCGTGGGGGGCGATCCGGGTGTCGGCAAATCAACCCTGCTGTTGCAGGTGGCTGCCAGCGCCGCCCGGCGCGGTGCTCGCTGTGCCTATATCTCGGGCGAAGAGGCCGTGGAACAGGTCCGTGCCCGCGCACAGCGGATGGGCCTTGCCGACGCCAACGTACGACTGGCCGCCGAGACCTCGCTGCGCGCAATCGTGGATGGTCTGAAGGCTGAACCTTTCGACCTGGTAGTGATCGATTCCATCCAGACCATGTGGAGCGACGCCCACGAGGCCGGCCCGGGCTCCGTCACCCAGGTGCGCGCCGCCTGTCAGGAACTGGTTCGTCTGGCGAAAAGGCGCGGTCTGGCAGTGGTGCTGGTCGGCCACGTAACCAAGGAAGGTGCCATCGCCGGCCCTCGGGTCGTCGAGCACATGGTCGACGCCGTGTTCTCCTTCGAGGGCGAGCGCGGCTATCCTTTCCGCATTCTGCGAGGTGCCAAGAATCGCTTCGGGGCCACCGACGAAATCGGGGTTTTCGAGATGGGAGATCAAGGACTGGCAGAGGTCAGAAACCCGTCGGCCCTGTTCCTGAACACCTCAGGCGAGCGGGCAGCCGGTGCGGCGGTGTTTGCCGGCATCGAGGGCTCTCGTCCCGTGCTGGTGGAAATCCAGGCCCTGGTCGCACCATCCGCCTACGGGACCCCGCGAAGGGCCGTGGTCGGCTGGGACAATGGTCGCCTGGCCATGGTGCTGGCCGTACTTGAATCACGGTGCGGGCTCGGCCTGGGCGACCGCGACGTGTATCTGAATGTGGCCGGGGGTTTGCGGATCTCGGAGCCCGCCGCCGATCTGGCCGCCGCCGCCGCGCTGGCATCCTCGGCATTGGATCAGGCTCTGCCGCAAGACTGCGTGGTATTCGGCGAAATCAGTCTCTCCGGCGACGTCCGCTCGGTCAGCCGCATGGACGGACGCATGAAGGAAGCGGCAAAGCTCGGGTTCAAACGCGCGCTGGGGCCTACGGGGGCCGACGCGCCAGCCGGTTTGTCACTGATCGGCGTGGGCCGACTGTCCGACGCCATTCGCAGGATTGGTGAGGGCGCATGGGAGTAGCCGCCCCATGACCCAGTTGGATTTCATCGTCTTGGCGCTGCTGGGCATCTCGGCCGCTATCGGCTTTTCGCGGGGAGCGGTTCGCGAAGTGTTTGCCCTGGTCGCCCTGATCGTGGCAGCCGGCCTCGCTTTGTTCGGCCTTCCGGTTTTCACCCCCTTTGCCCGTGAGATGGTCGGACCCGGCTGGTTCAGCACGGCAACCGCCCTCGTCGGCGTTTTCATCGTCACCTTCATCGCGCTGCGGCTGATCGGCGCAGGCATCGCGCGGCAGGTTCAGAATACCCGGATGCTGGGCTTTCTCGACCGCTCCCTTGGCCTCCTGATCGGGCTTGCACGGGGGATGATTGTACTGGGTGCACTCTATCTCGCGTTCAATGCTGCAACGCCTGAAGATCAGAGACCGAAGTGGATTATCGGTGCCCGCACCTGGCCGCTGGCTGGCAATATGGGTCGGCTGCTCGAGCACCTTGTGCCCCAGGGGCTGGACCTCGCGGGACGAATGAAACCTGCCGTCGATCGCGCCGTTCGCGATGCATCAGGTGACAGAACGACGACAGAGGGCTACGAGGCGCAGCAACCCGCTGACCCCGACGCCCCGGAGCGCTCTCGATGACCCTGCCGCACGAGCACTGGTCCCAGCAGCCGCGCGACCCCGACGACGACACGCCGCGGCTGGAATGTGGAGTTTTTGGCGTATTTGATGTGCCGGAAGCCTCTGGCCTTACCGCGCTCGGCCTGCACGCCCTGCAGCATCGCGGTCAGGAAGCCTGCGGCATCGCCTGTTTCGACGGGCAACGGTTTCATACCGAACGGCACATGGGCTACGTCGGCGACGCATTCGGTGGCGGCGACCTGAACAAGCGCCTGCCTGGCCATCACGCCATTGGTCATACCCGCTATTCCACAGCCGGCGGCAGTTTCCTGCGCAACGTCCAGCCCATGTTCGCCGATCTGGAGGCTGGTGGCATCGCCCTGGCCCACAACGGGAACCTGACCAATTTCCTGAGCCTTCGGGACAGATTGGTCGCCGAGGGTGCCATTTTTCAGTCAACCTCAGATTCCGAAGCGATCCTGCACCTCATTGCGCGTTCGCGTCGGGCCAAATTCCTGGACCGCTTCACCGAGGCCCTGCAGCAGATCGAGGGCGGCTATGCTCTGGTCGCCCTTACCAACAAGAAGCTGGTCGGCGTTCGTGATCCCCTCGGCATCCGGCCGCTTGTATTGGGTGACCTGGACGGCAAGTCGGTTCTGGCGTCAGAGACCTGTGCCCTTGACCTCGTGGGTGCCACCTTCGTTCGCGATATCGAGCACGGCGAGATGGTGGTGATCGACGAAACCGGGGTTCGCAGCTTCCACCCCTTCCCCGCCCAGCGCGCCCGACCCTGCATCTTTGAGTACGTCTACTTCGCTCGCCCCGACTCGGTCGTGAACGGTCGCTCGGTCTATGACGTACGCAAGCGCATGGGCCGACGACTGGCCCAGGAAAGCCCGGCCGATATCGATGTCGTGGTGCCCGTGCCGGACAGCGGTGTGCCAGCTGCCCTAGGTTTTGCGCAGGAGGCGGGCGTGCCCTTCGAGATGGGGATCATCCGCAATCACTATGTCGGTCGCACCTTCATTCAGCCCACCCAGGGCGAGCGGGAACTGAGCGTACGGATGAAGCTCTCGCCCAACCGCGCTGTCCTGGCGGGGAAACGGGTCCTGCTGGTGGATGATTCCATCGTCCGTGGCACGAACTCCGTTCGTGTTGTGCGGATGGTCCGCGAAGCCGGGGCCAAGGAGGTGCACCTGCGCTCCGCCTCACCGCCAATCATGTGGCCCGACTACTACGGCATCGACATGCCGGATCGCGACAAACTGCTCGCCGCCAATCATTCGATTGAAGAGATCACGCGCATTCTGGGCGTGGATTCCATGGGATATCTATCGGTAGACGGCCTCTACTGGGCCATGGATGCCGTCCGCGACCCCGTCCATCCACAGTATACCGACCACTACTTCACCGGCGAATACCCCACACGTCTGCTGGACCGGGAAATCGCCGAGGGCCGCAACGAGGTGGTGGAGCGCCAACTCTCGTTCCTGGTCGACGCGTGAGCGGACAAAGGCCCGGGCTGCTGTTGCGCCTGAAGCCGGACTGGTACCTCGTCCTGATTCTGGCGGTCGCGACGGTGGCCTCGTTCCTCCCCGCCCGGGGCGAGGTGGCCATCGGGCTTGGATGGGTCACCAAAGCCGCC
Source organism: Phenylobacterium deserti (assembly GCA_945883235.1). Classification (GTDB taxonomy): domain Bacteria; phylum Pseudomonadota; class Alphaproteobacteria; order Caulobacterales; family Caulobacteraceae; genus Phenylobacterium; species Phenylobacterium deserti_A. The sequence continues at coordinate 5,313 of CAMCXF010000010.1, read as the reverse complement.
ATCGCCCTGGTGTTCTTCCTGCACGGCGCGCGCCTGTCACGCGAAGCAGTGATTGGCGGCATGATGCACTGGCGACTGCATCTCGTCGTATTGGGGGCTACGTTCGGCCTGTTCCCGCTGCTCTGCCTGGGGATTACCGCGATGCCCGGCGCGATCACTCCGCAGCCGCTGGCCGCCGGCATTGTCTTCCTGGGCTGCCTGCCCTCCACCATCCAGAGCTCGATAGCCTTCGTGGGGATTGCACGCGGGAATGTGCCTGCTGCAGTGGCGGCCGCTTCTGCCTCAAACCTGCTGGGCGTGTTCCTGACGCCACTGCTGGTGACCTGGCTGCTCCATACCGAGGGCGGCATGATCGGAAACTCTCTGGGCAGCATCGTGCTGCAACTTCTGGTGCCGTTCGCGCTGGGCCAGGCTCTGCGGCCCTGGATCGGCAACTGGGTCTCCGCCCGTGCCAAAACCCTGTCGAAAGTGGATCGCGGCTCCATCCTGCTTGTGGTCTACACCGCTTTTTCGGGTGCCGTCGTCGAGGGCGTCTGGAACCGGCTGGGCGCGCTAGACATCGGGCGCATGGTGATCCTGAGCGTGGTGCTGCTGGCCGTCGTCCTGGCGGTCACGGCTGGGCTCGCGCGCATTCTCGGCTTCAGCAAGGCCGACCAGATCGCCATCATCTTCTGCGGCTCAAAGAAGTCGCTGGCCAGCGGCGCACCCATGGCGGCGGCCTTGTTCACCCCTGCCGTGGCTGGTGTCGCCCTGATCCCGCTGATGATCTTTCATCAGATCCAGCTGATCGTCTGCGCCGCCATCGCGCAACACTATGCGCAACGTCCTGACACCGCCGCAGAGAGCCGCTAAGGAGGCCGCCTTATGACCGACCTGCCCCTTTCCAATCGTATCGCCCTGGTGACCGGTGCCAGCCGTGGCATCGGTCGCGCTGCCGCGCTGGCGCTGGCCGCCGCCGGCACCCACATCGTCGCCGTCGCGCGAACACCCGGCGCGCTTGAAGCGCTGGACGACGAGATTCGCGGCCTCACCGGCCAACCCGCCACCCTGGTCCCGATGGACATCGCCGAAGGCAACGGCATCGACCAGCTGGGCCAGGCCATCCATGAGCGCTTCGGACGCCTGGACATTCTGGTCCACGCCGCCGCCATCCTGGGGCCCATGACCCCGGTCGGACATATTGAGCCGAAAGATTGGGACCGCGTCGTCGCCGTCAATCTGACCGCCAGTTACCGCCTGATCCGTAGCGTCGAGCCCCTGCTAAGGGCTTCCGAGCACCCTCGCGCCATCTTCCTGACCAGCGGGCGCGCGATCCGCCCCAAGGCCTTCTGGGGGCCTTACGGCGTCACCAAGGCCGGTCTTGAGCACCTGGTGCGGACCTGGGCTGACGAACTGGAACAAACGAATATCCGTGCTGTCCTGCTTGACCCGGCGGTCATGCGCACCCGCATGCGCGCCGAGGCCATGCCCGGCGAAGATCCGGCTACCCTGCCCGACCCTTCGGAAATCGGACCCCTGATCCTCGAATTGGCGCAGGTCGACCTGGGTCTGCCGACCGCTAGCGTGGTCTTTTCGGACTGGAAGACGGCCGGGACGCTCGCTTCGGCTTGACGCCGGGACGGATCAGTTTGGCCGCGCGACCGCGCGGATTGCCCGGCTTGGCCTTTGGCCCCTGAGGCTTCGCCCGACCAAACAATTTGGCTTTTCCCTCGGCCCCGTCCTTGGCCTTTGTGGCGGCGGCACGCCTGATGGTGGCCGCAAGACCTGTCTTTCGCTCCGATGGCTTGGCCCGGGTCAGGCCGGACCCACTCTTTTCTTCCCCCTCCGCGAAGGGGTTCTTGTTGGACTTCACCGTGAGCCGGATCGGGACGCCCGGAAGGTCAAAGCTCTCGCGGATCGAATTCACCAGATAGCGGCGGTAGTGATCCGGAAGTTGGTCGGCCCGGCTGGCGAACAGCACGAACGTCGGCGGACGCGCCTTGGTCTGGGCCATGTATTTGGGCTTCACGCGTCGCCCCCCGACGGACGGCGGCGGATGGCGCTCAACGGCCATCTTCAGCCAGTCATTGAGGTCGCGGGTCTTCACCTTCGTCGACCAGTCCGCATGCGCCTTGAAGACGGCCGGCATCAGTTTCTCCAGGCCCCGCCCGGTCTCGGCTGACAAGGCGATGATGGGCGAGCCCTTCACCTGCGGCAGCTGGCGTTGGGCCTCGTCGATCAGTTCGGCAAGCTTGGCCTGCGGATCCTCGACCAGGTCCCACTTGGCCAGCACAAACACCAGGGCCCGGCCCTCGCGTTCCACTAGATCCGCAATCTGCAAATCCTGGGTCTCGAAGGGGTGGGTGGCGTCCATCACCAGGATGACAACCTCGGCAAAGGTAATCGCCCGGATCGAGTCGTGCGTGGACAGTTTCTCGAGGTTGGCCTGCACCTTGGCCTTGCGCCGCAGTCCCGCCGTGTCGACCAGTCGGATGGCGCGGCCATCCCACATCCAGTCCACGGGAATGGCGTCGCGCGTAATCCCGGCCTCGGGCCCGGTCAGCAGCCGGTCCTCACCAATCAGGCGGTTCACCAACGTCGATTTTCCAGCGTTCGGGCGGCCGACAATGGCAATGCTGACGTGCTTGTCAGCAGTGTCCTCGTCCTCGTCATCCTCTTCAAAGGCCAGCGCCGCGACAGCGGCATAGAGATCGGCCATGCCCTCGCCGTGTTCCGCCGAAATCGGAATGGGTTCGCCCAGGCCCAGGCTGAAGGCGTCGAGAACGCCGGCGTCTGACGCCTTGCTCTCCGACTTGTTGGCAAGCAGCAATACCGCTTTGCCCTTGCGGCGAAGGACATCGGCAAAAATCTCGTCGCCGGGCGTCACACCTTCGCGAGCATCAATCACGAAGAAGGAAAGGTCAGCTTCGTCCACCGCCAGCTCGGTCTGGGCCCGCATCCGGGCCTCAAGGCTCTCGTCGGTAACATCCTCGAAGCCCGCGGTGTCGATCAGTTCCAGGTCGAGGTCACCCAGCCGGCCGACGCCGAAACGCCGGTCGCGGGTTACGCCCGGTTGGTCGTCAACGATCGCGAGCTTGCGCCCGGCCAAACGATTGAACAGCGTGGACTTGCCGACATTCGGCCGCCCAACGATCGCGATCTTGAGCGCCATGGTGGCCTTCTACATGTCTGATCATCGGATAGCGATCAGATCGGCTTCCTGTGTCACCACATAAACCGTATCGCCCACGGCGATCGGGGAGGTGATCGACGCACCATTGAGGTTGATCCGCTTGATCTCCTCGCCGGTTTTCGCATTCAGCACGACCATGTCGCCGGTCTGGCCCACAATCAGCAGACGATCATTGGCCAGCAGCGGACCCGACCAGATCGGCCGATTCTGCCTTTGACCGCCGATACCGAAGACGCCGCCTTTTTTCTTGGCTTTGAAGCCTTCATTTAGCGACTTCATCCAGAAGATCTGACCGTTCTCACGCGAGGCACAGATGACGTCGCCGGTCTTGGAGACAACATAGACCACATCGCCCGCGGGCAGCGGCTGGGTCACGCCTACAACGGGCAGGTTCCAGCGCGCCTGACCGGTGCGAAGATCGGTCGCCGCAAAGACACCCGAATGGCTGACCGCGAAGACGTCGCCCTGATAGATCGAAGGCCGCCCGGGAATATCACGAATCTCGGACAGGGCACTGGTGCGACTGGCACGTGAAAGCGCCTCATTCCACAGGTCGTTGCCGTTGGCGGTCCGCAAGGCCACCAGCTCGCCCGAACCAAACGCCGCCACGACCGTATCACCCGAAATTGCCGGGCTGGATGCTGACAGAATGCGCGCCGATTCCGACAGCGCCTGATAGGTCCATCCGGGTCCACCCGTGGCCATGTCAAAGGTCAGCAGCGTGTTGTCGATCGCCACTGCAAACACGCGACCGCCAGACAGGGTGGGAGCCCCATGGATGGCCTCGCTGGTTTTCGCCCGCCAACCAACAACGCCGGTATTGGCGTCCATCTGCAGGACTTCACGATATCCCGAGGAAACGTAGAGCTTTCCGTTGGCAAACGCGACGCCGCCGCCAAAGCCTAGACGATCACGCTTGTTGTCACCCGGATCGGTTGGCGTCCGCCACAGCTGCGCGCCGGTCCTGGCGTCCATGGCCGCGACGCGACCCCCCGCGTCCATGACAAAGACCTTGCCGTCGGCCGCGACCGGAGGGGCGGTGACATATCCGCCGCGCTTGGCACCCTGGCCAAAACTCTTACGCCAGGCGAGCGTCAGGTTCGGGGCCGTGTCGATGTTCCCGACCGCTTGCTCCGCTGTCCCACCGGGCAACGGCCATGCCGCAATTATCTCGGCAGGCGGTAGAGAAAAATCGACGCCCTTCAGCGCCGCAGCTGGCTCCAGAATCTGATCGGGCGGAATGATCGATATCCGCTGACCTTCGCCTGCCAGCTCGGCGGGCCCCTCGTCCTTCTTGGCGAATGGATTGAGGTTCCCTATCGTCGAGCAGCCAGCGGTCGCCAGCGAAGCCAACAGGATGAGGGGCAGTATCGTTCTGCGCGACATCATTGGGGTATATTCTGCGGTGGGCCGGCCTGGGGTGGACCGCCCGGCATTGCACCCGGATCCATCATGATCTGCGGCGGCAGGGTTGCGGCTTGCTTGACAACGGCGGGCACCGACTTGGCTGCACCGGAATCGATCAAGCCAATCGCCGCCTGAGCGCGGGCTTGGGCACCCTGCGGCGCGTCCAGCAACTGTGACAAGACAACAAAGTCGCCGCGCGCGCCGGCCATGTCGCCGGCGTTCAGCCTGGCAAAGGCAAGGGCTTCACGCGCCTGCACCCGATAAGGGTGACCTTCTTCCATCAACGGCTTCAAGCGCCCCTCCAGTTCTTTCAAGGGCGCGGTGTCCAGCAGCGCGAAGGCGGATTTGAGGCGGGCGGCGTCGCCGATCAAAACGTCCGGCGCGGCCTTCGCTGCCTCATCAAACAACCGCACCGCGTCCTGAGGGTTTTTGTCGTCGAGCGCCAGGGCGGCCAGATGCATAAGCGACAAGGATTTGTAGGCACCGCCGTTCGACTGGGAGACTGCGGTCCACAGGGTCTTGGCGCGCGCCCGGTCGTTCCCTGTAAAGGCCGTTATGGCCTCGGCATACTGGTCCGACGCCTTGCTGGTCTGACTGTCGCGATAGGAGCTGAAGCCCCAGTAGCCGAGGGTCGCGAGCAAGGCTGCGGCAGCGGCACCGAGCAGCCATGGCATGACTTTGCGGGCGAAACGCCGGTATCGGTCGGAGCGAAGCTGCTCTTCGACCTCTTCAAA